>CAWKAG010000001.1:0-19071 GCA_963847455.1 uncultured Acidimicrobiia bacterium
ACTCGTCCTGCCATTCTTGTGGAGAACGTCAGCGTCCGCTTCCGCCCCTACGTTGACCGCAAGCCCACAGTCAGGAGAAGCCTGGCCCGACTCAGGCACCGCGAGACCACCGAAGTCAACGCACTTACTGACGTCTCTTTCTCCGTGACACCTGGCGAAGCATTCGGTGTTATCGGCCGTAATGGCGCAGGAAAGAGCACGCTCTTGCGTGTACTGGCAGGCACCTTGAGACCCGATGACGGCAAGGCCGTGACAAACGGCACAACCTCAACGCTTCTCCAGTTAGGGGTGGGATTCAATCCCGAGCTGTCCGGTCGGAGGAATGTATATCTCGGAGGTCTCGCGGGCGGGATGCGGAAAGCAGACATCGAGAGTCGCTTTGATGACATTGTCGCATACGCCGGCCTTGAGGAAGCGATTGAACGCCCCGTAAAGACGTACTCTACCGGGATGTTTTCGCGGCTGGCATTCTCAGTGGGGATGGCGCTCGAACCCGAGATTCTGCTCCTCGATGAAATCCTGTCCGTGGGCGACGAGTCGTTCCGAGGCAAAAGCATGCAAGCCATGCGCGATCTGTTGGACCGATCAGGGACCATCGTGTTCGTCTCGCACAGTTTGGCCAGTGTCGCACAGTTCTGTGACCGGGCCCTTTGGCTGGAGCATGGTCGGGTCAAAGAGATTGGTCCGGCCGAAGAGGTCGTTGAGTTATATCAGAAGGCAGCGTCCAAATAGTTTGTCGGTGAACGCTGGCGACTCAAGCAGCTGCGCAGGTCCTTGTGACATACTGTTGCCCGACGAACTTCTCCGGTTACCGGTCTTCCGACAAGACCGGGAACCGCCGACGACAACGAGGCTGCCAATCCAAGCTGAGAACGCGCAACGAAGAGGTCTGCGACAATGAATGACGACAGAATTTCCGAGGTCTATCGGGGCGAGATTTGGGCAGAGCCAGCCCAGGATCGGGCCCGTCGACGAATCAACTGGATGTGTTCCAGCGCCATCGGCGACAAAGTGCTCGATATCGGCACGAGCCAAGGCATCGCAGCCATTCTGTTGGGTCGCGAAGGTTTCACCGTTACTGGCGTCGATATCCAGCCAGATCGTATCGATACGCGACTGCAGACCTGGCCAAAGAGGCTGAAGGTACCCAGCAGCGCGTCAGATTTATGGTGGCTGAAGGGTCTGAGCTGCCGTTTGAAGACGACAGTTTCGATACCGTTCTGCTGGGCGAAGTGATCGAGCATCTTGCCGTTCCAGGACGAGTACTTGATGAGGCTGGCCGCGTTCTCAAACCCGGAGGAAGGATCGTCATCACCACCCCTTTCGGGGTTCTTCACCACCATGACCATAAACAAACCTTTTTCCCGAATGATGTTCTTGCCCTGATCTCCGCGCGATTTGGAGTCGTCGAAGCTGGAATTACGGATCGTTACTTCCGGATCGTCGGCGAACTTGGAGCGGATACCCTTTCGGACACCAACGACATCCTCATCGACCAGGCGTTCCTGACGGTGAGAGCTATCCAGGAGGAGTTGGCTGCGACCCGGATCCGCGCCAACCGATTGGAAGGCGATCTCAAGAAGTCAGCTGCCGACCTCACAAACGCTGTCGCGACATGGGAGACACGCCACGACAAGGTCAAGGCGGCCTGGCAAGAATCCAAGTTGGAAGCCCAACAGCTGAAGTCAGAGACGCAGGCCGCAATTCGACGAGCTGACCTCGCGGACAAGATGGTCGAATCCGTTTCAAAAGAACTTCAGACGGCCAACCAGCGGGCCGATCGCGTCGCCCGAGAGAACATCGTGCTTCGCAGAAAGTCCGATTCGCTGGCCAAGCGAGCCGACAAGCTGGAATATCAGAAGCGAGTCTCAGACTGGAAACTGGCGTCGATGCGGAATCGTAGATGGTGGCAGCTCGGAGGTTTGCTCGGCGAAGCCCGCCGCCACCCGGGCAAGCTCGTGGCGCTTCCCGTCAACGCTATGCGCTTGGCTCGCTCGCGGACCCCGGCACTACCCCGCCCACCTCGGGCTCTCAAAGCTACTAGCTCCGACAACGACAAGCCCGGCTCGCCAGCCGGGCGGCACTCGGCACTCGTAGACGCTCGGGCCCCAAGGCTGGACGTTCCTGTTGCAGCGATACTGAGCCCAACGACATCGGAACTGCTGCGATTCGAAGTCCAATTGTTTGACCTCAACCCGGATACCTGGGCCACTGAAATGACCCAGATTGCGCCCCAGGCTCTCATGGCCGAGCCGGCTGCTCTTGTCGGGTGGCCCACCGACGCGCTCACCTCACTGCTTTCCGTTTGCCGCACTCAAAACATTCGCACGATCCTCTGGTCCCCGAATGGTGCCGGGCCACAAGTTGCCGAGGGATTCGACAAGATCGTTGCATCCAATGACACCTTGGACTCGACCGGCACGATGAAAGCTCAAGGGCTCATCCAGCCAGCCCTACACAACCCGATCGGCGGCCACTCGCCCGACCTCAGGGCGGCCACCGTGGACTTTTCGGAAATGCGGATTGGCGAATCGGCCGGGCTATCTCGGGCTGAGCTGCAACGGATTGCCAAGAAGTATCGGGTGCTGACCGCCGCACCGGGAATAACGGTGAGCGACGCCGCACTGATCGTGGCTTCGGGAACTCCATTGATCGTCCAAGAGACGGACCTTCCGTTTGGTGTTGTTGGCCCGACAGAGGATGAACGAAACGCATTGGCCAGTGCCATCGGTCGCTCCGAGGTGCTTGGTGCCCGAATGTTTCATCCGCAGCGCCGACAACTCTTTCGTCACCATGCAGTATCGGGAGATGTCGGGCAGGCGATCGGAAAAGCGAAGCTGGCAAATGAGTGGCCCCAAATCGACGTCATGGTTGCTACCAAGCGACCGGAACGCCTTGAAGAGGTCATGGCCAACCTCGGTCGGCAAACCTATCCGAATCTCCGACTCTTCTTGGTCGCTCATGGCGTGGATCTGGACAAGGCCAGGGTCGCCGGGGCCGCTGCGGAGTTCGGGGTGAACCTGGCCGACGTTTCATACGTCGCTGAAACCACAGTCCTTGGGGACGTCTTCAACATCGGATTCGCCGGCACGGAGTCCGAGATCATCGCCAAGATCGACGACGACGACTTCTACGGGCCCGAGTATTTCTGGGATCTGTATTCAGCACTCGACTTCAGTGGTGCCGAAGTCGCTGGCAAATGGGCCCACTACGTTTACCTCGAAGGCATCGACTCACTCATATACCGTTTCAAGAAGTACGAGAACCGTTTCACCGACGTGGTAGCGATCAGCACACTGCTCATGCGCCGCAGCGTGCTCGACCTCGAACAGTTCCCCGCGATGCCATATGGGTCAGGCAGTGTGTTCCTGAGGGCTTTGGGACAGCATGGCGTGCGCGTCTTCGCTGCCGATAGGTGGAACTATCTCTACGTTCGAGGCCAAGACGGCGGCGGAAACACGTTCCCGATAAGCGACATGAAGATGCTGACCAACAGCGAAATTGTGTGCCGAGGCATGAACGTCGATGAGGTCGTCGTCTAGACGATTTCTCACGACACCAACGGGCGCAACAGCGCCTCATATCGGCGGGCATTTGACTCGACGGTCCGATGCTCCCTAACCCACGCACTTCCAGCGCCGGCCAGGCGATCTCGCTCCCCCGGATCGTTGACCAGGCCCTCAATGACTGAAGCCATGGCGACCGGGTCGGAGGGACGGAACACCATGCCACGGTCACCGGGCGAGACCAGTTCCCTGAGTGCGGGCAAATCAGAGGACATCACCGGTAGACCCATGGCCATCGCTTCCAACGGTTTAAGGGGGTCACGAGTCGCGACGCTCGATCGTCAATCCTCGGGACTACGAAGAGGTCAATCAGCGCGTAATGATCTTCAATCTGATCGTTGGGGATATGCCCCGTGAGTACGACACGGTCTTGAAGTCCCAGATCTTCGACGAGTTCGTCCAGCCGTTGGCGCTCCGGTCCGTCGCCGGCAATGAGGCATGCTAACTCGGTCCCTTTTGAGCGAAGGACACCAACTGCCCGAATCAAGTCGTCGATACCTTCGCGCGCTCCAAGGTTGGATATGTACCCGATCGTGAATCGGTTGTCGAGGCCGTATTTTGCTACCAGATCCATTCGCTTCTCGCGGGGGCTGAATCTGGCGACGTCTACGGCATTCGGCACCACGCCGACCTTGTCCGCCGGAATGCCCCGAGCGACGATCTCCTCAGCCATTGCTTCACCGATCGTGATTACCAGGTCCGCCCGACGCATACACCGGTCTTCTTGACGGACGCGGCGACGGTAGTACTCGCCCTTCTCGCTTCGGGGGATGTTGGATGTCCAGGTTTGCTCCTGAAATCCCCGTACCTCGTACACGAAAGGGACATCATGACGATCAGCAATGGCGATTCCCATGAGCGCGGTTTCGAAGCCTCGATAGCCAGTTCCCGCCTGCACGATGTTTGGTACGAATTGATCGGCGATCGGCACCGCCCAATTCACATTCATCGTGAGGCCGACATCAAAAGGCACCGTCTTGGCGTCAACGTCGGGCGGGTCAAAGCGGTGGTGAACGACCCCGTCGATTGTCTCATGATCCGGGGCTCCCAACACACCTTTGTTGCTAGGAAAGCCAAGGGAGGTGGCGACCTCTGGCGTAAATCCGGCGAGTTGCTGAGCCCGGAGCGTCATGCGGCTCCGCAGCGTGAACCCGGTCTCGGCATACGGAACAGATTCCTTTAGGAAGTGAAAAACCTTGGCCTGTCCGCGACGGTCGACAGAAGTCTTGAACGGACCATGGTGAATCGGAGGAATCCAGTCAGGGTCTGTTTCGATAATTCGTCCCAAGAGACGCCGGGCCGCACCATCGAGTCGCCTGTCGGGCTGCTCACGTAGCACGTTCAGCACGCCAAGAGCCTGATGGAGTTCACCCATTTTCAGGAACGAGTCCTTGGCGACCGTAATGCTCCGCGAGGTGCTCCTGCCAGCTGCGTCAAGCGCAATCGCGATCGACACGGCCTCCTCGAATTGCCCGTTATCGAATGCCTCTTGGGCGGCTTCGATGGTCGGCTGTGATGTCTCGGTCACCGGTTCTCCTATCTTGTACCGGGCCGTGGTGTTATCGACGCTGCAATGCCGGTACTAAGATCATACCGTGACTCCCAGAAGCATCCATGTCGTCGGAGCGCGCCCCAACTTCATGAAGGCGGCACCGGTGATTACCGCCCTCATCGAACTGGGAGAACGCCCCATGCTCGTCCATACCGGGCAGCATTACGACCGGACCATGTCCGAGGTGTTCTTCGACGAACTCCAAATGCCCGAACCGGAGAGAAACCTTGGCGTGGGATCAGGAAGTCATGGCGCCCAAACCGCCGCCTTGCTCACCGCTTTAGAGGACTTGTTCATCAAAATCGAACCAGCCCGAGTGGTCGTTTATGGCGACATCAATTCCACCATCGCCGCGGCGATTTCGGCTGCGAAACTACAGATTCCGATCGCCCACGTCGAAGCCGGATTACGCAGCTTCGACCGATCGATGCCCGAGGAGGTCAATCGGGTCGTCACCGACGCTCTGTCGGATCTCCACTTCGTCACCAGCCCCGAAGGCATGTCGCACCTTGCTCGAGAAGGAATCCCGGATGGCGGAATGCACTTCGTTGGCAACCCGATGATCGACACACTGCTCCGATTCCGCGACACGCTCGACACAGAAGAAATCCGCAAGCGCCTACAGCTAACCGGCGAGTATGGAGTCGTCACCTTGCACAGACCGGCGAACGTCGACGATCCCGCAACAGCCGCACGGATAATCGAGGGGTTGCGCCGTGCATCCCGCCACTTGCCGCTTATCGCCCCAATTCACCCACGAGGGCGCCAGCACCTCACTGCTTTGGGCCTTGGCGAACATGTCACCATGCTCGATCCACTCGGCTACCTGGATTTTATGGCTTTGGTCGCCGATTCTGCCGCTGTGCTAACGGACTCTGGGGGCATTCAGGAGGAGACGACCGTGCTCGGCATACCGTGTATCACCCTCAGGGAGAACACTGAGCGGCCAATCACCGTGACTGCGGGAACAAATACGCTGGTTGGCTCCGATCCCGCTTTGATCGAGCAAGCTATCGTCGAGCGGGCATCGTCGAGCGGCCGGATACCACCACTCTGGGATGGCAGCGCCGGCGTACGAATTGCTGCGGTTCTGGCTCGGGATTGAGAGCCAGGATCACGAGTAACCATCAATTGACGACCAGCAAGGTATCGATCGCGTGGATGCGATGGTGGTTACCAGGAGCCGTCATCGCTGTGACGTGGTCGATCATCGCAGCCTTCCCTAATCGCACCTACATGGGTTCGGACGATGCAACGATTGCCGCGATTGTGAACGGTACGATGTCGGGAGCACCAGACGCTCACGGTATCTTCATCTCCACCGCTTTAGGCGGCTTGATGGCGGGCCTATCCTCCTTGTTCCCGTCAGTCGGCTGGTACGGAGTCATAGTCTGGACAATTCTCGCGATCGGGCTTGCTGGAGGAGCTCTGGCAATTGTCGCCATTCTGCCAGAATGGAAGACACAGCTGGTTCCTGCGCTCGCTCTCGTCGCGGCGACTGCACCACTGTTGTTCGGGCTGACCTTCACCACAACAGCCATCGTGGTCGGCGGGATTTCATTTCTACTACTTCTCGCTGCTACAAGGGCTGAATCATCTGCCGGAGGCAACTTCTTGCTCGCGTGGGCGATCGGGGTTGCAGTGTTATCACTCTCCCTTCGGGTAGAAGGATTCGGAGCCGCCGCTTTGGTGATGGTTCCAATCGTTATCGCAGCCGCCGTAGCTGATTGGCGTCAATCGCTGATTTTCTTTGCGGCGGCTGGCCTAGCTTTGACGGTGTTCTCGGGAATTGATGCCGCAGCCTATTCCGGCTTCGAATGGAGCGAGTTCAGAGCGTTCACGGAGGCGCGTTCGGAGATTCTGGACTACTTCCAGGTGGACAGAGGACCAGGGCTCACAGCCGCAGGTTGGTCCGACAACGATATCGCTGTTTATAGAGACTACGCGTTCTTCGACCCGTCTGTTCATGGGGCCACACCTAGTTCCGCTTTCGCCACTGCCACGTCGACGGCACTGCGACTACCACACTTGATGCCCCTCATTTCCCGCGGACGATTCTGGATTGCACTCAGTGCCATCATCCTCGCGGCCGCCGTGCTTCCCGGTCGACTCGACCGGCAGCCAAAGTCGGCGTCGCGGCTGCTCGGCGTGTCGTTGGTGATTTGGACTGGCGCCACAAGCCTTGCGGTCGGCTCGTTGAGATTCCAATGGCGCGTCTTCGACGGAATGGCGACGGTCGGCCTTCTCGCCGCACTAATTCTCGTCGTCAGATCATGGCGATCGCCTGCCTTGTCTCGTTCAACCCGGATCGCAAGCTTCGCGCTACTGCTGGCGCTCATTCCGGCTGGATATTGGCATCTCTCGAATCGAGCAGCCAGTGTTAGATCGGCCTCGACCGTTTCACTCGACGCGCACATAAGGTCGATCGTCGAGCCATTCTTGGCGTTCAGCGACGAAACCGTGTTCGTTGGGGAAGCCAACGCAGTCCAGACCTGGGCAGTCGATCCACTAACCAGCTCGGATATATGGGATGCCATCCCCTATCAAACGTCAGGCTGGCACGCTTTTTCGCCAGTCTGGTGGGAGCGAAGTCAACAAATGGGAGTGGGAGACGCTCCTTTGGCTCTGGTAAACGACGAGAATGTCATCTACCTCACATATCGCCCCGGTTCCGAAGAGCGCATGGCGCGCTTCCTTTATGACCACTACGGAGTAGCCGTGGTCCCATGCCGCACTGATGTCCCCGGCTACCAAGAGAACGCGTGGCTATTCGTCTCAGCGTCCATAGGGTGCTCGTGAAAGCCGGACGAAACGGCCGCGGGAGCCAGAACCGTTTGGGCTAGGTGCTACACATTCCCTCCAGCATGGTGAGTGTACAAAGATTCGCTCGCGGATCACTCGGCAGGGCGCGCGTAAAGCCGCTCGATCATGGGTCAATGGAGACATACCCTTGAAGACTTTCGATCTCTGTGACAGTCAGGCGCTCTCCGCCAACAAACACTAGATCAGCGCGGCTGGCGGTGCGCACCATCTTCACGGTCTGCCACTCGTCGTCGAAGGTCATCGAGTCCGACAGACTCTCCGGCCACACGACGATCACGGTTAATCCGTCAGCGTGAAGATCGACCGCAAGCTGCTTGGCTGCTTCCGGGTTCGAGGCAGCGCTGAACGAACAGGCAGTCGCGATTTGCCACTGTGCGGCGCCATATCGTGAAATGCCGTGGCATGGTTGGTCAACAGCTTCGTCGAGCAGGACCCCAAAGCTTGCCAATTGCTCTCCGGGTTCCACCCGAGCCTCCTGATACGGATGCGCCACGGCCCATTGAGACAACGTCCACGTCGTCAGAACGGCCACAGCGATCGGCCAATACAGAGCACGGCGTTGCGAGTTGAACCAGCTCACGATCAGACCAGCAAAGCCCAGAAAGAGGAAAGCCAAACCGAACAGCAAATAGCGATCACGAAGCTGCTCGGCGAGGAAAAGGTAGAACGACAGGCTAGCCACCGCCAGCGTGGCAACAAGACGCCACCCACGAGCACTCGGAGACGCACCTCGGCACAGGATTGCAACACTTCCCACGACGACCATGGACACGATGACGGTCATCACAGTTCCCGGCCAAGCGGGTATTGAGGCGAAGGCGCTATTCGCTTGTTGCCCACCAGCGAGGTAGTCAAGGTACGGCCCAACTCGAACGTCGAACGAAAGCGCATAACCCTGACTGGATGCGGCGTCAAGCCTCTGAGCTACACCTCCGAAGCGTGACACCGAGTCGATTAGCCATGGAATCACGAAAAGCGCGACCACAGTGACTAGTGATGAGATCGCTCCGCCGACTCTGATCGACCACACTTCGCGACGCTCGATGACCAGGCTGTGAAGGAGAAGTATGACAAGCACTACTGCTGTTTCGAACGTCCGCATCCACAAAGCGCCGACGGTCGCCAGCCCAAACAGGACCCCCCTAATCATGCTCGGTGGCGACCTTCTCAAATCGAGGTACAGGGCCAAGATAAGCAGACCAAGTACCGAGGCTAGGCCAGCCCCATAAAAGCTGGCTGCGTAGGCAGAGAACAACCACGAGGTCCCAAACAGCACAGCCGTTGACACGCCGACCCATCGACCGAGATGATGTTCGATACGCCATGCCGCCCCAAAAAGGGCTGTGACTGTGATGGTGGCCCATGCGATCCGGACACCCACGAGACCTAATCCGAGGTTGCGGAGGAAACCAATGAGAGCGGGTGGGCCCAACTCTCGACTCGCCACCATACGGAGCATCGGAGCGTCATTGCCCGCGAATCCACCTGATTGCGACCAAAAGACCGCCTCATCCCACTCGAAGAACCGCTCGAGGCCCCCGAATAGGCTCAGCGACCATGCCACGAGAACAAGCGCCGCAACCCAGGCCCAAAGCGGACTTATCAAAGCGGGTCGGCCAGCGGACCCGTCGTCAATCACGTACCGAAGCCGGACACGGAGTCCATCTCGTCAGGCACCCGCTCGAGATACTCCCGGTACGACGAGCCAGGGAGCCGCGACACCGTGTGATTGAAACCCGCCAGATCGATGAACCCCATGCGATAGGCAACCTCTTCGGGTGATCCAATGATCAAACCTTGTCGCTGCTCAACGGCCTCTATGAAGTTGCTCGCCTCGAGGAGGCTACGTGGTGTGCCGGTGTCAAACCAGGCGATCCCGCGACCGAGCGGCTGGACTTTCAAACGTCCCTCATTGAGAAATGCCCGGTTCAGGTCGGTTATCTCCAATTCTCCCCGTGCCGACGGTTGCTGGGCCTTGACCCGTTCGCCGACTCCTGGCGGGTAGAGATAGATGCCAGGCACCGCCCAGCGAGATCTTGGGGCCTCGGGCTTTTCCTCAAGACTCACGGCGTGGCCGTCGGAGCCAAACTCGACCACTCCGTACTCGCTTGGGTTGCCGACCTGGTACGCGAACACCGTCGCATGGTCGCCGTGTCCTTCCATGGCCAGGCGCAGGAAATCGAAGCGGCCATAGAACAAATTATCGCCCAGCATCAGCATGGACGGATCCGCGCCGGAAAAGTCAGCGCCGATCACCAGCGCTTCGGCGATACCTCTGGGCTGGTCCTGAACAGCATATTCGAGGCTCATCCCCCACTGCTCACCGGTTCCAAGCAACGCTTCAAACCGTGGGAGATCCTCCGGTGTTGATATAACGAGGATTTCTCGGATGCCGGCCAACATGAGGGTCGTCAGTGAGTAGTAGATCATTGGCTTGTTGTAAATAGCCACGAGTTGCTTGCTTGTGATCGCCGTCAGTGGGTACAGGCGCGTCCCGCGACCGCCTGCTAGCAGAATGCCTTTGTGTTTCTCGTAATGCCTCATTTCGCCGCCCCATCGCGATGGCTGTACCAAAGCTCCTCAAATTGGCGATACTCGCCACCACTGACCGCGTCGAGCCAAGCACCATTGTCCAAATACCAACGAACGGTCCGGGCAATGCCCTGCTCAAGCGTCACGGTTGGATGCCAGCCCAATTCGGTGCGTATTTTGGAGATGTCCATCGCATACCTGAGATCATGGCCAGGCCGGTCGTCAACAAATGCGACCAGAGCTCTGGACTCTCCGACGGTAGTACCGGTGGCCAGGTCGAACTCATCAAGAATGGCGTGCACTAGTTCGAGGTTACTCACCTCAGCCTCTCCCCCTACGCCGTATGTCTCGCCGTTCCGGCCGCGATCGAAGACGGTAGCAAGCGCATCGCAGTGGTCCTCGACAAAGAGCCAATCTCGGACGTTGCTGCCTTGGCCATAGACGGGCACGGTTCGCTTCTCCATCGCTCTCGTGAGCACCACCGGGATCAGCTTTTCCGGGAACTGATAAGGGCCATAGTTGTTAGTGCAGTTGGTCAAGACGACCGGCAAACCGTAGGTCTCATGCCAGGCCCTAACGAAGTGATCACTGGCAGCTTTTGATGCCGAATATGGGCTGTTGGGCGAGTAGGGCGTCGTTTCATCAAACGCACCAGTGTCTCCTAGCGACCCGAACACTTCGTCAGTTGAAACATGATGAAAGCGGACATCGTCTCGATGACCCCACACTTCCGAGGCTTCTTGCAGCAGGGTCACCGTGCCGTCCACGTTCGTACGCACAAACGCCATTGGATCGACGATGGACCTATCGACGTGGCTTTCGGCTGCAAGGTGGATGACACCTGATATCTCATGGTCAACGAGGACGGCTCGGACGCCCTCCCGGTCGCAAATGTCGCCTTTGACAAAGGTGTGATTCGGGTGATCACGTACAGGCTCAAGATTCAATAGATTTCCCGAGTACCTCAGTGCGTCGAACGACACGATTCGTCGGTCGGGCCATTTTTTCAGCAGGTGCTGGACGAGATTGGAACCGATGAAGCCAGCGGCTCCGGTTACGAGGATTGACATGAGACTCCGGGTGGACGTGCCGCAACATGCTAACCCTTCGGCCCGCCCAACTGCCCGGGTCCGCTCGAAAGTGCCGACTCCGCAACCGGGATGAGATCGCTGGCCGGTCCGGGCTATCGTACTCTCTGCCGGGTACTCCTGCGGGAGCCCCGGTGAACTGGAGGCCCATGTGACAGAGATGATGCGACTAGACGAGAACCTTGTGACGATCAATTCGGCAGCTGAGCCACTCGTTGATGAGCGCCGTCCTGGACTGGACGAGGGGTCGGCACGATGAGCCTCCCGACACCGACCCTGTCGATAGTTGTGCCCGTGTATGGCTGTGGCTCGACGTTGGCGCAACTACACGGTCGTATCGACGGGGCGATCTCGGCCGTCCAACCCGACTACGAGTTACTCCTCGTGGACGATGCCAGCCCTGATGACGCCTGGTCGACGATCGTCGAGCTGGCCGAGCGACATCCCAAGATCCGGGGTGTGAAACTATCGCGCAACTTCGGACAGCATCGGGCGATCACGGCCGGCTTGGACCGGGTTCAGGGCCAATGGATTGTGGTGATGGACTGCGACTTGCAGGACCAGCCAGAAGAAATCCCAAAGCTCTGGAGAAAGGCCATGGAGGGATTCGATGTCGTGTCAGCCCGCCGAACCGAACGGCAGGATTCGCTGCGCGACAAGTTATCCTCAAGGGCCTTCTACTGGGTATTCGACGCTCTCTCGGGAACAACCTCCGATAGCGCTATCGCCAATTTCGGCATCTACTCGCGCCGAGCCATCGAAGCGATTAAGAGTCGGCCGGAGCAGTCAACCTTCTTTCCACTCGCCGTTGACTGGATCGGCTTCCCCCGAACCACGTTAGAAATCGAACACAGCGAGCGAGAAGAAGGCGATTCCTCATATTCCTGGCTGCACAAGGCGAGTCTTGGAATCGACGCCCTTATCGGAAACTCCAACCGACCGCTGCATCTCTCGATCCGGCTCGGGATGCTGATGGCCGTGCTCTCATTCTTGGTGGGGATCGCCTTCACGGTGCAAAAACTGGCCTTCGGCGTCTCTGTCGAGGGTTGGACGGCGCTCATGGTCACGATGGTGTTCCTATTCGGTCTCCTGTTCATAAACCTTGGTGTGGTTGGCATCTACCTCGGAAAAGTCTTCGACGAATCAAAACAGCGTCCGCTCTACCTCGTTGAGGCGGACACGAACCAACCCCCGCCGCACGTTGAGGCTGGCGATATGAACACGCTAACCCCGCTGGAGACGTCCGGTCTCGCCGAAGGAACATGACAGCCCAGAACGAACTCCTACCGTGGGACTCCGAGTTCTTCGGGTATACGATTGGTCGCTATCAAGGTCCCGCGATCACCGATCAGAGCATGCAGGGACTCCTGACTTGGATGAGCGCGGCAAGCGTTGATTGCACCTATGTTCTGATCGATAGCAGCGACATCGTCGGCACACGCTCCGTTGAGGAGATCGGTGGCCAGCTTATGGACGTACGGATAACGCTCGGAAAGCCTTTAGAGCCCGCTAGCGCCAGGCCAGCATCAACTCTCCGCTCGGCCGTTCCCACGGATGTCGACATTCTGCGAAAGATCGCCGCGGCTAGCCACCACGACACCCGCTTCTACGCTGACGAACACTTCCCCGACAAACGCTGTGACGAACTGTATGCAACATGGATCGAACGAAGCTGCTTGGAGAACTTCGCCGATCGGGTGCTCGTCATCCACGGCGACAACCAGCTCCCGATTGGTTATGTGACTTGTGACATGCAGCAGGATGGGTCCGGGTGGATAGGACTAATCGCAATGGCCGAATCATCGCGCGGCTCGGGCAAGGGAACCACTCTTGTTGCCGGTGCGCTGAGCTGGATGTCATCACAAGGCCTCGATCATGCCAGGGTGATCACGCAAGGCCGTAACACGGGCGCAATACGCCTGTACGAGCGGTCCGGTTTCGTGACCGAAAAAGTCGAGCTCTGGTATCACGTGTGGAGGGGATTCCCCGACAATGACCCCGGTCGATAAGCCCTCAATCCGCCTTGCTGTAGGCGAACACTTTAAGTGCCACGTAGTTGATCAACGACACAAACCCCATCGTCGCCAGCCATATGATCCTGTGATTCCACGCCGTCGAATCGACTAGAACAAAGTTCAAATAGCCCGCCAATGCTGCACCCGTCCCATAGATCAAGTAGGTCCGGCCCAAGCTGCCCCAATACGACGTCGTGACTCCCTTAAAGACCATGGTCCTGTGCATGAAGTGCTGGATCGATACTCCTATCAGATAGCTGGTCGCCCAAGCGACAGTTTCCCGATAATCAATTGCGACCGCCATTCGATAAACAGCCTCGTAGATTCCGAAGCCAACAACCACACCAACCAGACCAACCAGACCAAAGCGAACCAGTTCACCGAACCCACCGCTCACCCTGATGCCGATCGCTGAGCCTTTGGGTCGAGTCAAGTCGGAAGACCCGACCTTCCGGTTCGCTGAATCGCCCCGAGCATTGCCGATTGGGCTCGCACTCGTGAGGACAACTCGGTCCAGTTGCCAGCGGCGGTCGCGCTCGCAAATTCGTCGAGCATCCTAGAAAACTGGTTGGCTGCGCCCGTTTGTTCGACTCGCTCACCGCTGCCCGTTCGGATTCGAATTGACGTGTCGAGATCCGCCGGCTTCGAGAAAGCTCGTTCAACGAAGATGGTTCCTTGAGTACCCCACAGTTCGATTTCATTCCGGTAGCCCCGGCCAAATCCCCAGTCAAGGAACCCACTGGCGCCCTCCGACGACGACAGGAGTGCGGCGCCAAACGTATCGACGTCATATCCGGCTTCCCGGCCGACGACGGCTCCCCGAACGTCGATCAAACCCGACATAAGCCCAAGTGCCGCCGCAACGGGGTAGTAGCCGGCGTCAAGGAGGGCTCCTCCACCATGTTTCGAGTATCGGAAGCCGCCGGCGTCCAGGTGCGGAAATCCGAAGCGGGCGGTGACGCTGACCAGTCGTCCGATCTCCTCCTCGTGCACCAACTGGAGCAGGCGCTGGAATTGAGGATGATATTGAAACATCGCCGCCTCGTAGACAGCCACTCCAAAGTCGGTGCCCATGTCGAGCAACGTCTCCCTTTCGCTCTCGGTTGCAGCAAGGGGCTTCTCGCACCACAGGTGTCGCTTTGCTTCCAGCACGGTTTGACCGAGCCTGGCGTGCAGTCCTGTCGAAACCGCAAGGTATATCGCCTCAACTGCCCCGTCGCCGAGCATCGCGGCGGCGTTGGGATAGGACCGGACGCCCTCTTGCTGCGCGATCACGCTCGAGAGTTCCGTGTCACGCGACAGGACACCAACCAAGTGTGCTTCTTTGGTCGTGCGGAACGCGGGGACGATGTTGCGGCGAGCGTGCTCACCTAAACCCCATACCGCCACACCGACACGAGTCATCGCGAACACTCTCTCACAGGTGAGAGATGATGCCGCGAATGTGTGGATTCACCCAGGCATTCTCCAACAGACATGCCTTGATCTGGTACATACTCATCCAAATGAACCCTTCAGGCGTGTCGATGGATCGGCTCTCAGGGACTTCGACCAGCATCCCCATATTCCGCTTATTGTGCAGCCTGCCGCCGTCCTCGCTGAGCCACTGTTGGTACAACACCGTGCCCTCATTGTCGTCGGGGTGTTCAAAATACTCGGCGAACCTTGGTTTACGGCCGGCATGGGCGCGCTTGAGGTTCGAAAAGGTCGCCTGAAGCGTTGGGCTCATCTGGATGATCTCATAGTTGCCAGGTTCGGCTTTGGCCTCAACGAGGTAATGGGGCACGCCGCTGAAGCGCTTGCGCAGGATGCCGAGGAGACCCCCGTCGTAGCCGACCTGCTCAAGGATCGGCTGATCCCATCCTTGGCCCCCAACCTCCCGGGATCCACTCTGAGAAATCCGAATTCCGTGGACCGTGAAAAACTCGCCGCTCTCGTGTGCAACGTTGCCCGTCTGTGGGTCAATCATCCAACCACGAGCCTCGCGAAGCGGAAGATCTTCGACCACCATCTCGCAAGCGGCGCGCTGGGCCTCGAACCATGACTTGACATCGTCGAGCGTGTGGATGAGCGACCAATCCCGAAGGCATTCGAACTGATGCTCAACTCTTTCCGAAGGCAACGCCACGCCCACGGCAACGGCGTCACAGGCGGCCCGAAAGCCGGCCAGATCGGATTGGTAAAGCCCGGCTTTATGCTCAAGCTCAATGTGATCCATGGTCACCTTTCAAAGTGTTCCGCGATGGCATGACACACGACTTCTACGTCGGCGACGGTCATGTCGTTGTGAAATGGGAGACGGAGAACCCGGTGCGCATAGGCTTCAGTGACGGGGAGATCCTCGGCGACGTATCCCAATCGCATTCCCATCGGGGATGAATGAAGCGGCACGTAGCCGATGTAGGCGTGAATATCCTGGCTCTTGAGGTCCTCCCGCAGAGCGTCCGCCCCATCGCCTGACGAAGCGATAATGAAGTAGGAATGAAAATTGATACTTCGGTCGGGTTCCACGACCGGCAGAGCAAACGTGGCATCGCCAGCCAGGGGCCGCAAGAAGTGATCGTAAGTCGCGTAGATCAGGCGCCGTTCCTCCGAATTCTGATCTATCGATTCCAGCTGCGACAGGAGAAACGCAGCCTGCAACTCGGATGGGTAAAACGAGGACCCCAGCTCGACCCATCCGTACTTGTCCACGACACCTTTGAACATTTTCGTCCGATTGGTGCCACGTTCCCATATGTCCTCAGCCTTATCGAACAGTTCAGAATCGTTGATGTAGAGCGCACCACCAAGGCCGGAATGTAGGTTCTTCGTCTCGTGAAACGAGACAGCTCCCAGGGCGCCGATTGTGCCGAGCCATTGATCGCCAATGGCCGCTTCGACACCTTGAGCGGCGTCTTCTACAAGGGTGATCGGAGACCCTGAAACAAGACTCATAAGACCGTCCATGTCCGCCCCGATCCCGCCATAGTGAACGGGGGCGATCACTTTGGTCGCTGGCGTGACCCGCCTCGTAACGTCCTCGATGTCGAGATTCATGGTCGCAGGATCAATCTCGCAAAAGACAATCTTCGCGCCTGTACGCAGGAACGCCGAGGCTGTCGAGCAAAACGTATAGGACGGGACGATGACCTCGTCGCCAGGACCCAACCCAAGCAGCAGGGCGGCGAGTTCCAAAGCCCCGGTACAACTGTGGGTTAACAGGACGTGTGGAATGTCGTAACGATCCTCCAGCAACCGGTGGATGCGTTTGGTAAATGGTCCGTTTCCGGCGAACTGACGTGACGCCACAACTTCGGCCAGGTACGCCATCTCGTTGCCCGTTACATACGGAACATGAAACGGCTGGGTCATGGCTGGATCATTCTGGCCCGAGGACGAATGCTGACTACCCGCATCAACGGTTCTCAAGAAGATTCTGAACCATCACCACGACGGCTTCCGGCGTGAACCCGAATTGGTCGGCCAGGACCTCAGCGGGGGCAGATGCGCCAAATCGATCCAGGCCGATCATGACACCGTCTGACCCTACGAGACGTTCCCATCCGAACGTCGACGCCGCCTCGATCGAAACTCGCGGGATGCCGATCCCAAGAACCGACTCGCGATAGGACACATCCTGGGCGAAGAACAATTCCCAGCAGGGGAGGCTGACTACCCGAGCCGACAGGCCCTCGCCGGCAAGCAGGTCAGCGGCATCCAGGGCCAGCGAAACCTCCGACCCTGTGGCAATAAGGACCACGTCTGTCCCATCACGGATGACATACCCGCCTCTGGAAACGGCACCTTTCATCCCCGACCGATCCAAAACGGGAAGGTCCTGACGCGTCGTAAGTATGCACGATGGCCCATCGATCCGATTCAAGGCAAGTTCCCAGGCTTCGACCGTTTCGCCGGCATCGGCTGGGCGGAATACCCACATGTAGGGCATCGCCCGCAACGACGCGAGGTGTTCGATGGGCTGATGAGTTGGTCCGTCTTCCCCGAGGAAGATCGACTCGTGGCTGAAGTTCCAGACGCTAGGTGCGCCCATTAGGGCCGACAGTCGCAGCGCCGGGCGCATGTAGTCGCTGAACACGAAGAAGGTCGCTCCGTAGGGCTTCAAGCCACCGTGGATGGCCATGCCGTTCACGATCGTTGCCATGGCATGCTCACGAATACCGAAAGCAATGTTGCGCTCCCCCATCGCATCTGACGCCATGTAGGCGTCCGAGGAGATGTGGGTTTTGGTCGATCCAACCAGATCTGCTGATCCGCCGATGAACCCGGGGAGCCTCTGGGCGATCTGGTCGAAGATTTTTCCAGTGGCCGAGCGGGTGGCGATCTTGGTACCAAAGTCGGGTGGGGTGATGTCAATTGGGTCCGGGTCGTACAATGCTTCCCACAGGGTCCGGGTCTCATCGTCAGTCGACGCCAACCGACTAGCCCAGGCTTTCTGGGCCTCGCCGCCCACGGTCCATGGCCTTGCTGAATGCTTCGACGACATCTCTCGGAACTGTGAACGCCTCGTCGACCGGCCATCCCATCGCCTCCTTTACTAGCCTGATCTCGTCGTCACCCAGGGGCGAGCCGTGGGCACCGGCGGTGTCCTGTTTGTTCGGGCTGCCGTGACCGATATGGGTCCGGCGAGAATCAAGCGATGGCCGGTCTTGCACGTTCATTGCGGCGTGAAAAGCGGCTGAGATCTCATCATGGCTGTGACCGTCGATCGACTCGAATATGCCAGCCGGCCGCATCGAACCGTTTGGCCACGTCCTCGGTGAATGTGATGTCGGTGGAGCCGTCGATGGAGATGTCGTTGTCGTCGTAGAAGTAGGTGAGCTTGCCCGAGGCCGAGATGGCCGGCCAGCGACGCCGCCTCGTAGCGTAACACCCTCCATCAGGTCACCGTCGGAGACGAAGCCGTACGTGTCGATGGTCGACGAGGTCAGTCCCGAGCCGGGCGCGCAGGTGCGCCTCGGCGATAGCCATCCCGACTCCGGTGCCGAACCCCTGTCCGAGCGGACCGGTGGTCATTTCGATGCCGAGCTGGGGCTCGATCTCGGGGTGGCCGGCGGTGTGGCGAACCCCACTGGCGGAATTCCTGATGTCGTCGAGGGAAACCGGGAATCCAGCAAGATGAAGAAGTCGAATAGAGCAGCATCGAACCGTGGCCGTTCGAGAGCACAAAACGGTCCCGGTCGGCCATTCCGGTTGATCGTCGGGATCGACGGTGAGGAACTGCGACCACAAGGACACCGCGAGATCGGCCATGCCCATCGGCATCCCCGGATGACCCGAGTTGGCCCGTTGGACGGCATCCATCGACAGGCCTTTGATGGTGTTGGCGGCGAGTTCAAGCAGTTCTGGGGTCATATTGTCTGGCACTCCTTCGGGTTCGGCCAATGGTAGCGAGGACCGCGGGCTGGTGTTTCTTCGCCGGACCAAGGTTCATACGCTGACAACAGCGCGCAATGAACGATTCAGATTGTCGACGCCATCGTCGGTTACAACAA
>CAWKAG010000002.1:0-4464 GCA_963847455.1 uncultured Acidimicrobiia bacterium
CCGAAAAGAACTTGACGTGATTGGCAAGATTTTTCATGCCAATCTCGTTCCGCATGTACTTGATGCCGGCGAGGACAGCTGCTGTGTCTTGAAAGTTGATCGTTCCATCTTCATACTGCTCGTGACGATCGGGACTGTACGGAAAAGGAATGCACTCCTGGGTACTTACCCCGACAAGGCGCACTGTTCCACCCGCAAACCACGGCTTTTGAAAACGTTGAAGGGCACAGCGCTTTGCAATGAGGCATCCAATACCTGTCGGGTATCCAAATATTTTGTAAAAGCTCATGCAGAGAAATTCGGGCTTTCCTAGAGCCTCAACGTCCACATCATTGGCAGGCATGAGAGCAGCAGAGTCAACTAAAACATCCCATCCCTTATCATGAGCATGGTCGACATAGTGGCGTATGTCATGCTTGTAGCCACTTGAATTAGACTCTCCTGGTAAAGCCACAAGTTTTGGGGCAAAAGGTCTTATTGATGAACCACCCAGTTGACTCATACGCTTGGTATAGCTAGAAAAATCGTAACACAGACTTGTTCCTAAGAAACGAAACCCTCCCGTGTGAGCGTGTTTCGACTTGGCATACTGCGAAATACCAAGGACTGAGTTGTGACAGTCAGGCGCATTCCGGATTTGGAGAACAGCTCGGCATTGAGCGTGGCGGTGGTGGCGGTGATATCCGTCGTGGGCCGGCGTTCGATCTTCACATCGTATTGATGCTCGCTGAGAAGCTCGCCATTGCGATAGATGCTCAACTTGCCGTCATGTCCGCCGGTGTAGACGTAGGTCATGTAATACCAGCCTTCGGCTGCCGCCCGGGCCCTTGCCGTCCATCGCGGAGAGCCCAGCCACTTCCGAGGTGCCCAGGTTCAGCGTCGTCTGTTGGTCGCCGCAAAGCGCACCCCACGACATGATCGGCGTGGTATCAAGATGTTCCTCGTCTCGTCGCAATGAATCAAGGCCGACATGGTGAACGGCGCTTCGTATCCGAGGTAGTCGGTCACGGTGAAGGTCGAGGTCAATGCCTGAAACTCCGGTTCGGCATATTTCGCGCGGTCCACTTCGAACCTCACGCCGCGATGACCTTCGAAATCGACCACGGTCGGAGCGTAGTTCATGGGAATGAACCCGCCCTTCAGCGCACCGGCGTTCTTCCACTCTTTCAGTTTCCCCAGCTCCATCTTCGAGGCGTCGAGGCTGATGAGTTTCCGTCGGCCGGGTTCCATCTGGTGGTCGGTGACGGTTTCGGGAATCTTCGCCATCTTGCTCAGAAAGTAGTGAATCGGCGGCGATCCAAAGTAGAACATAGGTATCTCTTGAACGTCACCACGCGGCATCTTGAGCTTCACGCGCGTCGGCGTGGAATCAAGGTAGGTCGCAGTAATCTGCACAAACGCGTTCCGAGTTTGGAACATCGGCTGCTCTTCTACCTGTGGCAGCTTGATCTTCTTGCTGCGGATAGGTGGATTGTCCTCCGCGGCGCCAGTGGCGACACCACAGAACAACAGCTGTAAGGGCCATCATTGTCATCATCGTTCGTTTCATTGTCATAACTTCTCAGTTGTCGTGATTCTTCTTTGCACTGTAGTCATCCATTTACTGTCACTGATCACTGGTCACTGGCGCCTACTTCTTCTCCATCGCCTTCTTGAACGCGGCGAGGTCGGATTCGCGAATCGCCGTGTCTTCGATTTTGAGGACTCCGATGTTGTACTCTTCGGGAATGACCGGCTGGGGAACCTTGATTGCCGGTGCGAGGACTGGTCGGAGACCCACAAACGGATAGGGCATTCCCGGCATGAGGTGACCTCGTGAGGTCCCGACCGCACATATCGTCGCCACTCCTTTGGGTTCGGTATGAACTCGACCCTTCGGGCTGGGGTCTTCGTAGAATGCGTCAAATCCGCCACGGAGCGGCTCGCGACCGCCCACCGACGTTTCTGTATTTCCCACTTTGTTCTTCCTTATTGAACCCGCCACTCGTGAACACCGCCGGCCCACTTCTCTTGCAGTTGGATCTCGATGCGCATGCCATCGGTCGTGACTGGCTTAAATTGCGTTGCGTTATACTGATCGCCTTCGCAGCCATAACCACTGGGGTCCGCGACTTCGACCCACTTGTCGTCCTTGCGATAGAGTAGCTTCCATGAAGCAGGTAGGCGACAGGCCCCCCGGCCCGTGTCGTCGAACCAGTAGACCTCGACCTGAGAAACCTCATGGGGTTTGTCGAAATCGTACTGCACCCACTCTGCGGAACCCTTGTTCGGCCAGAAATGCAGGAAGGGATGCGAGTGATCGCCCGACGATTTGGGTTCGCGTTGGTCGTTCAGAGTGCCGTCGCATTTCCACGTGAAGCCGATGGCGTGGCCTGCGATGCAATCGTTGGCATGGGAAGCGGGGCGACCGCGTCTTGCGAACGCGCCAGCCACACCGCCATCGATCCGCGGCCGCGGTGCGCCCAGGCGTAGTAGGGAATCGCCGTCAACTTGACGGGGCTGGTAACCACTTTCTTACTATCACTATCCATCGCCCAACGAGCGGACTGAGCCGTGCCCGTGATGACGGTCACGCCGCCGAGGAGATCATCGCGGTGCTCGGTCGTCAATTGCGCGTCGTCCGGCAGCATCAAGTTTGCAACCTTGCCGTCGGGAATGTCCGGATGCTCGACGCAGTAAACGATCGGGCCGCGCTGCAATGCCACTCGTCCGCGATTCGCTTCGACCTTTTCATTGCAGAGGATACGTTGGATGGGCATCGGCCAATCGACGGTGACGGTGTCGCCCGGCTTCCAATTGCGCGTAATGATCGCGTAACCCTTGTCGACAGAGATGTCGGCGTCTGCGCCGTTGACCTGGGCGGTGAACTTCCAACTGATCTCGCTACCGGGGGCAATTCGGTACAGGTCGCTCGGGACCGGTTCGCCGCGCGTCCAACCCGGGATGCGAATCTTGAGGGCAAACTTGCCCGCCTGATCGGGAGTCACCGTGATATTGACCTTGCCGTCCCATGGGAAGCTCGTCTGCTGGCTTAGCTTGACGGTGTTCTCTCCGAGCTCGACGTTGGCTTCGCTTTGGCCAAACAGATTGACGTAGATGGCGTCGTCGCGCACGGCATACATGTAGCCGCCGACGCTCGCCAGAAATCGCGTGATGTTGCTCGGGCAGCAGGCACATCCGAACCAGGGGCTACGGGCGTGACTGCCGTGCGACGCCAACGGGTTCGGATAGAAGAAGGTCTTTCCGTCGAGGGAAACGCCGGACAGCACGTTGTTGTAGAGCGACCGTTCCATGACGTCGATGTACTTCGCATCGCCGTGCAGCAGGAACATGCGGTGGTTCCAGTAGACGTTGGCGATGGCCGCACAGGTTTCGCAGTAGGCGGTGCGGTTGGGCAGTTCGTAGTTATCGCCGTAGGCTTCACCGTGCCCCGAGGCGCCGACGCCGCCGGTCACGTAGAGCTTCTTGGTGACCACGTTCTCCCAAAGTCGGTCGATCGCGTTGATGTATTGCTTGTCGCCGGTCAGCGCGGCGATGTCGGCCATGCCGGCGTACATGTAGTTGGCGCGGACCGCGTGTCCCACGGCCTCGTCTTGTTCGAGCACGGGAGCGTGTGTTTGGTTGTACTGGTTCTTTCGCTCATGGCGGCCACGTTGCTCAAGTAGGAACTTCGCCAAATCGAGATACTTCTTGTCGCCGGTAACGCGATAGAGTTTGGCGAGTCCGATTTCGATCTCTTGATGACCGGGCGGTTCGGTCAATCCATCCTTGTTGAACGTCTCGTGAACGAGATCGGCGCTCTTGATGCATACGTCAAGAAGATCTCGCTTGCCGGTTGCCAGGAAGTGAGCTGCTCCCGCCTCGTACATGTGGCCCAGGTTGTAAAGCTGATGGGCGTGATGGACGTTCGACCAGCGATCGTTCTCGTTGGGGCGGCAGCCGACCCGGCCGAAGTTCTCTACGGTGTCTCGGGCAGTCCACAATGTGTAGAGAAACCCGTCATCTTCCTGGGCGGCGGCGTACCAGCCGATCAGCTTGTCGAGGTAAGCGTCGAGTTTCGGGTCTTCCTGGACGCTGAGGCAATAGGAGGCGCCCTCGATGATCTTTGAGACATCGGAGTCATTAAATCCATAGCCGCCGGTCCACCGTTTGTCGGACAGCCCCCCGGCCACTTGAAAGTTCTCGATCCGCCCGGTCTCTTCACTCTTGCCAAAGGCGTAGGGGATCGTCACCGTCCGATTGGTTTCGATGCGCGGTTGCCAGAACGAATCGGTCAACTTGACATCGGTAAACGGCACTGGCCGATGCGGGTAGTCCCGTTCGGCGGCCACCGCCGTTATGCAAACGATGAGTGTCGGGAGAAGGGACATCCATTGGCGTTTCATCGTTGACTCCTATTGTAATGTCGCCCCGCTCATAGGTTGTGAATGCATTGTACTTCAGCTATTGGGGAGCTCTGGTGCG
>CAWKAG010000003.1:0-9693 GCA_963847455.1 uncultured Acidimicrobiia bacterium
ACGGGGTAGTCGTGCGGATTGGAGGCATCGTCACCCATCGTCAGCGCCCCGGGACGGCGTCTGGTGTCATCTTCTTCAACCTGGAAGACGAGACGGGTCTTTTGAACGTGGTGGTGTTACCGGACGTCTGGGCTGCCCATCATTTGATTGCTCGCCGAAATCCCGGACTGGTGATTGATGGGGTGCTCGAGTATCGCGACGGAGTCACGAACCTGGTGGCTCGGTCCTTTACCCCGTTCCCGACGCTGCACACGCAGTCCCGAAACTTCAGGTAGTCGACGACCCGAATCGGCTCGGACCAGTCCGGAAAGTTGGACGCTTGTGTCCGCGGCCAGGGGACCGCGCCGGTTATGGCGGGTTTTTGGGATTCGTGTAGGTGTGGCCGAGGGGGCTGGTCCAGATGTGGTCGCCGTTGGGGGCCGGTTGGTAGGTCCACCTGGCCTTGTGGCGGACGTTGTGGTCGTGGGGGCAGTTCGGTCCGAGGTTGCCTGCACTGGTTGGGCCTCCTTGGGCCCATGGTTGGGTGTGGTCGAGATCTGAGGCGGTGGCCGGGGCTCGACAACCGCGGGTTACGCAGGTGGGGTGTTGGGTCTCGACATGGCGACGGAGGGCGGCGGTTGGTCGGCGGCGGGTGATCCCATGGTCGATGATGTCGCCGGTCTGGTTGGTGATCTGGTAACGCCACTGTTGACCCTGGCGGTTTTCGGCAACTTGGCGGGCGATGTCGGCGATGACTGGGCCGTATCCGGCCAGTTCGCCGGGATGGTCGACCAGTCGGGTGAGCGTTTCGAGGTCGACATGAATGTCGACGATGCCCTTCTTGGCTGACTTGGTGTGCTGACCGCCATCGAGCAGGTCCAAGAACACGTCGGCGCGCAGCTGGTCCATGGTGCGGGACTCGCCGCTACCCCGGAGGGACTCGGCGATGCGGTTGATCCGTGACATGACCTGTGACGCCCGGTCCGGGGGCAGGTTGTAGCCAGCGAGGTTAGCGGTTCCCGCTTCGGTGGGTCGAAGTTCGACATGCCGATCTTCGACGGCGGTCTCGTAGCGGTCTTTGGCCTGGTCGGGGTCGGCTTTTATAGACAATGTGCGCAGACGGGCGCCAAGCTGGCCGGTGGTCAGGTCGGGAGCGGTTGGGAGGATCAGCTCGACCACGGCCCTCGCCGTGTCGGTCGGGAGGTGATCGGTGCCGTCGGCGATGACCCGGGCGCGGCGAACATCGAGGGTACCTTCGATGAGCGCTTCCCAAAGGTTGGGGAGCCGCTGATACACGGTGTGGGCGAGGTCGAGTTGGGTGTCGGCTGCCCGGCGGGTCAGGGTGAGCGCCTGGCGGATCTCGGCGGATGCAGCCAGGTAGGCGACCTCGACGTCACCGTCGAACAGTTCTGAGCAGTGATCCTCAATAGCGACCATCGCTTCGTGGAGGCGGGCTTGGTGATGGTTGATCATCTTCTGGTGGGCTCGCAACACGACCACCCGGTCGTAGCCCGACAGGTCGGCCACATCGACCGACGACAAGATTCCGGCTAGGAACAAGCCCGGTCCCATATCATCGAGCCCGTCAGGCACCACATCAGATGCGGCCCGGCGAGAGGTCGGATCAATGAAAGTTTCGAACATACATTCGATCATATCCTGACTCTGTGACAGAAATCAGACCGGCGTAGAACCACGTACGGGGTTGTGCGAATGCTCGCACCCACCCCATGCACGGCACCTAGGCTGCGGCGGTGGACTACTCGAACCGACGCATTGTCCTGGGCTTCTCGGCGGTCATCATCGTGGCGTTCGGTTCGATCCTGTATGGATTCAGCGTCCTGGTTACCGATGATGCCGCCGGCGCTGACTTCTCAACGACCGTCCTGTCTCTGGGGATTACCGGTTCGGGGATCGTCGCAGCTCTGATGGCCCGCCCCCTTGGCAGATATATGGACCGGAGCGGCGTTCGGTCGGTAACCGTCGCCGGCGCGCTGTTGGCGTGCGCCGGGATGGTGGCCTTTTCGTTGGCGCACGAACCGTGGCAGGTGTTTGCGGCCTGGTGGCTCCTGATCGGTCCAGGGACTGCGGCGGTCTATTACGAGCCGTCGATGGTCGGCATCGCCGCCTGGGTTGCTCCGACCAGCCAACCCCGGGCTTTTGGTGCGTTGACCCTGCTCGGTGGCTTGGCCGGTGCGATCTTTATTCCGCTGACCGAACGTTTGGTTTCGGCCTTCGGGTGGCGCCCGACCGTCCAGATCCTCGGCGTGGCGATCCTCGTGACGGCGTTGATCGCGGCCAGGTGGGCGATCCCGCACGGTCCGGGACACTACGCGTCTCAAACAGGTCCTACTCCTACCGCGATCCGGGCTTTGCTGAGCGATCGCCGGTTCGTCTATTTCACCCTCGCGTTGTTGCTTGCGTACCTGTCGGTCCAGGGTCTGGTTGCTCATCGGGTGGATCGATTTACCGAAGCAGGATTCCCGCTCTCAACGGTGGCAATATGGGCGGGTCTGGCCTCGGTCATCTCCTTGCCGGGCCGCTATCTCGCCCCACTGCTCGTCGCTCGTATCCGGGCGACCCTTCTCACCGCGGGTGTCTTCGGGATCATGGCATTGGCAATCCTTGTGGCAGTTCCCGGTAGTTCGAACGTTTCGATGATCGGCCACTTCGCGCTATTCGGCGTGGCGTTTGGCGCTATCACCCCGTTGCGGGCGATGGTGATGACCAGGTGGTACGCCGGTCGTGAGTACGGCGAAATATCGGGGACACAGTCATCGGTGATGTTCTTTGTAGCTGCGTTCGGGGCAACCGTCGTCGGAGCGGCTCGTGACCTGGCAGGTTCGTACGTTCCGATCCTTCTGGCACTGACCGTGGCGGTCGCTTTGGCGGCCGTGTTGACGATTGCCGCCGGTCGCGCGGACGATCGACTGCGGAGCAGATCCACCGTTAGCGACAGTTGACCTGCCACGATGAAGGTCTATGTCTGGTGTCGGCACGCTGAATGAGAAGTCTCTTCATGCTCAGTTGAAGGATTGGTATGCCCAGCCCGGGGACCGGTTTGAGGTCCCGCTCGACGGGTATGTGATCGATATGGTCCGGGGAGATCATCTCATCGAGATCCAGACCAGGAACTTCTCGGCGATGAAGACCAAGCTTGACCGGCTGACCAGGGACCATCAGGTAACGGTTGTCCATCCGATTGCCGTCACGAGGTGGTTGAACAAGCTCACGGACCCTCCCACGAACCGCCGAAAATCACCGAAGCGTGGACACGTCTTCGACATCTTCGGCGAGGTGGTCTATCTCCCGCATCTCATTGATCGACCGAACCTGACTATTGAGGTTGTGCTGATCGAAGAACAAGAAGACCGGGTGTTCGACGCAAAGCGGGAGCGGCGCCGGCGCCGCGGGTGGGTGACCCTCGAACGACATCTTCTGGAGGTCCAGGAAACGCACCGGTTTAGCTCTGCCGCCGACTACCTGAGGCTCCTGCCCGACATGCCCACCGAATTCACCACCGCCATGATTTCAGACCTGGGTTCGGTAAGCCGGAGGTCAGCCCAACAAGCGGCATATTGCCTGCGGAAGATGGGAGCCATCGCCATGACCGGCAAAGATGGCAACTCTGTCGTCTATCGAGTGACTGATTAGATGCTGGCTACGCCACAGCAGACGCCAGCAGAAGTTGGCCGGCGTAGTACAGCGGCAATCCGATGAGTTTGTTTTCGAAACCGGGTGCAACAAATCGATGTCTCGCTACAGCCAGATCTGACAGATAAAACAAGGCTGCACCCGCAAACAGAATGAGCCTCGTAGAACCTGAGGCGGTGACCAGCATGACCGTAATGATGGCCATGTAGGCGATGACCGGGCTGCGGAGCCTTGGCGGGACCTTGCCGATCAACCATCGCTTCACCGCCACCAAAGCGATGGCCGCGATGAGCGCGGTCGCGATGATGGTCGCCCACCGGGTGCCGGTACTAAGAAACGCCCCGCTATAGAGCAGGTGGGCTCCCGCAAAAGCCATCAATCCGGCGAGGAACCATCGCTCGACGACGAGGGCAATATCTCCAACCATCGACAAAGCCAAACCGCCGAGAAGTAGCCAACCTGGGGTCGTAGCGGGTAGTCCACCAGCCAGGGCGGCCCACACGAAGCCCGACGACGCCAGGGCCTTCCAGACCAGTTTTGGGCGATTCGTCTTCTCGGCGACCAGCAGGGTCATTACGGCCAGAGCCGTCAAGATCATTGGGCCGGGAATGGGATTCATGCCAGAGCAGCGAGGGCGGTCTGCCAGGCCTCCGAAGCAGGATCGAGCAGTGTCATATGGTCAACGTCGTCGAATTCGTGGTAGACGACGGCGTCTCCGGCTTCGCGGGCGGCCCGAGCATACTCCTGGCTTTGCTCGACGGGTACGTCGGTATCAGCCGTGCCATGCATGATGATCTGGTTTACGTCGATCGGGAGAAAGTCGATGGGTGATGCGTCCCGGTACACGTCTGTGTGGGTTCGAGCCGAAGCCAGGAACTGACCGACGACTTCGTCGCTGAGCGCATGAGCCGCCCGCAGATCGGTGATCGGAGCCAGACCAATCACATCGGTAGCCCGAACGAGGGGATCGGCGCCAGGCGACATCGGTGGCCGGCTGCCTCGGGAACCCGCCCACAACGCCAACTGACCCCCCGCTGAGTGTCCGACCAGAACCACTCTCGCAAGATCCAGCTCGTGCTCCTGGGAGAGCACGGCCAGGCGATCGACGGCCATGCCCACATCGAATGCCGTGGTTGGCCACCCTCCGCCCGTTCCGATCCGGCGATACTCAATGTTCCAGCTAGCCCATCCCGCCTTGGTTGCGTCGATGGCCAGCCGGTCCATCAGGTCCCTGGTCCATTGGTGCCGCCAAAACCCTCCGTGCATGAACACCATGACCGGGCTGTTCGGGGCAGGGACTCGCAAGTCGCCGATCTGGTCCGGTTCCGGGCCATAGACGTGGGTCGTGGCGGGCATTTCCAGGTGGGCGGCCAGCCGGTAGATGCCGTCGGCGTAACCGTTGATCTCCTGCTCGCCCAGACGGCGTCAGCAGCCACGCAGCAGCAGTTGCAGCAGGCCGGCGATCGAGTTGGGCTATGTTGGAAATGTGGACTTCGACAATCGGAAGCGGCGAATCGGCCAGGGCGTCGTGGAGGGCGTATGAATAATGGGTCAAAGCACCCGGATTGATGACGATTCCGTCGGCGCCGTGCTGTTGGATCGCATCGATGAGGTCTCCCTCATGGTTTGATTGCATGGCGTCGAGTTCGAAACCGACCGAACCCGCCGGGCTGCTACAAAGCTGCTCAAGTTCGGCCATCGTGGTGGATCCATACGCTTCTGGATCCCGGAATCCGAGCCGGTTGAGATTTGGTCCGTTGATGAGCAAGATTTTTGGCATGATGCTTTGCTGAGGCTGACCGTGAGCCTAACCCTCATCGGGTCGTCTATGGTTCGGTACTAGACCAGCAGCTTTTTTGATCAGGTCGGACGGTAAGGATGTCTTTGCGAGGCTGATCCGCTCGCCGAGTTGGGCGGTGACGGCGGCTGAGCGGCGCTGATGCTGACGTTTGAGAAATCGCTGACCGCCCCGGTGACGTTCGGATCCCAGGCGAGTTCCATCGCCTCATACACAGGTGTAAGCACCCGGTTGATTGATGCCGGGTCGCTGACCGCCAGCACGCCGCCCACGAGGCCGCCCCGCTCACTAGTCGCTGCCCGACGCCAGCTATCTTCTTCTGGCTGATATGGATGCTGTATCGGCCGGGGCAATACTCGCCGGGGACCTCCCCGACGGCGGCGCCGAGCCCCAGAGACTCGAGGCCGGCCACCAGTACCGAAGTGATGAACTCAAAGCGCTCGGTGATTCCCAGCTTGGGCTGATCGGTCCGGGTTTGCCAGGAAAAAGCCAGCGTACCCTCGTGAAAAACCGCCGCCCGTCCACCGGCCAAGTGGCCAATGACCGGGGTAAACCCCACGGCCTTGCAGGCAGCGACAGCACGGTTGAATCCGGGCGTGTGCGTGTCCTGGCGCCCGAACGCCACGACCCGTGCAGGGATGTGAATCCGAAATAGGTCGGGCAGTTCGCCTGAGGCGACGGCCCTGACGCTGGCGGCTGAAATCGCCGTGTCGAGCTCGGGCGGCGTATCGAAGCTATCAAGGAGAAGGGCGGTCGAGGTCACGATCGGATCCTATCCACCAACGAAGGAAACCGTTTGGCAGCCGCTAGCGTTATAGGCATTGATGGTGACCATTCGGATTGGATTACTGTGGCGTGCGCCTTTCTTTTGTCGGCTTGTGGGGATAGCCCACTGGCCGGCTTCGGGGTGACCGAAGAGTGGTTGGGCGAGCCAGGGGATGGCACGGTTGTATCTACCACCACGATCCCCGCGCGGATAAGCCCCGGATAGAACACTTGTCTCGTACAACCCGACCGCTGAGTTCGTGGATTCCGATCCGGCCGTCGTCATCGAGACTGTCTGGGACGTTCCTCGGGGACCTATGCGCTTGTGCAGGCTGCTGCCAACGAGATCAGTGCCGCACTTCCCGGTATCAAAGTACCCCGGGGCTCTTCCTCCGGGAACGGCTCATGTGACCTCACAGATCGTTTACGGGGTCTCCACCGGTCGACTGACCAACGCCTACGTGGCGGCCTTCGGGTTCTGGAAGTCAGAGCCTTACGTGTCGAGCTGTTCAGTCTCACATTCGCTCGAGCTCAAGTAGCCGAGGACGGAGCTGATCCGGCCCCCGCCGCCGATGATGACAGCCTCGGCTGTAATCGATTCAACGAGGCGATATCACCTCGTGTGATCCGACGAGCGTGTCGGCCGCCCGTGCCTGGTGGATCGCGACCCTCGATGGTCCGGTGCTCGTTTGGTACGACGGCGGCTTCCGTTACGAGTTGCTGGATCGTCAGAAATTCGGACGCGAATGTTGGTGGAGCTGGCGAGCTCTATGATCCTGTTGCGGGACGTCGATGTAGCGGAACAAACTGATCCGTAATCGGGTTCGACCTACCCGAGGAGATCAATCATGTTTCACGGTGGTGGCTGGTATGCCCGGCTCCAGTACGACGAAGACCAAGACAAACCCAAGGTTGACCGGGGGTTACTGAGGCGGGTCTTCGCCTATGCCCGCCCGTACCGGTTGGCGCTGGCCGGCGTCTTCGCCACAATTCTGGTGATCTCGGGGCTCACGGTATTGCCCGCCATCCTCATCCGTGAGTTGCTCGACCGGGCGATCCCGGACAAGGATTTCGGCTATTTGACGGTCCTGGGATTGGCGATGGTCGCCGTTCCGTTTGGTAACGCCATTGTGGGGGGCTTCCAGCGTTGGCTCTCAGCCCGGGTTGGCGAGGGAATCATTTTTGACCTGCGCCGCCAATCGTATGCCCACTTGCAGGCCATGTCCCTTCGGTTCTTCACGAACACCCGCACCGGCGAGTTGATCTCTCGGCTCAACAACGACGTCGTGGGTGCCCAGTCGGCCATCACCGGAACATTCGTCACGATCGTGTCGAACCTGGTGTCGGTGGTGGTGATTCTCGTGGTGATGCTGAGTACCGAGTGGCGACTCACGTTGCTAGCGGTCGCAGCCCTGCCGCTGTTCGTCTATCCGGCGAGACGGGTTGCCAAGGTGCTTCGACGAGTTACGGAACAGGCGATGGAGCACAACGCCAACATGTCGAGCATCCTTCAGGAGACCTTCAATGTCAGCGGCGCGTTGCTCGTCAAGCTGTTCAACCGATCCCACATGGAGCAAGAGAAGTTCGCGATCGAGGCTGCCGAGGTGCGCGACCTCGGGGTTCGGCGGGCTCTCGTAGGTCGGTGGTTCTTCGCGGCCCTTGGCCTCGTGACCGCGGTGGGAACCGCAGGCGTGTTCTGGGTTGGTGGTGCGATGGTGATCAATGGGGTCATCGATATCGGCGAACTGGTCATGTTCTCGACCCTCACCGCCCAGCTCTATGGCCCTCTTTCGGCGCTATCGAACGCAAGGGTCGAGTTCGCCACCTCACTGGTCAGCTTCGAAAGGGTTTTCGAGGTTCTCGACTTGCCCCTGGATATTGCCGAGAAGGACGACGCAACCCACTTGGAACGGGTCGATGGGCGGATCACATTTCAGAACGTCTCGTTCCGATATGACACCGGCGAGGGTTTGGAAGCCGTCAAACGATTTCGGGCTTTCGGGGGTGGCACGCCGGACGCATCGGACACCATCGACGGTCCCATCGGGAGATCATGGGCGGTTCGGGACGTCTCGTTTGATGCCTTGCCAGGTCAGATGATCGCCCTGGTCGGTCCCTCCGGCGCCGGTAAGACCACGATGTCCTACCTGGTTCCCCGGTTGTACGACGTAACCGAGGGAGCCATTTGCATCGACGGGCACGACGTCCGCGACCTCACGCTCGGCTCGATTGCCGATGGGATCGGCGTCGTCACCCAGGAGAGTTACCTCTTCCACGACACCATCGGGGCCAATCTTCGATACGCCAAACCGGAGGCCACCGAGCAAGAACTCGTCGAGGCATGCCGGGCAGCCAACATTCTCGATTTTGTAGATTCCTTGCCGAATCGTTTTGAGACGCTGGTAGGAGAACGTGGCTACCGGCTGTCTGGTGGCGAAAAACAACGAATGGCCATCGCCCGGGTGATCCTGAAGAACCCCCGAATTCTGATTCTTGATGAGGCCACCTCGCATCTTGATTCCCAGTCCGAGGCGCTGATCCAGGATGCCTTAGAACGAGTCATGGAGGGGCGAACGTCGATCGTGATCGCCCACCGCTTGTCGACGATTCTGGCCGCTGACCGGATCCTGGTCCTGCAAGAAGGGCAGCTGGTCGAGGCCGGGACTCACAACGAATTACTTGATGACGGTGGGCTCTACGCCGCCCTCTTCGAGACCCAGTTTCGCAATCAGCCTATCGCCTGACGCGGTGTGGCTGGCTGACGCACGGAGTCGGTTTCCGTTAGCTGGCGGCGGCGATTGAGCGTGAGACGGTTGGATCGGTTGGCGCCAGCATGAGGTTGGTCCCGTCCTGACTGGCGAATAGCGCCGGGTGAATCTGGGTCCAGACGCCGATGGGTAGAACGGTCAGTCGGGAGCGGTAGCGGGTGGGGACCGGTATACCAGAACGAGTCCGCCGGGCGCACCGATGGCCTTCAAGCGGTCGATTAGCGGGAATGGCCCATATGCAGAGGCGATTGCGTCGGCAGGGTCCAGGAGTGCGCCCTTCGAGTCGGTCCATTCGTAGTACGCACAATCGGCACAGATGGTCAAGCGCACTTGACCTAGAGAAGCGGGAGCAACGTTGCAGATGTGCATGAGGACATCATGCCAACGCAGTGTGACAAAAACGGGTATTACCCATCACCAACAGAAAAGGCACCCCGGAGGAAGGGTGCCTTTTCGCGTTGTGATCTGTTGGCTGTTATCCCCAGGTGGATCCCCGGAAGGAGAAGCTAGTCGACTGGATTTGGACTGTGACCTCGACGTCAGCGGTCTTCTTGCCGGCTTCGAGGCTGGTGGTCGCCGGTGCAAGGGCCAGGCTGACTGCGATCGCGAGCAATGCGATGGCGGCCGCAAGTTTGCGTTTTCCGTGATCCCACGACAACCCAAATGTTTGTTTCATGTAAATCCCTTTGCCCAGTGGCGGTGTCTTGAGTTATGTATCGGCAGCAGCCG
>CAWKAG010000004.1:0-39928 GCA_963847455.1 uncultured Acidimicrobiia bacterium
ATGGGATCGGCATCGGAATCGAGCGTATCGTCAGTTCCCTGATCGGCGGGCGAGCTGACCCACGAACCGACGGCTGTCGAATAGTCGAACTCGATGAGATAGGTGCCCGGACTGGCCGCCAGCTGATAGATGCCATTCACATCCGTGAAGTCCGTGGCGATGACCGTGTCCGGCGTCCCGTTCCCGGTGGTGTCCGCCCAAAGGTGGACCGTCACGTTCTGGATACCCAGTTCGCCGACATTTTGGACGCCGTCGGCATTGAGGTCGTTCCAAACGAAGTTCGACAGGAGCGCAGGCAGCACGCCCGCATCAACAGAGTCGTCAACCTCGCCTGACACAACGGTGACGGTGCCGGAGGTGCCCGATGCGTCGACGTCCGAGTCAAGGGCGTCATTGGCCCCAACATTGGGCGTTGTGAAGGTGAACCCGCTGCCGTCGACCGTCAGGACGTAGTGGCCCGGATCGACGGTGAAGCCGTACAAGCCATCAGCATCGGTGATGGTTGTGTTCAGCGCCGAGCCGTCAGGGTTCCCATCCTCATCAACGTCTGCGAACAGGCTCACTGTGGCCCCGGCGAGACCGGGCTCGGCGACGTCGTGGATGCCGTCGGCATCAAGGTCGACAAAGACGAGATCCGATATCGTCGCCTGGCGATATAGCAAGCCATCGAAGTCAAAGCTGGCGCCCGAAGCCGCCGTGAAGATCGACGTCGCACCGGCCAAGTCGATGTCGGAGTCAATGGAGTCGGCGGCGGCATCTTGGGGCGAAACGAGGTACCCGGTCGTGTCGATGACGACTTGGTAGTCCCCAGGCGGAACCACAAAGGTGTAGTCGCCATTGATATCGGTGGTCGTGTTGGCAACTACGTTTCCTAGACCATCGAGCAATGTCACCCCGATCCCTTGCAGTGGCACATCGGCCGCGTCTTGGGTTCCTTCGGCGAAAGCGTCCTCGAACACCGAACCCGCAATCGTGGCGCCCTCATAGGCGCCAGCATCCACCGTATTGTTGACATCGCCCGACGCAACAGTAACGGCCGGAGCGCTACCCGATGGGTCGCCGACGGAACCCGCATCTGAGTCGAGGGCATCGTCGCCGGCGTTGGGAACGGTGAGAACGTACGAGCCGGCAGCCGTCGACAGGTCGAACGTAACGGTGTAGGTGCCGGGCGGAACGTCAAACCCGTACAGTCCACCTCCGGCGGTCGTATCGCTCAGGCTTACGACGTTGCCTGCTCCGTCTAAGCCGTTGAGAGTGACGGTGACGCCATCTAGTCCCACCTCGGTGCCACCCTGGAGGCCATCGCCATCGGCGTCGATCCAGACAAAGTCCGAAATGGTTGCGAGCTGATGGAAGCCGGCATCAACCATGATGGTCGAGTCGGAAGAGTCGGTAACCGTTATGGTCCCGGTTCGGCCATTGACCTGGGAAGCGTCAGAGTCGCTGCCGTCGTCGGCTCCCACGTTCGACTCGGTGTACTCATATCCGGCGGGTGCCACGAACTCAACGACGTAGTTACCTGGAGCAGTCGCCAACGAGTAGGAACCGTCGGCGGCTGACGTGGCGGTGGCCACGATCGCGTCGGTTGCAGCGTCGCGAAGATTGACCACGACGCCCCCCAGGGGCAATTCGCCGGAATCCTGAATGCCGTTACCGTTACCGTCCACCCACACGTAGTCTCCGATCGTGATCGGCAGGACGCCGGCGTCGACGGACAGATCATCGGTTCCCGAGACGACGGTCACTGCGACCGTCCCAGCTGAACTCACGTCGGAGTCGGTCGCGTCACCGCCGATGTCCTGGAGCGTGAACGTCCATCCGGCTCCATCAACGCCAAGGGTGTAGGTGCCCGGTGCCAGGTTGGCGAATCCATAGGCGCCGCTGGCGTCCGTGACGTCCGACAAGCTGACGGCATTTCCGAGACCATCGGTACCCACCAGGGTGACGGTTACACCGGCCAGGCCAGGTTCACCGACATCCTGGATGCCATCGCCGTCGAGATCGACCCAGACGAAGTCCCCAAGGTCGGTCGCGTAGTAATAGCCCGAATCGGCAGTGAGGTAATTGCTTCCCGACGTCACGGATATCGCGGTGAACGTGGTCGCCGTTGTTGCCGTTGATCCGACCGGATCGCTAACCACGATGTCGTAGGTGCCCGGAGCGAGATTGTCGAAGAGGTATAGACCGTCAACGTCCGTCGTAGTGACCAGAGTGGCGTCGTCGCCAGTGCCGAACACCCCGTCGGGTCCGTAGTAGGTCGCAGTCACGGTTACACCGGCGATTCCAGAAGCACCGTCGTCCTGGAGGCCATTCCCATCGACGTCCTCCCAAACGAAGTCGCCGATGGAGCCAGCCCTATACATGCCGGCATCAATGTCAGCGCTGGAGTCACCGGAGATGTAGGTGACGACGCCGGTTTCCCCGGTCACCGGATCGGCATCCGAATCAAGTGCATCGTCCCCGCCAAGATTGGCTTCAGTGATCGTGTAGCCGGAAGGCGCTGCGAAACGAACCTCGTAGACGCCGGGACTCAGATCGTCGAACGAATAGAAGCCACCGCCCGATGTCGTGGTGGAAGCAACCACGCCGCCCACTCCGTCGAGAAGTTCGACAACCACACCATCGAGACCCGGCTCGGATCCAGCCTGGATCCCGTCACCATTTGAGTCGACCCACACGAAATCCGAGATGGCAATCGGCACATAGGCACCGGCGTCGACGGTGTCGCCTGAGGCGCCCGACAGGAGCGAAATCGTTACCCGACCCGTCGAAGGATCCACGTCCGAGTCGACCGCATCGTCAGCCAGTTGATCTTGGAGCGTGAAGACGAATGCGGAACCAGCCGTGTTGGTCGTGAGGTCGACTTCCAATTGGTACGTGGCTGGTGTCAGTCCGACAAACGAATAGCCACCGTTGACATCGGTAGCGGTCGTCGCCAGCAACGACGTCCCGGCAGCGTCGTACAGATTTACGGTCGCACCGGCAATACCAGGCTCGCCAGCATCCTGAATCCCGTCACCATCGAGGTCCTCCCACACGAAATCGCCAAGCGTCACCGCATACCCGTAGCCGGTCGCATCCACAGTTTCGATTCCGAACGCAACCGTCACAGTCGTCGGGTCGGTTCCACCAACCAACGACGTTGCAGGCGGAAGCGTTGCGTCAACGACGTCGATGGTGGTCGATCCGACCTCAACGAGCAGGCTTGCCTCGCCATTGATATCCGTTGTAATGGTCTGGGATACGCCGTTCACGTCCGTAAACGTGACGTCAACCCCGACGAGGGGCGAGTCGACCCCAACGGTGTAGAGACCGTCACCGTCGACATCCTCATAGACGATCTCGGTGACCGTGCCTGAAGGTATGACGGTTATCGAGTGGGAGTCGCTGACCGGGCCAACGTCATCGTTGTCGAGATCAACGCCTTCGGCTTCTGCCGTATTCACCAAGGGATCCGGGTCGGTCGCCCCGATGGTGTAGGTCATCGAATAGGTCCAGGTCTCCCCTTGGTCCAGGAAGCCGTTCGTATTGGTGTCCCCGCCAACGTAGACCGGTGTCCCGAACGGATCTGTGACATCAACTGAGCCTATCGGTGATCCGTCGCCGGCGGTGGTGTCGTTGGTGATGGTGAACGTGTAGGTGACGGTGTCGCCGACCAGCGCCGAAGCGGGACCCGACTTCACCACTGTTAGGGCAGGAGCGAAATCGATATCAAGACTGTGGGTGTCGGTGTCGGGGGTGGCGGGTTGCCCGTCGGGGTCGGTGCCGGTGACGGTGACCGTATTGTTGATCGGGTCAGGATCAGACACCAGCACCGTATAGGCGCGCCTCAAACACCCACGTTTCGCCGGTTTCCAATAGGCCGTTCAGGTTGGTGTCCCCATCGTTGAACCCATCGATTGGCGACACATCCACCGACGTGCCGACCCCGGCCACATCATCGGTCACCGACACCGCCGAGATCGCGGATCCGTCACCGGCGATGGTGTCGTTGGTGACCGTAAACGTGTAAGTGACCGTGTCACCAACCAGCGCCGAAGCGGGACCCGACTTCACCACTGTTAGGGCAGGAGCGAAATCGATATCAAGACTGTGGGTGTCGGTGTCGGGGGTGGCGGGTTGCCCGTCGCGGTCGGTGCCGGTAACGGTGACCGTATTGTTCAGCGGGTCAGGATCAGACACCAACACCGTGTAAGCCGCCGAATACGTCCACGACTCACCAGCCTCCAATAGGCCGTTCAGGTTGGTGTCCCCATCGTTGAACCCATCGACCGGTGACACATCCACCGACGTGCCGACCCCGGCCACATCATCGGACACCGACACCCCCGACACTGGTGATCCGTCGCCGGCAACGGTGTCGTTGGTGACCGTGAACGTGTAAGTGACCGTGTCACCAACCAGCGCCGAAGCGGGACCCGACTTCACCACTGTTAGGGCAGGAGCGAAATCAATGTTGAGACTGTGGGCGTCGGTGGCCGCCGGGATCGGGTCGCCGTCACCATCGTCGCCGGTGACGGTGACCGTATTGTTCAGCGGGTCAGGATCAGACACCAACACCGTATAAGCCGCCGAATACGTCCACGACTCGCCAGCCTCCAACACGCCGTTCAGGTTGGTATCCCCATCGTTGAACCCATCGACCGGTGACACATCCACCGACGTGCCGGCACCGGCCACATCATCGGACACGGAAATACCCGAAACCGGCGACCCGTCCGACCCGGCCCGATGGGACACCCCGAACGTATACGTGACCGAATCACCAACCGCCGCCGTAGCCGGACCCGACTTGACCACCGCCAACAACGGAGCAAACACGATGTCCGTCGTATGGTTGCCGGTCGTCGTGATCGTGTCACCGTCACGGTCAGCCGCCTGGGCGGTTGCCGTGTTCGTCAACAAGTTCGGATCGGACGCTTTGATCGTATAGGCCGCCGTGAACGTCCACGTCTCCCCCAACTCGACCCGACCATCACCATCATCACCCGACACATACGTGGCCACCCCCGCCACATCATCGGTAACCGTCAACAACACCAACGGACTGCCATCAGACGCCGGATCATGCGACACATCAAACGTGTAAGTGACCGTCTCACCAACGGTCGCCGTGACCGGACCCGACTTGACCACCAACAACACCGGAGCAAACACCACATCGGTCGTATGCGCATCCTGAGCCGATACCGGAGCACCATCAAAATCGGTGCCATTCGCCGTCACCGTGTTCGTCAACTGATTCGGATCAGACGCCAACACCGTATACGCCGCCCCAAACGTCCACGTCTCAGACGCATCCAACAACCCATCGGAATCGGTGTCCCCCGACACATACGACCCCGCCCCGGCCACATCATCGGTCACCGACACCGCCGACACCGGCGACAGATCCGACCCGGCCCCATGGAACACAGCAAACGAATACGTCACCGTCTCACCAACGGTCGCCGACACCGGACCCGTCTTGGTCACCGCCAACACCGGAGCAAAATCAATGTTCACACTATGCGAATCAGTCGCCACCACCGCATCGCCATCCCGATCCGACCCCGACACCGTCACCGTATTCACCAACGGATCAGGACTCCCCAAAGCCACCGTATGGGTCGCCGTGAACGTCCACGTCTCCCCCGCCTCCAACAACCCATCCCCATCATCACCCGACACATACGCCTCACCCGAAGCCACATCATCAGACACCACAACACCCGACACCGCAGACCCATCCGACCCGACCCCATGCGAAACCACAAACGTATACGTCACCGTCTGACCAACCGCCGCCGTTCCCAACCCCGACTTGGCCACCTCCAACACCGGCTGATAATCAACATCGAGACTATGCGAATCAGACGCCGACACCGGCGCCCCATCCCCATCCAAACCAGACACCACCACCGTATTCACCAACGGATCAGGATCAGACGCCAACACCGCACGCGACGCCGTAAACGTCCACGACTCACCCCCATCCAACAACCCATCCAAATCAGTGTCACCATCATTGAACCCATCAACCGGAGACACATCCACCGACACCCCAGGACCAGCCACATCATCAGACACGGAAATACCCGAAACCGGCGACCCGTCCGAACCGACCCCATGGGAAACCACAAACGAATACACAACCGACTCACCAACGGTCGCCGTCGCCGGACCCGACTTCACCACACCCAACACCGGCGCAAAATCAGTCACCAACGAATGCGAATCAGACACCGGACCAACCACCTGCCCATCCCCATCAGAACCCGACACCGAAACCGTATTCACCAACGGCTTCGGATCAGACGCCAACACCGTATACGACGCCGAATACACCCACGACTCACCCGACTCCAACAAACCATTCGTGTTCGCATCCCCCGACACATACACCCCAACCCCAGCCACATCATCAGACACCAACAACGCCGATACTGGCGATCCGTCACCGGCGACCGTATCGTTGGTGACCGTGAACGTGTAAGTAACCGAATCACCAACCGCCGCCGTAGCCGGACCCGACTTCACTACGGCTAGGGCGGGTGCGAAATCAATGTCAAGACTGTGGGTGTCGGTGGCCGCTGAGATGGGTTGCCCATCGGGGTCGGTACCGGTAACGGTAACCGTATTGTTGACCGGGTCAGGATCAGACACCAACACCGTATAGGTGGCCTCATACGTCCATGACTCGCCGGACTCCAACAGGTTGTTCGTGTTGGTATCACCCGACAGGTACGACCCCGCCCCGGCCACGTCATCAGACACCGAAATCCCCGAAACGGCAGATCCGTCGCCGGCGGTGGTGTCGTTGGTGATGGTGAACGTGTAGGTGACCGTGTCGCCGACCAGCGCCGAAGCGGGACCCGACTTCACCACTGTTAGGGCAGGAGCGAAATCGATATCAAGACTGTGGGTGTCGGTGTCGGGGGTGGCGGGTTGCCCGTCGGGGTCGGTGCCGGTGACGGTGACCGTATTGTTGATCGGGTCAGGATCAGACACCAGCACCGTATAGGGCGCCTCATAACACCCACGTTTCGCCGGTTTCCAATAGGCCGTTCAGGTTGGTGTCCCCGTCGTTGAACCCATCGATCGGCGACACATCCACCGACGTGCCGACCCCGGCCACATCATCGGTCGCCGACACCGCCGAGATCGCGGATCCGTCACCGGCGATGGTGTCGTTGGTGACCGTAAACGTGTAAGTGACCGTGTCACCAACCAGCGCCGAAGCGGGACCCGACTTCACCACTGTTAGGGCAGGAGCGAAATCGATATCAAGACTGTGGGTGTCGGTGTCGGGGGTGGCGGGTTGCCCGTCGCGGTCGGTGCCGGTAACGGTAACCGTATTGTTCAGCGGGTCAGGATCAGACACCAACACCGTGTAAGCCGCCGAATACGTCCACGACTCACCAGCCTCCAATAGGCCGTTCAGGTTGGTGTCCCCATCGTTGAACCCATCGACCGGTGACACATCCACCGACGTGCCGACCCCGGCCACATCATCGGACACCGACACCCCCGACACTGGTGATCCGTCGCCGGCAACGGTGTCGTTGGTGACCGTGAACGTGTAAGTGACCGTGTCACCAACCAGCGCCGAAGCGGGACCCGACTTCACCACTGTTAGGGCAGGAGCGAAATCAATGTTGAGACTGTGGGCGTCGGTGGCCGCCGGGATCGGGTCGCCGTCACCATCGTCGCCGGTGACGGTGACCGTATTGTTCAGCGGGTCAGGATCAGACACCAACACCGTATAAGCCGCCGAATACGTCCACGACTCGCCAGCCTCCAACACGCCGTTCAGGTTGGTATCCCCATCGTTGAACCCATCGACCGGTGACACATCCACCGACGTGCCGGCACCGGCCACATCATCGGACACGGAAATACCCGAAACCGGCGACCCGTCCGACCCGGCCCGATGGGACACCCCGAACGTATACGTGACCGAATCACCAACCGCCGCCGTAGCCGGACCCGACTTGACCACCGCCAACAACGGAGCAAACACGATGTCCGTCGTATGGTTGCCGGTCGTCGTGATCGTGTCACCGTCACGGTCAGCCGCCTGGGCGGTTGCCGTGTTCGTCAACAAGTTCGGATCGGACGCTTTGATCGTATAGGCCGCCGTGAACGTCCACGTCTCCCCCAACTCGACCCGACCATCACCATCATCACCCGACACATACGTGGCCACCCCCGCCACATCATCGGTAACCGTCAACAACACCAACGGACTGCCATCAGACGCCGGATCATGCGACACATCAAACGTGTAAGTGACCGTCTCACCAACGGTCGCCGTGACCGGACCCGACTTGACCACCAACAACACCGGAGCAAACACCACATCGGTCGTATGCGCATCCTGAGCCGATACCGGAGCACCATCAAAATCGGTGCCATTCGCCGTCACCGTGTTCGTCAACTGATTCGGATCAGACGCCAACACCGTATACGCCGCCCCAAACGTCCACGTCTCAGACGCATCCAACAACCCATCGGAATCGGTGTCCCCCGACACATACGACCCCGCCCCGGCCACATCATCGGTCACCGACACCGCCGACACCGGCGACAGATCCGACCCGGCCCCATGGAACACAGCAAACGAATACGTCACCGTCTCACCAACGGTCGCCGACACCGGACCCGTCTTGGTCACCGCCAACACCGGAGCAAAATCAATGTTCACACTATGCGAATCAGTCGCCACCACCGGATCGCCATCCCGATCCGACCCCGACACCGTCACCGTATTCACCAACGGATCAGGACTCCCCAAAGCCACCGTATGGGTCGCCGTGAACGTCCACGTCTCCCCCGCCTCCAACAACCCATCCCCATCATCACCCGACACATACGCCTCACCCGAAGCCACATCATCAGACACCACAACACCCGACACCGCAGACCCATCCGACCCGACCCCATGCGAAACCACAAACGTATACGTCACCGTCTGACCAACCGCCGCCGTTCCCAACCCCGACTTGGCCACCTCCAACACCGGCTGATAATCAACATCGAGACTATGCGAATCAGACGCCGACACCGGCGCCCCATCCCCATCCAAACCAGACACCACCACCGTATTCACCAACGGATCAGGATCAGACGCCAACACCGCACGCGACGCCGTAAACGTCCACGACTCACCCCCATCCAACAACCCATCCAAATCAGTGTCACCATCATTGAACCCATCAACCGGAGACACATCAGTCGACACCCCAGGACCAGCCACATCATCAGACACGGAAATACCCGAAACCGGCGACCCGTCCGAACCGACCCCATGGGAAACCACAAACGAATACACAACCGACTCACCAACGGTCGCCGTCGCCGGACCCGACTTCACCACACCCAACACCGGCGCAAAATCAGTCACCAACGAATGCGAATCAGACACCGGACCAACCACCTGCCCATCCCCATCAGAACCCGACACCGAAACCGTATTCACCAACGGCTTCGGATCAGACGCCAACACCGTATACGACGCCGAATACACCCACGACTCACCCGACTCCAACAAACCATTCGTGTTCGCATCCCCCGACACATACACCCCAACCCCAGCCACATCATCAGACACCAACAACGCCGATACTGGCGATCCGTCACCGGCGACCGTATCGTTGGTGACCGTGAACGTGTAAGTAACCGAATCACCAACCGCCGCCGTAGCCGGACCCGACTTCGTTACTCCCAGAACTGGACGAAAATCAATTGGGATCCGGTTGGTGGATGGAGCGGCCTGGGGCTGTTCGTTCGACGTCACCGTCGCCGTATTGACGATCCTTGTTGCCGAACCGGAAAGCGTCGGCGCCACAATCGCTCGGTACGTCACCGTCATAGATTCACCTGGCCGCAACACCAACCCGTCCCCGGCCACCACCAGATTGCCGGTGGTCGGGTTGCCTTGAACGAGGTCCGGGTTCACACCACCCGGAACGTTGTCGAGGGTGGCTGCGCTGTAGGTTCCGGACTGCTCGACCCAGGCGATCTGCACGTCGTCCACTGACACTTCCTCATTGCCTTGCCAGTTACCAGACGTTGAAACAAACCTGAGCGAGGTACCGGCCGAACGTTGGGCGGAGGTGAGAGTGTGAGTGATGGTTCCGGTGCCGCCGCTGATAGAGGCAACCGTGTTCCAAGATGATCCATTCCAGAGCTGGGCTGCGAGTGTCTCGTCTCCGATCGAGTTTGCAAAGTACGAGAAGGTGAGCGCTGCATTCTGGATCGAAGGATTTGAGAGGTTGACGTCCCGACTGATCGAGACGCTGTCGAGGTTGGCGAACCGCAGCCGACCTGATGTGATCGTGACCTTCCCGCCGGTCGGGCTCGTAGTCTCGCCAGACTCGATCCAGTTGCCGGCCCAGCTGTCTGTCCCGTTGTTGTTGCCATAGCTAGCGGTAGTGAAATCGTCCCGGACGGTCTTGTTCACTGTGCCGACAGTCGACCGGGTCCCGACGGCTACGGTGCTCTGCGGAAGGTAGGTGACTTCCGGTGGGAGCAGGTCGTCGATCGTAATCCCGGTCTGGTTCGTCGTACCTGAGTTGGTAATCGAAACGGTGTAGTTGATCGTGTCACCAGCTGATACCGATCCTGACGGGTTCGAAGTCTTGACGACCGTCAGGGGCGGCACGGTGACATTCACCGCAGCAGATGCCGAGTCGTTGGCAGGATTCGGGTCTGCCTGGTCGAGACCGGTAACGCTGGCGGTATTGGTGAGCGTTCCTGATCCAGTCACGTCCGCCACGATTACGAGGGTCCTGGAGGAACCATTTGGCACGGTCCCGACCATCCAGCCGCCCGTACCCGGGCTGTATGACCCCCCGGTGACGCTCGAACTGACATAGGTCAGCCCGGAGGGAAGCAGGTCGAACAGCACGACATTGGTCGCGTCGGCGGTGCCGAGGTTCGTAACGGTAACGGTATAAGTGACGGTCGCACCCTGGACGACGTTGGGCTGGTCGACCAACTTACTGACGGCCAGGTCTGCACCTCGAACCGTGTCAATATCGGTATTCGACGCCGACACATAGTCGTTACCGAGAATGTCGTTGAACGTAGCGGTTGCCGTGTTTTCAATCGTGCCGGTGGCGTTCGGGTCGACGGTGACCTGGAAGGAGACCTGACCGGTCGCTCCCGGGTTGATGGTGTCGGCGATGACAAAGGTCACTTCGTCGGCCCCGCCGTTGTATGAGCACGAACCAGACGCAGGAGCTCCGATGAGACACGACCCACCGACGTAGCTCGAACCCGATGGGATGGCGTCAACGATCGTGAGCGATACCGCCTGCCCGGGGGAGGTAGTGGTGTCCGACGTGTTCGTAAAATCGATCGTGTAGGTGATCGAGCTCGCCGCGGTTAACCGCGGTGAGCCCTCCGTCGCTCTTGACAAGCTCCATCCGGGGCGCAGGCGGTTGAATCTCCAGGTAGCTCGTCGACCCGCCGGGGCCTTCGAAGACATACTGGTTGTTGGCGTTGAGACACACCTCGGCTCGCCACCAGCCATTGATCGCAGGGAGTTCATCTCCGACGCGCGTCGAGGTTCCGGAATTGTTCCAGGTCGAGTTGCCCGAAACGGTACCGCCGTAGGTGCCACCGTCGGGATCTGTGTAGACGACCGACCCACTTCCATCCATGTCGAAGTTGTGAGCGAGAATCCCCCCGGTTGGCCCAGCCCGCGGAGTGCTTGGCTCAACGATGAAGAAGTAGGTATTGCACACCGAAGTTGTGCCGGCGTGTTGGAACGAGCCGCGGTTGATGCCGGCGGTGAGCTCATCTCCGGTACCGGGCAATCCGTCGAAGTTGTCGGTTTCGTCGCCATCGACCAACCCGACACAGGATCCGGTGGTGCCGGTCGTGCAGTCCGGGTCGTAGTTCACATTGAGGCGCCAGGAGTTGTCGTCGTCGTTCGCCGCCGCTCCCGACACGTTGCCATCGCCGGTCGTCGTCTCGAGGGTGTACGTGCCGTATCCGGAGACCCCGGGACTGAAGGTGTACAACTGATACCACTGACCATCGGTGGCCGACGTTGTGAAGGTTGTCGTTTGAAGAACCGACCCGCCTGGAGACCGAAGCGTAAACGTCGTGCGATCGTTGACGCCACTCCTCACTTCGTCTGCCGCTTCGGGTGTGTGGGCTGTTCCAACGTCACTCGATTCGGGATCGAACAGAGCCACGGTGATGGGCGTTGCGGCCGGCCATCCTGAGGGGACGTCAATGGCGTATTGGTGGGTGGTTCCGCCTCCGCCACCGGCTACCGGGGTTGTGTACCAGTCACCGATGTTGAGTCCGGCGGACGGTCCTGACGTTTGAAGGAACAGGCCAGCCGTCAGCGGCGGCAGGTCCACTGCGCCGGCTAGCTGAGGACTCAGCACGAAACCCAGGAGCACCACCAACTGGACACCGAACAGCAGCAGCGTCGAAGCCAGGCTCAGCCGGGCGCGGCGACGTGGGGCGGTCGCCACAATCGCGCGATCGGCGCGAGGAGAACCGCTCGTCGCGCGGGAACGGGTCCAGCCAGGGGCTCGGTCCGATCGGTTGTGGGTAGCTTGCGTCACATGACCTCAAAAGATGCTTGCTCGTTCGTCCCTGGTATCTCAACCCGGCGCCCTGAGCGTGCTTTTATCCTCAGTAGTTCATCGGTCCAAACCAACGACCACTGGCGCTTTATCCAAAATCGGTCAGCGCGATGACTAGTCACTTCCCAATCGGGTGCGCGTCCCGTAACATCACCGCATGCGATCAATCTGGAAAGGCGCCATCAGTTTCGGCCTCGTCACGATCCCGGTGGGGCTGTACTCGGCGACTGAGAACCGAACTCCCAAATTCAAAATGCTCCGTGAAACTGACGGCAGCCCGATCAAGTACAAACGAGTAGCTGAAGCAGACGGCGAAGAGGTCACCTGGGACGAGATCGTCAAGGGTTTTGAGGTGGAAAAGGGCAAATACGTCATCTTCACCGACGAAGACCTCGACGCAGCAACCGCCCGGGGTGGATCCAAGCTGGTCGATGTCATCCAGTTCGTGGACGCCTCCGAGATTGATCCGATCTACTACAACAAGTCGTACTTTCTTGGTCCAGAAAAGACCGGCGTCAAGGCCTATCAGATTTTGCTTGATGCCCTAAAAAGCGGGGAACGAGTAGGGATATGCAAAGTGGCACTGCGCGAAAAAGAGTATCTTTCGACGCTGCGGGCCATGGACGGAGTGCTGGTTTTGGAAACGATGTTCTGGCCCGACGAGATTCGAGAACCGGCTTTTGACGAACTCGCCGAAACCCCCGAGATTCGTGATGAAGAAGTTGCCATGGCCAAAATGATCATTGACAACTTGACCGCCGAGTTCGATCCGTCGGAGTGGACGGATTCATCACGCAATGCCATCGAAGAACTCGCTCGCAAGAAGGTCGAGGGTGAGGAAATCGTGGCCCCCGATTCGCCAGAGCCGACCAAGGTCGTCGACCTGCTCGAAGCGCTCAAAGCCAGCGTCGAAGCAACCAAGGCCAAGCGCGCCGCCAGCTAATCCGGCAAATGACTCAAGTCATTGGATGTATATGCCGTGTATGTAGTATGTATATACATCGCTCAGCCGGGGTCCCCCAATGAACAACGCACTCATGTTTGGGAACGGAAAAGGCGGCGTTGGCAAAACCTCTCTTGCCGCCAACGTGGCCGGGTTGGCCGCCAATGCCGGCTGGCGAGTTCTCGCCGTAGATCTTGATCCGCAGGGCAACCTTGGTTCCGACCTCGGCTACAAACAAGATGGCCTCGGCGACGAAGGCGAAGGCCTCCTCCAGGCGATCGTTGCCGGTCGCCCCATCAGTCCGATTGTCAACGTTCGGCCCCGTCTCGATGCCATCGCTGCCGGCCGAGCGACAACCGACGTTTGGGCGGTCGTCAACAACCGCCGGAGCGTCGACGCCGACGCCATCGGCGACCTAGCCACGATCCTTGATCCCATCTCACGTGCGTACGATCTCGTCGTGATCGATTCACCACCGGCAGGCGGTGTGGCGGTCGACGCTGCTCTGGCTGCTTCCCGGTGGTTGGTCATCCCGGTGAAGTTCGATGACGGTTCCATCGATGGACTCGAACTGATGGCTCGCCAGTTTGGGGCGGCCAGGTCATCGGTAAACCCTGACCTTGAGCTGCTCGGCGTAGCCCTCTTCGACTTCTCGACGGCGGGTACCGCCATCCGTCGCGAGGTCCGCGCCCAACTCACGGCAGACCTCGGCGGAATCGCTCCGGTCCTCAAGTCGGTGATCCGACGGGCCGAGCGCGCTGCCTATGACATGCGCCGCAACGGATTGCTTGCCCACGAGTACCAGGCCAAGGCCATCGAAAGCAGTCAGCGAATCTCCATCGGCGAGCGCATCAGACTGTCGCGCTCGGGTCAGGCTGCCCCGCAGTATTCGTCTGCCGCCGGCGGCCTGGCTGAGGACTACGCCAAACTTACGACCGAGCTCCTGCTGTCACTTGGGGACCTCCATTCGCGGGTCGGGCGATGACCCGCAAACGCGACCTCAGCGGATTTGGTGCCCCGGCACCGACCCCACCGGCTCGTCGGACCGTTACCGTTCCTGGCACCACGGCAACGTCGGTGCCGCCCCCTCCATCGGGCCGATCAACGGCAGTCGACGAATTGCCACCGGCTTCCAAACCACGAGCCGAGGATGACGGACAGGCAACGAAACGCAAGAAGGCCACCAAACAACGCATCACGTTATCGCTCCCGACCCAGATTGCGACCATGTTGCGGACCACCGCCGACACGGAACAGCGGATCTTTCTCGACATCATCTTGTCGGCATTCGTCTCTCATGCCGACGAAGTAGAAAGCGAACTGGTCCATGAACGCGATCGCCTCGGCCCCTCGGGTGGTCGTCGTCGGGCCGGATCCGGTCGGACTCAGATTCCCCTGAACATTCTCAAGGAAGACTTGAAGGTGCTTGACCTACGCGTCAAGGCTCTGAATATGGACCGCTCGTCCTATGTAACGGAGCTGCTCCTCCGCGAGCTCAAGCGGTAGCCGGAATCGATTAGCCGGGACCTTCTGCTTCCCACGTGATCGCCTCCACGGACTCTGATCCGAACCCTTTGAAGACGGGTCCTCTCAGCCTTCCGGCCGCAGTCCACATCCGGAACTGCACGTGAGCAACCAGGTGGGGTACACAGAAAACCCCGTCGGGTAGATCCGGGTCGGATAAGAAAGGGTTGGGACCAGCCATCTCGTCGATGGCCTCCCGGATGGCCTGTCGATCGGCATTTGAGAAGCCAGAGCCGACCCTGCCAATGTAGCGAAGGCCGTTTTCGGAGATCAGGCCAACCAGGAGAGCCGAGAAAGCTTCACCAACCTCTGAACGGGTGTAGCCACCAACGACGCATCGGACGGTCCTCAGGTTCAGGATCTTCCTCCAAGCGCCGGTCCGACGTCCCGGTTCGTATCGGGATTCGAGCTTCTTGGCGACCATGCCTTCGAGGCCGGAATCCTTGATCACCGAATACAAGGCCAGTCCCTCACCAACCTGCAGGTCGTTGAGGGTGACCGGGGTATCGGCGATCAGACCGGCCAGGAGTCGGCGCCGAGCCAGCAATGGCATTTCCAGAACGGGGACTCCGCCAGACTCGATCACGTCAAACGCCACGAACTGCACGTCGACCTCCTCACTCCCGGCCCTCGCCAGTTGCTCGAAGGATGGCATACCGTCCCGATCGACCGCGATAACCTCACCGTCATACACGCCGACAGGTAGCGAAACCCTGGCAATTGCGGGATAGCGACCGGAAAGATCATTACCGTTGCGGCTCCGCAACCGCAAGCGCGTACCGTCCGAATAGGCAAGGGCCCGCACGCCGTCCCACTTCAGTTCGAAACCCCAGTCCGGGTCGTCAAACGGCCGCGGCCAAGGCGTGGCCAACATGGGCTCGTAGGTCACTCGCTCAGCGCGCCGCGCACCAGACGATTGACCAAGGCACCATCCACGTCATCCTTATGATCTTTCATGATGAGCCCCATGACCTTGCCGGCATCGGCTGGTTCGGTAGCTCCCGTCACACGAATCGCCTCGTCAACAAGCACCTGGGTGGCAGACTCGTCGAGCTTCGTAGGTAGCCACCGGCCGAGATACTCCGATTCCCAGGCGAGTTTGGCGGCGATCTCTGCCCCACGGTCGCCTAACCCGTCATATTCGGCCTTCGACTTCAAATTGCGCTTGACGAACCCGGAGATCACTTCAATCCATAAGTCTTCATCGGCAGGTCCGGTGGCGCCTGGCTCGGAGAGGCGTTTGCCCATATCGGACTTGACGCCGCGAATCGCCGCCAGGCGAGCCTGATCCTTGTTGCGCATCGCGTCTTTCAGTTCGTCGTTTAGCTCTTGTTCAATTGGCATCGTTACCTCCGCGAACGTGCTCAATGGCGTCGGCTATAAGACCAGGATCGTCCGTGATGATTGCGTCAACGCCCCAAGCAGCCAAGTTGGCGACCCGCCCGGGGTCATTCATGGTCCAGACGGACACCGACAGATCGTCGGGCACGGGTCCGTCAACGAGAGTCCAGTGCGGGGCGAGGATCTCATGGCCGACCGTGCGGGCATGCCCGATCGCATCCTCATAGGAACCACCTTTATCGATCAGCAAACCGGTCGGCACTAGCGGAAACCGCTCCTTCACCTGGTCCATGGTCACCCAGTAAAAACAGGTGAGGAAGTCGCCGGGCCTGACCATCGAGGCCACTTCGAGCGCCGTCTCGCCGTCAGGTTCGAACCCGGGTTGCAGAGGCCAGTTCTTGATCTCGATGTCAAGCGCCAGATCCGGAACCTGTTCCATGAGATCTCCGAGGAGGATCGGGTGATGCCCGCTTCCGACATCGACCGCCCGCAGTTCGGACCACGGCGTGTCCGCGACGGTGAGCCCGCCAATCTCGGGATCATGCGACAGCACCAGTGCCCCATCGGCACTTCGTCGTACGTCGATCTCGACGAGCGATACCACTTCGTTAGCTGCGTGGAAACCCGCCAGAGTGTTGTCCGGGAACCGGGTTGGCCAGCCCCGATGGCCGGCCGCTTTCGGACTTTGTGAAAAAAATATCAAAATAACCCTTGTTTTAACGGCGACGCATGCTTACCATCGCCTAGCTTGTGAAACAAATCACGTAACACACGACAGACCTACCTTGTGTGTGCACGCGGCCGATACCACCTGGCATGAGACTACTTAAGGATATACGCAGTGCTTGTTACCCCCGATCCCGATACAACAATTGTCGCAGACTGGCGCGAACTCGCGCTGTGCCGTGACTCCGAACCGAACCTCTTCTTCCCGATTGGTACCACCGGTCCCGCCGTGGAAATGATCAACGACGCCAAAGCAATTTGCTCACAGTGTTCCGTCCAGGAATCGTGTCTGCAGTATGCACTCCAGACCAACCAGGAGGGTGGCATCTGGGGCGGCTTCGCCGAAGACGAGCGTCGGCGCCTCCGGAAACGCTGGCTTGCCGAGCGCCGCCGTCGCAACAACTAACACCAACTTATTACGCGAATGTTGGGGCCCTCATGGGCCCCAACATCGTTAAGGAAGTAGTTGTCGGCCGGGCCCGATTCAGGCAAACCCGACGTGACGCTCCTGGTCGGAAGTGTCGATCTCGATGTGCCCGATCTGTTCTACTGGCAACCCGAGTTCTTTGCCCTTGATGTCGGTAACCCACCAGATTTGCTGCTCGTCGGCATAGAGCTTTGAGACTTCACTCTTGAACCCGGCGAGGTCGTCGATGTCCATCTCGACCTCACGAGGACTCCGACTCATGGTTATGCGGACGCGCATCCGATACTCCTTATAGGTTGGAACAATCGTAGCCGACCTGCATGCCTTCGTTAATAATAGATAACGATGTTTTAGTTGACCGGTAATCCAAGCTCGATTACGATATATCACGATATGCAACGTTTGCTTGGCGTCTTCGCATCGGAAACTGGACTGATCTGGCTCCTGCACCGCGCCGCCCCGATGTTCCCGGTCGACCTAGCAAACCCCGGCACGTGGTTGAGGTTCACCCCGCCCGATCAGATCGTAATGGCGGCACTCCGATACGCAGCCCTCGGCCTCAGTTATTGGCTCCTCCTTTCGACTGTCGTGTACACGGCGGGACTGATTGCCAGCCTGCCCGGCCTCGTCCGGTCCGTCGAATGGGCTACCTTGCCAATGGTTCGTAGTGCGGCTCGGCGGGCAGTAGCCCTGTCGCTGGCCACCACCACTATGGCCCCCGCTTTCGCTGTGCCGGCCCTCCTGGTGCCAGCCGTCACGGTCTACCACCCCACGGTCGTCGAGGAGTCGAGACAGGAGGGCCGCGACACTGACAACCGCCACTCCGACAACATCGTCGTCGAGATCTCTGAACGCGACACTTTCATCCCTCCCGGCGCAACGCTCCCCAGGCAGGCCCCAGCGGCACTTCCTTCCGTGGCAACTCCCCGACTGGCCGGTTCGACCAACACGGGGCCGCCGAATCAACTGACATACCGGACGACTACCACCGGGCAGGAATCACGTGATGATGTCCGGGCAGACACGCTGCATACGGTCAAACCGGGAGACAGCCTCTGGACGATTGCCGCCCACCATTTGCAGGCAGACGACCCCGCCAACCCGCTGACCGAAGCCCGTATCGCTCCTTATTGGGCACGGGTGGTGGAATTGAACCAACCTTCCCTGCGGTCGCAGAACCCGGACTGTATTTATCCAGGCGAAGAAATCCAGCTCCCCGCCATCAATGAGTAAGCATGTCAACAGCCATCTACTTCCCGCAACCCATCGAGATCGACGACGAGGCCGGATCCGGGTCCCCCGAGCCACCAACCCGCCAGTGGTGGCCAGTCGCCAGACGAGCAATGGCGACCGCCCTGGTACTGGCCATCGGGGCGGTTGTGGCGATTATCGCCATGGAGTCGGAACCGATAGCACGTGATCTCCCCACCGCCGTTGCCGGAACCGCAGAAGTGACGATCCGTCAGTTCCTCGGTGAGTCCGGTGAGCGATACATCGTCGGGACCGCGGTGGTTGACGGGCGAGCCTCAGCCGACGGCTGGACGGTGGTGGTGGCTGCTGAACTCCTCGCCCTGACCGATGCCGGCTACGTTGTTGATGGCCTCCACTACTACCGGGTAGCGATCTTGGAACAAGACGGTACCTGGCAGGCGGCGGGGGTCCCGGCCGAAGTCGCCGGTCCGGTTATGGCGACTATCCAGCCGGTCGTGCTGGAACCGCCCGATGACTCTGCAGCTGTTTCTGCTATCCAGGGATACCTCGACTGGTTTCTGACCGGCTCGGAAGGGGCCTACAACATTGCCCGACCGGTCCCGGCACCGTATGTTTCGGCAACCATCACCGGATTGAGGATCGTGCCCGATTCGGAAGAAACGTCCATCGCGTCCGTCGAGGTAGTCGGACTGGATCGTTTCGGACATGCGCTCGACCTGGCATACGACCTGACGCTGGTACTTCACCGGGGATCCTGGATCGTCGCTACCGACGAGCCTTCGTGACCGCGCGGACTCAGCGGATCAAACGTTCTCTCCAAGAAACAACTTTGAGACCGACGATTCCATGAAGATGGCTTCGAGCGCTTCGGCAACTATGGGCGCGATCGAGAGCACTTTGATTTGCTCGAGGTGCTGAGCGTCCGCCCGCAATGGAAGCGAGTTCGTGGTTACGAGTTCACGGATCGGCGCGTTCTTGATCCGATCGATGGCCGGGTCGGACAAGATCCCGTGAGTCGCCGCAACGGTGACGCTCAATGCTCCCTTTTCCATAAGGATTTCGGCGGCGTTGCAGACGGTTCCGGCCGTATCGATGATGTCATCAACGATGACCGCGTGCCGGCCTTTCACCTCACCAATGACTGCCTTGGCAGAGGATTCGTTGTGTTTGTCGGCCTCACGTCGCTTGTGAATGAACGCCACATAGGCACCGAGGTGGCGGGCGTACCGTTCGGCCCGTTTCACACCACCGGCATCAGGCGAAACGACAGTCATAGGAGAATCGACCGTTGATGCGAGATAGTCGGTGAACAGCGGCATCGCGGTAAGCGCGTCGAACGGCTGATCGCTGAATCCTTGAATCTGGCCGGTATGCAGATCAATGGAAACAAGACGATCCACCCCGGCGGTTCGGAACAGGTCCGCCATCAGCCGGGCAGTGATCGCTTCCCTGGGGCGCACCTTCTTGTCGGCCCGCGAATAGCCAAAGTAAGGAACGACGGCCGTGATCTTGCGAGCCGATGCCCGTTTGAGCGCATCAATGGCGATGAGCTGTTCCATGATATGGAAATTGACGGGGTCGGCGTGACTCTGGATGATGAAGCAGTCAGCTCCCCGAACCGATTCGGATGGCCGGGCGTAGATCTCGCCGTTCGCAAACGTCGACCGCTCCAGTTGACCGAGTTTCACCCCGAGCACCTCAGCAACTTCGATAGCTAGGGGCTCATTGGCTCCGCCGCTGAAAAGCATAAGGCGTTTCCGGGACACGACCTCCACGATTATCGCTCCTCTTTCTCACGCCGACGCTTGCCGATGCGGTCAGCGTAGCCAGCGATTTCGCGTTGTGCGGATCGTTCGACGGCCAATGAACCAGGTGCCACATTTCGGGTAATCGTCGATCCGGCGCCGGTCATGGCATCGTCACCAACCGAGACTGGCGCCACCAGCATCGTGTCCGAGCCGATGAGCACCCGGGCCCCGATTTCTGTTGCATGTTTTTCGACCCCGTCGTAGTTGCAGGTGATCGCTCCTGCGCCGATATTGCTCTCGGCCCCGATCGTGGCATCACCCATGTACGAGAGGTGGGCGACGGTCGCTCCTTCTCCGAGACTGGCGTTTTTCATCTCGACGAAGGTCCCGGCTTTTGAGCCTGCTTCGAGGACCACGCCCGACCTCAACGACGCATACGGACCAACGTTTACCTGCTCACCAACGACCGAGTTACGGACGACCGAATAGCTCACCGTCGCCCCCTGACCGAATCGGCTGTCGTCAGCGAAGACGTCCGGGCCGATCTGGGCGTCTGCCCCGACCACGCATCGACCCACGAAATGAACCCCGGCAAAGATGCGGGCTCCCGGGTCGATCGATGTCTCGGCGGAGATGAACACCTGATCCGGATCCTGGATCCACACGCCGGTTTCCATCAAGCCAAGCGCGATACGCCGGCGCATAACCTGATTCGCATCGGCGAGATGTGCTTGCGAGTTGACGCCGGCCACCTGGTCAAAGTCTGTGCTGATTCCGGCCATCGGCAAACCTTGTTCGGCGAACGATCCAACCACGTCAGTCAAGTAGTACTCGCCCTGAGAATTGTCGTTCGTGAGGTCGCTGAGCGCCAGAGTCAATTGTTTCCCGTCGAACGCGTAGATGCCCGCGTTGATCTCATGGACGGCCAATTGGGCGTCGGTGGCGTCCTTGTGTTCGACGATGCCAACGACCTGGTCAGTGGCGTCGCGAAGCACACGCCCATAGCCGGTCGGGTCATCGATGTCAGCGGTGAGCAACGCGGCGGCAGGACGCTCGTGGTCGAACGCAGCCAGCAGCGATTTGAGTGACGATCCTTCAAGTAGTGGAGTGTCCCCGGACAGCACCAGCACCGTGTCTGACGAGACATCTCCGAGCGCTTCGAGGGCTATCTGAACCGCATGACCCGTGCCCAGTTGTTCGGCCTGTAAACAGAAGTCAACGTCATCCGGGAGGTCCGCCGCCACGGCATCGGCCCCATGACCGACCACCACCATGATTTGGGTGGCCCCGACCTCTCTCGCAGCCGCAATCACCCAACGGACCATCGATCGACCGGCCACCTGGTGTAGGACCTTCGGCAGGTCAGACTTCATTCGGGTGCCTTGCCCGGCAGCCATGATCACAGCCTTGACGGCCATAACAACCTTCCTACATGGGCTGGGAGGACAGGACTCGAACCCGTACTGACGGGATCAAAACCCGTAGTGCTGCCAATTACACCACCTCCCACTGAGGGGGTCCGACCACCATCACCGGACGTTGTCAGTGTAATCACTCTCATCCGGAGACACCCGCGCCCCGTGGCTGACCGGGTCAACAGCCCGAACTGCCCGCATGCCGGACGTCGTTGCTGCGGCCTCCTCAGCCTCGTCGAAGTCACCGAAGAAGCCGAAAAGTGATGGCCCGCTCCCCGACATCGCCACGTCGCGCCCCCACAGCGACGCAAGGTGTTGGCGGTGGTCCACAAGTTCGGGCACGAGCGAGATCGCCGCCCGGTAGAGGTCATTGACGAGGTCGAATCCCCGCAGAGATGGGGGTACCGATCGGCCTTTAAGGGCGGGCCCGGTGGGACCATCGAGCCGATCCCACTCCCGGTAGACCGCCGGCGTCGACATCGCTACGGGAGGTACCGCCACGACGAGTGAGAAGTCAGTGAGGGGCGGCACGGCGGTCAGCTGTTCGCCGTAGCCCTCCATCCGAGCCGTACCACCGAGAAGCGCAAACGGAACATCTGATCCAATGGCCGCGACCCCGTCAGGATCGATGGGCCGACGAGTCATGCGTGCCAGGGCCACGAGCATCGCGGCAGCGTCGGCCGACCCTCCTGCCAATCCGGCCGCCGTGGGGATCTGCTTGTTGAGCCGAACACGCGTCGGCCGACGACTCACGTCGACCTGGCCCCGCCAGAACGCCTCCGCGGCTTTCCAAATCAGATTGTCGCCTCCGGTGGGAAGATCCCTACTTTCCTCGTCCAAGTCGGCAGCGCCACTGATTTCGAGGACATCGTCTTCCCACCATTCGGCCGACACCTCATCCTGCCAGTCGACCATCTGGACGAGCGACTCAAGCGGGTGAAATCCGGACCGCTCCACCGGTCCCACCCGAAGCGAAAAGTTCACCTTGGCGGGGGCTTGGACTTCGATCACGAGCCTGCCACCTCCGCCAAAACCAAATATTCTTGTGGCGTGACCGTCTCGGCGCGGCGAGTCGGATCGATTCCCGCCGCCTCCAGCAGCACCGAAGGGTCATCAAAGACGCTGGTGAGCGAACGCCTGAGCATTTTTCGACGTTGGCCGAAGGCCGCTTTGGCCAGCCCGATGGCGCCGACTGCCCAAGGATCGGCTTCAACGCGCTCCAGAACCACCACGGCACTGTCGACAGCTGGCGGTGGAACGAACACATACGGTGGCACCGTAAAAGTGGCCACCATTCGGGCGTGTAGCGCCGTAATGACCGAGGGCACGCCGTATTGAGAAGTCCCGGGTGCTGCCAGCAGGCGATCAACCACCTCGCTCTGCAGCATGACCGATAACTTGCCAATAGTCGGATGCCGCTGCAGGACATCGAGCACCAACGGGGTCCCGACGTTGTACGGGAGGTTGGCCACGAGGTGCCAACCATCCCCTTCGAGTTCCTCGGCGAAGTCGAGGTCGAGCGCATTGCCAAACCGAACATCCACGCCCATTCCGTCGAGGACTTCGCCGAGGAGCCGTTCTAAGCCTTCGTCGAGTTCATACGCGACGACCTGCGCCCCGGTGCCAGCAAGCAATCGGGTCAACGTTCCGGTGCCGGCACCGATCTCCACGACCCGATCGCCCTCACCAACCCCGGCCGTTCTCACGATGCGCTCGACGATGTTCGGGTCGGCGAGGAAGTGCTGCCCGAGCGCATGACGCGGGGCCAGCCCATATTTGGCGAGTAGGGAGTCAATCTCAGCCTTCGTCTGGCCCCTTGAAGCCCGGGCCGAATCCCCCGTCATCGGCCGAATACCCTGGCAGCGTTCGCGCTAGTGACCCCTGCGACCTCTTCAACCGGCATCCCCCAGACTTTGGCGAGCGCCGCCCCGACGAAACGCACGAAGGCCGGTTGATTCTGTTCCTGGCGATGAGGAGGCGGCGCCAGGTAGGGCGTGTCGGTTTCAACCAGACAACGCTCCGGCGGAACGAGGGCCGCCCCGAACCGCACCGTCTCCCCCGTCTCGAACGCCACGGGTCCCGCGAACGAAAACGTGACCGATTCGATTTCCAGGAAACGTTTGGTCCATCGGGGACCGCCAGTCCAGCAATGCAGCACGGCCCTTACGTCTGACGCGCCCAGGATCTCGTACACATCGGAAAAGGCGTCGCGGCAGTGAACAATAACGGGCAGATCCGCCTCGACCGCCAGATCAATCTGGTCGAGGAACGATCGACGCTGATCGGCGACCGGGGCAAGATTGCGGTAGAAATCGAGGCCGGTTTCTCCGACTGCCGAAACGTGGGGAAGGAGCGCCTCGATCCGCGCACGTTCGTCATCCCAGCGCTCTGCGTCATGGGGATGCAGCCCGGCGGTGGAAAGAATATCTGGATGGTTCCTGGCCAGCGTTACGGAGGCCTCTGACGAGGCTGCATCGACACCCGGAACAACCAGCCAGCTGAGATGCGGATCAGCGCTGACGAGGAGCTCATCGGTCGGACGGTCGTCCAACTGAAGGTGACAATGTGTATCTACCCAGGGGCCGTTCACGTAGCGAGGCTAGTTGGTTTGTTGGAGACTGAATATTGGGTTTATCGTCACGGTGTCGTTTAGCATACGAAGGTCAGCCGCCGGGGAAATCGAGGGTGAGCTGAGGACAAGTTCACCTGGAGGATGACATGAATACCGGTATGGTGCGTAAAATCGATGACCTGGGCAGGATCGTGGTCCCCGCCGAGACCCGACGGCTCTTCAGTATTCAAGAGGGCGATCAGCTGGCGATTGCCGTCGAAGGCGACTCCATCGTCCTTCGCAAGCTTGAGGCGACGTGCACGTTTTGCGGTTCCACCGAAGATGTTTCTGCGTTCAAGGAGAAGGGCATCTGCTCGGGGTGCCGCTCCGAACTAAGCCTCTAGATCTATCCGCCAAGTTTTCGACCGGCCAGTACGGCATCGTAGACCGCTGACCGCTTAAGGCGGTGGTGGCGGGCCACGGTCTTGACGGCCTCCGACATCGCCATTCCCCCGTCGATCAAGCCGATGGCTTCGTCGGTTGCGTCGGCGAGTGAACCTGCCTTGGCGATCGCCCCCGCCAGAGCGACGGTGATCTCGCCGCGAGCCTCAAAGGCCCAGTCTTCAACTGCTTGGCCGAGAGTGCCGCGCCAGATCTGCTCGTGGAGTTTCGTCAACTCCCGCCCGATGACCACGGAACGGCCGCTATCGGACAGCTCGGCCAAGCCGACCAGGTCAGCATGTAGTCGGGTGCCACTGGTAAAAAAGACCACGGTTCTCGATTCGCCGGCTATATCGGCAAGGCGTTGATTGCGCTCGTCGCCTTTGCGCGGGAGGAACCCCTCAAATACAAACCGGTCTCCACTCATGCCGGACACCGCCAGGATGGCGGTCACAGCGCTCGGACCAGGAATGACGGTAATGACCGCTCCAACCGCTTCGGCAGCCCGGACCGCCGAAAGTCCCGGATCCGAGACCACGGGAGTGCCGGCGTCCGATACGAGAACGACCGTATCCCCGTCGGCAAGCCGTTGTCCCAGTTCGGCCGCCCGCTGCTGCTCGTTACCGAGAAAGTAGGACCGGAGGGGAGCAGACGCACCAACTGCGGCAAGCAACTTCGCCGAACGCCGTGTGTCCTCGGCGTAGACGATGTCGGCCCTTCGGAGGGCCTCGATCAACCGCTCCGACATGTCGCCGAGGTTCCCGATAGGAGTTGAGCACACGATGAGCGTTCCGGACATCACCTCACCCTAGGCACCCGAACCAGACACACCCCCACCGGCGGGATCGCGATCCAAAGCGGCAGTTCCAACATTGCAGTTGCTCCCCGGCAAGCCACCAATCGACCCGGATCCATTGTGGCGACTCGAAGGACACAGTCCAGCCGGTCGAGCCCGACCACCATCAGCGGGGTTGCCAGCCCGAAGCCATGAACCGAATGACCCCGGATCAGCACCCCACTGCCGTCCGGCGCGGCCCGGATGCCTCGCCATCGTTGCCAGAAAGATTCGGCTGCGTGGACCGGCCCTGACGACCAACCTGGCGCGACGAACTCGAACATGGCGATACCGTATCGCATCGGGACCAATAGGATGAAGAGGTCTCAGCTGGTGTTTGCCCTACGGCTGAATAGCCAGAGCCTCGGTAACCGTGGCGACGGCACCCTGATCGGTAGAGATAACTACCGCGACGTTGCCATCCGCGACAAACCCGACGGTGGATGTCGAAGAAGACGCAACCTGAGCGGCAACAAAGCTGGCCCATCCCTCGTATAACTCATCAGTCTCAAACTCGGTGTCACCGACAAGCACGATCACGAAGACCGTCTGTTCGCCATCGAAATAGACCTGGTAGCTATCGCCGCCCCAACCCTCAGCGGCCAGACGAGCGTTGCGTCCCAGGGACGGTTCAAACAGGGCTTCGAGTCCTGCCCGACCCCAGACTCCGCTGTCAACCAGTCGGTAGCCGTCGAGTTCCAGCGTGGCGAGGTCGATGACAACTCCTGGCTCGCCAGATTCGTATCGATCCAGGTCGTAGATCTGTTCGGTGGTGGTTGGCGGTTTCGAGTACGCCGCGTTCAGCATGTCGAAGCCCCCCTGCTTGCCGAGAGCGGTCGCAAACCTGGCTCCCTCGTTGTAGGGAAACTGGAGCAGATCAACGATATAGGAGGGCGTGTTGCCCAGGGCGTCTGAAGCCCCATTCTCGATCTGGGCCATCCCCTCCATTTGCAGAGCGCCGGGCAGCTGCCAGAAGTAGAGCGCTTGCGTGTAGGTGGCATCGCCCTCCACCAGCGCACGAAGAGCAGCTCCGCCCTCATCGTCGTCGCTGTCAGCCAGGGCCTCCAGCCGATCGTGGAAACCGAAAGCCTGATCGGTGAGGGCGTGGGTGAGCTCGTGAACCAGGACCATCTTGTCGAGCACGTCAAGCTCGTCGCCCGATGACGGCACCACAAGTTCGCCGGTTTCACCGTCGTAGTATCCCTGCACTTGTTCGGCGTAGAGAGCCAGGTAGATATCGCCGAGATCGACGCCGGCCTCAAGGACTCCCAGACTGGCGAGCAGCGCTTGGTCCCGGGCCAATTCGTCGGGATCCAGTTCATCCTCGATAAGCTTTTTCACGCGCTCCGCAAGCTCAGCTGGTGAGACTACGGTGATCATCGGAGGCTGTTCGAACTTGAGCTCGCGAAGCTCTTCGGTGATCGTAATGAGCTCGGCCACGGCCGACTCCAGCGCCGGGTCAAGAACGGTCGTCGTGACCATCACCGGTTCGTCGACAGGTTCAGGGTCCGACTCGTCGGCCGGCTCGTCAGCCGCTACCAGGGCTGTCGTGGTCGATGAGGGCCTTACCGAGGCCTCGGACTTGGCGATAGCCGGCCCGGATCCATTGCCACAGGCCGCCAAGACGGCAGCGACCAACAGGAAAGCAAGTATTTGGGATCGGTTCATGAATTAGCGACCTTACCGAGATCCGGCACCTAGACCGGGTTGCCAACCCGCCTTGGGACGGGCGGAAAGAGTGGAGATGACGGGATTTGAACCCGTGACCCCCTCGTTGCGAACGAGGTGCTCTGCCAGGCTGAGCTACATCCCCTGACTGACTGTCGCGCGGCGAACAGTGGGCGACATGATAACGCTTTACCCGCTACCGAAACCAACTCCATCGGTCGAACCGGGTCCTCCAGTTTGAACCGGTCGGTCAGTTGCGCTCGTTACGAATCTCTTTGATGAGCCGCTCTTGAACAACGGTCGTGGTCAGGTCCGCCCGGCTGCGCTCGATCAGTGCCCTCGCGACATCGGTCGTCCTTCGCAATCCTCCGGTCATGCCGTCCGGGTAGTCAAGTCCGGCCAGTAGGTCCAAGACGTCAGACATCTTCCCAAGGATTGATTCAGCTTCGTCAACTGCCCCGGCCCGCAGCCGGTCCAGAAGGTGCCGGCGGAGCTCGCCGACCACCTCGCCCAGTCCGTTCAGGTACGGGGCCCATTCGACCTCAAGGTCGGCAGGGCCGGGGATCTCATGGCCGACGATGATCGCCGCGGTGAGTCGGGCCTCGGCATACTCTTTGGTGGCGTCGCCATAAAACCCGGCGTACAGAATGTCGGGGTGTGCGGCCAGCTGAGCCCGGGCCTCGTTCAAGAGACTGGCTGCCTGGCCCATCAGGTCATCGGCAGCGTCGAATTCTCCGCGATGAATACTACGGATAGCGTTGGCGGAGAACCGGATGGCCTGTCGAGAGTTCTTGATCCCGACCTCGCGGGCCGCGAACTTCAAGTCAAAATGGTTACGTGCGAGGTTTTCTAATCGAGCGATATCCGAACGGTCGCCCATCTAGGTGCTCAGGAAGCAACCACTCGCACAGGCTGAGGGTCGAGCTGGGTGACGGCAGGACCTGCGGTGGCGATCGAAACCGGGGTTTGCTGGCCACGAGTCTGCTTGATCTGCAGCAGAACGGCCATGTACCAGGCAACTCCGGCATCTATGGCAATGTGGGCAAACAACCAGCCAATGCTTCGAGTCGTCAACGCCAAAACCAGCGAGGTGACCGCTGCGATGGCCAGTGTCGCAAGTGTGCGTCGGCGACGAGCCAGCACGGAGCGGCGGCTTAGAGCGGTAGTCGCGACCTGACTCTCCGACTGCACCGAATTCAACCGGGCGGCAATACGGCTGTATTCGGCCGTAGAAGCCAGTGGGGTCTCTTTACGAGAATTGAGAATCGGCGGGACGAGATAGATCGCCCACACGCCACCAATGACGAGCAAAAAAATGAGAATGGAATCCATGCGCCCTTACTTACCTCCGCCAGACCAAGTCACAATAGCCATATCCAATTCTGTGTCCAAACAGCCCTCAGTGTTTCGACCCACCAGATCGTAACAACTCAACCGCGTGCGGTAGCGCCCCAGCAACAACCTTTATGGATTCTTCAACCCCCGCCACCGAACCGGGCAGATTGATGATCAACGTGCTGCCCGCCACCCCGCACACCCCGCGCGACAACATCCCGTGCGGATTGGTACCGAACGTTGCAGACCGCATCGCCTCAGAGAGTCCCGGCACCGGCCGCTCGATTACCCGGGCAGTACCTTCCGGCGAGAGGTCACGTGGGCTCATGCCAGTCCCACCCGTCGTTACGATCAGGGCCGGGTCACCCGACAACGCAGCACGAATCGCCGTCTCCACTTCGACGATCCCGTCGGACGTCAGTGCTGCTGTGCACACGAAGCCAATGTCGGACAGCGCCTTTACCGCGGCTGGTCCAGAGCGATCTTCTCCGACGCCGCGACTGATGCGATCGCTCACGGTGATTACGACTGCTTGGTACGCGTCCATGTTCCCGACTTCCCACCTGACTTGCTGAGCAACCTGACCGGACCAATCTCGACGGATCGCTCCAACCCTTTGACCATGTCGTACATGGTCAAAGCCCCCACCGTGGCGCCGGTCATGGCTTCCATTTCGACTCCGGTCTGACCCGAGGTTTTCGCAGTGACCTCGATTCTGGAGCCTCCGGCGACGCGCTCGATTGTGGCGGTCACAGCCGTCAGCGCGACCGGATGGCACAACGGCACGAGATCGGGAGTTCGTTTCGCTCCCATGATCGCCGCCACTCGGACGGTGGCGAGGGCGTCGCCCTTCGGTAATCCGTCTCCAAACAACAGGTCGGCAGTCTTGTCCGACATGAGAACAATCGCTTCGGCCACAGCAACCCGATCGGTGACGGCTTTTGCGGAAACATCAACCATGTGGACGTCCCCGGTCTCGTTCAGGTGGGTGAGGTCATCGGTCATGTTGAGCCTCCTCGTAGGTCCTAGTCGACGGCCATCCGAACATCTCAAGAGAGGTCATGCCTCCATCGACGACGTCTGCTTGTCCACGCGGAACAACGGCGAACGCGTTGCCTATTGCAAGCGCCGATAGAACATTCGATGATTGCTCTCCGACCAGCCGCGCCTGCCATTCACCTCCGGCATCGGAGGCCACATTTGTGGCCACATATGTGGCCACGACCCGCGAGAACACCGTTTTGGCGGGGTCCGTCGAGACCCCACCGATCATTTTGCCGCGGAGGCGCGGACGGAAGATTGCTCGATGACCCATCATTTTGAGCAAGGCGGGGCGGGCGAACTGCTCGAACGCCACCATCACCGACACGGGGTTGCCTGGCAAGCCGAACAGTGGGGTTCCCGAAACATGTCCGAAGGCGAAAGGTTTGGCTGGCTGCATGGCAACCTTCCAGAACTCCACCGAACCGATCTCCCCGAGGATCTGTTTGACCAGGTCGTACTCCCCCATCGATACACCACCCGACGTGATGACGGCGTCGGCGTCAGCGGCACCCTGGGAGATGCGTCGGCGCATCTCGACGGCATCATCGCCAACGATCCCGAGATCAATGACCTCGGCGCCCATCTCGGCGAGGAGCGCTTTGAGCAACGGGCGGTTGGTGTCCCTGATCTGGGATGGCTGCAACGCTCCACCGTCAACCGCCACGACTTCATCCCCCGTCGACAGAATCGCCACGACCGCTCGACGGTGCACCGCCGGACGGGCCAGCCCTAGCGATGCCAGCACGGCCAGATGTGCAGGGGTAATGGTTTCCCCAGGGCCGAACACCTCGGTTCCGGCTTGCACGTCGCCGCCGGCTTTGCGGACGGCCGTACCCAACCCAACGGTGGCCTTGATGGAAACCGTTTCGCCAGCAGACTCGGTGTCTTCAACCCGCACCACTGCATCAGCTCCCGCGGGAAGCGGGGCTCCGGTCATGATCTTGATTGCCGTTCCCGCAACGACTGAGCCGCGCGCCACGTGACCGGCGGCGACGTCCTCGAGGACCTGCAACTTAACCGGCACCACCGCCGTATCGGCCGCCTGGACTGCGTAGCCGTCCATTGCCGAGTTCGTAAACGGTGGAACGTCGTCACGGGCCACGACCGCGGTCGCTAGGGCGAGACGATGCGCTTCATCGAGATCCACATCCACGGTGGGAAGCAGCTCGACCGCTGACAGGACGTCACGACGAGCGTCTTCGAGCGGACGCATCACCGAAGTCCCGCAACGAACTCGCGGTATTCGTCGCCGAACTCATCGGATTGGAGTCCAAGCGCGGTTGACGCTTTTAGAAGATCCAGAGGGTTGCCGACGTCAAGAAGATCGTCAGGGATCACGACACCCCGACATTGGCCGGTCCGGGCTACCGCATCGATGGCATCCGTCAGCTGGATTTCGCCACCGTGTCCAGGCTCAATGGAAGCAAGGTGATCAAAGACATCAGGACCGAACAAATACCGTCCGACCAACCACAGATTTGAGGGTGCCTGATCCTGCCCCGGCTTCTCGACCGCCCCATTCATTTGTACCAGGCGATCGTCCAGGCGCTCGGCGATCCCGACGATGCCATATCGGTCGTAGTAATCACCGTATCCCTCTTGAAGAGCAACCGCCGAGCCACCATCCGAACCACTTTCCAACTGCTCATAGAAGCGCGACGCCGGCGGCGCGATCATGTCACCGAGCCCGCAGAAGAAGCGCCGGTTACCGACGGCCTCCCGAGCGGTGAGCACGGCATGGCCGAGACCGTGGGGTTCCTCCTGGACCACGATGCGCACCCGCATGTTCTCGAGTCCTGGCAGCGGACCTTCAACCGAGAAGTGACGTTCGATGTCGGCGGCCGCATCGAGATTGACGACCAGAACCGCCTCGCTCACCCCCGCTCTGGCGGCCTCTTCGACGGCGTACTGGATGGTGGGACGGTCAATGACCGTGATCAAGGCTTTCGGAACCGATCTCGTAGCCGGCCGCATCCGGGTGCCACGGCCCGCGGCAGGAATCACAACAACGTCGACGCTCATACTTCAACCACCTTGGCGTCTCCGCCGCTCATCATTCGGGCGATGTTGCCCCGGTGACGCCAGACAATCAGAACTAGCGCCGCCCCCACCCACACCAGGATGGGCCAATCTACGCCAAGCGCCATCAGGAGCGGAATCGCGGCAATCACCACCGCCAAAGAGCCAATCGCCGCAACCTTCGTTAGCTTGACCAGAACCGCCCAGGCGGACACCATGATGAGGGCTGCCAGGGGACTCGCCCAGATGATCACGCCCAAACCCGTCGCGATACCTTTGCCGCCCTTAAAACGATGAAAAAGCGGATAACAATGGCCGACCACCGCCATAAACCCCGCTGCAGCGATCAAGCCGGAGCTCAATAACCCGTTTCCTGACGGGGCAACGAGATATCCGACCAATCCGGCCGCCAGGCCTTTGAGAAGGTCACCAACCAGGACGGCGACCGCCGCCCCCTTGCCCATCGTCCGAAGAACGTTTGACGTACCCGGGTTTCCACTACCGACGGAATAGATGTCGACGCCTTTGAGTTTGCCTACGAGGACGGCGAAATCGACGCTGCCGAGTAGATACCCGGCGACTAGCGCAAAGACACTCATCATTTTGGGAAGTCTAGGCAGCCAGTATGATCCCCTTGTTACTGACAGAGGAAGTTATGCCAACGTACGTGTACCGCTGCGGCGATTGCGAAGAAACCATCGAGGCCATGCAAAGGTTCTCGGACCGACCCCTGCGTAAACACAACGAGTGCGGCGGTCCGCTGACCAAGGTTCTCCAGGCCGCCGGGGTCGTGTTCAAAGGCTCCGGCTATTACTCAACCGATTCACGCACCCCGGATACCGCCGCCGAGTCGTAGGGTCGGCCGAGTCGTAGGGCGGCCGAGTCGTAGGGTCGGCTGGTCGCAAGAGCGCCGATCCGCACGAGTAAGGGCGCATCTGCTGAATCGAACCTCTTCCGGTCTGATCACAGCTGGGATACGGTGCTGCCATGTATTGGTTTGCCCGCCCACCCTGGATCCGCTGGGCTGTGTCGGCTTGCCTGCTCGTGGCGGCTTTCACCCTGGAGGTCCGCGGACCCGCCACCACTCACCACTGGTTTGCTACCGCTGACATCGAAGCTGGCACTGCCCTTACCCCGGATCAGTTTCGAACGGTCCGGGTTCCAACGGGACTGTTCCCTCCCATCGATCCGCACGGATTCGCCCGAACTGAGATCTATTCGGGTGACCCATTGATCAGCGGGCACGTTGCCGAACAGCCCGTTCGGGTTCCGGACGACTGGTGGGTGATCGAGCTGTCCGTACCAGCACGGCTGCGGGTCGGCCAGCAGGTTCTGCTCGTCGTGTTGGACACCGATACACCGACGACCGTTGACGGCGTTGCTGTGACGGTAAACACGACCAGCGACCCGTTTGGAGGCATGTCGGCTGTCGGTTCTATCGCGGTGCCATCAGCGGAGGCGGCAACCGTCGCCGCGGCGGTCGCGTCGGGAAATGTGACGGTGCTGACGGCGAACGACTGAATGTGATCAAAGATCACCTAACCTCGTCGCCGTGATAGAAGCCATCATCTGGGGTCTGGTACAAGGCCTCACCGAGTTCCTCCCGATTTCGTCGAGCGGCCACCTGGTGCTGATCCCGGAACTGCTCGGATTCGGTCCGCCGACGTTGGCGACGTCAGCAGTCCTGCACCTCGGCACCCTGGCGGCGGTCGTCCTTTACTTGCGCAAGGATCTGTGGGCATTGCGGTCATTTCGTCGTGACGCAACCGCCCGACGAACAATCATGTGGATAGTGGTGGGGAGCTTGCCGGCTGCGATTGGCCTGTTCCTGAGAGATGAGGTGGTCGCCCTCCAGCGGTCCACTGTTGCGGTGTCGAGCGCCCTAGTCGTAACCGGTTTTGTACTTCTGCTCAGCTCCCGCTTTCTGGTCGGAGAACGACGGATTGAGGATATGCGAGGTCGCGACGCAGGGGTGATCGGCGTAGCGCAAGCATTGGCACTCATTCCCGGTATCTCTCGCTCAGGTATGACCATCACGGCCGCACTCGGATTGAAGATGGAACGCTCGGAAGCTGCACGGTTTTCGTTTCTCCTTGGTATCCCGGCCATCACGGCAGCGGGATTACTCGAGCTTGGCGAGCTCGTCGGCCAGGCGGCCGACGTCCCCGGCTCGCTATGGGTCGGCGTCGGTGTGGCAGCCCTGTCGGGCTATGCGGCCATTGCCTTCTTGCTCCGGATGCTAAAAACGCGCGGCCTGGCACCGTTCGGGTACTACGCGATAGTTGCCGGTATTGTCGGATTAGTGCTTCTATGAAGGAACAATCTCAGTTATCTGATTGTTTTCTTAGGTAGTTCACATCCCCATCTCAGGAACACGTTCAACAATGGCACCCATGACCTCGAGCAAACGCAGCCGAAGGGCCCCGTGGATTCTGCTGGCCTTCTACGCCGTTACGGCGACTCTCATCATCAACGCCACCCGGGCACCGAGCATCACCGCGCCGCTGGTTACTCCAACGACCCAGCAGATTTCAGCCGTCACACCTGGCCTTACACTTGGCGTTGACCCGGTCGCCGACATTGCGGCTGCAGTAAGCCCGGCGGTGGTTCAGATTTCAACGAGTAGCGGACTCGGGTCCGGGGTCATCTACGACCAGGACGGACTCATCTTGACCGCCGCCCATGTGGTGCAATCGGAGACTGACGTCGACATCCGCTTGTTCGACGGCCGAACCGTTCCTGGGAAAGTCCTCGGTACCCACGCACGAACCGACGTGGCTGTCATCAAGATCGAAGGAAGCCCGGATCTGCCAGTCGCCGAGCTAGCGATCGGGGAAGAAATTCGGGTGGGTCAACTGGCCGTGGCGCTGGGAAGCCCATTCGGTCTCGAACAGACCGTTACGGCAGGAATTGTCTCGGCAGTCGACCGAAACGTGTCCATGGTTTCGATGGTTCAAACGGATGCGGCCATCAACCCGGGGAACTCGGGCGGCCCGCTCGTTGATCGCAACGGTCGGGTCATAGGCATTAACGATCAGATCTTTACGAGCTCTGGCGGCAACGACGGCATAGGCTTCGCCATCTCGATAGACCTCGCAGTGATCGTCGCCGATCAGATAGTGGCTGGCCAGGACGTCAGCACCTCACTTTTGGGCATATCGACCATCCCGAACGCCGATCTGCGTGATCCCGGGGTACTGGTCGACGAAGTTTCAAGCGGATCGGCCGCCGACCAGGCCGGCATAGAAGTTGGAGATGTGATTGTGTCGTTCGACGGTGAGGCGGTCGCCGATATCGAGCAACTCCAGGTGAAAGTAATCAATACCCCGCCCGGGACCTCGGTCGAGATCCGTCTCTTCCGTGATGGCGAGCCGATCACGATCTCAGCGACGCTCGGGCGGACTCCGTAACTGTCCCAAGCCGACAGGCCCTTTGGCCAATTGACGACCCTCGTCACGTGTCAGATACTGACCGTGGAGGTGCGTATGGAAAAGGACATCGTACTCAACCTGCATTTGTCCGAAGACGACACGAACACTTTGGCGTTCGCCACTCTTGACCTGCGGGGCGATCACTTTGAGGCGCTCGGATCGGCGAAACGGAACCCCGTTGACCCGCCGATGCCGGTGGTCGGCGAAGAACTTGCCATAGCGAGGGCGCTGTCAGTTCTTCAGCAGAAGGTCACGGATGCAGCCACGACCAAAATCGAGCAGTTCTTGCGCTGATAGCCCGTGATCGGTCGGATCACTGACTGTAGTTGCTGGACATTCTGACGGTTTCGGCCAGGTGCACGTTGACCAGGGCTGGCAGCCCCGATGCTTCAGCTCGTTCTAGCGCCGGTCTGATTTCTTGCGGATCCGTGACGAACTCGCCGTAACCGCCCAACCCTTCGACCATGCGGTCGTATCGGCGAACCCCCAGATCCGTGGCGACAAGACGATCAGGGTAAAAGGCCCGGTGGAACGTTTTGATATTCGACCATACGCCGTCGTTGCCGATCACCCCGATGATCGGCAGACCATGGCGGATCATGGTGTCGTACTCCATTGCGTTGAAGCCGAACCCGCCATCGCCGAACACGATGCCAACCCGACGTTCCGGGAAAGCGATCTTGGCAGCAATGGCGAAGGGAGCACCCGTACCCAGGGTGCCGAATGGTCCCGGATCGAGAACATGTCCCGGATGGGAAATCTGGAGCCATCGGGCCGTCGTCGAGACAATGTCCCCGCCGTCGACAGAAACGATGGAGTCTGTGCCAAAGAATCCGGCTACGTCTCTGCCGAACCGTTGGGGCATCACCGGTGAGGACTCATCGGCGCCTTGCTCGTCGAGTTCGGCCTGTTTGGCAGACTCGAGTTCGCGCATTTCGTCCGCCCAGGCCGGATCCCCCTGGAGGCGGTCAGCGGCGCCGGCAAGCTGGCGAATCACCGCGGCGGGGTCTGCTTCGATCCCAACATGGGCAGGCCGGTTCCAGCCAACTTTGTTCGAGTCGGCATCAATCTGAATGACAACGGCGTCGGGGTTGATCTTGCGGCCATAACCGGTGCGAAAATCCCAGTCCACCCCGAGACCGAGGACGAGGTCCGCCCCGGCGAACGCCGCCGATCGCGCATGATTGCCGAGCAATCGGTGACCGAACGGGAGACACCCTCTGGCGCGACTGTTCACGTACACGGGAGCATGCAGACGCTCAGCTACCTGTTGGAGTGCGGCTGCACCAGACGGATCGAAACCGCCACCGGCAAACAAGACCGGACGGGTCGAACTCGACAGTTCTCTGAAGATCCGATCGAGCGATTCGGGACCCGCCGTCCGGGGCTGGTTCGATCGATAGTCCGAAGGCCAATGCACCTCGGCCTCATCGATCATGTCGAGGCCAACATCCATGGGGATGTCGAGAAAGACAGGTCCGCCTCGCCCGGCGAATGCCGCCCTGGCGGCGTGGGCGATGTGGTCGGCCAGACGATTCGTCTCCCAGGCAGTTCCTGCCCAGGCCGTGATCGAATGGAACATCCGGGGATGGTCCATTTCCTGGAGACCCCCCATGAGTTCCTGGCGCTTGAGGTGACGGCCCCCGAGGAGCAACATCGGTGTGTTCGAATAGAAAGCGTTGGCAACCCCAGTCATGGCGTCTGTTACCCCGGGACCGGCAGTCACGACCGCCACTCCCAGCTTGCCGGTGAGCCGGCTGTACGCTTCTGCCGCGTGAGCGGCCGCCTGTTCATGGCGTACGTCTACGACCCGGATCCCCTCCAGCACGCAACCATCGAGAATCGAAATGATGTGGCCGCCCGTGAGCGCGAAAACCGTATCTACCCCTTCGACAGCCAGGGCACGGGCGATGATTTGACCACCGTGGATCTTGGCCATTGGCTTACCGAATCACCAGCTCTGGGTGGGTCCGCACCCGCGGTTTGAGCTTGACCAAGGCCTCGGCGGCGGCCATGAACACCCGGGCCGCTTCGCTGTCAGGGGCTGCAACGGAGACGGGTTCGGCGTTGTCGGCGCCTTCGCGCATCGCCGACAGCAGGGGAATCTGTCCGATCAGCGGAACGCCGAGATCTTCGGCGAGCGCCGCTCCCCCGCCCGATCCGAATATCTCATACTTCTTACCGTCATCGCCCTCGAAGTACGACATGTTTTCGATGACAGCGATCACTTCTTGGTTCACCTCGGCAGCCATGAGCGCCGACCTCCTGGCCACCCGCTGGGCGGTGGGCTGAGGAGTGGTCACAAGCAACAGCTGGGCTCTCGGCAGGAACTGCGAGAGCGAAATGGCGATGTCGCCCGTCCCGGGAGGCATGTCGACGAGCAGGAAATCCGGGTCGTCCCACAGGACATCGGTAAGGAACTGCTCGATGGCCTTGTGAAGCATCGGGCCTCGCCAGATGACCGCCCGGTCGTCACCGACGAAGTAATCCATCGACATCGCTTTCACACCGAAGGCCGATGGCGGGATGATCGACTCGTGAATGACCACGGGTGCCGGTCCGGCTCCGAGCATCCGGGGAATGGAATATCCCCACACGTCGGCGTCTATGACCCCGACGGTATGGCCGAGTTTGGCCAACGCAACGGCCAGGTTGGTCGTGACCGACGACTTCCCGACCCCCCCTTTGCCCGAAGCGATTCCGATGACGCGAGTAGGGCTGGCCGCTCCGCCAACAACGTTCTTGCCGCCGGGAAGCACGCGCGCCATGAGAGCCTCACGATCCTCGTCACGCATATCGTTGGTGATGATCTCAACCTTTTTGACACCATCGATTTCGGCTGCGGCCGCTGAAACGCTTGCCTTGAGGTCCTCGTAGTCGACCAGTCCGGGCACCGGGATCGCCAATTCGAGGGTGAGCAGACCGCGTCGACCCATTTCGACCTTGGTCAACACGCCAATGTCACCAATGGGACGGTGGAGAACCGGATCAGCGATCGCGCCGATGATGGACTTGATTTCGGAGGCGTCAGCCATAGTTCCTCAAAGGATTCGGGACGCAAGAAACTATAGTGAGGCCCAGTGACCACGTATCCGCGCTCCCTCGATGAGACGATCGGCGATCTCACCGCTTCCCTGGGTGACCCAACCAGGAGGGGTATCTACATTGCCGTCCGGGAGTCGTCGGTCCCCATGACCGTGAGTCGGGTAGCGGAGCTATTCGACATTCACGCCAACGTGGCGAGACACCATCTCGACCGCCTGGTGGATGATGACTATCTCCGCACGACCAAGGTCGCACCGCCGAGCGGCGCAGGACGCCCTGCCAAAGGCTACCGGTCGACGAACAAGACCATCGACGTGCATTTCCCCTCGGCCCGACGAGATTTGCTCAACGATCTGTTGATCCGACTTATCGGCGAGATCGACGACCCGAACATCTCGACGGTGGCGCGCTCGGTTGGCCGCCAATACGGCCTGGAACTCGCTTCCGAGATCGGAGACACCGAAGATGACGGGTACGAATCTGCGGTCCGAGCCGTTGCCACGGCAATGACCGGGGTCGGTTTCGGGATCGCCCCCGCCCCGGACGGCTCGGGACTACTGACCAGCCACTGCCCGTTCGGCGCCACGGCGCAGTCGCATCCGCAGGTCGTCTGCTCGCTCGATCAGGGTCTGGTCGACGGGTTGATGGAATCCATCAACCCCGAATGCACGACGGAGGTTCATCCCCACGCGGGCGACGACGACAGCTGTGTGACGAGCGTGCAGGTCTCCATCGGCCGGGTCAATTTATAGCTTCGGCGTTGTCGTAGGCGGTACCTAGGGGATCTTGCCCCCCGCATAAAAAGAGCGATTCTTGCGAAAAGCGCGGATTCCTTGTCGCCGGAACCGGGGTCTACAATCGGGTACAGAACAAGAATTGAGGCATTCGCATGAACCCTGACCCATTCTCAGCCCGATCGACGCTTTCTACCCCGCTCGGGGACCGCACGATCTATCGACTTGATGCACTCAAGGACATCGGCGACATCGAGACAATTCCGTATTCGATCAAGGTGCTTTTGGAGTCCGTGCTTCGCAACCACGACGGACACATTGTGCAAGATGAGGATGTCCAGGCGTTGGCCACCTACAACGCCACCAAGGTCGGAGAGACCGAGATTCCCTTTACCCCGGGTCGGGTGGTTCTCCAGGACTTCACCGGCGTACCCGCAGTTGTCGACCTGGCCGCCATGCGATCGGCGGTCGTGCGAATGACCGGCGACGAAGCCGCTGCCCAGCGCGTCAACCCGTTAGTTCAGTGCGACCTGGTCATTGACCACTCGGTCCAGGTCGATGCGTTCAACTCGGGAATGGCCCTCCAGATCAACGCCCAACACGAGTTCGAACGCAACCAGGAGCGATACGAGTTCCTCAAGTGGGGTCAGTCGGCCTTCTCCAACTTTCGCGTCGTACCCCCGGCGACCGGCATCGTCCACCAGGTCAACCTTGAGTATCTCGCCAACGTGGTTTGGGATAACGGAACCGAGCTCTATCCGGACTCGCTGGTAGGCACCGACTCGCACACGACCATGATCAACGGGATTGGCGTCGTCGGATGGGGCGTTGGCGGCATCGAGGCGGAAGCCGTCATGGTCGGCCAGCCGATCTACATGCTCATTCCCGAAGTGGTCGGC
>CAWKAG010000005.1:0-42971 GCA_963847455.1 uncultured Acidimicrobiia bacterium
TACGGTCCACAGCCATCTATCTACGCTCGTCAAGCACGGCTTCTTGCGTCGCGACCCGTCCAAACCTCGAGCTATTGAGGTCACGAGCCACGCCGACGAAGACTCGGCGTCGACCGCGCTCCCGGTAAGCCGCCAGCGTTCCGTTCCCCTCCTCGGCCGCATCGCAGCTGGAAGTCCCATCCTGGCCGCCGAAGATATCGACGAAGTAATGCCATTGCCTGAGAGCCTGGTGGGAACCGGCCCGCTCTTCATGCTGCAGGTCAAGGGAGACTCGATGATCAACGCCGGCATCCTCAACGGGGACTTTGTCGTTATCCGCCAGCAGAACGACGCCCGCGACGGCGAGATCGTGGCTGCCCTGATCGACGGCGAAGAGGCGACCGTCAAACGACTAGAGCGTAAGGATGGAGCGGTAATCCTACATCCGGAGAACCCTGCGCTCGAACCGATGGTCTTCGCTGAGGGAGTCGAGATCCTCGGCAAGGTTGTGTCGGTCCTTAGATCAATTCCGTAGTACCGGAAAACACGTATTCGGCGGGCCCGGTGATAAACGCATCGGGCCCGTCCAATTCCACGTCGAGCGGGCCACCGACCAGGAGAATGGTGACGATGTCGCCGCTCAGTCCGGAGGCCCTTGCGGCCACGGCGGTCGCTACCGCTCCAGTCCCACAGGCATTCGTTTCCCCAACGCCTCGCTCCCAGGTACGCACCCTGATGCCAGCCGGAGTCGGCTGGGCAAACTCGACATTGGTTCCCCCTGGCGTCGATTGTTCAAGGTCTGAGCCAACCTGCTCGACCGGTGCCTCGCCGACATCGGCGACGAACGTCACCGTGTGGGGGTTACCAACCGAGATGCGCCGGAACGTCAGATCATCGCCGAATTCGTCGCCGACTACCGGCTGTCCGATCTCGACCCGAAAACGACCGTCACTCGTCGGCCCAACGGTCAGGGGTCCAACGGCGGTGTCGACCACTCCCCCGTCTGACGTCAGCCAGCCCCGGTCGATGGCGTACCGGGTGACGCAACGCAGGCCGTTGCCGCACATCTCGGCTTTGGATCCGTCGGCGTTCCAATAGCCCATTTGCACTACGTTGTCTCCGGTTGGAGTGACGATGAGAATGCCATCTGCTCCAATCCCGGTGCGGCGATCGCAGACCGCCTGAATGGCGTCGGATCCCAACAGCAGAGGTCCATCAAACACCACAAAATCGTTGCCGAGGCCGTGCATCTTTACGAAGTCCACAGACCCAGCCTATCGAGTTCGGACCGGAATGAAAGATATCGTTCCTCGGGTTCAGGGTGCCACCGAATCCACGTGAGGCGAGGGTCACGACCAAAGAAGGTCCGTTGCCGTTTCGCCAGGGCCACGGTCGCATCGTTGGTGAGTCGCTTCGCCTCCGCCAGGGTCAGTTCACCCTCAACGTGGGCGCCGAACTCCCCATAACCGGTTGCCGCCCGAGCCGTGACTCCTAATCGGCCGCGGAGTGACCGGACCTCCTCGACCAACCCCATTTCGACCATCGACTCAATTCGAGCGGCGGCGCGCGCTGACAACTGGTCACCGGCGTCTGCGCCAAAACCGGCAAAAGCCAGAAACGGCTCATAGGCAGCTACCGATCGAGCAGGGCCCGTCACCGCGCGTTGTGAAGGGGTGAGTCCGGTGATCTCAAGGATCTCCAGCGCCCTTTCGACCCGGCGAGGATTGGCCAGATCCACTATCTCACCAGCCTGAGGATCGGCGACTTCCAGGCGGCGCCGGGCCTCATCAGGGGCCAGTTCTGACAGGTCCGAGCGCACCTGCGGGTCATGGGGAGGAAACTCGAGCGGATCAAGCAGGGCCCGGACGTGGAGCCCGGACCCGCCAACCACGACAATGCGTCGATCCGAGTTCTCCGTCACGACCCGACGACTCTCTCGCTGATAATCGGCCACCGAAAACGGCTCCTCCGGATCAACGAGGTCAATGAGATGGTGCGGCACCTGCGCACGCTCAGCAAGCGTCGGCTTGGCAGTGCCGATATCCATGCCCCGGTAGACCTGCATGGAATCGGCCGAGAGGATAATCGCTCGGGCTCGCGCTGCCAGCCGCATGGCGAGATCGGACTTGCCCGACGCAGTCGGTCCGACGATGGCGATGATGTTCAGACGTGGGTTCCTATCAGGCTGTGCCCACCCGCTCCGACGATCTCGACGTCCAGGAAAGAACCAGCGGGAAACGCTCCGGTTACGTGCACGAGCTTGCCCCCACGGTTCGACCGGTAATCGCGTTGGCGTCCCGCTTCGAAGGTCCGTCGACAAGGACCGATCGCCGCTTTCCGATCTCAGCCCGGTTGAGTTCGATGGAGATGGAATCCTGGAGAACGAGTAAACGATTGAACCGTTCGGTGATCACTGATTGTGGCACGAAGTCATCCTCGTAGCCGGCCGCGGCGGTGCCCGGGCTGGGCGAGAACTGGAACATGTACGCCGATCAAAGCGGGCTTCTTCAATGACGGCCAGGGTGAGATCGAAGTCTTCTTCGGTTTCTCCGGGGAAGCCAACGATGATGTCCGTCGACACGGCCAGGTCCGGTAGGTGCTTTCTGGCAACCCGCAACCGATCCATGTACCGCTCGCGGTTGTAACCGCGATGCATCCGGGCCAACACCCGATCACTGCCCGACTGGATCGGGAGGTGCAACTGCTCGCAAACGGCCTTGGTCTCGGCCATCGCCACGGCTACTTCCTCGTTGAAATCGGCCGGGTGCGGGCTGGTGTACCGCACTCGCTTGATGCCGTCGATTTCGCCCACCCTCCGAAGCAAATCCGCGAAGATCGGTCGGCGCTTCCCGTCGATTGCCAGATCTCTCCCGTACGTGTTGACGTTCTGGCCGAGCAGCGTCACCTCGACGACTCCCTCGGCGGCCAGTTGGCTGACCTCTCTGATGATGTCTCCTGGCCGGCGGGAGATCTCGACGCCCCGCACGGACGGCACGATGCAGAAGGTGCACGTGTTGTTGCAGCCAATCTGAATAGTCACCCACGCCGAGTGATCTAGTTCCCGGCGGACGGGAAGGGCCGATGGCATCGCCTGCAATTCGTCAACGATCTCGGTGATTGGGCCCCATTGCTGGGCCTGATCGAGCAGGTCGACGACCCGATCGAGGTTGTGAGTACCCAGCACGACGTCAACCCACGGGGCTCGCTGGCGAACCAGTTCTCGATCCTTCTGGGCGGCGCAACCACCAACGATCAGAGCTCGATGAGGAGCCTCATCTTTGAGGTGGGCCAGGCTGCCGAGTGTGCCGTAGGGCTTGTTGTCAGCGTTCTCACGAATGGTGCACGTGTTGATGAACACAACATCGGCGGTTTCCACGGAATCGGCCCTGATCATGCCGTCGGCTTCGAACTGTCCGGCAATGCGTTCGGAGTCGTGTTCGTTCATCTGGCAGCCGAATGTCCGAACAAAATAGGTCTGACCGACCCGGGTTGGGACACGCCGCTCTTTCCGGCGCGGATTAGGCAGCAACAGTTCGGTCATGAGAACTAACGAGCGTAGTCGGTAACCCGGAACTCTCGAATAACGGTTACCTGGATCTGACCGGGGTATTCGAGGTCTGACTCAAGCCGGCGCGAGATCTTCCTGGCCAGATCCGAAGCCAGCAGATCGTCGAGCACGCCAGGGTCGACGACCACCCGGATTTCTCGGCCCGCCTGCATGGCGTAGACCTTTTCGACGCCCTCAAAGGCCATGGCGATTGATTCAAGGCGCTCCAGGCGCCGGACGTACGATTCGAGCGTCTCCCGTCGGGCACCGGGACGGGCTGCGGACACGGCGTCCGCGGCCTGCACGAGCACCGCCAGCAATGTTCTGGGCTCGACCTCATTGTGGTGAGCTTCGATGCCGTGGACGATGCCGGGGTCTTCTCCAAAACGGCGGGCGATCTCGGCTCCGATGAGGGCATGGGAACCCTCGACCTCATGCGTAACGGCTTTGCCGATGTCGTGGAGGAGCGCCGAACGGCGCGACGACACGGGGTCGACCCCGATCTCGGCGGCCAACATCCCACACACGTGAGCTGCCTCTACGGAATGCTTGAGGACGTTCTGTCCATAAGACGTGCGATATTGGAGCCGTCCGAGCAGGGTGACAAGCTCGGGATGCATGCGGGAAATGCCCACCTCGAGGAGAGCCCACTCCCCTGCATCGCGAATGCTCTGTTCGATCTGGGCCGTGGCCTTCTCATGGAACTGTTCAATCGAGGCCGGATGAATCCGTCCATCCTCCACGAGCATCTCAAGTGTGTTCCGGGCGATCTCACGTCGCACCGGATCAAAGGAGGATACCGACACGGCTTCCGGGGTGTCATCGACGACCAGATTCACACCAGTGATCGATTCAAACGAACGAATGTTGCGCCCGTCCCTGCCAATTATCCGACCTTTCATGTCGTCAGTTGGCAGTGCCACGACCGAGGTGGTCGTCTCGGCCACCACGTCAGACGCAAGCCGCTGCACGGCCGTGGTCAAGATCCGCTTCGCTCGCCGGTCAGCTTCCTCTCTCGCCTTGGTCTCCATGTCCCTGACGAGAATCATCGCTTCGCGGCGGGCCTCGTCTTCGACCTGGAGCCAGTAGCTCGGTCTTGGCGACCTGAGCGTCGAAACCGGCGAGGCGTTCAAGGTTATGGCGGGCGTCTTCGCGGAGGCGCTCGGCCTCGCCGCGGACGCCGGTGATCTCTTTCTTCTCGTTTGATCAACATTTGTTCACGCTGGGCAAGATTGGTGGCACGCTGCTCCAGGGTTTGTTCGCGCTGGGCGAGCCGCTCTTCCGAAGACTTAGCCTCGATGCGACGCTGTTCGAGCGTCACGTCTTCGCGGATCGCGGTAGGCCTCGGCCTTGGCCCGCGCCTCTTCTTCGGCCGCCGACAAGGTTCGTTGCGCTTCGAGCCGCGCTTGGGCGATAACGCTCTCTGAACTCGGTTCTGAGGCTTCAGACCGGCGCCGGATCAGCGCAAATAGGTATCCAATCAGTCCGGCGACGATCGCCGTCGAAGCGCCAATGATGATGGCGATCGTTGAGGTATCCATGTGTTCTGCCTTTCGGCAGCGCTACCGACCTTAACAGCGTCAGTTATTCGGGTTTCCCCGCTGCCCCTACAAGTCAGTTAGGTCCATACGTCGGTAGTACTACGGTTGCGGTTCGAAATGTTGTATTCCAAGTCTCATCGTAATCGGTAAAAGACGATACGCGGGGAAGAACTTTGCAGAACTTCCCCACGACCTGTTGATTCGCTCGATTGGGTGGATGACCTACTTTTCGGAGGACGACTCTTCCGCTTCGACCGTCTCGTCCTCGCCAACCACGGCGTCTTCGTCAATTTCTCCCTCGGGTAGATCCGCCAACCCGACCGCCTGATAGACCCGATCTTGCAGCTGCATGGCGATTTCGGGATTGTCACGCATGAACCGCTTGGCCGCTTCTCTACCCTGACCGATCTGATCCCCGTCGAAGCTGTACCAGGCACCACTCTTCTTACAGATGCCCTGTTCAACCGCCACGTCGATGAGGCTTCCTCCCGGGAGATACCTTCGCCAAACATGATGTCGAATTCGGCGAGACGGAACGGCGGGGCGAGCTTGTTCTTGACGATCTTGGCCCGAACCCGGTTACCGATACCCTCTTGACCGTCCTTGATCGTTTCAATACGGCGCACATCGATGCGGACCGACGAATAGAACTTGAGCGCCCGACCGCCAGGAGTTACCTCCGGGGATCCGAACATCACGCCGATCTTCTCACGAAGCTGATTGATGAAGATGCACGTCGTTTGGCTTTTGTGCAGGTTGCCGGTGAGCTTACGCAGCGCCTGGGACATCAGTCGAGCCTGGAGGCCCATATGGCTGTCGCCCATCTCGCCTTCGATTTCGGCACGTGGTACGAGCGCGGCCACCGAGTCAATGACCACAACATCGAGCGCTCCTGAACGCACCAACGTATCGGTAATCTCAAGTGCCTGCTCACCGGTGTCCGGCTGAGAAATCAGCAACTCATCAACGTCCACCCCGAGCGCCCGGGCATAGACGGGATCGAGCGCATGTTCAGCGTCAATGAAGGCAGCCAGACCGCCGTTACGTTGAGCTTCGGCCACGATGTGCAGCGCCGGCGTGGTCTTACCGCTCGACTCCGGTCCGTAGATCTCGACGACCCGCCCACGAGGGACTCCGCCGATGCCTAATGCCAGGTCGATGGAAAGCGCACGGGTCGAATGGTGTCGATCTTTTGGATGGCTTTGTCGCCCATCCTCATGATGGCGCCCTTGCCGAATTGCCGTTCAATCTGGCTCATGGCCATTTCGATTGCTTTATCTCGCTCGGCCATGTTGCTCCTTAGTGACTCGATCGTGGTTGGACCCGGATCTGGCGAACCCTGGCCTTGTGATAAGCACGTTATGTATTGGGTGTGACAAATTTGTGAATCGAACTCTACACGAACAGACGTTCGATGTGGCGGATTATCTTCAACCGGGGACCAAGGGGGGAACCGCGCCGCTCCGCCCGCTACAGATTCACCAGGTCAAGGAGCTCATATCGAGCCGCCGAACCGCCCAGGTGACTGCGGTAGACCCCCACCTCAGTGACGTCGATTTTGATCGGTGGCTCGGGTACTTCTGCCAACCAGGGCCAAAGGTTCCGGGGTGGCTGGACCCGCGCCAGGCTCAGATGTGGTTGATACGGTCGGTCCTCGGATACCATAGCGATCTGAACGGCTGCCCGATCTGCCACGGTCGCCAGCTCGACGAGATCTTCTTCTCCATTCCCGATGCCGAGCCAGAGTACCGAGCCTTTCGTGGGCTTCGGGAACGCCCCCATGCCCGAAAACCTCAGGCGAAACGGCAGCGGCTTGTCGACCTCGTCAAGGGCATGCAGAAATCGATCGTAATCGAGGTTGGATGTCTCACCCAGATACCGGACGGTGACGTGCCAGGCTTCGGGCGGTACTGGCCTTCCGGGAAGCGGAGGTACCGAATCAGCCAGATAGGCAGCCGACGCGTGCCGATGATCATCGGACAGGCCAACCGCCACGAAGACTCTCCCTACGGAGCCCACCACTGTCCCGACACGGCCAAACGAACCAATTGCAGTGCCGCAGTGGTCGTGTATGTCCGGATCCGCTCCCGATCACCCGGCAAGCGCAAGGTCCGCGACCCCATCCCTTCGGGAGTAACTACGGCAACAACCATCGTGCCTACCGGCTGTTCCGCAGGATCGGGGCCGGCCTCACCGGTGATCGCCGCCCCCAACATCGGCGCCGAATCTCGCCCGGACTCCTTCGGCCATCGCCAGGGCCGTTGGCTCAGATACAACACCTTCGGAGGCGAGGAGTTCAGGCGACACCCAGCAGATCGATCTTGGCCTCGGGTGAGTAGGCGGCAATACCGCCCGCCACCACCTTGGAGGCGCCTGGAGTTTGCGTTTAGCACGGCCGAGACAGTCCCGCCGTCGCCGACTCGGCGGTGGCGATCGTCCAGCCTTTCTCCTCAAGCAGCTGTTGGACAACCAGGTAGATGGTTTCGTCATCCACTCCAAACACGGAGGGGCCCAACCGGTCACGGACGGCCGCCTCGATCGGGGCGATGAGCGAATCAGCGGCGGCATCGTTGTCGGCCTTGACGGTCACCCGAACTTTGATTTCACCGGCCGACGCCAGGAAAGCCACCGACGGGTTGGTCGTCGCCAGGAATAGATCGTCGAGCATTTCGGCCACCTGAGACTCGCTACGTCCCCAGGTTCGGATGAGACGGGATTTCATCACTCCGGTCTCGCCCGCCGCAGAACGGAGCCGCGGCAACGCATGATTGCGCGGATGAGTAGGTGCATCTCGGCGGGGACCCCAGGCACCGCAAAGATCCAGGTCCCGTCGTGCTCCAGCGCGATTCCGGGTGCGGACCCGGCAGGATTGGGAAGTTGTTCGGCACCTACCGGTCGATCCGCCTGCCGTAAGTTGTTTTCTGGCATGACCCGACCGAGCGTTTCCCATCGATCGCGCAGCACCTGGGCGTAGTCGGCGTCGCGGACCATCTCCCGTCCGGTTGCAACCGCAATCACTTCACCGCGTCACGTCGTCCTGAGTCGGACCGATCCCACCGGTTATTACCACGGCATCAGACCGGTCAATGGCCGTGCGGAAGGTCTCGACCATACGATCGAAGTTGTCCCCGACGACTACCTGATAATGCGAATCAAATCCGTTCTCGGCGAGTTGCCTTCCCAGAAACGCGGCGTTGGAGTTGACGATCTGCCCGAGTAGCAGCTCGGTGCCGACCGCCACCACCTCTACGATCATGCGCCAAGTCTGACGGCCATTGCATATACGGTGAAGGCCAGTAGCACCAGCTCAGCAAGCCCGATGGACCTCATACGGGCGTACAAACCGGCCGTCTCAGTGCCGGCCTCGTGGGCGGCGGCGATCTTTCGTCCCATCGGGGCATACACCCGGGCCCCGAGGACCCCACCGACGATCACCGTCAAGAACCCGATCGACACAAACGCCGACGAGAACGAATGGTTATCGGCGATAACGAGGCCAATACCCGTCGCCAAGGCGACGATCGCCGCGGGTGTGAACAGCTTTCTACCCATCTCCACCCACTGGACGGCAAACGCCTGCCCCGAAACCGCGGTCACCGCCATGCGCGGAGCGAGGAACAGGACCGCCACCGCGGCGCCAATCCAGGTGGCCGAAGCCAGGATATGAAGCCATAAAAGAATCCCATTCATTGTTAATCCTCCTTGAGTGAAGGTAACGCTACGTCGTAGCCGGTGCACGCATCAAATCGACGATGCGTCGAATAGCCAACGCTTCGGGCGAGTTCCACGGCCCGATTGATTCCCCACCCTGCCTCGGAGGGGAGATGGGCATCGGACGAAAGCGTGACCGGCACTCCAGCGAGGTGAAACCGACTCAGCAACCATTCGGACGGATAGGCCTCGGCAATCGGTTTCTTGAGTCCTTTGGTGTTGATCTCGACGGCCATTCCGGCTCGGGCGGCTGCCTCGACAACTGGCTGAAAAATGTCACCGTTTTCGGCGGGAAGCGCCCGCCCATACCGCTTGGGAACATCCGCATGGCCGATGACATCGAGCGTTTCCACGTCGGCCATTTGCCGCAGGACGTCGGTATATTGCCCATAGGCGGTCAGCAAACCTCGCCGGTCGAACTCCGATTGCGTTGCTGGCGAATCGACCGCCCAACCTCCTACCCAGTGAACCGACCCGATGAGCACATCGAACGGGTACCCATCGATGAGGTCCATGACCCCTTCGATCGATTCGGGGAAGAAGTCCACTTCCAAACCCATTTTTACCGGTAAGCCGCGGTCCTTGGCCGCCATGACGGCACCCACGTAGTTGTCGAGGCGAAAGTTGCATTCGGCCTGCACAAAGCCAGCGGTGTAGGCGGCGATATCGGCGGGGATGGTCGGATCATCCCAGAAGTTGCCCAACACTGGCAAGGCTTCTTTGCACCGGTAGACGTGCTCGGTGATGGCGATTTCGGTGATCCCTCGACCGGCCGCCACTTCTACGTATTGTTCGACCAGGTCGGCCGTGAAGTTGACGGGCTCGGGCATGGCGCGATGCGGCGCCAGATGGACGTGATAGTCGCTCATCGGAGCTGGTCGACAAGTTCAGACAAGGGACCGACTCCTACCGCGTCGTGGAGACCGACCAGGTGGTCGTCGGTGACCGGATCCCGAACGAAGGTCTCCGGCCGCCCGGCGACAGCGACCACCAGACCCGCGAAGATCCCGATCTGGTCAAGCTCGGCGGCTCGTTGCGAAGCTCGCTCCGCATCGTCGGGTTTGCCGAGCGACGAGGTGCTCGATGGCTCGCTCGGCAGCCGTAAGCGCTTGGCGTTGTTTGTGGCCGTCCATGACCCAAACGCTAGCGGCTCCCTGTGCCTGGCTAGGCTCGGCCCCGTGTTTGACCTACCGAACGCTCTCGCAGTTGTGCGGACTGATCTGCAAACCACCATTGAGGATACGTGGATTTGGTTAGCCCAACCGGGCACCTGGTGGACCGCCGCAGAACGACGCGAGATTGCCGAAGTCACCCGGGCTTCACCGCCTGCGCCGTCGGCCTGCCGGCGTATCGTTCCCGAACCGGCCGCCCATGCGGCCATCCGAATGCGAGGGGCACCGACCTCGACGACGCCCGATGGGTGACGGCGATGGTCAGCGCCCTCGGCGAGGAGTCCTACACCGAACTGTTGGGAATCACGAGCGCCGTGGTGGCGATCGACACGTTCACCCGGCTGCTCGGAAGCGCACCCGAACCGTTTCTGGGCGCCAGCCAGGCGAGCCAACCCGGACCCGGATTGCCCAACCCTTCAAGAAGGGCAAAACGTGGATCACGATGGGGCCGATGCCGGTGCCTCCCTACGTCCTGTCGATCGTCCCGGAGGCCATGGTCCGGGGCGATGCCATTGAAGACACCCTCTACATGAGCGGCGAAGAAATGGGAGATCCCGACTTCACACGTGGGGCGCTCCATCGAACGCAGATCGAATTCGTAGCCGGTTCGCTGTCGTGGGCCAACGAATGTTTTTACTGAACCCTGGCGCACGTGAGGATGCTCAGGTGGAGCGCCTCGGAAACGGGCCGGACCGTCGATATTGGCGGCGTTGCCCATCCGCACGTCGACCCGGGAGTCCCGGGTGGTCGCGCGCTCACTGCCCTGGGGCGGGGGGCGGTCGGGATCGCCATATCGACCGAGTTGATCGAAGCGGTCGCGGATGAGCTTGGACCTCAAGCCGCCATCGACGCCGCCGCAGTAGCGGGTGCCTTTGAGCATCTCAACCGGATCGTGGACGGGTCGGGCTTACCGGTCGGGAAAGCCGCCCGCAAACTTCAAGCGGACATCATCGAGACACTCAAGCTCGATACGTTTCCGCACGCCGCCTATTAGACCTCCGCAAATAGGTACGGGCGAAGGACGTCGATGCGGTCCTCGAATCCGTCCGGGTGGAGGTACCACAGGGTGGCGGCGATCGATGACAGCAACGAGTTTCCGTCCTGGGGCGTGTAACAGAACCCGATGACCTCGTTGCCGTCGCGCACGGTCACGCTCTGGCGTGGGATGACGGCTTGATTGAGGATCCGTCCGAAATAGCCGTGGTCGCGTCCAAACGAAAATACGCTGTTGGCGGACTGATGGTGCGTCAAAGCGATCCGCGGGTTGTCGGTGAGTCGCTCGAACACCTCGTCGATGCCGATCTCGCGGTCAAGCGTCAAGCTGAACCACATCGAATGCATGTATTGGGTGGGCAACTTCATGGCCGAAGAGAAGACCGGTAGGTCGTAGCCGAGCGTCGAGAACAGATGATGGGCATCGCGAGCGTGATGCGTTCCGAACTTCTCGTCACCGTGCGATCCCGTCGTCGGGGCAGGAACGAATGAACTGTCCTGGCTGATGTCGTTGGCGCGGCGCAGCAGCACAAATCGACCGTTCTCGAGGTGAGAGGTGGTTCCGTCCATGGCGATGGTCTTGACGAGGGCCGATATGTTGTGGGTGTTGCACGAAACCACTTGCAAGAACCGATCGCCGCCTTGATCAAGCGCTTCGTCGTTCACTCCCCTGGCATACATCTTGCCAAACCCGAATTCGGAGCCTTGCGCCATAAACCCACTCGGCGTATTGGCTCCCATGTAGAACTTCTCTTTGTTGGTGAGTCCGGCGGGGGTGCAGTCGATGACCACCGTGGCACGCTCAATCGCTTCTTGAGCCGTGTACTTCGGAGAGTGACCGAGCGCCTCAAAACTGGCAGTTCGGTCTTCGTTGGTGGCGAGAATCGCACCACGACGCTCCAGGTCGGCCACCTTGGGGCGCTCCTCGATCATCGGGGTCCGCTTGTGGAAGGTGATCTCATCGATGCCGAAGGGTTCTTTGAAGTTCGCCAGAAGCCCGATCAGCGGTTCACCAATGGTGCCAGTGCCGACTACGTGAACAATGTTGCTCATGGAGTAACTCCCCTCTGTTGGGCGAAGCATACCGAGTGGCGGGCCTCAGCACCAGAGCCGAGACCCGCCCTCGCCCCGGCGGTTACAACTGCTCCTCTCGGTCGACCCAACGAGCGCCAGCGTCGATGCCTGGCCGCCCGATATCGTGTTTGCGACGAGATCGAAATAGCCGGCCCCGACCTCGCGCTGATGCTTGGTCGCCGTATACCCCTCGCCTTCCATCGCAAATTCACGGTCCTGGAGTTTCACGTAGGAAGTCATACCGTCGGCGGCGTAACCCTTGGCCAGGTCGAACATTGCCACGTTCAGGGCATGGAATCCGGCCAACGTGATGAACTGGAAGGCATAACCGAGCGCCCCGAGCTCCTTCTGGAAGATCGAGATGGTGGCGTCGTCAAGATGCGCCGACCAGTTGAACGATGGCGAGCAGTTGTAGGCCAGTTTCTTGCCCGGATACTCGGCGTGGATCGCGTCGGCGAACTCTTTCGCTTCTGCCAGATCGGGTTTTCCGGTCTCGCACCAGATCACATCGCAGTACGGCGCATAGGCCAGGCCACGAGCAATTGGTGATTCCATTCCGTTGCGGACGTGATAGAACCCTTCGAGGGTGCGCTCACCGGTGACGAAAGGACGATCACGCTCATCAATATCTGAGGTCAGCAACGTGGCCGCCAGCGAATCGGTCCTGGCCACGATGACCAGGGGAATCCCCATCACATCGGCCGCCAGCCGAGCCACGGTCAGCGTCCGGATGTGCTGGGCAGTTGGGACGAGGACTTTCCCTCCCATATGCCCGCATTTCTTTTCCGATGCCAGCTGATCCTCGAAGTGCACACCGGCCGCTCCGGCTCCGATGAAATTCTTCGTGAGTTCGTACACATTGAGCGCCCCACCAAAGCCGGCTTCGCCGTCCGCGACGATCGGAACATTCCAATGGGTATCGTCATCGCCTTCGGCCCAGGCGATCTGATCGGCCCGTTCGAGAGCATTGTTGATCCGACGCACCAACTCTGGAGCAGAATTGGCCGGGTAGAGCGACTGGTCGGGGTAGACCTCTCCAGACAGGTTGGCGTCGCCGGCCACCTGCCACCCTGACAGGTAGATGGCTTCGAGGCCCGCCTTGACCATCTGCACGGCCTGACCACCAGTCATGGCACCCAGACTGTTCACATACGGTTGGTTCTCCATCATCTTCCAGAGCCGCTCCGACCCCAGCGCGCCAGGGCGTAGTCCTTACGAATGGAGCCTCGCAACCGCACAACGTCTTCGGCGGTGTAGTCGCGCTTGACGCCTTTCCAGCGGGGGTTGGTGTCCCAATCGTGCTGGAGGGCAGCGGCCTCTTCGGCAATACGGTCGGTCGTGCTCATGCGGGTTCCTTTTCGTTGGTGAGTTGTTCGTATGCAGGAATCGTGAGGAACTCCTCGAAGTCATGGCTTAGGGCCACCTCTTCGAAGATGCGGCGGGCCTGCTCGAAGCGGCCGGTCGCAAAACGCTCCGGCCCCACGAGCTGGGCGATCGACCCCATCTCCTCGTCGGCGATGGCCCGGACCAGCTCGGCCGTGATCGTGCTGCCGTCGGCGGCCCGGGCACCAGTGTGGACCCATTGCCAGATCTGGGAACGAGAGATCTCAGCCGTGGCGGCGTCTTCCATGAGGTTGTACAAGGCGGCGGCGCCATTTCCTGAAAGCCAGGACTCGAGATAGAGAATGCCAACATTGACGTTCGTCCGAACGCCGTCGAGTGTCACCTGACCCCCATCGACCCTCGTGTCGAGCAGGTCGGCGGCTTCTATCGCCACCTCGGGGCGCTGTCGATCGATCTGATTCGGTCGATCCCCGAGAATCGCGTCGAACTCGGCTTGAGCCACCGCAACCAGACCGGGGTGCGCCACCCAGGTGCCGTCGAAGCCATCGCCGGCTTCTCGACGCTTGTCTTCGCGGACTTTCTCCATCGCCCGGTCGGTAACCTCCTGGTCGAGACGATTCGGGATGAAGGCCGACATGCCACCCATGGCATGGGCGCCACGCCGATGACAGGTTTTGACCAGCAGCTCGGTATAGGAGCGCATGAACGGCACCATCATGTTGATCTGGGAACGGTCTGGCAGCAGCCGCGAGGGATCGTTACGGAACTTCTTGATCACCGAGAAGATGTAGTCCCACCGTCCGGCATTGAGGCCTGCCGAGTGATCGCGGAACTCGTAGAGGATCTCATCCATCTCGAAGGCCGCGAGCACCGTCTCGATAAGCACGGTCGCCCGGACCGAACCCTGAGGGATATCAAGTTGGTCCTGGGCAAAAACGAAGACATCATTCCACAACCTCGCCTCAAGGTGACTCTCCAACTTGGGGAGGTGGAAGACGGCCCGGATCCCCGTCTGAGAAGTTCCGCGGCATTGTGAAAGAGATACAGACCGGCATCGACGAGCGACCCCGACATGGGTTCTCCGTCGACGACCAGATGGATCTCCTCGAGATGCCATCCCCGTGGCCTCACAAGCAGCGTGGCGATCTCGTCGCCAAGCTCGTACACCTTGCCAGACTCGGCTTCGAGGCGAATCGTCTTGCGGACCGCGTCATAGGCATTGATCTGCCCGTCAAGCACGTTCTCCCAACTCGGCGTGTAGGAGTCCTCAAAATCGGCCATAAACGTCGTGGCGCCCGAGTTGAGAGCATTGATCATCATCTTGCGCTCGACCGGCCCGGTGATTTCGACCCGACGATCCCGCAAATCGGCCGGTGGAGGGGCAACCCGCCACTCGGCCGAGCGCACGTCGGCGGTTTCTGGCAGAAATCCGGGAAGCACACCCTCGTCGATCTGAGTCTGGCGATCGGCACGACGAGCGAGCAACTCCAGCCTTCGTTGGTTGAAGCGACGATGGAGCGCCGTCAGAAACGCCGATCGCTTCGTCGGTTAAAATCTCGCTGGCCCGGCCTTCGACAGATCCTCTGATATCCATGGAGTCATTCCTGTGCTCGAATAATTATCGTCATCTTCTCGCATCACTCCGGGAAAAGACGTATTCTGGACCGCAAAGAAATGCACTTATTATCAAAAGGCGCTGGAGTAGGCAAACATGGACACCTTGGTATTTGGACAGCGATTGCGGTTCTATCGCAAACGCGCCGGTCTCACACTCGACGAGCTGGGCGCCTTGGTAGGCAAGCCGGCGCCCTATCTCTCCATGGTCGAAAACGGGAAACGGGAGCCGAAGCTTTCGCTCATAACCGACCTGGCCAGGAGCCTTCACGTATCTGCGGCCGACATGTTGTCCGAAGAAGCACCGCACCGTCGAGCTCATCTCGAGGTGCTCCTCGAGCGCTATCAGAGCGAGCCCAGCTATGGCGAACTGGGTTTACCCCACCTGCGCGCCAGTACCCGGTTGCCCGACGAAGCCCTCGAACACATCGTGGGACTCTATGAAGAAGTGAAACGTCGGGCGATGGCCGCCGTGGCAACACCCGAAGAAGCCCGCATGGCCAACATCGCCCTCCGCCAAACCGCCGCCGAAGCGGGTAACTACTTCCCGGCAATCGAGCAGGCAGCGGGCGTGGCGCTCGAAGCCGCCGGGTATGGAGGCAACGGCGCACTGTCACAGCGCGAGTTGGTCAAACTTGCCCAATTCTTCGGGTTCACCATTCACCAGGTCCAGGACTTTCCTAGCGCCGTGCGCTCCATTGCCGATCAGGCCAATGGCCGTATCTTCATCCCGCAACGTAACGAACTGCGAACGCGGGCCGCCCGCTCGGTGATCCTTCGAACGCTCGGCCACTTCGCCCTTGAGCATAACGACCCGACGTCATACTCCGACTTCCTGCGGCAACGCATGGAGGCGGCGTATTTCGCCACGGCCGTACTCATCCCCGAGCAGGCGGCAGTGCCTTTCCTGGTAGCCGCCAAGAAAGAGCGAGATCTCTCGGTGGAAGATCTCAAGGAACGGTTCTACGTCAGCTACGAAATGGCCGGCCACCGCCTCACCAATCTGATCACCCACCACCTGGGACTCAACATTCATCTGGTCCGCTCCGACGCCGATGGGCTCATTTGGAAGGCGTACTCCAACAACGGGGTCCCGTTCCCAACGGATGCCGATGGAGCTATTGAGGGCCAACGCCTCTGCCGTCAGTGGGGCACCCGGATGGCCTTCCGATCTCCTGACAAGTTCGCTATCCACTACCAGTACACGGACACCAACCAGGGAACATTCTGGTGCGGCACCCACATCGAAGCGGACCGCGAGCCGAGCCATGCCATCACCGTCGGAACGACGTTCGACGACGCCCAGTTTTTTCGGGGTCGCAACACGGAGCACCATTCGGTATCTCAGTGTCCCGATGGCGAGTGTTGTCGACGGCCGCCCGCCCGTCTGAGTGCGAAGTGGGAAGGAACCGTGTGGCCGTCGCCCAAGGCTCGAAGTCACGTGCTGGCCGCACTACCGCCCGGACCGTTCCCCGGAGTGGACATGGCAGAGATCTACGAGTTCGTCGATCAGGCCTAATTCGCTCGGTTACTCAAGGAGCATGAACACGGGCTGGCGATCTTCGTGCCAGCTCATCCACAACTGATGGACCAGCCAGCCGACCGACCCGAGACCGAGCATCATGCCCAGGAATCCGACAAGGCCGCCGAGACCGACCGCCGAGTCGAGCAGATCCCACCTTGAGAAGAGCCACCACCAGTCGTGAGTGCCACCAATCAACGGCAAATGGCGGGTCTTGGCGTCGGCCATGTAAATCGCCACATCCTTCATCGATGTCGCACACCAAGCGAGCATCAAGGCACTGGCGGCGTTGTCACGCTTCATCCAGAAATATCCTGCCAAGCCTGCCGGGGCCATAACCTGGGCAGCGGAACCGGCGAGGAAGTGAACGGTTTGGCCCAGCGGAATCGCCAGCATGTGCCCGAGCTCGTGAATACCTAGATCAACCAGGCCCGTGACCGGGAAGTCTCGACTGGTGATGAACACCCACCCGACCATGGCTGTAGCCATGACCGCAATTGCGATAGTTCGACGCATGAGGCGTTATCGGTAAAAGATGCGGCCCGCTTGAAGCTTCAGACCAATTGCCCGACAGCCAGGGCCGCTCGCACCGACTCGAGCTGAGCCGGTACGAGGCGGTGATACACCCACTTGCTGCGTTTCTCAGAAGTTATGAATCCTGCTTCGCGGAGCACCTTGATGTGATGGCTCACCGTTGGCTGCGAGAGGCCCAGTGGTTCGGTCATGTCACAGACACACACCTCGCCATCGGCCACCGTCGCCAGCATCGACACGATTCGCAGCCGGGCTGGATCGGCAAGAACCTTCAGCAGGTCGGCCAACTCAAGGGCTTGTCGCTCATCGAGACCATCGGAAACCGGAGTACAGCAGGCTACGTCGGGAGAATTCATCTCCACATATTGACACACATCAATGTTTGTGGCAAGCTATGCATCGACCATCATCAATGTATGACCGGTCGTGTCAAGAAGTCGTCTGTGCAAAGAAGGAGCCCGAAATGAGCCGAGTCCAACTAGCCCTCAACGTAACCGACGTCGACGCGGCCGTCGCGTTCTACGAGAAGGTGTTCGGAACGCCTGTCACCAAGCAGCGGCCCGGCTACGCCAACTTCGCCATTGCCGAGCCACCGCTCAAACTCGTTCTGATCCAGAACGAAAAGGGTGGGACCATGAACCACATCGGCGTCGAGGTTGAAGACGTGTCCGCCGTCAATACCGCCACCGAAGCCTTTGTGGGAGCGGGTCTCACGACCTACGAGGAGCAAGGCGTCGAGTGTTGCTACGCCAAACAAGACAAGGTCTTCGTCACCGATCCCAACGGCCTCGACTGGGAGTTCTATACCGTGCTCGCCGATAGCCCGGTCGCCGACAAGGCACCGAGCGAGACAGCGAGCGCTTGCTGCAGCACGGACTCTGCGAAAGAAGCTGAAACAGCCTGCTGCTAACCACCCTCTCGCCAACGCCAGTATCCGAGTCGGGGCCTGTTATCAGGCCCCGGTCTTTTGTGTAGGGTCAGGACGGCGCCCAACCGCGGAGCAGCATGGATCGGATAGCCAAACTCATTGTGACCCGGGCTCGAGTGATCATGATCGTGACGGCGATCCTGAGCCTCCTGTCGGTCGCCATGCTTTTCAGACTGGACTTCAACGCTGACGTTTCGTCGTTCATCCTGGAGGGCAACGCCACCGGCGAGGTGTTTGCCAACCTCCAGGAGAAATACACCGCCCAGGATCCCATCACCATCGTGGCGACTGCGTCAACTGACGCCGCGTTCAATACTCCTGAGGGCCTGGCACGATTGGCTGAACTGCAAGCTGCGATCGCTTCGACCGAAGGAGTCGAATCGGTCGCCTCTATCATTCCCGCCACCAACCCACTCACCGGGACGCCCATCACTCCGGCCGACCTCAGGCAACTCCCGCCACCGGCGGTCTCCGGCCTACTCGACAGCAGTCCCACCACCGATCTTCTGATGAGCACCGACTTCCTTGATACGCTGGTGATCGTCACGCCGGGGTCCGACAGCATCAGCGCCGCCCGAAACCTCGCCGAACTAGCTCCGACCGACGGGACCCAGATCACCCTGGCTGGGAACCCGGTGATCTTCGCCTCGGTCGTTGACCTCCTATCACTCTTCCTCCTGGCGATCCCCCCGATAGTCATCGGGCTGATGCTGGCCGTCTTCTACGCCAACATCGGAGACCGCCGCCTCGCCGCCCTGGCGATGCTGCCGGCCATCCTGGGTTCGCTTTGGACCTTCGGTCTGCTTTTCGGCCTGGGTCGCCAGGTCGATATCGTCACGGTGATCGTTCCCATCTTTGTGATTGTGATGGGCTCCGCCGACGGACTTCACTTTGTCACCCACTTCCAAGAAGAAGCCCACAAAACCAATGATCCCACGACCCTCGTGGCCTCGGCATTGCGACAAGTCGGCGTGCCCATGATCTTGACCACCATCTCCACCGGCGCCGGATTCTTGTCCCTGCTGTTCACCGGCGTACGACCGATCGCCCAACTCGGCATGTTCTCGGCGATCGGTATCACCTTCGCCGGGATTATTTCGTTCGTGTCGCTGCCGGCGCTGTTGAGTCGCCTGACCATCAAACCCGAACACCACAACGCCTGGCTCGGTCCATGGGTCACCAAGGGGCTTCGGGCACTGGTCAAGACCAGGCGGCCGGCGATCGCGATTACCGTGGTTCTCGTGGCGTTCGCGGCCCTCACCATTCCCTCGTTGGGTGTGAACTCCGATCAACTCTTCTTCTTCAAGGACAACGACCCGGTCAGATTGGCGTTCGCCAAGACCGAAGCCGCGTTCGGGGGCGCAACGCCGCTCATCGGGGAATTTGCGTACGATCCATCGGCTGGATCCGACCAGCTCGCTGCCATCCGCCAGTCGTCTGATGAGCTGCGGGCGTTACCCGGGGTCCGGGAGGTCTTCTCGCTGGCCGACCTCGAAGGCAGCGTGCCGCCGCCCCAGTTCGCCGCTCTCCTGGCCGGCGACTTTGAACTGCCACTCGGACGGATGGTGAGCGATGACGGTCTCCGCTTTGTGATGTTTCCCGAGAACTTCACGAGCGCCGACCTCACCGTGTGGAAGGACTACGCCGCCCACTCCGACGAGGTAACGGCTCTGACCGGAATGCCGATCGTTTGGGACGAAATCGCCCGGTTGGTGGTCCGCTCCCAGGTCGTGTCCCTGATCGTGGCGTTCGTTCTCGTGACCGTCATGCTCGGTCTCGCCTACCGAAGGCTCCGGCAAACGGTCGCTTCTTTGGTGCCAATCATCCTGACCGTCGCCACCCTGCTCGGGTTCCTGGCGTTCTCAGGCACAGACCTGAACCTCATGACCGCCGTCCTGTCGAGCATCGTGATCGGCGTCGGGATCGACTACGCCATCCACTTCATCGCCGCGATCGACCTGGCGAGACAGGAAGGGCCAGGGACCATCGATCGAGCCATCGAACGAGCCGGACGGCCTATCGTGGCGAATGCTCTCGGTATCGCAGTTGCTTTCACTGCCTTATGGCTTTCACCGCTGAAGATTCATAACCAGCTGTCCGTGATCATGCAGGTCTCCATGGTCGCAGCGGCCGTCACTGCTCTCGTGATTATCCCGTCGTTGCTTAGCGAAAACTAAGCCGGCCAGCCCGCGTCGGGCTGGCTGGCGGTTTCAGCTGCAACAGCTATGACAGATTTGGTAAGTTCGAACGATGTACTCGCTGGCCGTCTTCTTTCACATACTGGGGGGCTTCTTCTGGGTGGGCGGGCTGCTGTTTGTGCAGTCGATCTGGCACAGAATCATCCTGTCAGACAGTGAAGACTCCGCTCGGGGGCTGTATGAGGCAATTGGCTGGGCAGGGAATCGAGTGATCGCACCAGCGGCAATTGTCGTTCTCACGATGGGCATCACAATGGTTTCGGTGAGCGCCGCTTGGTCGTTTAGCCAGCTTTGGATCATCCTGGCGCTCATCCTCTTCGCTGTGTCGGCCTTCGGTTTCGGAACTGCTGCGGATCGTCTCATTACCACCGCGCTGATCGAGCTCGACAAGGGCGGAGTGACCGGAGACGCGTATCGGCACGCTGCTACACGTCTGATCAATATTTCGCGGTTAGACGGTCTCGTGACGATCGCAATCCTGGCTTTGATGGTGTTTAAGCCAGGACTCTGAACCGTCCGTCATGGATCTTTCAGTTCGCTCCGCCTATTTGTCGGCGCCGATCGAAAAGCCGGACATGAACTGTTTTTGGAGCAGGATGAAGATAATGGCGGGCGGAATAGACGCCAGGAGGGCGGCCAGCATCAGCGGTCCGTAGGTGAGACCTACATCGATACCCTGCAGGTTCTGAAGTGCGACCTGGATGACCTGGTTCTTCTGATCGGAGATGATCAGCACCGGCCAAAGGTACATGTTCCATCCGTAGACGAACTGGATGACGGCCAGGGCTCCGATGGCGTTCCACGAAACCGGGATGAGGATCTTCGTCAGAAACTGGATCGGCGAGGCGCCGTCAACCTGGGCGGCTTCGGCAAGTTCGCTCGGCAAGTTCGAGAAATGTTGCCTGAACAGGAACGCTCCGGTGGCTGAAGCTGCGAATGGAACGACGAGGGCAGTCATGGTGTTCTGCCAACCGAGCGACGAGACGAGGCGGAACAGCGCCAGGATCATTACTTCGGTCGGCATCATCAGCGTGATCAATACGAAGAAGAAGACCAACCACTTACCCCGGAACCGGAAGTAGACAAAAGCCAAGCCGGCCGCCAGAGACAATACGGTCTTTGGCAACGGTGATGAGAACCGACTGGACCGTGGAATTCCACATGGATCGGCCAAGGCTGCGACCCACCCAAACATCATCGAAGTGTTGGGCCAGGCGATCGCCCGGAGTCAACTTGAACGCGAAGATGTCCGGATTTCCTTGCGTGGAGATCAAAGCGGCATACACCAGCGGAAAGCCAATCGCCAGCGTGACCAGGATGAGGAGGACGTGAACCGGCCAGGCGCGACCCCGGATGATCCCTTGCTTGCGAACACCCGCTGAAAAGCTCATCCGACGCCCCCATAGGTAATGCGATCCTCAGAACGCCGGAACTGCCAAATCGTTAAGCCGATGACCGCCAGGAACAAAAGGACCGACTGAGCGGCGCCACGTCCGATGTCACGGTTGTCGACACCCACCCTGATGATCTCGTAGATCGCCACCGAGGTGGCTCCGGCCGGGGCACCCCTGGTGAGGTAATCGATGGTTCCGTAGATGTCGAAGAAGGCATACGTGAGATTGGTGATCAACAGGAAGAACGTGATCGGACCCAGCGACGGAGTGACGATGTATCGGAACCGTTGCCAGGCAGAAGCCCCGTCGAGAACCGATGCTTCGATCTGGTCAATCGGGACGTTCTGAAGGCCGGCCAGATAGAAAAGGATGTTGTAGCCGAGCACTTTCCATACCGAAGCTGCGATGACGGTAAAACGCGCCAGAGACACGCTCTCGCGATAGTTGGGGAAGTCGATTCCGAAACCGTCAAAGATGTGCTGGATTACGCCGGCCGTCGGGTCGAACATCATGAAGAACAAGATGCCGGCCACGGGAGCCGACACGGCGTACGGCCAGATGAGGAGGGTGCGATAGACGCCGATACCGCGCACTTTCTGGAACGCCAGATAGGCGATCGCCAATCCAAAAACCATCCCACCGAGCACGGTTCCCGCTGAAATGACGACCGTGTTGAGGTAGATGGATCGGTAACCGTTGGTGCCGCCGCTGAACATGAAGTAGAGGGCAGTGAGGAGGGCCATGATGCCCAGTGGCTGGAGCGTGGTGGCCAGGTTGTAGCTCGCCGAACCCACCAACGCCCGTTGCTTCCACAGTCCAAGACCCCAGATGACGGCTACCGACAGCGACGGGAGTACAACGACCATCCAGGGATTGGGAACTAGCAGCTCGGTGAAATGCGACAGACATACGTCGATGGAGTTGGGCGCTCCGAGTCGGACCAGTCTGGTCGACAGCGTGAACGTCTGGACTGCGGGGATATAAAGGAAGACCACCAGGATGATGAGCGTCGGCAACAGGAGCAACCACGGCCACCACCATCCCAACCGATAGGTGCCCGTTCTCAGCTCGCTACGTTGTTTGGCGATTGGCTCGACGCCGCGAGCAGCCTGGGTGGATGAGGCGGCCGTTGCGGCAGCCAGACCGGCCGCCCCGGCGATGGCGACGCCTATAACGTTCTGAATTGAGTCGACATCGGTGCCATAGGCGCAACCCTTCGTGGCTCCCGACACGACAGCCGCGCCGAGCAGGCCAAAGGCTGCCCCGGCGAGGTATCGCAGTTGGGGCCGGAGCCTCAGAGCGTTACGAAATCCGTACGCTCCGGCTCCGGCCCCAACCAGCAATGCGATGAACAGCGTCATCAGTTAGCTAGGTATTGGCCGCTAGTTGCTGAACAGTGCGTTGTATTCGTCGAGCAGTCTCTGGGCTTCGCCCTGAGCTTCCTCGAGAATCGTCGTGACGTCACCGTCATTCACGAGCATGTTCTCGGCTGCTGCCGTGAGCACGTCACGAATCGACACGAAGTTACCGAGCAATGCGCCGCGGGCCGCCGGAGTGTTGGCGGCAGCGTCGAGCTGATCGGAAGCAACGAGGCTGTTCGGGCTCGTCTCGTACCATCCCTCATCCTTCAGCAGCTGGACGGCTGCGTTGGTGATGGGGATATAGCCGGTGATCTTGTGCCATTCAGCTGCGTTCTCCGGGTTGGAGAAGAAGTTCATGAAGGCCAAAGCACCGTCTTCGGTGGTCGCGTCGAGGCCATTGAGCAGCCACAGAGTTGCCCCACCGATCAGGTTTCCCTCAAACGGTACGTCACTGTTATACGGCATCGGGGCAGCGACGACGTTAAACCCGTTTTCGGCTCCCGTCTCGGTCAGCACCGTCGTGTCGGACGACGAGTAGATCAACATCGCGACTTCTTTGGCCTGGAAGGCAGCGTTGGTGCCGTCCCAGTCACGCTGGACGCCGGTGTAGAGATACTTACCCGAGGCATCGAGGTCTTTCCACCACTGGAAATAGGCCTTCATGCCATCAGATGCCACGTTGACTTCGGTGGCCCGTTCGGCACGGCCGTTGTCATTGTTGGCGAGCAACTCACCTTCCTGGCCGAGCGTCTGCTCGATGAACCACGAATGGTTCGGCCAGGTGATGCAGCCGTCAGGAGCATCAGCCGCAGCCAGGATCGTGTCGCAAGCCGCATCGACGTCTGCCCAGGTCTCGGGAATGTCGACGCCGGCTGTGTCAAGCATGTCCTGGTTGACGAACATGATGGCCGAGGACGTATTCCATGGCATCGAATAGAAATCGCCGTCGATGGTGTAATAGTTGCGGGCAGCCGATACAACGTCATCAAGGATGACGGGTTCGCCGAGAATCTCGGTCCGCCCATTGATCGCTGCGGTCACCGACTTGAAGATCGGCTCGCCGGAGGCATCGACCGCGTCGATGGCTTCTTGCGTGGCCGCCTCGAAGAAATGGATGATCTCAGGTGGGTTACCACCATCGAGCGCCAACTGGGCTTGCTCGAAAACGGTGTTGTAAGAGTCAAAGGACTGTACGACGACGTTGTACTCGGGGTGCGCTGCATTGAAGGCAGCGGCCTTATCCTCGGCAAATCCGAGGCGGGTGTCGTCTGCAAAGGCAATCCACATCTCGATGTCGGTGACTTCTCCCGACGCTGACGTATCGCCGGTACCGCCGGCCGCCGTGGTGGTGGTGCCAGAATCTCCGCACGCTGCGAGAAGCAGCGTCAACACGGTAAGTATGCCTAGCCATCGTTTGGCCATGAATCCTCCTAATTGCATGTGGCGACGATGCTACTCGGCCCGCTACCGGCCGTGATCGTCTGGGGTTGAAGAGAATTCTGCCGCATTGATCACGCGAGATCGGTGATCCAGCGACCGACCTCTTCAAGTCTCCTTCGCTCGTGGGCCGTCCCCCACTGCTCAACCTGGTCGGCGTTGTCATAAAACGGTAGCCAGTCCAGCCAGGACGCCGCGACCCACTGCGAATCAAGCCGTCGTGCCGCCCGACTCGCGAAAACTCTGCTTATCCGCTCACCGAAATCGTTGGCGAGGTTCAGCCAGGTCCGGCCGTAGTCCTCCCCCGACGGTCCCACACAGGCATAGTCCCAGTCCACCACGCCAGTCACCTGGTCGCCTGAGAAGAGCAAGTTGCCAGGATGGAAGTCACGATGGATGAAGACCTCGTCGCTTATTGCCGACGCCGATTGCGCCGCCAGCTCAGCGAACAGACCCCGATCAGAGAACCATGTCGGCAGGAATACGCTGTTTGGTTCGTTGTATCGATGGTGCGTCCAGCCAAAACCATCGGTTGGAATGGCGTGGATCTCCTCGGCGACATCGATGATTCGATCGAACAAGCGGCGAGTCGGTGCGGCCATCGGTGCCCCTTGGGCCATGGTCATAAGCAGTACCGGACACCCGGCGATACTCCCGGTCGGGTCGGCTGCCACCACGGCCGGAACAGCCAAACTGGAATGACGTCCAACATGGATCATCGCCTCGGCGGCATGTTCGATGCAGTCCGGATACTCAGCAACAAAGCTCGAATTCATGAAGGCCTTGATCACGAATGTCTGGTCGGCAGACTCAAGCTTCCAGAGTTGGGCGGTGGTAGCTCCTTCGATCGGGGTCCACGCTCCGGTCGAGCCAGTTTGGCTCGCCACCCAGTGCCGGAGATCCGGGTCGGGACTGGTCAAGGCCGCGGAAGTTGTCACAACTCAATGACAATTTTGCCCGTGGCTTTGCGATCCATCACCGACCGCAAGGCGACACCCGTCTCCTCGAGCGGGTAGCGAGCCGAGATGTATGGCTTGATGGTGCCTGCCTCAAACATCGCGACCAGGTCGTTCAGATTCCGGGCGTTCGCCTTAGGATCGCGAGCCGCGAACGAACCCCAGAAAACCCCGCGGATGTCGCAACCTTTGAGGAGCGTCAAGTTAAGTGGGATCTTCGGGATGGGCCCGGATGCGAATCCAACCACCAGCAGACGTCCCTGCCAGGCCGTGGCTCGCAACGCCGCCTCGGTGTAGTCACCCCCGACCGGGTCGTACACAATGTCTACCCCGGCTCCACCGGTCAATTCTTTGGCCCGGGTTTTGAGGTCCTCTGTCGAATAGTTGATGACCTCGTCTGCACCGTGTTCCCGACAGACGGCCAACTTCTCATCGCTCGATGCCGCGGCGATGACCCGCAGGCCCATCGCTTTTCCCAGCTCGACAGCCGCCAGACCAACACCACCCGCGGCACCAAGCACGAGAAGGGTCTCCCCCGGCTTGGCGTCGGCCCGGTCTTTGAGCGCGTGGTATGAAGTTCCGTACGTCATGACGAACGCCGCCGCGATATCCGTTGGCATCGAATCCGGGATCGGGATCACCGTCCGGGCCTCGACTACGACTTGCTCGGCGAACCCACCCCAGCCGGGAAAGGCGATCACTCGATCGCCAACTGCGACGTGATCGACCCCGTCACCGAGTGACGCTACCTTGCCGGCAACTTCACCTCCAGGCGAGAAGGGCAGCTCAGGCTTGAACTGGTAAAGATTTTGAATGATGAGCGTGTCGGGAAAATTCACGCCCGCCGCGCCAACCTGGATGACCACCTGGCCGGGCCCGGGGGTCAGGTCAGGTATCTCTGCGATCGTCAGGGACTCGGGGAGACCGTGCTCGGTGCAAAGGATGGCTCGCATGGCCGCAGCCTACAGTTAGGCAAGAAACAGCGCAGGTTCCGCCAGATTTTCCAACAGTCGAGCAACAAACTTGCGTCCGAGCGCCCCATCGATGACCCGATGATCGTACGACAGGCTCAGCGGCATCATCGGCGCGACCACGACAGCTCCATTGCGGACGACCGCGCTGTCTCTGGCCCTGCCGACGGAAAGAATCGCCGTGGTGCCCAAAGGAACGATCGGCGTGCCGTGCCCTCCGCCAACCGCCCCGATGTTGGAAACAGTGAACGTGCCACCGGACATGTCATCTGCCCCGAGCGTGCGATCTGTAGCTCCGGCGGCCAGTCGGGCGATCTCGGCCGCTATCTCGATGACCGTGAGTTGGCCGGCATCGTGGACGACCGGGATCATCAGACCATTGGGCGTATCGACGGCCACCGCGATGTGGTGGCGACGATGTACCACAAGGTCGGAACCGCTGACCGTGGCATTGAACTCGGGGAACTCGACGAGTGCCGGCACGACTGCCTTGACCACAAGCGCTTCGAGCGTGATGTTCTCACCGTGTCGAAGCGACAGTGCCTTGCGTGCTTGTAAGAGTCGACTGGCATCCACCTCGTCGAAGGTGGTAACCCGTGGAATCTCTGCCCACGACTGACTCATACGATCAGCGATAGTGCGACGCAGTTTCGACATGGGAATGACCTCGGCATCGGGACCCGCGTCGGTATGGGCAGCTTTTCTGGCTACTGCCGGCATCGCTTCGTCGGCCTTGGCTTCAACGGCAGCCATGATGTCGGCCCTCGTGATCTGGCCGCCGGGTCCGGTTCCGCTCATGGCTCCCAAATCGACTCCCTGGTCCCTGGCCAGCTTTCTCACGAGCGGCAGGGCCATCACACGAGAGGTAGAAGCCTTGACGGGTTCGGTCCGGCGTCCCAAGGTGGTGGCTCCCTTTCCAAAGCTCCCAACCAGGGGCGGATCAACTTCGGCGTGGGGAATCTCATCATCTGCGGGCGGCTCATCTGCGGGCGCCGCCGGCGACTCCGACGGCGGCGGGGAGACATCTTCCGAGCCGTCGTCGATAACTGCCAGCACCGAGCCAACTTTGATCGTCTCGCCGGCGGCCGCACCGTGGCGAACGACGATGCCTGCGACGGGCGCCGGCATAACTACCACGGTCTTATCAGTTTCAACTTCTACAAGCGGGTCATCGAGTCCGACCGGTTCACCTTCGGCGACAAGCCAGGAGACGATCTCAGCTTCAACAAGCCCTTCACCGATGTCAGGCAACACAAAGTTGTGCATTATGCGTCCATGGTGCGACGGGCCGCCGCCACGATTGCCTCGGTGGTCGGCATGTAACGATGCTCGGCCTTCTTCAACGGAATCGTCGTGTCCCACCCTGCGACCCGCTCAACCGGTGCCTGCAGCGAGTACAAGGCGCGTTCACCGATCAGCGCGGCGACCTCCGCTCCGAAGCCTGCCGTTTTGGGTGCTTCCTGGACGACCACGGCTCTCCCGGTCTTTTGGACCGACTCGATGATCGTGTCTTCGTCGAGCGGTCGCAGCGTCCGTAGATCGATCATCTCGGCCGAGACGCCGGCGGCTGCCAGCACCTCAACGGCCTCGCGGACCTCGTGCGTCATCGCACCCCAGGTAATAATCGACACGTCCGTCCCTTCGGTCTCGATCCGCGCCTTCCCGATCTCGACGGTGTAGTACCCGTCCGGGACTTCTTCGCGCACGAGTCGGTAGAGCCGAATCGGTTCGAGGAAAATGACGGGATCTGGCGAATCGATCGCGGCCAGGAGCAGCCCCTTGGCGTCATAGGGGGTGGCCGGTATAACCACCTTGAGGCCCGGGATGTGCGCATAGATGGCTTCGGTGGATTCGGAATGGTGTTCGGCAGCCCCGAATCCGCCACCACAAGGCATACGGATGACCATCGGAGCGCTAAACCGGTGTTGTGACCGGTTACGAATCCGGGCGACGTGGCTCAGAATCTGGTCGTAGGCAGGATAGGAGAATCCCATAAATTGAATCTCTGCAACCGGGCGAAGGCCGGCGATAGCCATGCCAAATGCTGCTCCGACAATGCCCGATTCGGCCACCGGGGTGTCGATGACCCGCTGGTCGCCAAAACGACCGATGAGCCCGTCGGTGATCCTGAAGACCCCACCGGTTTGGCCGACGTCCTCGCCGATAACCAGCACCCGCTGATCTTTGTCCAACGCGGTTGTGAGGGCATCAGTGAGTGCCCCGGCCAGCGTGAGTTCGCTCATGCCTCCACCTGTTCAAATTGACGTCTGAGGTCGGGCGACATCTCTTCGTATACCGCCCCGAAGATATCCTCGGGTGATGGCGGTGATAAGGATTCGGCCAACTCGACTGCCCGCTCGATCGTCGTCGAGGCCTTGGATTGGACCGTTTCTTCCCATTCGGCATCCCAAGCACCTTCGTGCTCGAGATACCGGCGGACCCTCTCGATGGGGTCCCGATCCAGCGCCATCCGTTCTTCCTCAGGATCCCGGTAGCGACCCGGATCGTCGTTGGTCGTGTGAGGGCCGACCCGGTAGGTAACCGCTTCGATGAGGGTGGCTCCCTCTCCGGCTCTCGCCCGATCGACGGCCTCCTTGGTGGATGCATACACTGCAAATAGGTCGTTGCCGTCGACTTGTTCACCGATCATGCCGTAAGCATCGGCCTTCTGGGCGATCGTGTCCGAGGCGGTTTGGCGCTCGCGCGGCATGGAAATCGCATAACCGTTGTTCTGGCACAAGAACACGGTCGGCGTTTTGAAAACCCCGGCGAAGTTCATCGCTTCGTGGAAGTCCCCCTCGGACGTGGCTCCGTCTCCGAAATAGGTGATGGCGATGCGATCCGTGCCTTGGAGCTTCTCTGCCCAGCTGATCCCAACTGCGTGAATCATGTGGGCGCCAACGGTTATCGATGGCGGGAGCACATCGACATGCACCGGCGGACGTCCTCCTCGTTCGTCACCAGAGCGAGAGAGCAACAGAACCTCCCACGGGTACCCCTGCATCCACATTGCGCCGGCATCGCGGTAGGTCGCCACCATCCAATCATGCGGATCAAGCGCCGCAGCAGACCCAACCTGGGCAGCCTCTTGGCCGAGCAATGGGGCGTAGGTGGCGAGACGGCCCTGGCGCTGAAGGGTCGTGCCCTTTTTGTCGTAGGCCCTCGTCTCGACAAGGGCTCGGTAGAGCCGGCGGGTGGTATCGATATCGATTGGAGCATCTCCTACGAGACGCCCCTCCAAATCAAGAATGTTTCGCATATGAAGCCAGGCTACTCGGCGCGGGCGCCTGTCCAATCGCACAAATGGCCCATTATTCAGTCTTGGTTGGCTTGAGAACTCGCGATCACTGTGTCGACGATCATCTCGACCACTCGTTGAATCGTGTTGTCGAGTTGTTCCATGGCGATGATCCGAACCCCCCGCTCCCGAGCACACGATTGCACGTAGGCGTCGATGCGCCTGAGCTCGTCAAAGGCATCCAGATACCTATCGGCGCTTCGGTGACTGGCCTGTTCGGCCCTGGCCAGGAAGTGCGCTCGATGCGAGTCAACATCCTCGACCGCCAGGAGGGCCTGGCAGATGACTGCCTGCTTGGACCAAAGTTCCACATCCTTGTCGTACACCCCGGGAACCATGTGAACTCCTTCGACGACCAACCCGGTCCCCTCCTGGATGGCGCGGTCGATGAGTCCCCGAACACCGGTCGACACCATATCCACCTGGCTCTGGAATCCAACTACCACCGGATCGTGGTCCGCCGGCACTGGTGACCGAAGGGCCCGATGGGCATCGAACGAGGAAAGATGAAGCATGGGAGCGAGTGTCTCCGCTACGAGCTGGCGCATCACCTGACGCACCGCATCAGTTGGGATCACGCTCGAGATCCGGAGCCGGGCGCCCACTTCACCGGCCACCGACGACTTGCCCACCCCGGGCGCCCCTCCCAGCATCACAATGATCGGTTTGCCCCGCCTGCGGGCTTCCAACCATGCCAGGTAACGATCGGCCGAACCGACTCCAAGGTGAGTTTCGATCGAACGTGTGGTTATGTCCATGAGTTCCTCAACGGCGATTTCAGGAAGTCGCCGTTCGATCAGCCGGGTCTCGGTCTCCTCGGCAATGGTGTAAGCCGTCTCGGGTTCGATACCGACAACGATCATCGACGATGCCGCGACGAATTTGGAAAACGGGAGCGGGTTCTCTCGCCGGTCAAGTACCCAGATGTAGCGTCCAGCCTGGCTGACCATAGGTCTCCATCGGTTCGGTGATGCCGGGATGCGCCCTGCGCTACGGCTAGTATGACATCCCGATGGCCTCGCTGACGATCGCTCAACTGTCTGATCTTCACTGCGGTTCACCCTTTTTCGACCCCGAGCTCCTATCCGCCGCGGTGAACGAGATACTCGACCTACAGCCCGATCTGGTAGTGGTGGCCGGTGACCTAACACAAGAGGGCTACGCGGAAGAGTTCGAGATGGCCCGCGACTTCCTGCGGCCGCTACGAGAAGCCCTCACGACGGTCATCGTGCCCGGTAACCACGACTCGAAGAACGTCGGATACTTGCACTTTCACGATCACTTCGGGAAGGGCAACACGGACTCCAAAGGCGACTTCTCCCTTTCTCTCACCAGGGACGCGTATCCGCGCACGACCAAAGTCGTCGCCGTTGACAGTTCCAAACCCGACCTCGCCGAGGGAGAGATCGGTCGGTCGCGTTACGAATGGATCCGCCAGGAGTTCGACGACGCTGCAGATTTACGCCTATTTGTGATGCACCACCACCTCGTATCGGTGCCGGGTACCGGTCGGGAGCGAAACATCGTTTGGGACGCGGGCGACGTTATGGCTCTGCTGGAGGACGTCGACGTAGACATTGTGCTGGCCGGCCACAAGCACGTCCCTCATGTCTGGCAGGTAGACCGGATGCTCATCATCAACAGTGGGACCGTGTCGTCGTATCGTCTGCGTGGCTACACCCGACCGTCCTACAACGTGGTTCGGATCGACGAAGCCAGTGTCGAAGTCACCCTCGTGTATCCGGGGTCGGGCCAGCAAACCGCCGCGTATTTTGACCGGGTCACCACCGAACTTACCCGGAATCCTGATATGGCCGGCATGTTCTCCAAGGCGGCCTGGCGATGGTGATCCGACTGTTTCTTTCGGCGGTATCGGAAGCTGACCTCGATCAGCTGATCGCCATGTTCAAAGAGGATGTGGTGCCAGCTTTCGAGGCCGCTCCCGGATGCCTGGGCATCGAACTCATCCGCGCCGAAACTGCCGGAGTTGGGGGCCTTATCGAAGGCGGCGTCATTATCCGATGGGAGTCCTCCGAACAGATGGAGTCTGCTCTGAACGATCCGGCGATCATTCAAAGCCAGGATCGGGTCCGGGCGTTGCTGCGGCGTGAGCCGCTACGCAAGGTCTACGAGATTATCTCCTAGCCGCCGGTCCACAAACCCTGCCAACGCACCGGTCCCCCCCGCAACGGCCACCCGATTGTGAATGAGACCGGCTTCAATACCTTCGGCAGATGCCCACGGTAAGACCAGGTCGACCGCAGCTGCTTTCACTTCCACGAGCACCAGATCAGCAGCGGCAGCCGACGCCGACGCCAGGTCGTCGCTCAACCTGGTCCGGTCCGACAGAGTATGAATCACCTCGACAGACGACGCTCCCAGTCGGGTTAGGTCGCTCATCAGATGATCCTGAGCGGTTTCAGGTGCAGTCGTTACGGCCAACACCCGGCGACCGTCGACCGGCAGGGACGGCTCCAGTTCATACCCGGCCGACAAAACCTGCAGCTCAGGATTGAGGCCGCTCAGGATTCGCCGGAGGCCCTCGACCTCGCGCTTGGATTGTTGATCGGGGTCGACGATGACAATCGCGGTTGCCTGTTTGACCCGGTAGGGACCCAGGTAGCCGTCCAGGTAGCCCGGATCTATGTCGACGGGCATGACAAGCACATGCGCATCCGCCTCGGCGGGTGGGAGGGCGGTTCCGCTCCCCTCGAAGATCATTCGTTCGGGGCGGAGCAGCTCAGCTGCTTCGACACCGGCTGCGAAATTGTGGATGTCGGTTTGACCCGAAATACCCGCGCCGCACCGAAAAGTACCGATAGTGTCGACTCCGGCGAACACGGCATCCTCGACATAGTCGGAGGCAGCGTGCATTCCCCTGGCTGACAATTCAGCAAGCCCAGCAATCGAAGCGGCGAACTCCCCCGCCCGCAGGACCGTTGGCAAGGCCGGTCCGCCCCGCCCCATGGTGACGATCGCCAGTTTGAGTCCGACGTCTCGCCAGTACCTCGCCAGCTCAATCGCCACCGCGGTCTTGCCGGTTCGTTTCCCGGTGCCGCTCACGGCGACGGCAGGGACATCGGTCAGGCGACGAAACGTTGGTGGATCGAATCGATACCCCGCTCCCTGATAACGAACCCCGCTGGCGATGGCTACCGAGATCAGTCCGAATCGTTTCCGATGGTCGAGCACCGGCTCATCACTCAGGTCGATCACCACGTCGGGTGTCAGTGCATCGATGGACTCGGCCAGCGCCCGCTCCGGATCCCCAACAGCTACTGGCACCGACAGGACTGGTGGACGGTCGGTCTTTTCGGTACCTCCGAGGAATACGGCGCCGACGATCGTGTAGCCATCTGCGGCGAGAGCCGCGAGGGCGCGTTCAACCACCGGCGGGTAATGCTGACCGTCGATAAGTACAAGGCATCGCTGCATGTCTGGATGGAGCGTACCCTCGCCAGCCACGCAAACGCTGCGGATCAATCCGAAGCGCCGACCATTTGCTCGAGGTCTTCAATGCTGATGAGTACGTCCCGGGCTTTGGAGCCGTGTGAGGGGCCGACTACGCCACGATTCTCAAGGACATCCATGAGGCGTCCGGCTCTGGCGAAACCGACCCGGAGCTTGCGTTGGAGCATCGAAGTCGAACCAAGCCCCGACCGGACGACCAACTCGATCGCCTGACGTATCAACTCGGCGTCTTCGTCGTCATCCTCGGCGGCCTGCACCTTCGCTTTTTCAACCGAAGCCTCAATGACCTTGTCCTCGTACCGGGCTTCCTTCTGCTTCTTGACCCAATCGACGACGGCGCGCACTTCTTCTTCCGATACCCACGCCCCCTGTACCCGGGCCGGTTTGGGATCTTTGGCTGTCACCAGCAACAGGTCGCCCATACCGACCAGCTTCTCGGCACCGATCGTATCGATGATGACCCGGCTGTCGGTCTGAGAGGCGACAGAAAAAGCCATACGGGACGGAATGTTGGCTTTGATGACGCCGGTGATCACATTCACCGATGGACGCTGGGTGGCAATCACCAGGTGGATACCAACGGCTCTGGCCATCTGGGCGATTCGGACGATCGACGCTTCGACGTCGCGACCCGCCACCATCATGAGGTCGTTGAGTTCGTCGATGAGAATGACGAGGTACGGGAAACGATCGAAGCCGTCTTCGTCGAGACCGCCCGCGTCCCACTTCTCGTGATAGCCCCCAATGTCACGCACTCCGGCGTCGGCCAGGAGGTCGTAGCGGCGATCCATCTCTTCGACCGCCCATTTGAGTACCTCATTGGCCTTCTTCGGGTTGGTGATTACCCGGGTAAGGAGATGCGGCACTCCGTTGTACTGACCAAGCTCGACCCGCTTCGGATCGACCATGATCATCCGGAGCTCATCGGGGTGGGTACGCATGAGCAATGACGTAATCAACGAGTTCATGCACGACGACTTCCCAGCACCGGTTGCGCCGGCTATCAGAACATGCGGGAGTTCGGAAAGGTTTACGAGCGACGCCCGGCTGTTGATGTCCATCCCGACCCCGACGATGGTGGGATGGGTCTCATCTTTGGCTTCCTGAGATCGAAGAATATCGCCGAGCGTGACCATACGACGCTTCCGGTTGGGCACCTCAACCCCGATAGCTGACTTACCCGGAATTGGAGCCAACAGCCGCACGTCGGGGGTCGCCATGGCGTAGGCGATGTCCGTCGCCAGGTTGGTAACCCGTGAGACCTTCACGCCGGCCGCCAACTCGATTTCGTATCGGGTTACCGTTGGCCCCGGAACGATCTTCGTGAGCTTGGCGTCGACGCCATGCTGGCGAAGGGTTTCCTCGAGATCGGCGGCGGTTTCTTCGAGGGCCCGACGGTTCTGACCTTCGGCCTTGCTCTCACGCAGCAATTCGATCGGGGGTAGCTGATAGGTGCTGTCGGCTACCCGCCGCGGCGCCGGGGTCGAATCTTTCTTGGGTTTCTTGTCCGGCTCAGGACGTGACTTGTCGGGAGCACCCGAAGGCTTCATCGGCTTGGGACGGTGTGCCGATGGCGCCTTTTTGGCAACGTGTCGAGGCCGGACGACCGGAAGCTTCTCCGGGATGTCGCGGGTCAGACCGCCAGCCCACGACTTAAGCCTGGTACTTACGGCCCGCAAGCCGATGAACAGTTCCCGAACACTGGTGCGGGTGGCCAAAAGGACCCCCATGGAGGTGACCGCTGAAAGCACTACGAAGGCGCCCCAGAAACCGATAACTCGGCTCATCGGAAAAGCGACCAGCGACCCGATGGCTCCACCCCTGGCGCGAACCAGGTCAGCATTGCCGAAAAGCTCCACCGCCCCGGTCAACAGATGAAAGAGGGAAAGCGCTCCTAGATACGCAACGGTGGTACCGACGCCGATCTTGCCATAGTCCGTACGCGGATTTCCGATGACCAGAACGATACCGACCGTGGCGAAAAGAACGGGAATGAAGTACGCCCAGACGCCAAACAGCAGCGTAAGTCCCCCATGAATCCAATCCCCGAACGGTCCGGCTTTCCCAAAGAATGCCAGAGCAATGAGAATTCCCACCACGAGCAGAGCCACGCCCCACACATCGTCGGTTTGGGAACCCAACCTGCGCCGAAGCGATTCAAAAACGGAAGCCAGCGTGGTCCGTTTTTTGGCTGGAGTTCTTCTTTTGTTTGTCGTAGACACCCGTTTCCGACCGTTAGCCCCTGGACGGGTGGGTGTCTTTCTTGCCATGTGGGTTTTACGTTACACGGTTGGGCGAGTTGGTCCAACCACCTCCGCGGCGAAGATTCGCGGTGGAGCGCGGCGAATGGCTTCTCGCTAAACCTCGAGCACGACCGGGATCACCACTGGCTTGCGACTCGTCTCGGCCCGGATCACCTGCTGGGCGGCCAGACGGACGGCTTTCTGGTATTGACCGAGTTCGGATTGTGGATCCAATCCGGTAACGGCAGAACGGACCGCATCGGCTGCTTTGGCCAGTATCTGGCGGGGGTCATCAGCGAAACCATGCGAGTCGATGTCCGGGCCGAGAATTACGCTGCTGTCGGATCGCTGAACTCCAACAGTCACGACTACCACTCCGTCATCGGAAAGGTGACCACGGGCTCGGAGCACCGAGTTCTTGACGTCCCCGGTCCCATCGAAATAGACGTAACTTGCATCAACCGCGCGGTTCGTCACATGGGTGCGATCACCTTTGATCTCGATCATGTCGCCGTCCTCAAGGATGTGCACATCGGGGACTTTCATTTGATCGGCAAGTTCGGCATGCGCCCGCAGATGTCGGTATTCGCCGTGAACCGGAACAAAACTCCTTGGTCGGATTACGTTGAGGAACGTCGTGAGCTCATCCCGGGCGGCGTGACCGGAAACATGAACCTTGGCGTTGCGGCCGTGATACACCCGAGCTCCGGTTCGGTTGAGCTTGCTGATTACTTTGGAGACAGCCGCTTCGTTCCCGGGGATCGGTGTCGCAGAAATCAGCACCGTATCGTCTGATTCCAGCGTCACCCACTTGTGCCTTCCGGCCGCCATAAGCGACAGCGCAGCGAAGGGTTCGCCCTGACTTCCCGTGGTTATGAGCAATTGTTTCTTGGCAGGAAGCTTCGTGAGCTCCTGGATTTCGACGATCTTGTCGGCCGGGATGTCGAGGACACCCAACTCAGTTCCCACACCCGAGACCCGATGCATTGATCTGCCGGCGAAGGCCACCTTTCGGCCGGCGGCGATCCCGGCGTCGGCGATCTGCTGAACCCGATGGACATGCGACGCAAAGCAGGCAGCCACTACTCGCCCATCTGCCTTGGCAATGATCTCACCTATCTCGGAAGCGAGCGAGGTTTCCGATGGCACAAAACCGGGAATCTCGGCGTTCGTCGAGTCGGCCATGAGCAGACGTACCCCTTCCCTGCCGAAGTGTGCGAACTGCTGAAGGTCGGTCGGGCGACCGTCGACCGGAGTGGGGTCGAGCTTAAAGTCGCCGGAATGCACGATAAAACCCTCCGGCGTGTCAAAGACGATTCCGGCGCCCTGCGGGATCGAGTGTGAGACCGGCACAAACATGAACCCGAAAGGCTTGTGTTCGACCCACCGATTGTCTTCACAACCCACGAACTCAGCTTCGACACCAATCTCGTCGACCCGGCCTGCGCGCGAGCGCCACGGAGAGTTGGGTTCGTAGACCGGGACCCCCGGGAACTCCTTGAGAAAATAGGCCAAAGCACCTACATGGTCTTCATGTCCGTGGGTGACAATGACGCATCGACATCCTGCTTACGTTCAATGAGCCATTCCCAGTTCGGAAACACCAGGTCGACCCCCAGCATGTCTGCCTCGGGAAACATCAGCCCGCAGTCGATGAGCGCGATTTTGGCGTCGTGTTCGATCGCCGCGCAGTTGCGACCGATCTCGCCCAGTCCACCCAGGAATGTGATCCTGACACTCACAGAGATTTGCGCCTTACGAACCGCCGCGACCAGTGCGGTGGTTGTGGCATCCAGGGCTGGAAGCAGAGGGAGACGCGGCGCGCCCATTGGTTCCCAAAGTGCCGCCATGGCTCCTTTGAGCGGTACCGGATTCGGTTCGATGAAACACCCCTCAAAGGTAGGCATGAGTTGGTCGTGTAGCCGGGTGGCTTCGGGGAGATGCCGGCCGCTGCCGCACTCACCATCGCCTTAATTTGATTTCCAACGAGATGACTTGCCACCGAAATGACCCCGCAACCACCTACGGACATCATCGGGAGCGTCATGGAGTCGTCGCCCGAGTAAATGGCGAACCCTTCAGGCAGCCTCTGCCGGGCCCTGGTGGAGAAGCCAATATCGCCAACGGCGTCCTTGGTCGCCACGATGCGAGGGTGCCGGGCAAGTTCAACCAGCGTTGGAACCTCGACCAGGCAGGCCGTCCTGCCGGGGATGTTGTAGACGATCACCGGTAACTCCGTGGCATCGGCGATCGCGTCGAAGTGAGCAATCAGCATCCGCTGGCTCGGTTTCGAGTAGTACGGGGTGACGGCCAGAATCGCATCAACGCCGTGGTCGGCCGCCGCCTTGGATGCCTCGACGGACGCCCGTCGTGTCATAGGTTCCGGTTCCGGCGATCACCGGTGCTTTTCCACCAACAGCATCTACGGCGGCGGAGTACAGCGCCAGTTTCTCGGCAGCGGTCAGCGTCGGAGATTCGCCAGTTGTGCCAGACACCAGCAGGCCGTCCGAGCCGTGCGAGATCAGAAACCGACACAGTCGCTGGAACTGATCAAAGTCAACTGCCCCATCGGACCTGAACGGAGTGATCATGGCCGTGATGACAGCACCGAAAGGTGCCTGCGTGGGAGTCGGGGTTCCGTCTGGCATTGCCATGAGGTTACACGCGTTGCTCACTCGTTCCGTGCGCGTTGTACCCGAAGAACCATCTCAAGACGGCCACTAGAGTTCTGGCTATGCCGAATCCTTATGTAAAAGATGTCGCCGAAGCCCAATTCATGACAGAGGTCGTTGATCGATCTACGCAAGTTCCTGTCCTCGTCGATTTTTGGGCGGAGTGGTGCGGTCCCTGCAAAACCCTCAGCCCGCTGCTCGAGGCAGCCGCGGCGGAATACGGAGGGGCCTTCGAGCTGGTCAAGATCGACGTCGACGCCAACCAGGCACTGTCACAACAGATGAAAGTGCAAGGCATTCCAACCGTAGTGGCGTTCGTAGGAGGGCAGCCGGTTGGTCAGTTCTCGGGAGCGGTTTCCGAAGCAGAGCTCCGGGCGTTTATCGAGCAATTCGTCGGGCCGACGACCGACCCCGAAGTCGAAGCTGCGCTCGATCTCCTCGACACCGGTGACGTCGCAGGAGCCGAAGGCGCCCTGCGCTCTATTCTGACAGTCCGCGCCAGCGAAGACGCCGCCAAAACCCTCGCCATGATTTATATCGATACGGATCGCATGCCGGAGGCGCTTGAGGTTCTCTCAACGCTGACTCCCGATGACGAGACCAAGCGACTCGTCGCCATGGCCAACATGTCGACAGCGGCGGCGAATCTCGACTCCTACGCAAGCGCGTTCTCGGAAGATCCCAACATCGAAAATCGTGTCTCGTATGCCAAGGCTCTCGCTGGTGCCGGTCAACCCGAGATTGGATTCGACGTTCTGCTCGATGCGGGACAACGCGACGACGACAGTGACCCGGCCCGACTGGCAATGATCGAGATCTTCGATCTGCTCGGTACCGACGATCCGTTGGTCGGCGTCTATCGGAAACGCTTGGCCAACGCCCTCTACTGAGCGCATTCCCGAGACTGTCGCTTTCTCAACTGACTCTCAGGTGGCTAATGTCCTCGTTTCGGTTTCCAACCGGCTCCCTACCCATGAAAGGCCGTCATGGCTTCCCAATACGATGCCGCTCCGGCGCTCACCATCGAGACCCCCAACAAGTCTTACACCGCCAAGCTCGAGACGAGCCACGGTGATATCACCGTCGAGCTCGATGCGGTAAACGCCCCTCAGACAGTCAACAACTTCGTCTTCCTGGCTAGAGACGGTTTCTACGACGGCGTCATTTTCCACCGGGTCATCGAGTCGTTCATGATTCAGGGCGGCGACCCGACCGGCACCGGTCGCGGCGGACCTGGCTACAAGTTCCGGGACGAACTCGACTCGGGCGGTTCGTACAGCCGCGGTACTCTGGCCATGGCAAATGCCGGACCAAACACGAATGGCAGCCAGTTTTTCATCGTCCATAAGGACGCCGGACTTCCCAACGACTACACCATCTTCGGCAAGGTGCTCGACGGGATCGAGACGGTCGATGCGATTGCCACGACCCCCACCGGCCCTGGTGACCGCCCGCACAGCGATTGCGTAATTTCGTCGGTGGAGATCATCGAGAACTAGTGATGGCCAAGCACAGACTCTGGACTGCCCTGCTGGCGGTCGTCTTGACGGCGTGCGGTGCAGGCGAAACCGTCGACCAATTTGACGCGGCCGGAACCGCTTCGGACACGGCTCAGAACGCGACGACCGCCCCGGCGCCGCCAACCACGACGGTCGACACAACCGCTACGACGGACGGCGTCCCAAAATCTTTCGGTGCGCCACCTGACCTGACCATCGACACCGCAGGCCAATACACGGCGACGATAAGCACCAATCTGGGCGACGTCGTCGTGTCGCTGTTCGCCGACACGGCCCCAAACACGGTCAACAACTTCGTGTTCCTGGCCAACGAGGGGTACTACAACGGGGTCATTTTCCATCGGGTAATACCCGGCTTTGTTGCCCAGGCCGGTGACCCGACGGGTACCGGCCGCGGCGGGCCCGGCTACACATTCGCCGACGAACTCAACGACCCGCGCCCGTATACGAGAGGGATCCTCGCCATGGCGAACGCCGGTCCGAATACCAACGGGAGCCAGTTCTTCATCGTCCACGAAGACGTTGGCCTTCCCTATGCGTACACGATTTTCGGCGAGGTGATCTCCGGAATGGATGTTGTCGATGCGATCGCTGCCACTCCGACCGGACCGGGCGATCGACCAACCACGGACATCGTGATCGAGTCCATGACGGTCGACGACCCCTAACAATCCGTGGCACAATCCGTGGCGTAGGCGTCTCGAGCGTGTAGCCTGGTCCCATGGCTGAGTATTACTACACACAGGGAACAGACCGACACGGACCAATCGACCTCGCCGAACTACAGAGCTTGGTGAGCAGCGGTCAGGTGACCGGTACCGAGTATTACTGGACGACAGGAATGGCCGATTGGGCCACCGTCAATACGTCCAGCCTCTTTTCCGCTCCACAGGTGCCGTCGCCGTCCGATGTCGAGACACCAAGCCTGGATGCGAAGGCCGGCGAACCGGTCGCCGATGTGCCCTCCGCCGGCGATCCCATCCCTTCGACCCTCACCGGAGTCCCGCCGGGGGACACCAGCCCCAGCCCCAGCGTGCCGGCAGCCGGCGGGACACCAGCGGCCGCCTGGTCGCCGAGTCCCGTCTCGCCCACTCCTGCGGTCCAGTCGGACCAGGGAACCGTTCAGCGGGTAGCCGCAAAGATGCCAAAACCGTTGTGGTTGATCGTCAATGGCATCGTGACCGGCTTGAGCGGGGTCTTTCTCATCCTCGGCATTTTCACGATCCCGTTTGCGGCGGTCGTCATCTGGATGGCTGTGATGCTGTTCAAAGCCAACACGTCTCTGGAAAATGCCCGTCGGACCGGGTCGCTTGAGTCACTCGAGAAGGCTGCCAGCAACCTCAACACATACTTCGCCATCATCACGATCATGACGATTCTGAGCATCGTGATCACCCTCATCGCGTTCATAGCCATCGGGGCGAACCTGTCGGAATTTACACGGTTCTGAGTTGGCTGAACCCAGCGCATTCGCCGACGAACCTGCCGGCGGATGTGGACCAGCGCTAGCGGTCCTGTTTACGTTTGCGATGTTCTCCGTCGTCACGGCGTGGATCGGGATCGCCACGACAAATTTCGCCTTGTATTTCGCCGGCCTACCGGTATCGGGTTTCTTCGCCCTCTTCGGCTCCGAGCTGATCCTCGCCTGGCCGCTCGACGCCCTCGTCTGGATTTCAGCCGCCTGGATGGTCGGCCAGCGGGTTCCGCCTTCGCGTTACGTACGGGTGGTCCTGATCATCCTGGGGGTGGCGATCACCTATGGCTACGCACTCAGCCAGTTCGTGGAACCGACCGGGTCGATCCTCTGATCAGAGCAGCCTGTCGATGCCGACGGTCACCGGGTTGCCGAGACTTGCTACCTGGCGGATTGCCAATTCGATCCCCGGAGCGAAGGCGGTCCGGTCGGTGGTGTCATGGCGGATCGTCAACGTTTGGCCAACGGCACCGAAGATGACCTCTTGATTGGCAACGATCCCCGGGAGGCGCACCGAATGAACCCGCACACCGTTGACGTCCGTGCCAATCGCCCCGTCCGCCCCGTCGCTTGGCTGGACTGATCGAACCTGATTCGGCTGGGCGGCGGATATACGCTCGGCCGTGTTGAGGGCGGTACCGGAGGGAGCGTCGGCTTTACGGTCATGGTGCAGTTCAATGATTTCAGCTGCCGGAAAGTGAGGCGCGGCAAGTTCGGCGAATCGCATCATCAGTACGGCACCGATCGCGAAGTTGGGAACGATCAGGCAGCGCGAGACTTCGCCGGTCCAGAACGTAGAGACCGCGGCGATCCGATCTTCATCGAAGCCCGAGGTTCCAACCACGGCATGAACGCCCATATCGTGCCATTTTGCGAGGTTCTCGAGCACGGCCCCTGGAGTGCAAAACTCGACCACGACATCGGCATCGGCCACCCGGGCGGCATGGTCGGTCACCGTCTGCCCGAACAACTCATCATCGGCATGCCCGGGGGCGTAGAGCGGCCCGAGTAACAAGTCCGGAGCGGCGTCGATAACCGCACAGGCAAGTTGGCCCATGCGGCCGTATGCGCCTGAGACCGCCACACGCATCATGTCAGATACGACTCCAGGTTGGCTTTTTCGAAAGGCCCAACGGCTCCGATCACCCGCGGACCGCTCAACAACGCCTGGGCAACGTCGACCACGTCGTCACGGGTCACCTCGTCAACCCGGGCAATATGTTCGGAAATGGAGATATGCTCGCCGCCGGTCAGCTCTCGCTTGCCGAGTCGGACCATCCGGGAGTTGGCATCCTCGAAGCCCAACGCCATGGAACCGCGCATGTTCGATTTGGCCCGATCGAGTTCTTCGTCAGTGATCCCGCCAGCCATCATCGTGTTCAGTTCGAGATTGACGAGATCCATGACGGTGTCGATCTGGTCCGGAGTAGTGCCTACGTAGACACCCCAGGCCCCGGTGTCAGCAAAAGGAAGAGCAAAGCTGTAAACGGAGTACGCCAGACCTCGCTCTTCGCGGATGGTCTGGAAGAGCCGGGACGACATGCCACCGCCGAGGACATGATGGAGGACATCAAAGGCAAAACGCCGGTCGTCCCCTCTGGCGATACCTTCCCCACCCACCACCAGATTGGCTTGTTCGGTGTCCTTCACATCGACCTTGACCGCTGGCCGGAATGTGTGGTCGGCCCATTCGTGCGGCACCGACGCGCCGCTCCAGTCACCGAAGTAGTTACCCACCACTTCGACGGCTTGATCGTGTTCGATTGCTCCGGCGATGGCGAAAACCGTCGATCCGGCGCCATAACGGCGCTTCCCAGTACCCGACGATGTCGTCCCGGCTCATGCCCATGATCGACTCGCGGGTTCCGAGGATCGGCATTTCGAGTACGTGCCCCGAAAAGGCTGCTTCGGTGAATCGTTCGAACACAACATCCTGCGGGTCGTCCTCGGACATGTTGATCTCTTCCATCACGACATGGCGCTCAGAATCGATTTCGTCGGACCGGAATGCGGGACG
>CAWKAG010000006.1:0-38154 GCA_963847455.1 uncultured Acidimicrobiia bacterium
GCATCCGGCCGGTTGTCGACTTGCCACATTCCGACTCACCCACCAACCCCAGCGACTCACCAGGAGCAATTTCGAAGTTGATCCCGTCGACCGCGTGGAGATATGGGTGTCGGGGGCCCGGAATCGTCCCGACCCGATTGGGAAGAGCTTGGTGAGGCCTTCGACCTTGACGAGCGGCCTTTCGCGGGAGCTTGAACGTCGGTCATTTGCGGAGCCCTTCGCTCAACGGGGGTACGATTCCCAGTTCCAACAAGCCACCTTGTGACCGCCACCGATGTCAGCCAAAGAGTAGGCTCTTCGGTTCGGCACTGGTCAGTCACAAACGGACAACGAGGGTGAAAGCGACAACCATCCGGTGGATCAAGCAGGTTGGGTGGTTCGCCCTCGAGCGGGGCGAGTTTGCGGCGAGGTCCGGTAATGGAAGGCGTCGACGACAACAGCAAAAAGGCATAGGGGTGCTTCGGGGTGTGAAAGATATCGATTGTTGGTCCGGTTTCGACCATCTTGCCGGCGTACATCACACCCATTCGGTCGGTGACCTCAGCGATGACAGCAATGTCATGAGAGATATACAGAATGCTCATGCCCAGATCACGCTGAATCTTCTTGAGCTCGCTGAGGATCTGGTCCTGGACGATGACGTCGAGCGCGGTGGTTGGTTCATCAGCGATGATGATCTGAGGATCACAAGACAGGGCCATGGCGATCACCGCCCTCTGCCGCATGCCACCAGAGAACTCGTGAGGATACCGATCCATCATCTTTGGATCGAGTCCAACCATTTCGAACAGCTGGCCGATTCTCTCGCGGCTCTCCGAGTGCGACAACTGTGGCTTGATGTGCAGGTCCATTGCCTCTTTGATTTGGGCGCCGACCTTGTGAACCGGATTCCAGGCGTTCATGGCGCCCTGGAAGACCATGGAGATGTCATTCCATCGGTGCGAGCGCATGTCCGATGGGCCCATGAGGAGCAAATCTTGCCCGTTGAGCAGGATCTCTCCGCCCTTGAACGTAGCGTTTTCGGCCTGTAGTTGCAGCAGGGCCATGGCAACGGAGGTCTTGCCGCAGCCAGATTCGCCGACCAGACCGAAGGACTCCCCGGCTTGCAAGGAGAACGAGACGTCCTCGATTGCCGACACGTCACCTTTCTCCGTGCGGTAGTGCATAACTACGTTACGCACGTCCAGGATCGGGGCGTCGTTCGACAACTCTCTTGTATCGGTCAACTAATTGCCCTTCCTAACGATTCCGCAGACGCGGGTTGATGATCTCGTCCATGCCGCGGCCGGCCAGATAGAAAGCGCCCGCCAGCAACGTGACTGCCAAACCGGCCGGAACGATGAGCCACCAGGTTGACGGATTCAACAAATACCCCGCCGATTGCGTTTTGTTGATCATCAGACCCCAGCTCATATCTATGTTGAGCAGGCCTAGGAACGACAGCACGGCTTCAGACGAGATCGCTCCGGTCACGGAGAACATCACGTAGAGGAACGACAGGGGCATGACGTTGGGGATCAGGTGAGCGGTGACAATCCTCCAGTTGTTGCCGCCCGCCACTCTCGCCGCGTCGATGAACGGTTTCACCTTAACCGAGAGCGCCTGGGACTTCAGCACTATCGCCGTCCCGCCGAAGCCCCCGAGCAGCCCGAGGAAGATGGCCAGATGCCAGAGCTTAAAGCGGCCGAAGCTGCTGGCAACGATCAAGACGGCCAGAATCGGAAGCATCAACAGGAGATCGGCAAATCGCATGAAGAACGAGTCGACCCAGCCACCGAAGTAGGCAGCAACCGACCCGACGGTCGTCGCAATGAATACCGTCACCGTGGCGGCCAGCAAGCCGAGCCCGAACGCCGCCCTTGCCCCGAACATCAGCTGGGAGAGAATGTCCGACCCGTTGGGATCAGTGCCGAGTAGGTGGTTTCGGTCCGGAGGCCATGGATGCTTCAACTCACGTTGGATGACATCTCCAACCTCAACATTCCTCCCTTCGGCGATCAGCCGACGCCGATCTATCTGCGCTGCCGGATCAACGACATCATCGACATTGGCGACGACCGTCATCTCTACGATTCGTTCCCGGGTGTCGTTGCCAGTCCGGACATCGTAGACCCGTTTGTCCCACACCCCGGTCGCAAACAAGATTGGCTGGGCGATCCCCAGGAGAGCGAACATGATGATGATGACCAGGCCGACCAGGCCGACCTTGTTGCGTTTGAAGAGCTTCCAGTTGGCCTTGAAGCTCTTCCGCATGAGCCTGACCCGGATACGCCACAGTGGTTCCTGGTGGAGGCGTAACGCAACGTCCTCGGGTAGCGGAGACTCTTCGGGAGCTTGCAGTGTGTCCATGGCGTTACCCCTGACTCGTGACTCGGATGCGGGGATCGAGCACCCCGTATAGGACGTCGGCGGCAAAGTGCCCTAGTAGCGCCAATATACCGGTGAATGAGAACGCTGCAAGAGCGACCGGGATGTCCTCTGCGACGACTGCGGCGAGCAATAGCTGACCCATCCCGGGCCAACCAAAAATCGATTCGGTGATAATCCCGCCATCGATCACCGTCGCGACGGCGAGAACAAGCGAGGTAGAAACGGGCAACAAAGCCGTGCGCGCAGCATGCCGGTCGCGCACCATACCCTCGGTCAGTCCTTTGGCCCGGGCCGTGAGGACAAAATCCTCCTTCATCGTCTCGAGCATCGACGTTCGGGTGATGAGCATGACGCCGGCAAAGCCGACCATGGTGAGAACACTTACTGGTAGCACCAAATGGACCGCGATATCCTTCGCATAAACCAGATAATCGTTGGTGAGCCAATAGCCGAAAAAGGCGCCAATACCAACCACCCATGCGGCCGTCTTGACCATTCGTCGCTGCGAAGGCTTGTCCAGCCGGGCCGATGCCCAAACGGTGAGTCCGATGAACGCAGTCACCAGCATCAAGGACGTGAACATGGTCATCATCATGCGATTGGCCGAAAGTGGAGCGTCCCTCCATATCGACTCAACGATGAAGCCATTGGTCGGCACCCATCCGAGTTTGACGGCGAACAACAGAATCATCATGAGACCAAACCATGGATAGAACACGGTAAACAACGAAACGCCGGCGATGGTGATCGCCATTTCCCCGCGCTTATTACGTCGCCATGCGAGATACTTCCCGGCCTGGAAACCGACGAGATACTGAAACAGCAGAGCGACAGAGAACAACATGACGGTTCTCGGTAGGCGCTCGGCGATCAAACTGCTGACCGGCTGGGGGTAACGGGACCAGCTCACTCCGAGATCACCGGTGAAGAAATTCTGGGTATAGATCCAGAACTGTTCGAGTGGCGGCTTGTCGAGGCCACGGCGTTCGAGAGCCTGGGTAATCGCCTCCGGGGGCAGATTTGGGTTGAGGCGCAGTTGCTGTTCGATGCTGTTCCCCGGGATTGCCTGCAGGGCAATCCATGACAGCGCGAAAAACACCAAAAAGAGCAGGACCATCTGAATGAACCGCTTAAAAACGTATCGACCCACCGGAGATCCTTTCGAGATGGCTTGCGAATGATACTCGCTGAGTTCGTGGCCTGCTAGCCGCCCTGGCACACGATCAGCCAGCCGACAATTGCGGCGAGGGCGGGCTGCAGCGTTACAGGTCGGAATTCTCCCAGCACATGCAATTGGGGAGGGCCGAAGCCCTCCCCAATCATTCAACCGTTATCTACGCAGGATTACTGCGAGGACTGTACTGACACCTGCGAACCGTTCCATTGCTGGATACCGCCCAGACCCGTAGTGAACGGGAACGAGAGGTTGTTGCGGTACGCCTCAAGAACTGGCGTCGTGAAGAGCACCACGTACGGTACTTCTTCAGCGATGATCGCTTCCATCTGGAAGATCAGTGCCTGAGCATCAGCCAGCTCTGTAGCTTGCTTGAACTCGGCCGCCAAAGCGTCGAACTCCGCGTTGTTGAACCCTGGGGTGTTGAAACCACCCTCAGCCGAGTCCTGCGAGGACTCGAAGAAGTCAACTACGTAGTCCGGGAAGACACCGGTACCCCAACCGAGGATATACATATCCCAGTCGGTCGGACCGAACACCTTCTCCACGATGACGTTGAAGCCAGTTGGCTCAGCAGACAACGGAACACCGAGGTCCTGAGCCCAGTCTTCAATGAACAACGAGTAGGTCGCACGGAGCGGGTCGTAACCCGGTCCAGGAGCCAACACGCTCAGGTCACCAATGGTCTCGCCGTTCAACGAGAGGCCTTCGCCCTTCGGAATGACGTCGAGGTTGTCAGCGTTCCACTCGGGCTCGGTCGTCCATGTCCATCCACCATCCTTGAGGATCTGAATGGAAGCAGCAACGCGCTCTTCCTGAGACAACCCAGCACACGTTGCCTCAATATCGGCATTGTGCCAGTAGGCATTGGCGGGAGGCACGGTCGTATCGAGCGAAATGGCCACGCCCTGGAGGACGTTGTTGGCCATGAACTCTTTATCGATCATGCAAGCCATTGCCTGACGGAATGACGTGTCGGACATCGGGAACTTGCGAGTGTTGAACGAGAGGTAACGGAAGCCCGAGTTCGGGTTCGTGATGACCTCAAGGTCAGACTCGGCAAGGATACGATCCAGGAATCCACGCTGTACACCGAGCGGCGTCAACCAGAAGTCAACTTCGCCTTCGGTAAGTGCCAACACGGCCTGGTCCTGTCCACCGGTGACGGTGAAGACGACTTCGCTGGCGTATGGGCCGGCAACGTCATCGGAAACAACTTCGCCCTCAGGAGTGCCACCGTAGTTCTCAGTGACGCCATCAGGACTCGTGTATTCCACGGCACCATTTTCGTAGACCACCGTGCGCGCACCAGTGTCGAAATACGGGGCGGCGCTCAAACGAGCAAACGCACCCTCTTCACGGGTGGTGTAGGTGAAGCCACCGGCCGAGGGAGCGCCCTCACCAGATGATGCCTCGAAGGTCTCTGCATCGGCAGAAGCCGCTACGACCGGAGCCCAGAAGTGCTCAGGCATGACGGCGAACTGTGCGCCACCGTACTGCCACAGTGACAGGCCAGGAGCACCGTTGTAGGTGTAGACAACCGTGTAGTCGTCAGCCGCTTCGACCGACAAGAGGCCGACGGCCGACTCATCGACGTCAGCCGTTTCCGGATCGTCTTCGGCCGCCAAAGGAATGGTGCCGAGCCAGTTACCACCGAGACCGAGGTCCTTGACGGTATTGAACGTGAACGCAACGTCGTTGGCGTCGATGGCTTCGCCATCGCTCCACGTCAAACCCTCACGGAGCGGAACCGAGATGACCCAGTTGTCACCGTCGGCTGCACCGACTGGCGGTACCGCATCAACGGCCATCGATGGTGCCAACGTGAAGTTGGGAGCCACCTGGGTATACACGGAGGCCGCCTGACCGCCGAGCAAGTATCCGTTATACACGGAGTTGTCAGTGTCGAGGTAGGTCCAATAGTTGTCCGTGGTGAAGTCTTCGATCACCGCGATCTTGTATTCAAACCCGTCAACCGATGGCGGAGTCGTATCGTCCGTACCCATCGTGGTGTCGGGAGTGTCTGTTCCACTTGTTGTATCTGTTACATCCGGGGCTGCCGTTGTGTCAGCAGTCGTACCACCGCAAGCCGCGGCAATCATGGCAAGTACTGCCAGGAGTGCTACGAATCGCCATGGAAACTTCGATGAGGATCTCACCGTCATGTCCTCCAATATTTCGTCAATCTTGCGCACGTCTCCCACCGAAGCGGAAAACGCCTGCCTTCCTCATGATGGTTTGATCGCAGCCCACAGCCACTCTCAAGCCCATCGTGGGGAAGGTACGCACACACGCGATGCGTGCGCCGGATCAGAATACAGACTTTGCTGCCAGTTCTGCAACCGGAGCGACCACTTATTGTGCGAATCGGGCGATCGGCCGGCCAGCTAGTCTGGCTCCGAACGGGCTGTGGCGCAGCTTGGTAGCGCGCTTGTCTGGGGGACAAGAGGTCGCGGGTTCAAATCCCGCCAGCCCGACCATTCACTACCGACGATGGCACCTAACGCCGTACCGTCGGCGTCGGGCATTCACCGATGCCACGGCGCGACTAGAACCGGGTGGCCGACCCAGTCGATAAGCCAACCGATCAGTTGCACCAGGCGCCAACCGACGTACAGGGCCGCCAGAACCACCATCAGCTTGAAGTGCCAGGGAACGGGCGGCGTCGAGGGTTCGTCAGGTTCGGGACTGAGGGCTCCCTCTTCGATGCTCACAGGCGGCTCTCTTAACGTTCGCGTGCGGCTCGTTTGCGGGCCACCACATGGATGGGCGTACCCGAGAAATCTATGACCTCGCGTAGACGGTTCTCGATGAACCGTAAGTAGTCGTCCGCGAGTTCCCCACCAGCCACGAACAGTATGAACGTCGGAGGTCGAATGCCCGCCTGAACGGCGTACAGCACCTTCGGCCGGCGACCCTTCCGAACGGGCGGTGGATGGGCCTGCGTCCACTCCGGTGATGAGACGGTTGAGCTTGCCCGTCGACAGACGACGTTGACTCGACTCCAGGACCTGGACGATTGTCTTGGGCAATCGATGCGTCCGGGCTCCCGTCTTGGCAGACATGCGCAGCAGCGGAGCCCACGAACAGAATCCGAGCCGATCAGCAATCCCATCCTCAGTGATGTCCCGCTGGTCGGCGTCGGCAATGTCCCACTTATTGGCGACGATGATCATCGCCGTGCCTGAGAGTCGGACTTCCTCGGCGATACGCTGATCTTGCGCGGTAACCCCATCGACCGCGTCCACCACCAGTAGCGCTACATCGGACTCGGCGGCGACCCGCTTGGCCCGCTGCACGGAGTAGAAGTCGGCGCTCTCCTTGATCTTGGGTTGGCGTCGCATCCCGGCGGTGTCGATCACCAGATACTCCTGGCCATCAAGGACCACCCGCACGTCGATCGGGTCACGTGTCGTGCCAGGTACCGGCGAGACCAGGACCCGCTGTTCGCCGGCCAGGTGATTGAGCAGGGTCGATTTACCAACGTTGGGTCGTCCGATGATGGCCAGCTTTGGCACTTCGTCCTCAACAAAGTCATCGTCGCCTGCGGGCAAGAAGTGCACCAGTTGATCGAGCAGGTCACCCACTCCCCGCCCATGAAGGGCACTTACCGGGAAAGGCTCACCAAGGCCCAAGCTCCAGAGATCGGAGACCATGTCGAGTTGGTTGGTGGAGTCGACCTTGTTGGCAGCCAGCACGACCTTGCGGGCACCGCGGACCAGCTTGGCGATTCCCATGTCGTCGTCGGTGAGGGAGGTTGTGGCGTCGACTACAAAGAGGACGACATCGGCGACGGCGACCGCCGCCTCGGCCTGGGCCGAGATATCGGCGGCCAGGTGCTCCAATTCGTCGACCTGCCAGCCCCCGGTGTCTATCAGGAGAAACTGGCGGCCTGCCCAATCTGCTGCAAACTCCCGCCGATCACGGGTCACGCCCGGCAGTTCCTCGACAACGGCTTCCCGCTTTCCAATAACGCGATCGACGAGTGTCGACTTGCCGATGTTGGGCCGGCCGACGACGGCGATGATGGGAAGCTTGGGCATACCGGAACTCTAGGGCGCATTGCATGACCCCTGGAATCGACTACCCGACGACGAGCTCTAACATGACACCATGGTCAAACGCGTCCAACTTGCCGAACCCCGCGGTTTCTGCGCGGGCGTAGAAATGGCTATCAAGGCGCTGACGTGGATGGTGCGAGTCTTTGAGGCTCCGGTGTACTGCTACCACGAGATCGTCCATAATCGCTGGGTGGTTGACGCCTTTGAGCGGGTCGGCGTGATCTTCGTCGACAGCATGGACGAAGTGCCGCCCGGCGCGCCTGTCATGCTTTCAGCACACGGGTCGGCTCCCGAAGTGGTCGCCGCAGCGCAGGCCTCGGCCGGAGTGGTGGTTGACGCAGTGTGCCCGCTCGTCACCAAAGTCCACCATGAGGTTAAGACGCTTACCGACAAGGGTTTCGAGATCCTCTACATCGGACACGAGGGCCATGACGAAGCCATCGGAACTGTGGCCGAAGCGCCCGAACACATCACCCTCATTGAACCGGAACGTGGCCTTGAAGGCTTCCAAGCGAAGGACCCCGCCAAGGTGGCCTTGCTGGCCCAGACGACGCTTGGGCTTTTCGAATGGGAGGACGTTCTTGCCCAGTCCCAGGCTCAATACCCTGAACTCAAGACTGCCCGCAAGTCCGACCTTTGCTATGCCACCACCAACCGCCAGGAGGCGGTTCAGCAACTCTCCGCAACGGCCGATCTCATCCTGGTCGTCGGTAGTGACTCCTCGTCGAACACGCGAGCGCTGGTCCGAGTGGCCCATCAAGCGGGCATACCCGCCTACCGGATCGACAGTGCGGCAGCCATTGAGGATGCGTGGCTCGAAGGCGTCGACATCGTGGGGGTAACAGCCGGCGCGTCCGCTCCCGATCATCTCGTCACGCAAGTCATTGACCGAATCAAACCGTCCGACGGTGTCGAACTTGTACAGGTAACCAAAGAAGGCGAATACTTCCCGCTCCCCCCGCAACTTCGCGGATTTCTTACCGCCCTCCAGGCAACCGTTGAAGCCGGTTTCGGAGCCGCTAGGCGCGGCGATCGGGGTTTGCTTGAAGACGACCGGAACTGGACGGCGACCGAAGCGCTAGACCTCATCGCCGAGGCCTGAGCACGGACTGTCAGGTATTTCGATCCACCAGATTGAGGACCTGCGAGATCACCTCATCGATCGACAGATCACTCGTGTCAATCTCTACGGCATCATCGGCGCGCTGGAGCGGTGCAACCGATCGTGAGGAATCGATCGTGTCGCGCCTGGCAAGGTCCTGTCGAACCAAGTCGTGGTCCCCGGCCACTTCGCCCGCCCGACGCATCGCCCGCACTTCGGGCCGAGCCGTGATGAACAGTTTGAGCGGAGCATCCGGAAAGACGACGGTACCGATATCGCGGCCTTCAACGACCGCCGACCCACCGTGCTCGGCAACCCAGCTTCGTTGAAGTTCTACGAGTCGCGAGCGTACCGGGGCAATCGCCGAAACTGCCGACACGGCGAGGGTGGTTGCCTCTGATCGAATCTCGCCACTGACGTCATCGCCATCAAGCATCATCCGGCCCTTCTGGTAACGCAGGTCCAGCCCTTCAATCAGCCGAGCCACTGACTCCGAATCGTCCAGATCGATCCCGGCCCTAAGGACGGCCACGGTCGCCGCGCGGTAGTAGGCACCCGTGTCGAGGTGGGGCAGATCCAATTGCATAGCGATGGAACGTGCGACGGTCGTCTTGCCGCTTCCGCCGGGACCATCCATGGCGACTACGTAGCCGGTCATGTCCATCGATCCATCTCTTCCCAATAGGCCGGCCAGGTCTTCGATACGACCCCAGGATCACGTATCCGCACACCCGGAGTCTTCAGACCTGCCAACGAGAACGCCATCGCCATCCGGTGGTCGTCGTAGGTCGAAATATCGGCGGGCTGCAGCATTCCAGGCGGCTGAATAGTCAGCGAACTGTCAGATTTCTCAACCGTCACCCCGAGTTTGGTGAGTTCGGTCGCCACTGCCGTCAGGCGATCAGTTTCCTTGACCGACCACGAAGAGAGGCCCGTCAGGTGAGAAGGTCCGTCAGCGAACGCTGCGCATACGGCTATGGCCATCGCTCCGTCTGGACACTGACCAAGGTCGGCGGTTACCCCCGACAGTCGGGCAGGTCCGTTCACGGTGATGGTCTCGGTGGTTCGGCGAACCCGACATCCCATGGCTTCCAGAATCTCGAGGACGCCGAGATCGGCCTGCGTGGAAGATGCACTGATACCCAGCACGGACACTGCTCCGCCGGTGATCGCCGCCGCACACCATGGGTAGACGGCGGCAGATGCGTCTGCTTCCACCACGAACGAACGGGGACGGTAGCTACCGGTCGGAATGGTTACCCGGCCCACCGACAACACCGGTTCGATTCCAAACGCCGTCATGACTTCGGCGGTTGTCTGCAGATACGCCTCGGAGATGCTCCGACCACCGGCAAACTCGATCGTCAGCGGCGCCTCGGCATACGGGGCGATCATCATCAGCGCCGACACGGGCTGGGAACTAGCGGAGGCGTCAATCTGCACAACTCCGCCACGCATCGATCCGCCGATGACTGTCACAGGAGCGCCCCCCGTGTCGGGGTCCGTCGTCACGTTTACGCCGAGGTCGACCAGCGTATCGGCAAGCGCTGCAATCGGCCTTTCCCGGATCCGGGATCGGCCGTCGACCACAGTCTGGCCGGGTACGAGTACTGCGGCAGCCACCAGGAACCTGAGCGATGTTCCCGACAGATTCACATCAAGTGGTGAGTCGACCGGACTGAACTTCCCGCCGGTGACGTGCAGCCCATCTTCGAACTCCGAGAATCCGATTCCGAGGCTGGCGAGGCACGATCTCATCGCGGCTGTGTCGTCTGAGAGAAGCGGCCGCAGCAGTCGACTCTCGCCTTTTGCGAGCGCAGCAATCAGGAGCGCCCGATTCGTGATGCTCTTGGAACCCGGGGGCCGTACCCGAATGCTGACCGGACCGCCAGGACGAATTGACCGGATGTCAGGCATCTGTTGCGTCAGTCATCTGTTGCCTCATAGAGTGATCGCACTTCATCCGAGGTCAATTTCCGCCACATGCCGGACCGTAATCCTCCGTCGCGAATTGGGCCAATCGCGATCCGGAATAGGGAAATCACCTCGTGCCCGACCGCCTCAGCCATGCGCCTGACTTCTCGATTGCGGCCCTCGGTGAGGACCAGTTCCAACATGGTTTTGCTGCTGGAACGATCCACGACGCGCTGCTGATTGAGCTACCGCCAATCCATCGTCGAGTTCGATACCGGCCGTAAATCGATTGAGCACAGAAGTCGAGACCGAACCCTGAACAAGGACGTTGTAGACCTTGGGAAGGTTGTACTTGGGATGAGTCAACCGGGCGGTGAGCGCCCCATCGTTGGTCAAGATGAGTAGGCCTGCCGAGTCTTGGTCGAGACGCCCGACCGGGTAGATACGCTGCTCGGTTGGAATGAGATTCACCACTGTCTCCCGACCCTGGGGATCATCGGCCGTCGATACGGTTCCGACCGGCTTGTTGAGCAGGTAGTACTCGAAGGTTGGATCAACCGGGATCACGGAACCATCCACTTCGACGGTAACCACCGACGGGTCTACCCGCATGCCTACGTGAGCCACGACGCCGTCCACCGTGACCCTGCGTTCTTCAATGAGCAGTTCGGATCGGCGCCGCGACGCCACTCCGGACCGGGCGATGACCTTCTGGAGCTTTTCGGTGCCGGATTCGCCCTCGCCAGCTCTGGGGGCGTCAGGTCCCTTCGGGTCAGACACTGTCAGGTCGAAACGTTTCTTCGAGCGTCTCGACAATCTCGCGCGGCGGCACATGATCAGCCAATGGAGGGAGGTCGGCGAGGCTTCGCAGGCCGAGCTTCTCAAGAAAGAGTTCACTGGTCCCATACGTGGCCGGGTTTCCCGGAAGCGGGAGCCGCTCAACCTCCCGGACGAGTCCGCGACGCTCCAATGTACGAAGTGAGGAATCGGAGTCGACCCCGCGGATCTCGGCGATCTGTCCACGGGACACCGGTTGACGGTATGCGACCACAGCCAGGGTTTCGAGGGCGGCACCTGACAATCTCGCGGCAGTTGGTGATGCGGCGTATCGCTCGAGATGTGCAAACGAGTCCGGATGGGCGTATAGCCTCCAACCACCAGCCACTTCCCGCAGCGTGATGCCACGGTTGCCCGCGGCGAGCTCAGCGGACAGCTCATTGAGCACCTCAAGAATTCGGACCTGGGTCTCTTCGGTTACTTCGGCAAGTTCGGTAACGGGGACCGGGTTCTCGGCAACAAACAGGATGGCTTCGAGCAGCGCCTTGGTTTCCACTAGCCCCCCCATTCGCTGGTCATGGGTGCCATGTTCCCCAGATGTTTCACCTGAATCTGGTCAAGCCAGTCCGTCTGGGCGATCTCGACCATGCCCCATCTCGCCAATTCCAGCAGCGCCAGAAAATAGGCCACGACCTCAACCTTGCGGGAACAATGCTCGACCAGGTCTTCGAACGTAACCTCAGCGAGCAGCTCCACCCTGGCTCGGAGGTCGTGCATGGCATCCTGCACCGACGGTAAGTCGAGCTCCAGATGATCCAGGTCCGGCTCCGGTGGCAATCGCGTGAAGACGTTGTGAGCGATGGCGGCGAGACCGGCGGCATTCACGGGAATTCTGATGTCAGGCTGAGGGAGTTCGATTTCTGGGGGAAGTCCGCCGATCCGACCCACATAGCGATTGCCTTCTTGGAGCCGGTAGCGCAGCACGGCCGCAACGTCCTTGAATGTGACGCACGCCAGAAGCCTGGCCAACAACCGGTCTCGTTCCTCCATGAGCGCCAGTTCTTCGTCAAGGTCTATCGGACCGTCATCCGGCAGTAGGTGGCGAGCTTTGAGCTGGACCAGGGTGGCGGCGATGAGCAGGAACTCCGACGCCACCTCCAGATCCATTCCCCGGATCTCGTCAAGATACGAAAGATACTCCGTGACGATCGACGCCAGACTCACTTGCGTGATGTCCACCTGATGTCTCGTGATGAGTTGGAGCAGCAGATCAAGCGGCCCCTCGAACACCGCCGTCTTCACCTCGTAGCTCATTCAACGTCCTTGTACAGTTTTATGACATCCATCTCCGGTTCAGTTTCTTCGATCCGCCTCGTCCAACTGGTTCCACTCGGCGACCGTCAGTTCGGCCGGTCGACGGCGATGATGGTGCGCGGTGTACGCAACGATTCGCGCGTCTACGCCCCTCGCCACCAGTTCTTCAGCTCCGATCGAACCATGGGCAGTGTAGATCGACATCCGTCCTCGGGGAACGATCTTGACCCAACTGAGAGCCGTGGTGGTCGCCCTCCCCCAGCGCCCCAACCGGGCATGTCGTTTACCAATGTCGTGCAACATCCCTGCCTGAACCATCCACGACGGCACTTCCCGGGCGGTCAGCCACGAACCTGCGTCGTATCCGTGCCGTTGGTCGGCTACCGGTTGAGCAATAAATAGGTCCGTTAACTCATCAGAACCCAGCTTGATCCGGGCATCGTCGAGTTCTTCGGCTGTCAGAGGCTGAGCAGTCGCGAACGCAAAGAAGCGACGTGCGAGATGACCTAACTGCAACTCAGCGTTTCGACTTACACGACACACATAGCGTGGACGAGGGCCGTGCCTCGAGCCGGGCAGCCGGAATATCCTGGCCGCATGACGAGCACACGCCATAGGTTCCAGCCTCTATAGCCGCGACCGCTTCGTCAATCTCTTCGACCTGTGTCGCGAGGGCATCGGCGAGGCCCAATAGTTCGGTCCGCTCTGCCGTGATTGCCCCGGCGTCGGCAAACCCTTCGCCAAGATTGAGACCCGAACGTAGTTCGCCGGTCTCGGTCGCCCCAAGCTCGGCAAGTTGATGAACGAGCTTGGTCCGTTCTTTGGCCAACTCGGCCCACGCTTCGTCGAAATCAACCATGGACCACCTGCATCGATCTGATCTACCCAGTCCCAAGGTGGGACTCGTATTTCAGCCTAGCCTGACTTGGCGCACGTGGCAGAGGGTTTCGTCAGCGACTCCGCGGGTGCGCCTCGATGTAAATCTCCCTCAGGTGCTGCGGGGATACCCGGGTGTAGATCTGAGTGGTGGAGATGCTGGCATGGCCAAGCATCTCCTGGACGCTTCGCAGGTCCGCACCGCCCTCGACCATGTGGGTCGCCGCCGAGTGGCGCAGGACGTGGGGCGAGATGGCTCCGAGGCCTGCCTGCTCTGCGGCAGTTCGCACGATCGTGAAAACGCTTTGACGCGACAGGCGGCCACCCCGCTGATTTACGAACACCGCTGGTTGGTTGGTGCCGACCCATGCCAGTCGATCGTGTAACCACAGTCCTAGATGTTCTATCGCAAAGGACCCGAGCGGGACCAGCCGTTGCTTGTCGCCTTTCCCGGTGACCAGCGCCGTCCGGTCAACAAGATCCAGATCATGCTGATCAAGCGCGACCGCTTCGCTCACCCGGGCACCGCACGCGTACATAAACTCGACCAGAGCCCGATTTCGGGTTGCCGCTCGTCCGGGCGTCGAGGCGGCCTCCAGAAGCGCCACAACCTGGTCGACTTCGAGCGCCTTGGGGAGCGTGTCGGGTGGAGATGGTGCTTCGACAAGCACCGTCGGATCGTCATCGCGCAACCCTTCGGCAATCATAAAGCGGTGGAGACCCCGAACGGCAGCGATCTTGCGAGCAATGCTCGACGTAGCGAGACCGAGATCAGCCAGTCCAACGAGAAACAGTTCGATGTCGTCTAGTTGTGGGTCTTCACCTACGGACAGCCGGTACTGAGCCAGATCCCGGCGGTACGCACGCACGGTGTTGGACGCCAGTCCTCGTTCAGCGGCGAGGAACGACAAGTACTCCTCGATGGCACGCTCAAGCACGGCGTTGAAAAAGGTATCGGGTGATCGTCGCTATGGATTTGCCATCCGTCAGCTCCCCCGAACCAACCAGGCGCTCCAAATCGGCCACCGGGACACGAACGAGCACTGCGTGTTCCTCTTCGATCCCATCGGGTTGCACGGCCACCGGTTCCAAGTCCTCAACCCAGAACAGGTTGATCCGTTCGTCGGTGATCCCGCCGCTCGTAAACATGTGGCCGAGTGGTCTGATAACTCCCGGACTCATTCCAACCTCTTCGACACATTCACGCCGGACGGCCTCCTGAAGGTCCGTATCATCCGGTTCCAGCTTGCCGGCCGGTACTTCGAGGAGATCCAGGTCGACCGGTCCCCGATACTGGCTCACCAATAATGCATCAGATCCGTCGATCGGAAGAAAGGCCACGGCGCCCGGATGCGAGAGCATAAAACGTTCAGCTCGTTGACCGTCGGGGCTTTCAATCTCCATCCGATCAAAGGACAGAAATGCGCCGGTGGCAACGACCTGCCTGCTGACCCGGCGGAACGGCACTAGATCGTCTCGGTAACCACGCTGGTTGAGATGTCGATCGTATCCACTTGGCGGGACCGTTCCTTCGCGGCGCGTACAAATCCCTCAAAAAGCGGATGTGGCTGGTCGGGTCTCGACTTGAACTCGGGGTGGAACTGACTCGCTACGAAAAACGGGTGACCGGGCAATTCGATGATCTCGACGAGACGCTCATCGGGAGAAAGACCGGAAAGACGCAGGCCGGCGGCTTCGAGCTGCGCCCGGTACTTGTTGTTGACCTCGTAGCGGTGGCGATGTCGCTCGTAAATGACCTCGTCGTCGTAGAGAGCCTCTACCAGCGACCCCTCGGCCAGCTTTGCGGCATACAGGCCCAGGCGCATGGTTCCGCCCTTTTCGGACACATCCTGTTGGCTCTCCATGAGATCGATGACCCGATGAGGCGCCATCGGCTCGAACTCGGCCGAATGAGCATTGGCAAGTCCTGCAACGTTACGGGCATACTCGATAACCGCACATTGCAGTCCGAGGCACAGGCCGAGAAATGGGATGCCCTGCTCGCGAGCAAAGCGGATGGCCTCGATCTTTCCTTCGATGCCCCGCGGACCGAACCCACCTGGAATCAGGATGCCGTCAAGATCTTCCATGTGACTCGCCGCGTAGAGGCCGGTCATGTCCTCGGCAGGGATCCAACGCAGATCAACTTTGACATCGTTGGCAAGCCCTCCATGTCGGAGCGCCTCAACGACCGACAGGTAGGCATCCGGGAGGTCAACGTACTTGCCGACCAGGCCAACACTGACCGTTTCCGTAGCATTCTCGACGCGATCGACCATGCGGGCCCAATTGGTGAGGTCCGGCTCCGGGGCTTCGATGTGGAGCCTTTTCAAAATCACCCGATCCAGGCCGTCGGCATGGAGCGCGAGCGGCACTTCGTAGATGTCGGGAGCGTCGAGAGCGTTGATGACGGCTTCGGGATCTACGTCGCAGAACAAGCTGATCTTGCGACGGACTGCGTCGTCGATGGGTCGGTCAGATCGAACGACAATGACGTCTGGATGAATTCCCCGGCTTCGCAATTCCGCTACCGAGTGCTGGGTTGGCTTGGACTTGAGTTCCTCGGAAGCCGGGATGTACGGCACCAAGGTGACGTGGATGTAGGCCACATTCTCCCGTCCGACATCTTTGGCGAATTGGCGGATCGCCTCAAGGAACGGCAAGCCCTCGATGTCGCCGACGGTTCCGCCGACTTCGGAGATCACGACGTCAATATCGTCGTTCTCGCCCATACGTTTGATGCGGGACTTGATCTCGTTGGTGATGTGCGGAATCACCTGGACAGTACCGCCCAGGTAGTCGCCACGTCGCTCCTTCTGGATGACCGACAGGTAGACGGCCCCAGCCGAGATCGATGCATCGCGTCGGAGGTTGACCCCGGTGAATCGTTCGTAGTGACCCAGATCGAGGTCGGTTTCTCCCCCATCATCAGTGACGAAAACTTCGCCATGTTGAAACGGATTCATCGTCCCGGGATCGACGTTGATGTACGGATCGAGCTTCTGAAGAACGACTTTCAGACCGCGCTCTTTGAGCAGGCGACCGAGGGAAGCTGCCGTGATTCCTTTACCCAAGCTGGAGACAACGCCGCCAGTAACAAAGATGTATTTGGTCACGGAATGTCAGCGTAGCATCAAAGGAGGCCAGTCCAAACGATCAGTTGATTCTCCGTCCACGGTCACCCCATTCCTGCTCGCGCAGCACATACTTCTGGATCTTTCCAGTGGAAGTCTTCGGTAATTGATCAACGATGACGACGCTGTCGGGCGCCTTGAATCGGGCGAGCCGTGACTTCACAAACTCGATCAGTTCGTCCGGCTCTACCGATGTATCGGGTTTGATCACGACGAACGCCTTCGGTCGCTCTCCCCACTTCTCATGCGGGATCGCGACAACCGCGGCTTCAAGAACAGCGGGATGAGCCATGATCGTCTGCTCGACTTCGATGGTCGAGATGTTCTCGCCGCCCGAGATGATGATGTCCTTCGATCGGTCACGCAGCTCGATGTAGCCGTCGGGATGCCAAACGGCTACATCGCCCGAGTGGAACCAGCCACCCCGGAAAGCCTTTTCGGTTGCTTCGGGGTCGTCGTGATATCGGGCCATCACATTGTTGCCACGCATAACCACTTCCCCCATCGTCACACCATCGCGACGTACATCGTGCATGTCTTCGTCGACCACCCGGATCGGGTCGACTCCGATGAAGGCAACTCCCTGACGGGCCAACATCATTACTCGATCGGCAGACCCGGTCCATGAGGGCTGATACTCACACACCGTGTGTGGTCCGTACGTTTCCGTTAGGCCATAGACGTGAACCATGGACGCTCCGAGACTTTCCATCTGCCCGATGATCGTTGGGCTGGGCGGCGCCCCTGCGGTCGTGACCGTCATACCTGTTTCGAAGGGACTCGCGTGGGAATGATTGGCAAGCGATATCAGCACCGTTGGGGCGGCATTGAGATGTGACACGCCTTCGGCTTTGATGAGACGCCAGATCTCGGACGGATCCACCGCCCGCAACCCGACGTGCGTGCCACCAACCGCCGTTACCGCCCAAGTTGTGCACCAACCATTGCAATGAAACATCGGCAACGTCCACAGGTAGACCGACTCGGGTGTGTGGCGACTGTGAATGATTTCGGTCAAGGAGTTCAAGTAAGCCCCGCGGTGGGTGTAGACAACTCCCTTGGGCTGGCCGGTCGTACCCGAGGTGTAGTTGATCGATATCGCCGCCCGTTCATCATCAACCCGCCACGGCAGGGGCTCGTCGGTCCCGGTCGCCAGAAATTCGCGATAGTCGGTCCTGATCGATGACGGACCGGGAATCACCACCATCTGATGCAGCAGTTCGACTTCTTTGACCGCATCGACAACCAGCGGCAAAAGCGACTCATCAACGATTAGAAGCTTCGCCCCCGAGTGCCCGAGAATGTGCAGCACTTCGTGACGGCTCAGACGGGTGTTGATCGCAACGAGCACCGCCCCGGCCAATGGCACCGCAAAATGGGCGATCAGCATCTCAAGCGTGTTGGGGCTCAGATAAGCGACCCGATCTCCCGACTCGATTCCGGCGCTCTTGAACGCATGCGCAAGACGGGTGGCGTGAGCGGCCATCGCTGCGTAGGTCGTTCGCTGCTCGCCTTGAATAAACCCGACTTTGTCGCCGAATACGTCCGCAGTCCGCTCCAAGAACAACAGCGGGGTAAGTTGCGTCGAACTCACGGTCATGACAGGCTCGCCTCCCTAGACATTCATGGGTAGAGAAAAGCTTCGTACCACTGGCTATACGCTCCGTTGCGCAGCCGCCACCAGTTCGGCCGCATGATCCCGACCCTGCTGGGAGTCGTCCAACCCGGCAAGCATACGAGCAATCTCGTCAATCCGTGCCTCACCTTCCACGAGCCTGACTTCGGCCCGTTCAGCCGTCCGATCAACGACGAAGTGACTGTCGGCGAAGGCCGCAACTTGAGGAAGGTGGGTAACAACGAAGACTTGCCGGTCATCGGCCAACCCGGCCAACTTCCGCCCAAGAGCCAGGGCCGTTCTCCCACCGACCCCCGCGTCGATTTCGTCAAAAACCACCACGGGGGCCTCCCCGACTCCCCCGGCCAACCGGAGAGCCAGAACCAGTCGCGAAAGCTCCCCGCCCGACGCCACCTTGTTCACGGGGCCGGGTGTGAGGCGTTCATCGGAGGCGAATCGCAGGGAGATCTGTGACCCGCCCATGGTTCGCAGGCTGCGAGGTTCGAACTGCACGGACAGATGCGGCGACGAGAACCCAAGTTCCTTGAGGTGGCTCACCGCCACTTCGCACAGTCGGGCTGCGGCTTTCTGACGTGCCTCGGCCAGCGTGTCGGCAGCCTTGTGGGCCGATTGCTCGGCCTTCTCAAGGTCGACGGCATAGGTTGCGGCGGCTTCGAGGCTGGCCGTGAGGTCAGCGGCACGAGCCTGAGCGGCGACACCGTACGCGAGGATCTCGTCAAGCGAGTCGCCGTACTTGCGTCGAAGGTCGCCGAGCACCGCCAATCGTCCTTCCTGAATCTCCAGCCGTTCCGGATCATGCTCGACTAGTTCCATCGCCTGGCGGATGGTGAGCGCCAGATCGTTGATCTCGACCGTGACGCCACTGGCTCGATCAGCGAGCGACACTTGGTCTTCGTCAAGGCGCCCTACCCTGCGCAAGGCATCAAGGGCGAACCCGACATCGTCGGCGCTCCGCTCCAGAGCATCGTGAGCGGAAGTTAGAAACTCGGTCAGCTCAACAGCGTTGCGTCGCCGGGCCAGGTCCTTTTGGAGTTCCTCATCCTCACCAAGCCTGAATCCGGCACCAGTTATCTCGTCTGCCTCGTAGGCAGCCAGGTCGCGGGAACGCTCGATGGTCCGCAGGTCGCCCTGCAGCGCGCTCGAACGGACTTCAACAAGTTCATCCCAGGCACGCTCATACTCCGCCAGTCGGTTACGACCGACGTCGTCGAGGAGCCGATCAACCAGGGCCACGACCGACGCCTCTGTACCAATGGCCAGATGATCGTGCTGGGCGACCATCTCAACGAGTTCGGTGCCGCCCTCGGCCAGGACCTTGAGCGGAACCATCTCCCCGTTGCGGTACGCCCGGCTTCGACCCTCGAGCAAGCGGCGGGACAGAACCAGTTCTTCCCCGTCGACCAGAAAGCGACCCTCAACTTTGGCCTCGTCGCCGTAGGGTCCGACCAACCCGGACCGGGTTGGATCACCGATCAGCAGCCCAACCGCCCCGGCTAGGAGCGTCTTGCCGGTTCCGGTTTCACCAGTGATAACCACCAGACCGGGACCCGGTTCGATGCGGGTGTCTTCGATAACCCCCAGGTTCGTTACTGCCAATTCTTCGAGCATCAGAAGCTCGCTCCATCCAGACCTTCGTACAGTTTCAGCTTCGCCTTGACGGTCTGGAGGTAGGACCGCTTGGCGAGAGTGATAAATCGAGCCCGATCCGGACCGCGCTCGATTGTCACGGAGTTCCCGGGATCGAGTGTGCCCACGATCACTCCGTCGGCTGATACCCCGGCGGGACGGTCGAGGGTGACGGTGCAGACGATCTTGCTGGTCGGGGGCAAGCACAACGCACGTGAGAACATCGAATACGGTGCAACGGGAGTAACGATGGTCGTATCGATCAAGGGGTCGACGATCGGACCGCCGGCTGACAGGTTGTAGGCCGTCGAACCTGTCGGAGTGGCAAAAACCAGACCGTCAGCGCGATAGGTAAGGAATCGTTCCCCGTCGATGTGGAGTTCGAGCGACACGAGCTGCTGACTGTTGACCTTCTCGACAACGATGTCGTTCAGGCCCACTCCTGACCCGCCGCCGTCGATAGTTGCGGTCAGGGTCATGCGGGACATTTCGGACCACGATCGTCCCGCGATGACTTCGACGACAACGGGAAGATCGTCCAGTTCGGCTTCGGCGAGGAACCCGACCCTGCCAACGTTGACCCCGAGCACGGGAAGATCATTGGGAACCCCGTACCGCACGGCTTCCAAGACGGTTCCGTCCCCGCCGATGGCGATCACGACGTCGCAGTCGGCCATTCGGTCCGGCTCGAGGGCGATGCCCGATCCTCGTTCTGCGACCGAGCCAACCTGCATGCCGTGCTGAGCGGCCAGGGCGGTTAGCTGTTCTACGGCGGCTACCGCAGCGTCACTGTTGGGCCGCATGACTACACCGATCTTCATGACTTCTTTCTCAACCAGATAAAGAACTCCCGGTTGCCATCTCCGCCAACCACGGGCGACTCTACCGTCTCGCGGAAGCTCCAGTTCGCAAGGCCAAACGCGCCGGCGACGCTGGCAATCGCTGCGCAATGCAGATCCGGGTCGCTGACAATGCCCGTGCGCCCGACCAAATCCTTCCCAACTTCGAATTGTGGTTTGACGAGGAAGACCAAATCAGCCTCCTCTGCAGCCACATTGGCCACTCCGTCGACGATGAGGGCGAGGCTAATGAAAGAGACATCACCAACGACAACCGGGAACCGATTCCCAAAGTCACCCATCTGGAGATACCGGGCGTTAACCCCTTCGTGGTTCTCCACCCGGGGATCCTCAACGAGTCGGGCGTCGAGTTGATTGTGCCCCACGTCGATGGCAACTACCCGATCCGCACCGCGCTCGAGCAGCGCCTGCGTGAAGCCCCCGGTCGAAGCTCCGATGTCGAGGCATCGTTTGCCGGTAACCGAGATTCCGAAGGTATCGAGGGCGCCGCGCGAACTTGAGCCCGCCGCGTCCGACCAAATCTGCATTGACTACACCGATCCGGGCATCGGGCGCTACCTTCCTGGCGGCTTTGTCAGCCACCCGACCGTCGACGGTTACGTAGCCATCGGCGATGAGTCGAGCGGCATGCGACCGACTGGTGGCCATCGCAGACTCCACCATCACCATATCGAGGCGGCGCCAACCGACAGCCACCGCCACCTCAGCTGTCCGATAGTTGCGCCCGTAACCGGGTAGCCACCTCGTCGGCCAGGTCGGGTGCCTCAGCGGCATCGACGCCGGCCAGCGTTTCGATGGCCAGTTCGACCGATGATTCGTCGTTCTCGGAATCCATGCTTTCTGGCGCACCATCCGATTCGATCATGTCCGGATCGATGGGTGTATCGTCCGGTGTCTCAATTGAAGGCTTAAGTTCATCCATATGGCCATTATCGCCGACATCTGTGACAGGAAGTTGCATTGATCCCACTGCGCGACCAAAACCCGGGCATCCGCTTCCCGGCCATGACCGTTTTTCTGATCCTCGCAGCGGTGGCCATCTATGTATTTGTGCAGCTACCTCAGGGAGATTCAGCCTTCTACGAGTACGCGACCATTCCGTGCGAATTCACCGGGGGCGGTCCCGCCTCGCTCGGCGAACTCAATACCGGAGTCTGCGACAGCACCCCGGCGCCGGGCCTGTACGACGATAAGGTCGTCGCATTCAGCCTCCTGTCGTCCATCTTCCTGCATGGCGGTTTCGCTCATCTCCTCGGCAATATGTGGTCCTTGTGGATCTTCGGCAACAACGTCGAAGACGCCTTTGGCCGTGGCGGATACCTGGCGTTCTATCTGGCGGGTGGCGTGATTGCCAGCGTCGCCCATATTGTCATGAACCCCGGCTCGACGATCCCGGTCGTAGGCGCCTCGGGAGCCATTGCGGCTGTGATGGGCGCCTACATCATCCTGTTTCCCCGGGCCCGGATCACCACCTGGGCCGTCATCGTGCCCCTCGCCGTCCCGGCGTCGGTGTTCCTTGCGATCTGGTTTGTCAGCCAGTTCTGGATCGCCGGATCCTCCCCTGATGTTGCCTGGGAAGCGCATGTCGCCGGTTTTATATTCGGAGCGGTAACCGCTTTAACGATGCGGCGGCAACTCATCGATCGGCTGGCTCGCCAAGCGTTCCAATTCGTCCGGTAGACCGGCGATCGAATCGAGGACGAAGTCTGGTTTCCACTCGTCCGGTACTTGATCAGCGGAGTCGACGACGCCGGTCAATACGAGGGCACTCCGCCAGCCGGCCCGCTTGGCCATCGCCAGGTCGGTGCTCGGACGGTCGCCAACCATCCATACGTCGAGATCGGGGCCAATCCGGTTGGTAATCAGGTCGATCATGGGCCGTTCGGGTTTGCCGGCCGCAATCGGATCGGTTTCCGATGCGACCCGAATGAGATCAACGATCGCCCCGGCTCCCGGCCACTGCCCATCGGGCATCGGGTAGGAAGGGTCCAGGTTGGTGGCAACGAACGTTGCCCCGTTGCGAACGGCCAGGGTGGCGTCACGGAGCAGGCCATAGTGAACCTCCAGGTCGAGGCCTACGACAACGGCCTCCGCCACCCAGGGATCGTCCACGATCTCGACGCCTTGCTCGATAAGCGCGCTGCGGACGCCCGCCTCGCCAATGACGAGGACCGTTGCAACGCCGAGCGTCCCAACCACCCAGGCTGCGGCTAGCGCTGACGTGATCATTTGCTCCGGTGCCGCTTGGTAACCGGTAACCGCCCGAACTTTGGCGGCTGCGGCCTCGGGGGTCCGGAGCGAGGAGTTCGTGGCGAACCAGATTCCTGAGCCCACCCGTTCACAGGCTTCAAGCGCCTGGCGTGCCCCGGGAATGGCTTGATCGCCGAGATACACAACGCCGTCGAGGTCGACAACGATGGCTGTCACGGGGATCGCCGCTCGAACGCGGCCAGAGCCTCGCCAATAAACTTCACCGTGAGGTCCATGGAATCAAGGGAGATTCGCTCGTCATGCCCATGGAACATGGTTAGGAACTCCGGAAAGGACACCCGATCGCAGAACAAGCCCGCTCCGTATGCCGTTGCCCCACGCTGTCTCCAGAACCGGGCGTCCGTCGAAGCGGGGGTCAAGGTCGGAGCCGCCCGGCGATCACCGAGGTTGATTTCGTAGGCATCGAGCAGCGCTTCCCAAAGCCTGCCAGTCGGAGGTGACGAGTTCGCTGCCGAGGTACGAATCAGTTCGACCGTTATCGACTCGGCATCACCTCCGAGGATCTTGGCGAGATGCTCGCGGACGGTGTCTTCGTCCTGGCCTGGCAGCAAGCGGGCGTCAATCGATGCCACCGCCTCATCGGGGATCACGTTGGCCTTGCCCCCCGCATTGAACACCGTCGGTGTCATGGTCAGATGCGTGCACGCATGGATGTACCTTGCAAAGAACGGGTCGGTTACGGCGATGGCGTCGATGGTTTCGTCGAGCAGATCTGGATCGACCAGACCCGCTTTCTGAGAAGCCGATAGCCCCAGCGTTGCCACAAATGCTCGCCAATCATCGGTGATGATCACCGGCGTTGGCGACCCTGCCACGCTTGTCACGGCTCGGGCAAGCGGGATTAATGCGTTGTCTGCGCCATAGGGTTGGCTTCCATGGCCCGGAGTCCCGGCGGAGCGTAACTGGTGCCAGAACGGGCCTTTCTCACCGACATTTATCGCCGGCGTCGGACCGGCAGCACCAGCGATGGCAGGATAGGCAATCTCCGTAAGCATGTACTCGGACCGAACCGTCTCCCAATGATTGTCGACCAGGTACTCAGCGCCGTACGCACCACCGTTCTCTTCGTCGGCAACCGCGAGAAAGAGCAGGTCTCCTTGCGGTTGTCGACCGCCCATCCGTTGTCGAAAGACCGCGGCCATCGCCGCAGTCAGATTCAGCATGTCGACTGCCCCGCGACCCCAGACGAATCCATCATCGATCTCTCCGCCGAACGGATCATGCGTCCATCCAGTCGGCGACACCGGCACGACATCGAGGTGTCCCATCAGCATGAGCCGCTCCGCCGATGGGTCAGTGCCCGGGATTCGGTAGAGCACGCTTTGACGACCAGGGTGAGGTTCGAAGACCTGTCCCGGTTCGCCGAAAAACTCACTCAGGGTTTCAACCGACCGATACTCATGACCGGAGTCGGGAGTCCCATCGTTCACACAGCGATTGACAATCAGAGCTTGCAGCAGATCTACGGCGTTATTCAAGGTTCGCTCCCTGCAAAAGTGACTCTTTCCAGGTACGGAAGCGATGGTGCGTCAGTCCATCGGGCCCGACACCAATCCCCACCTTTCCCGATAGGCGAAAGCGATATCGGTCGGCCGGATCTTCCCGATTGATTGCGAGATACCATGCCTCACCGACCGGCGGTCCCGCCCGCCAGAGCAGATATGAGCCGATCCGGCGCTTGTATTCGGTGGGTTCACCCAAGTCATCCCCCAGGGTCATCAGTTCCTCCGGGGCCTCAAGCCACCCCGCCGCCGGGATTCGAAACGATCGCTGAGGAGTGTCGGGCAAGTCAACCGTGTGATAGACGTCAGTCGTGAACGGACGTTCGTGGACCGGCAACGTCATGGCCTAACCAACTCGATCAGCTCGGCCATGGTGGGGGTAAGCGAGAACCCGGGCAGGTCGGCAAAAGCGACCCATCGGGCGTCGGCTGCGTCGTCGGCTGCCTGCAGTTGACCACCGGTGACAGTGCCGAGAAAGTCCACCAGGACGTAGTGTTCGTGCTCCGTGATGGCGTCACCGGTCCAGATCACCGGCCCCAACTCCACCTGCAGGCCAGTTTCCTCTTGTACTTCGCGACGAGCCGCATCACGCATGGATTCACCGAAGTCCACTTTGCCACCCGGTACCGCCCAGCATCCCTCGAATGGGCCTCGGGACCGCTGGACAAGCAGGATCCGGTCGTCGTCGACACAGACCACCCCCACCCCCGGGATGGGATGCCGCTCAGGTGTTGTCATCGCGATGCATGACAATGGTTCGGGCCGAGAAGCCGCCGGCCTCAAAGAAGTTCTTTACCAATCGATGGCCAGGCAGCACATGAGCATCAAACCGTGATAGCCCCCGAGATCGCAGTTCTGCGAGTGCCAGGTCCCGCATTGATTCCGCCACACCAACCTCACGGGCTGCTCGCTCCGTGAATATGAACCGGATCGCCCCGATCAACGAACCGTCGACCAGCGGTTCGACGGTGGCGATCAGAAACCCAAACGGCATGCCATCCAATTCGCCGATGATCACGACTGCATCGTCTGAGTCGATCGAAGCTGCGAATGCCTCAGCCACAGGGTGTGGCAGGGCGTCGGCACGTTTCCACATAACGTGGAGCGCCTCCATCTCCTGCTCAAGTTCCGCGTAGAGGCGCACCAGGTCGGGCACGTCTTGGCGAGCGGCGTGGCGGGAGGTCACAGAAACGGTCACGATCGAGAGGCTAGCCGACGACCCCTTGGCGCTTATCGTCCGAAGATCCTTGCCAATCCCCATCTGGTGACCAGCCACATCGCTTCGACGACGATCGGCAACCCCATCTTCGACTCGCCGAACTCGCCGATCGCGGAACGCGATCGGAACCTCGCGAACATCGAGGCCGGCGCGAACCGCCCGGCGGGTCATCTCGACCTGAAAGCCGTATCCGGAAGCTTCGGCAGTCCCGGCCCGCAGCCCGTACAACCGAGTGGCATCCCAAGCCCGGAATCCGGCGGTGCAATCTTGCACCCCCAAGCCGAGCATGGTCCTGGCGTAAACGTTGCCCCCGGTTGAGAGAAATCGACGATGAATCGGCCAATCGGGGGTTGACCCTCCCTCGACATATCGAGACCCGATCGCCAACCCGGCCCCGTCGCGGACCTCCTGGACGAGTGTCGGTAGATCACCAGGGTCATGGGAGAAGTCTGCGTCGATCTGGCAGACGATCGTCACCGTGTCATCTTGGGCAAGGTGTCGGAAAGCATCGCCGTAGGCGCGGCCTAGTCCGCTCTTCTCAGTCCGGTGTAGAACCTGAACATCGGGGTCGATTGCGTGCAATTCGTTGGCAAGTTGTCCGGTCCCATCCGGCGACCCGTCATCGGTCACCAGGACTCGGTAGCCGTGTGAGCGGATGGCGGTGACCATCGGCTCAAGGTTCTCCGCCTCGTTGTACGTAGGGACTACGACAACGACGTCAGAGCTAGCTGGCACAGTCGTTGCACACCAGTTTCCGCTTGTTGGCGAGTTGAGAGGTTCGTTTCACCATAAAACACACGGAACATTGGAATTCGTCGGAACGCTTTTCTTGCGTGCCTCCAACATTGAGCGACAACTCCTCCCGACGTATGTTCCGCAACTCCTCGACCTCGTCGACCGCTAGCTCGGCAGCGACCTCTTCCTCGAGCAGTTCAAGTTCTTCGGCTTCGAGTTCTTCGAGAGCTTCGGTGTCGGACTCACTGTCGTCGTCATCGTCATCGTCATCATCGTCGTCGTCATCGTCGTCGTCGTCGCTGTCAGCGAGGAGGGCGTCATCTACATCGGGCACGACTTCATCGTCATCGCCTTCGAGGTCGTCATCGACATCCAGAAGGTCTACATCGTCCTCGACATCATCGTCATCGAGGTCGTCCGGATCGACGTCGTCGTCAGGTTCTTCTTCGTCAAGATCGTCGTCTGGTGTTTCGTCAGACATGTTCTAAAGCTCCGTGAGGTTGATTCGGGGGCGGGAGTATACCCACATGATTCACCAAGCAACGTATGCAACGAGATCCTATTCCCTAGAGGCGCAGGAACAGCCGGTTCTGCTCGACCCAACCGGTGACGGGAGTACGACCAATCACGTCTCCGTCAACCTCAAAAGGCCACGGAACTGACGTTGACAGCGAGAACGTCGACGTTTGAAAGCGCCTAACCGCCGGGTGGCGTAAATGCAGACCTTTCTTGACCTGGGGGAACAGTTGAAGAGCCTCCCGGCGCTTGGCGTCAATGACCTGCACATCGAGCAAGCCGTCCATGAGCGCCGCTTTCGGGGCAACGTTGAAACCACCACCAAAGAACTGACCATTCGCCACCAGGGCCAGCAAGGCCGGCCCTGCGTAGGTGCGTCGATCGGTAACGAGTTCGATCTCGGTGCCTGTGAACCTCGGCAAGGTTGCCCAGAATGCCGCCTGATACTTGATCCGGCCCACCGATGGGGGGAACCGGGCGGCCCGTTCGACGCTGGCCGCCAGGAGGCCTGCCTGGGCGACGTTTACATAGGCTCGAAGGCCCCACTCACCTCGCACAAAGCCGACATCAATTGGATAGTCGGTGCTCCCGGCCAGATGGTGCACGGCACCTTCGAGTCGCTGAGCGATGGCGAACGGTCGGGCAAAATCTGAACCGGTGCCGGCTGGCAACACGGCAATCACAGGGGGGTCCGCCAGGTTTAACCGCATCAATTCGTCAACAACGAGGCTGATCGTCCCATCACCGCCCACGACCCCGATATGTCGCCGGCCAGCCCCGATGACTCCCTGCACCGCGACGCGCATCGCATCTGCCCCATCCGGGGTGGCCACTGTCGCCGAAACACTCGTCGCGCCGACGGCCCGTTCGACCCGTTCAAGCAGGGCCTTCCGCGGTCCCGAACGCGGATTGACCAGAATTGTCCAGTGCTCACTCATGTCGCTCCTTGAGCTGACACGACCCCCCGATCAACCTTCCGGAGAGCATCGTTCACGGTCCCCACCAGATGCGGGGCCCCGTCACGGATCTGGCGGAGCTGATCGATCAACTGGCGAGCCTGCCGCACGAAGTCACCCGGCGCCATACTCAGGCCTTCGAGAATCTCTTCGAGTTCGAGCCCTTGCGCCCAGTGGTAGGCAGCCTCCATAAATCCGTACTCGGGGGCCGGACTTGGTCGCACTCCGAACGACGACTCCACCACGGCAATCTCGCTCGCAAGCCGCGAAAGCGAGCCTGCGAACTCGTCGAGAGCCAGCGGCACTGGAACCAGCTCATCGCTACTGCGGGGTTCATACATGAACGCCGAAGCGGCAGCAACAAGATCCGCTGCGCTGAGATCGTCGAGCAGCCCTACCCGAATGGCCTCGGCCACGATCAGGTCACGCGAGCCGTAGATCGTCCGGAGACGCTCGCCTTCGGCCGTGAGCCGCCAATCCGACACGTATCCGCGATCTTCCAGTACGGCCAGGATCATGCGGAACTCCTTGACCAGCGAGCCACGGTCTGCTCCCCCGGCCCGGTCGATCTTGCGTTGCAGCTTGATCGCCTTACGAGCGTGGACCATATGGTCCTCCACGTCTTCGCAATTTGCCACCGGATGATCAACATCGGCGACCGCCGTTCTGCTCGACGGCCCAAACGACCGAAGTCGTTGTGTGGCCTTTTGTTGGAACTTGCGATCGGTCGGCCGAAACGGCCCTGGAAAATCCAACTGCCCGAGCACCACTGCGCCAGCCAACTCCGACCCGGTCATGTTTCGGACCTTGCCCGCCGATGACAGCGCAATAACCGCCTCGCCTTGTTTCGTACCCATGGAAAGCAGGAGGTAGCGGCCTTGGCGCCCGCCGCGACGTACCTCGAACACGTCGCCGGCGCTCAGCGAGACCCCTGGTTGCGGAACATACGCATCAATGGCTTCAACAAATGACCAGATATCGCCACGATCGCAGGCAGCTAGGAATCGCTCCTGCTCCACGTCTCTTCGCAGGTTGATCAGTCGACCTTCATGGTCGGCGGCTTGACCGTGAAGCTGAAACTGGGCAAACGATGCTTCCAGGAGTTGCTCGGCCTGAGCCTGCTCGTAGTTGGCAACCAGGTTGACGGCCATGTTGTAGGTCGGCCGGAAGCTCGATTCCAGGCGAGTCGCCCCCCGACCGGCAATCTCCGCGATCCGTTCGAACCGTATGAACCGCGAGTACAGAGCAATTCCGAACCCGACCTCATCGATTCCGCGCCGACCTGCCCGCCCGGTGAGCTGGGTGTAGTCAGAAGCCGTCAACATCTCATGGCTTTCCCCGTTGAATTTGGTCATCGACTCGATCACCACACTGCGCGCCGGCATGTTGATGCCGAGGGCAAGGGTTTCGGTGGCGCAGACCACTTTGAGCAAACCCGACTCGAACAGCCGCTCCACCGTCTCCTTGAATGCTGGAACGAGACCAGCATGATGGGCGCCGACGCCCCGCTCAAGATCGGCGAGCCAGCGCCCGAACCCGAGAACATCAAGATCCTCGGCGGCCAGGTGCTCGGTCGCATCGAGGGCCACCCGACGGATCAACTGACGTTCTTCGGCGGTCGTCAACTTCAACGACGACCCGGCAATCATGTGCGCGGCCGAGTCACAGCCTGCCCGAGAGAAGATGAAGAGAATCGCCGGGAGCATGGAATGGCGGAGGAGTTCCTCGACCACTTCCACACGCCGCGGTGTCGCAAATCGACGTCGCCTTCCGGTTTTCGAAGCCAACAGGCGTTGGACCCGGGGGTTGGGTCGGTCCTTCTCGAATAGGTCCATAAGTTGAACGGGTGGCTTGGTCCACAGGTCGGTGATCATGTACATCGGTTCGAGCGGGACCGGTCGGTTGGTCTCGATGACCAGCTCAGTTGGGCCTCGGCGCTCCTGAATCCAGGCGGTAAACTCTTCGGGATTGGCGACCGTTGCAGATAGGCATACGAACTGGATGTGTTCGGGACCGTGGATGATGACCTCTTCCCAAACCGATCCCCGAGCGGCGTCTGCCAGGTAATGGACCTCGTCGAGCACCACGATGCCCACATCTGCCAGACGACCATCGCCGGCGTAGATCATGTTCCGAAACACCTCGGTCGTCATCACCACGATGTCAGCATCCCCGTTTATGGAGTTGTCACCGGTCAGGAGACCTACCCGTGCGTCGCCATGTTCATCGGAGAGATCGGCAAACTTCTGGTTTGAGAGTGCTTTGATCGGGGTTGTGTAGAAGGCGCGCTTGCCTCGCTGCAGAGCGAGATAGATCGCCCCGTCGGCGACCAGGGTTTTACCTGCCCCGGTCGGTGCGGTCACGACAACCGACTTGCCCGACTCGATCGCTTCGACAGCCTGGCGCTGAAACGCATCAGCCTCGAAGCTCAGTTGATCGAAGAACTCGACAGCCCGGCTCACTTCCTGAGCACGTAGCGAATGAGCAACAGCGTGACTTCGTACATGAGGTAGAGGGGTACGGCCATCACGAGCATCGTGAACGGGTCCCCGGTGGGAGTCGCCGCAGCAGAGACCACGCTGATCGCCAGGACCGCCCATCGCCGCATATGGGCCAGCTGAGCCGACGTAACCATACCGACGGCTCCTGCTGCAAAAAGGAAGACCGGATACTCGAAGGCCAGCCCGAAAACCAGCAAAAAACGCAGCACGAATGACAGATATTCGCTGACGGTCACCGACAGTTCAGCGTCCAGCACCGAGTTGAGGAATAACAAGCTTCGGGGAAGAATTAGATAGGCGAACCCGACTCCGGCAAGAAACAGGACAACGAGAGCGGTTACGATCGGGATCGCCCAGCGACGCTCCTTGGCTGTCAGGCCGGGAGCGACAAAGCTCCATAACTGCCACATGATGACCGGACTAGCCAGCAGGAACCCCCCAAAAAACGCCAGCCGCATTGCAGATCCGAATTGCTCCGTCGGAGTGATGGTTTGGAGGTCTTCGCCAGGAAAGATATCGACGTAGGGTGCTTTGAGCAGATCGAGCATCTGGCCGCGAAACGTCCAGGCGACGATAGATCCAAGCACGAGCGCGATGGCCGTCTTGAGCAGTCGCCAACGCAACTCGTCAAGGTGCCCGATCATCGACATCCGCTTTTCCTGAGCGGTCATGCCTCGGCGGCCCGGTCCGAGTCGGCCCCTGCATCGGTGACGGCGCTATCGGCGTCCGACTCGTGGTCCGTTGCGTCGCTCTCAGGATCCGTATCGCCGGCCGCAGGCTCGGCAGCGTGTACGGCTGCGGCAGGTCCTTCATCGACGTTGTTCAGTTCCGCCTCGTTCTTGGCGGCGCGTTTGGCAGAGATGCCTGGCGTCTCGGGTTCCTCCTGGCCATCGGCGATTCCATGAATCCGATTGAAGTCGCGAGCCGAGTCGTCTGGCGTAGGCCCTGTGGCAGCGACCGGTCCGGTCCAATCAAGTGGTTTCAACTCGCCCGGTACAGAACCGAGTTCGTCCTTGATCTCCCTGAGAGGTTGAGAGACTTCGGTGCCAAGGTTCTTCAGGTCCGATCGAACCTCGTCGAGTTCGGCGATTTTCGCGTTCGAGTCCGACCCGGAAGTCGGTGGCCATCGCCCGGGCTTCTCGCATCCAGCCACCGAGCTTTCTCGAGAGGTCTGGCAGGTTGCGCGGCCCGACCACGATCAAGGCGATCAGGGCGATAATCATCCATTCACCAAAGTTGATATCGGGCATCATCGAATATGGTAGATGGTCCTGAGCGATCCGACGCTGTGGGCCAAATAATGACGCCCCGCATTGGCGGGGCGTCATTATTTGGTCTGGGAGGGCTGTGAGTTCTTAGGTGGTTGAGGTGATCATGCTGATGAAGTCAGCGTCTTGCCCGAGGGCTTCAGCGAATCGAGAGATCTCCGATTCGGTGATGAGGTCGGTGCGCACCACCTCGTAAGGGACGCCCGTCGCAAGCAGTACGCTCACGACTCGAGCATTGGCTGGCCGGCGCTGAATCTGCGCACAGGTCGGGCAAGCGAAGCGGTAAACGCCGCTATCTTCTGCCGGATCCAGCTCCAAAGCCAAATCCATTGGCTGGAGTTTTACATCGCCGCATCGGCTACAAGTTGATTTGATCGTCGTCATGGGTTCTTTTCTCCGCAGACCGTTTCTCTTGTGTCTGTTATCGGCGGTAGGGCCTTCAGACTGAAGAAAAAATCCGCGGGAAGTCGTGACAGTTAAAGGCTAGGCGTGACCCCGTACTTAGCGAGGATGCGGCTGCGATCATCGACCAAACGCTCCCGCACCTCTTGACCTTCCAGAAGTTCGGCACTCTTCCCAAGCCGGAGCAGCAAACGGGCGGCCACAGCCGGGTCGGAAGCGGAGAACGACACGACGTCATCTTGAAGGATCTCTACCGGGTAGTACTCGGCCACCCACCGGGCGGCGGGACCTAATCGAATGACCGCCCGAACGTCATCCTCTGACGGCGTATACCGAACTTCAGGCGGGGGGACGGACTCGGGGGCGGTAAACGTCTCTTCCGTCGGCACCGCTGATCTAACCCGGTCAATCCTAAAAACACGCTCAGCTGATGCCAGACGGCAGTAGCCAGACACGTACCAGTTACCCAGCGAGGAGAACACCGACCAGGTTTCGATGAGTCGCTCGGTGGTCACCCCGGATCCAATGGAGGTGTACGTCAAGTCGATGACCCGATGCTCGCGGGCGCCGGTTCGGAAGACGTCCAGCAACGCCGGCTCGGCTCCGGCCAAATCAACGAAGAGGGCATCGTCGACGTCGGGGGCGACGACCGCCGCCAATTTGTCTACGGCTCGCTCCAGTGCAGGAGGCGCCTGCCCGGTACTCGTGAGCGCCATGCCAGACGCCAACAGCGTCAAGGCCTCGGGCGCATTCAGTTTTAGGGGGCGCGAGAAGTAGTCGGCCATATCCACCACGACTTCGTCATCTTCGATGTAGGCGTCCATGAGGTCCCCCGGTCCATAACCAGGCAGGCCACACACGAAGACCAATTCGAGGTCGGCAACGAGCTCACGCCGCGAGTATCCGAAGCGGCGCTCAACCTCATCGGCGGTTGTCCCGGGGTTGGCGATCACCCAGGGCAACATGGAGAGAATGCGCGTGAGTCGTTTGATGGTTTTTTCGCTCATCCCCGCACCCTTTCAACGAATTGCTCTCGCAATTCGGGAGGTCCAACAATCTCGGCTTCATCGATGAAGCCGATCATCCACCCGATGAACGCGGTCCGTGTTGGCGACCGGAAGGCGCGCCGTTAGTCCACCATCGGGCAGTACGACGCGCTCGGCTCCCTTGGGAAGCTGTCGGTCGGCCCACCAGGCCACATTGGCATCAAACTGAACCTCGGCGACGATATCGGCGTCACCGGCCTCCCAGGGGGCGGCCGGAATCGAGCTGCGAATGTCGAAATCGGCAGGACGCTTGAACGCCTCGGCTTGCGGCCCGGCCCGGAATCCTTCGCCTCGATCGACCCGGAAGGCCCGCATCTCACCGTTGGCGTCTCCAACCACGTACCAGTGCCCTCGCCGGTGAATCATCCCGTATGGTTTGATCTTGCGAGCCCGTTCCCGATACTCGAACGTCAGGATGCGGTGTTCGGCCACTGCCGAGAAGATGGTCCCGAGATCATCTGCTGACAGGCCGAGGTCGGCGGCGAGCGGTTCTCCGGCGGCGGTCATCGGAGCGCCGCCCAGCTTGAACATGGCATCGGCTCCGGTGGGTTGACCGCCAAGGCGGACGATCTGGGCTGCCAGCCAGAGAGCGGCTCGCTCCTCGTCCGTGAGCCCTGGATCGGCCAACTCATAGTCCTGGGGTGGTACCACATAGCCTTGTTCGACTTCCCAGGCGTCGGTGAACGTCATTCCCATGGGAATACCCATCGACCGCAAGAGATCCTTGTCACGTTCGAACATCCGATGGAAGGCGACGTCGTTTTCCCGGTCGTATCCAGCGACCGTTTCACGAATCTCATCGGCAGTCACCGGCCTTCCGCTGGTGAGCAGGAAGGCCAAGAGGTTCAGGAGTCGCTCAATGACATTCTTCATACGGCCACAAATGTAGCCCTACAGGCCCGCGATAAGTTTTCGACCCGCTCGTCGACCGATTTGAACGGATCCTTGCAGAGCACCGTTCGTTGAGCCTGGTCGTTGAGCTTCAGATGTACCCAGTCAACCGTGAAGTCGCGCTTTTTTGGCTTTCGCTGCCTTAATGAACTCGCCACGGAGTCTGGCGCGGGTGGTTTGGGGCGGGACCACCATGGCGGTGGCGACGGCCGCGTCGGTGACGACCCGATCAACCAACCCGCGGCGTTGGAGGATGTAGAACAGGCCACGCTGTCGATTCGACGTCGTGATAGCTCAGATCGAGCAGCGCCAGCTTGGGATCCGATCGATTGAGATCCCACTTGGCCTGATACTTCTCAATGAGGTGATATTTGGTGACCCAGTCCACTTCACGATTCAGGGTCAGTGGGTCTTTTTCGAGGCTGGTGAGCAGGTACTCCCACATTTCAATGGCCTTCTGAACCTCGGCAGGGAACCCGGTGGTGCGGGCGTAGCGCAGCGTCCGATCCAGGTACTCCCATTGAATATCCAAGGCCGAGAGTTCCCGACCGTTGCGCAGGCGAACCCGACGACGGCACGTGATGTCGTGGCTGATCTCACGGATCGCCCGGATCGGGTTCTCTAGCGAGACATCACGAAACACCACGTTGTCCTCGATCATCTGCAATAGCGCGACAGTCGTGCCGATCTTGACGTAGTTGACGTATTCGGACATGTTGGAATCGCCGGCGATCACGTGGAGGCGCCGATACTTCTCCGCGTCGGCGTGTGGCTCATCGCGGGTGTTGATGATCGGCCGGCTACGGGTCGTCGCCGACGAAACGCCTTCCCAGATGTGCTCGGCACGCTGGGCGATCGAATACATTGGCCCCTTGGCCGTCTGTAGCAGCTTGCCCGCCCCCGAAAAGATCTGCCTTGTCACGAAGAAGGGAATGAGCGTGTCGACCGTCTTTTGGAATTCGCCATGTCGCGAAACGAGGTAATTCTCGTGGCATCCGTAAGAGTTGCCGGCTGAGTCGGTGTTGTTCTTGAACAAGTAGATCTGGCCGCGAATCCCCTCTTCCTCGAGGCGTTCTTCGGCTGATTCGACGAGTCCCTCGAGGATCCGCTCCCCTGCCTTGTCGTGGGCAACCACGGACAGCAACGAGTCGCATTCCGGGGTGGCATACTCAGGGTGGCTACCAACGTCGAGGTAGAGGCGGGCACCGTTCTCGAGGAAGACGTTCGAGGATCTGCCCCAACTCACCACCCGTCGGAAGAGATAACGGGCCACCTCGTCGGGACTCAGCCGCCGTTGCCCACGCAGAACGCAGGTAACTCCATACTCATTCTCGATCCCAAAGATCCGGCGTTGCACCTGGTCACCCTAGTTGCATCGGGTCCCAAGGCTCGGGACAGCGAGCACGGTCTAGCCTTGGCTCGCCGCTACGGCGCGGCGAGCAAGAAGCTCCTCTTTAGGCATCGGCGATGAATCCGGCGATCTCTTCGGCAGTGAGCTTCCGGAAGGCTCGTCGATGCCCATTGCGGTCGAGGATCGCCCCCTCCCAGCCTTCAACTTCGTCTTCAAAGGCTCCGGCCGCCAGTCGAACCGCCTCGTCGAGCGAAAGTCCTGGACGGTAGGCGGCTTCCAGACGCTCGGAGAGGTCTTCCGAGTTGCCGCCGATTGCTGCGAATCCGGTCTGGTCATACAAGGTGCCGTCGTACAACACCCGGTACATGCGATTTGGTTGGTCTGCGACGCCGAGTTCGGCAACGAGCAACTCCACCTCAAACGGCTTTACCTCGTGCGTGAAAATGTTGCCGAGAGTTTGGGCAAACGCGTTGACCAGACTCTTGGCCGACACGTCGGAGCGTGAGTACATGTAGCCCTTCACATCGGCATGGCGAATCCCGGCGACGCGGAGCAGCTCGAACTCGTTGAACTTTCCCACCCCGGCGAAGGCGATCCGATCGTAGATTTCTGAGATCTTGTGGAGCGTGCCGGAAGGGTTCTCGGCCAGCAGCAAGATGCCGGTTTCGTATTCGACCGCCGCAATGGAGCGGCCCCTGGCGATACCCTTGCGAGCGAAATCAGCCCGATCCTTGACCAGCTGTTCGGGGGGAACGTAGAAGGGCATCGTCATCGAACCAGCTCCAAGGCTGCTTCGGCGATCGGGACGATCTCCTCATCGGTCACTTCAACGAGTCCGTCGACGTTGATCCGGATTACGTTCGGGTAGAGTGCCCCCGCGTATATCGGCGCCCGCTGGTGGCACACATCCTGTTCGGCCGCTGCTACGAGCGAGCGCATGGCTACGGAAAGCCCCTCCTCGGCATCCATGGTTGGATCGAAGTGGGATCGCAAGTACGACTTCGCCTCCCGGGACCCGGAGCCAGTGGCTCCGAAATCGTCTCTTCATATCTCCCGCCAACGACGTCAAACGTAAACAGGCGACCGGATCCCGACCAGGTGGTCGAATCCGCAAGACAGCGGCACGACAACGAGCCCCTGAAAGGCCATGGGAAGCTGCTGGCGGACCAGCCTGGCCAGGAAGTTGGCGCGACCTTCGAGGCTCAGCCGGGTCTTCGAGCTTTTCGTAGTGTTCCAGTTCGGTCTGAAAGAGTTTGACCAGTTCGATGGCCAACCCGGCAGTCCCCGAGATGGCTACGGCAGAAAAGTCATCTGAGGGGAAGACCTTTTTCATCCGCCGGTGCGCAACGCTGTAGCCCTCCGTGGCCTGGCGATCGCCAATCATGTACACCCCGGCGTCATAGCGGACGGCGAGAACGGTCGTGGCGTCGGCTAGACCCAGATCGGCAGCCGAACCGCCGACTGCGTCCCAGGTGGGCGCCAAACCGGCGGCTTTGAGTACCTGAGCGAACCCGGCAGGCGATTCAGTAATACCGCCAACCGGTGCCTTCGGTTCGCTCATTCGCCACCCTTTTGAACGTACTTGTTGACCATTTCCTCGGCGTTTTCTTCAAGTACCGAGTCGATTTCATCGAGCAGTTCGTCGGTGATTTCGACAGTTTCACGGGCTGCGTCATCTACTTCGATAGCGTCAGCTTCGACTACCGCCTCTTCTGATGAGCGTCGCGCTCGTTGTTGTTCCTGTTCTGACATGTCAATGTCCTCCTAGACCCTGCAAAAGCTCTTGGACAGTGTCTGAATCATCCGATTAGCTCGGATACCAGCTCCTTGGTACCAAGAGCGGTTCCATCATCAGGCACCCGTTTCGAGATGGGCTTCGGATGCGTCGAACACCAGCGAGTCCCAATTGGCTGCAACAACCTTTTCGCCATACTTGGTGACGCATCTTCCCCGGAAATATGCCCGGGTGTCCTCGGGCGGCTGAGCAGCTGCCGCCCGGACCTGGTCGTCGGTGAAGAGTCGCCTGATCCGGCCCCGATCCTGCAACTTCCTGAACAAGCTCTTGGCGGGATCGACGTCGTGATACTGGAGGTTGATGACGGCCAGGCGGGGATCGTCCCAAGCCGCGTCCACGGTCGACGTAGGCCTCCATGAAGCGTCTTCTTGGCGACCCAGTCAGTCGGTCCGCCGTGCGGGCGGGATCGGCTTAAGGTCGTCGAGCAGTCCTTCTCATTCGAGCAGAACTCGTTCGGTCACGGGACTGTCGGTGGTTTGCTCGGCATATTTGCGCCAACCAGTCGATGCGTAGCGGTTCTGCATTGGAGCGCGGTCATCGACGAGCCATTCCACAACGGATATGGCTACCGGGTCATTTCGAAGATCTCGTGGCTCACCTCCCAGCACGCCGCGACCGGATCTTCAAGCTCCAGAGCTTCCGGGAAGAACCCGTCCTCGAAGGGCCGCACGAAGTAGTGCGGGTAGTCCAGCTTGACGAAGGTCTGGACCTCCGACAACGTGGCATCTCCGATGATTACGTGTAATCGGCGGGTCTCGAGTCGCCGTGCGGTTCGTCCCGGGTGTTGATGATGGGCCGCTTAACAGTGGTCTCGAGATGCTCTGCTCCTCGAGAAGCTGCCCGCTGGGTGATCTGGT
>CAWKAG010000007.1:0-42526 GCA_963847455.1 uncultured Acidimicrobiia bacterium
GCGGTTGGCCGGGTACACCTGCAAGCCGGGTTGGTCCGTCTCAAGTATCGTCATTCCCTTCCCCCAGGCACATGGGTGAGTACCCAGCAGGGGTCAGTCGGATTCGACCCCAAAGCACGTCTGCGACCCGGCACCATCGCTTTCGTCGATGATCGCCCGAGCAGACCGGAAGTGGTAGGGGGCCCCAGCCACCAACTTCACGCCGACCGGGAAGTGGCTCGTCCGCTTCCAGGTGTCCCCGGCATTGATCTCCAACACGTGGTCACCGATGGTGCCAACACGAGCCGTTCCACGGAGGCGTGATGGCCAGAGAAACGACGGTCACACGTCGCAGGTCACCTCGTCTCAAGGACCAGACGATCGTTGGGCTCCAGCCAAAAGGTGACCAACACTGACAGATTCCCTGGGATGCCTGGTCTCCGTCCTCGCTTTGCAGGCTTCACCAAACCCCGACCCGGTCGGGACGCTCCAGGACTTCGGCTCCCAGCCCCGGCGGTCAAAACCAACTGGCCCTCCGTGAAGCGTGTGGAGTCCATCATTGGCCACGAGGTGATACTCCGCCCCGTCGAGATCGAAGCGGGCGTTAGCTATCCGATTCGCGTATCGCCCGATGGTCGACCCCATGAATCCACCCCGATCTTCGGCGCCGAAGTCGGAGTCCGGGCCTCGAGCTTGCACGAAGTTAGACCCATCAGGTGTCTCAACCGCAACCAGCGTCGCACCGTGATCCCAAATCGTCGCCGAAAGCCGGCCGCTGAACAGCTTGAAGGCGCGAATCGGCCGCCGGGCGCCCCCGAAACGAATGGAGGTCTCCACGATCTCAACGGAAGGCGCATGCATAAGGCCACGCTACCGCGCCGCCTGCCATCAACCATTTCTCTATATGCATGAATTCGCATATGGCCGTCAACACCAGTACGATTAACCAACCCAGCCCAGGATCTCATGTTCAATAAGTACGCCATCAACGTTCTATCCGCCAGCCAGCGTCAAACGGATGGCGCCGCCCTGCTCGACGTTCGAACCAAAGAGGAATGGCGCCAGGGCCACGTTCCCGGTTCGGTGCGAGTATCCCTCGACTCCATCCAACAGCGCCGCCAGGCCCTGACCCGCCAATATGGGGACCGCGAAGTCCTGGTCATCTGTCGATCCGGGAGTAGGTCGGCCCGAGCGGCCGCCATGTTCAGGGATATGGGCATCTCGGCCATCGATGTCCGGGGCGGTATCAACGCCTGGAACCGAAAAGACCTACCCATCAAGAAAGGCCAATGAAATGCGCCGAATCCTGTTACCACTCCTCGCCCTCAGTCTGTTCCTGGCGTCCTGCGGGACGGCCACCCAGACCGAGGTCAACACAGCAACCGAAACAGGTGTCATCACCGTTTCGGCAGACGACCTCGTATGCCATCACGTCTGCGCCGCCCGCCGACCTCGTCGTTCTCGACGTCCGCACGCCGGAAGAGTTCTCAGAGGGACACCTCGACAGCGCTATCAACATCGATTTCTACGAGGCGGACTTCGGGACCAACCTCGCCAACCTTGACAAGGACGTGCCCTACGTCCTGTATTGCCGATCAGGCAACCGGAGCGGTACCACTGCCCAAGAAATGCGCTCCTTGGGGTTCACAGAAGTCTACGAAGTCGATGGTGGGATTCTGTCATGGCTCGACAGCGGCCTGCCGCTCGCCGGCTCCTAACCCACCGAGAGAGCTAGCAACAAGCGATTCGGCAATTAGAACGACGCTGATCTAGGCGACGTTGACGGCGATGGTGTGATGACCGGTTGCACCATCGGGCCTAGGAGCCGCTAGCTCAGCGGTCTGGGTGTACCCGGAACTGTCGGTTGCCCGAACCGCAATCGTGTGGCGGCCAGACGGAGCGTCCCAGTCGACATACCATTGGCGCCACGCGTTATCGCTGAGCGGCTCACCAAGGGTTGCTGGCATCCATTCACCTGCGTCAATACTGACTTCAACGGCGTCGATCCCCACGTTGGGGGCCCAAGCGACGCCGGCAATCCGACGCGGCCCGACCGCGACTCTGGACTCCTTCGTCGGCGAATCGATGCGTGACTGCGTCTTGATCGGACCGGTCTTCGACCAGCCCCTCGGTACCCAATAAGCGTCAAACCCGTCCCAGGTGGTGAGTTCGATCTCGCTCAACCACTTCGTTGCCGATACGTATCCATAGAGACCGGCGACTACGAGCCGAGCCGGATAGCCGTGATCGACCGGAAGCGGTTCATCATTCATGCCGATGGCGATGAGCGCATCACGACCGTCGTAAGCAGCGTCGGTTGGGAAGCCAACCGTAAAGTCGTCGATTGCTCGCCCGACGATCTGTGTCGCACCTTCTTGGACGCCCGCCATGTCGAGTACATCTCGCAATGGGACCCCCAGCCACTTGGCAGTGCCGACCAGTGAGCCTCCGACCGAGTTGGAAACACAGGACAGCGTCACGACTCGCTCAGTCGTAGCCAGGGCGGATAGATCGTCATAGGTGAGTACCACTTCTTCGTCCACCATGCCTTTGATGGTCAAGGTCCAGGTGGCGAGATCGACCGGTGGCGGACGGAGCGCCGTATCAATCAGATAGAAGTCTTCGTTGGGGGTGATTACCGGGACGGCGCCATCGACCTGAGCTCCATCGGGGATTACGACCGGGCCTTCCTGGCTGGTTGGCAGCAAAATCCCGGCCCGCTCCGAAGCAGCCGAGATGCCATTCACAAGGCTCCTACCGATCACCGCCCCGATGCCGGCTAGGACTGCGGTCACACCCATGGCTGTCAGGAACGAACGTCGCGAGTCATCGGTTACGGCTAGGCGCCGCTTCCGCACCAGCACGACCAGGGCGGTGAAACCGACGAACACCGCCAGGACGACCGCGGATGCAGCGACCGTGAGATCCGTAACCGGGTCGGTGGCGGCCAGGATCAAACCCAGGATTCCGGCTCCGACAAACGCCGCCGCTGCCAGTATCAGGCGTCGAGTCGCAACGACTCCGACCACCGCTCCGAGCACAAAAATGGTGGCGAGGATCGAAACCACCAGAACCAGTTTGTCGGCGGTTCCGAAGGTTCGAATGGCCCATTTCACAAGCGGCTCGGGCGACACCCCGATAACCCAGTTTCCGATCGATACGATCACCGACTGGCCACGCCCGACGATACCGACGAACAGCTCTGCCACGGCTAGCGCCACGGCCACGGCAATCAGGCCGGCCAGGGCACCCGATCCACGGGGAGGCGTTCGGTCGGTGCTGTTATCGGTGGGTGTGTCGATTGCGGTTTCCATGACACCAGAATGCCCCAGCCGCCCGGCTACAACAACTTTTCGGGCACTTGTTCCTCAAAACTTCACTTCACGATCCGAGAGGTATTCCAACCCTTAATCGAGGAATATGTCCTGCTGAAGCTGAGCGCCCTCAATGTAGGTGTACTCGGAGAGATCTGTCTTGCCGGCCTCAGCCAGCACCTCGTCGTCAATGAAGAAGTTGCCCGTGGTATCGGTGGAATTGCGAGAGACGATCTCGTAGGCAGCATCGGCAACGATTTCAGGGCGGCGGGACCGTGCCATCGCTGCATCACCTCCCAGCAGATTCTGAACGGCGGCAGTGGCGATGAGGGTGCGTGGCCAAAGCGAGTTCACGGCAATCCCATCGGAGGCAAACTCGGCCGACATCCCCAGCGTGCACATGCTCATTCCGTACTTGGCGATCGTGTAGGCAGCATGATTCTGGAACCAGTGCTGCGCCATGTTGAGCGGAGGCGACAACGTAAGAATGTGCGGGTTGGCGGCTTGCTTTAGATGCGGAATACAAGTCTTCGACACGAGAAACGTGCCCCGGGTATTGATGTTCTGCATGAGGTCATAGGCCTTCATGGAAAGCGACTCAGTCCCGCTCAGGTTGATGGCCGAAGCGTTGTTGATGACGATGTCGATGCCGCCGAAACGGGCGACGGTTTGTTCGACCGCATCGGTCACTGAATCTTCGAACCGGATATCTCCGACGATCGGCAACGCATGACCCCCGGCACGTACGATCTCCTCGGCAGCCGTGTACACGGTTCCCGGCAGCTGAGGGTGAGGTTCCGCCGTCTTGGCGATGAGTGCAACATTGGCACCGTCGGCGGCGGCTTTCAGGGCGATCGCCAGGCCTATCCCCCGACTACCCCCAGACATGAAGATGGTCTTGCCCGCCAATCCTGCCATGTTGCCCTACTCCTTGTTAACGACCGTTCACACCCATAGTAGGGTTGCCGCATGACCTTCGAGCTCACCCAGGATGACGATGTATTCGTCCTCACGATGGACATCGACGACAACCGATTCAACCCCGATTCACTGGCCATGATCAACGACGCCCTCGACACCGCTGAACACCACGCCGGACCGGCAGCACTCGTCACCACCGGGGCGGGGAAGTACTACTCCAACGGACTCGATCTTGAGAAGGCGATGAACCCCGATTTCGCATGGGGCATTGCCGAAATCGCCAAAGAGACCCAGCAGCTCCTCGCCAGAACCCTCCTCTTCCCCAGGCCTACCGTCGCTGCCATCAACGGGCACTGTATGGCAGCTGGCGCGATGTGGTCACTCGCCCATGATTTCCGCATCATGCGTGCCGATCGGGGGTTTTGGGGTCTGCCCGAAGTCGACATCCGGATTCCCTTCACGCCCGGCATGGCCGCACTGATTCAAAGCCGACTCAGCAAACAAGCCGCCCACAAGGCGATGACAACCGCCTACCGGTTCGGCGGAGCCGAAGCCGCACGAGAGCGGATCGTAGATAGTGCCGTAGACGAAGATGCCGTTCTTTCGGAGGCCGTGGCGCACGCCCGAGCCTTATCCGGCAAAGACGCCAACACACTCGGCCAGATCAAAAAGGTCATGTACGGCGGCGTCGCCGCCGCGCTACTCGCTGGCTGAATTCTCCCGGATAGACGCGACACGTGTCTCCGCAATCGTCGCATCCGTGACAGTTGTGGTCGGCTCGGGCCCGCCCACCAGTTGATCAACGTATGAAACGGCAGCCCTGGTTAACCGTCGGCGTCTTCGTGACGTTATGGATCGTCCTGGCTTTGACGTCACCGACTCGTACCCTGCATCTCGCCCCGGTGATTCTGGGCACCTGGCCCCTCCTGGGGTCGATGGTCGAGGATCCATCAATCGCGTGGCGCAAGCGGTTCGGTTTAAGCGCGGTTGGCGCTCTAATCGGCGTCGCAACCACCACCGTCCTGGCACTGACCGGCGGATTGGAGGGACCTTCTCTGCTGCCCGTCGGCGGTGCTGCACTTGAAGCGTATGTCTTCTCTGTCTTGGGCGGAACCGCCGCTCTGGCGCTGGCAGCCGTGTGGCGGGAACAGAAGTGACTGTCGGAAGGTTGTCGGTATCAGATCATATGGATAACAAGAGCGCTCAACACTTCGCCTGGCTGGCGAGCACCTTCGGCCGAACCGAGTATCTCCCGCTACGTCCTAGCGACCTCGAAGCCCTTGCCGAAACCGGGGAGGTCATCGAGAAGTACCCGGGTACCCATCTATTTCGTAGCAACCAGGAAGCTACCTCTGCCTATGTGATCGAGACCGGCCAGGTTGAGCTCTATCGGGGTGACAGCAGCCACCGGCGGGTGATAGGACGGGCCCATTCAGGGTCAGTGCTCGGAGACATTGCGATGTTTCGTGACGAGCCATACAACTCATCAGCCCGCGCTGTCAACGCCGTTACGGCTTTCCGCTTCGACAGGGACAAGCTCCTCCCGGTCCTCTTCCAGCGACCCGTTCTGACGCTCCGATGGCTGGTCGCCGGCCTTACCCAGCTCGAGTCAACCCAGCGGCGAGTCCTGGGGCTTATGCACCGCACCGTTCGCGAGCAAGTATCTGAACTTCTGCTCGACGAAGCCGACCAGCGGGGCGAGGTCCACCTCTCCCAATCGGCGATAGCCGACCTCCTCGGCGCCAGCCGCCAAACCGTCAACGAAGCCCTCAAGGAACTGCGTGATAGCGGAGCGATCAGCACTGGCTATCGCCTGATTAGGGTCCAGAACACCACTGCCCTGAAGCACACATCGGGTCGCACCACCTAGGAAACACGGGCAGTTCAGCTGCTCCCCAGGGGTAGCTATCCTCCTACCCGATGCTGAGTATCGCCGGACCCTATCTCGCTGTGACTGCCTTGCTCGCGCTCGGCGGAGGTCTCAAGGTGGTTCGGCCGACCGAAACGGCGACTGCACTCGACGCGCTAGGGCTGCCTTCTCAACCGTTCCTGATCCGGAGTTTGGGAATCGTCGAGATCGTGATCGGCGTCGTTGCGTTCGGGACGGGCCATCCGATTGCCTCATTGTTGACAGCTGCGGCTTACATGAGTTTCGCCGGGTTCGTGCTCATCGCCCGTCGAGCCGAGACCCCCGTGCAGTCATGCGGTTGCTTCGGAAAGGCCGAGACGCCCCCTTCCATCATTCACGTCATGGTGAACCTCGCCGGCGGCAGCTATCGCTGCGCTGATGGCCGCCCGACCATTTCCCGGATTATCCGAGCTTCTCGCTGATCAACCAGGGGCCGGCGTTCCACTGCTCTTGCTCACCGGCGTCATCATCTATCTTCTCTATGTGGCCCTGACCGCACTACCCCAGACCCTCCGCGCAGTTCGCACCTCATGAGTCGCTGGCTTGTTGACAAGACCAGCTCCCTGCTGGACCGCAAACTGGACCGACGCGGCTTTCTCAAACGAGCCGCCATGGCTGGAACGGCCCTGGTTGTTTCTCCGCTGAAGTTCACGATGCAGCCCGTTAGTGCCTACGCAGCCATCTGTTCGTGCTCAGGGCAATCGTGCAACTGTTCGGATCAGTGTTGCGACGGGTACACCGAGTTCTGCTGCACTCTGACGGGTGAGAACGGTTGCCCGCCAGGATCAACGGCTGCGGGTTGGTGGAAGGCCGACGGTTCCGGCTATTGCACGGTTGATGGCGTCGGTCAGCCCCGCTATTACCTCGACTGCAACGCCTCGTGCAACGGGTGTTCCTGTGGCGGATCCGGGCTGTGTTCCCGATCGTGCGTCAGCTGCAACTGCGAATGCGGAAACAAGAGCTGCAAGAACCGGAAGGCTTGCTGTACTTCCTTCCGTTATGGCCAGTGCGGCAATGATGTGAGGTGCCTCGGACCGATCGTGTGCCGGGTCGTCACATGTACCCCGCCCTGGGTGTGGGACTCCAGTTGCTCAACGACCAGCGCCACCGACAACAACACCCGATTCCACAACGCTCCTTGCCTCCAGAACTCCACCAATTATCCGGCCCTTCCCGGGGTCTACAACGCCGGTAGCTGGACTCTGAAGAACGGGATTGAGACGTCGTCACCGACCACCAATTTCTCGTTCGGTCTCACCAATGAGATACCCGTCGTTGGCGACTGGAACGGCGACGGCACCCGTACCCCCGGCGTGGTGCGCAACAGCCGATTTGGTCGTTTGGGCGACGAGGTTCTCTGGTGGCGCCTCAAGAACTCGACAGGGGGCGGTACGCCTGACGTGATCTTCTCGTATGGCGAACCGGGCGATATTCCGATCGTCGGCGACTGGAACGGCAGCGGCGTTGAAACCATTGGAGTCATCCGGGGCAATCAGTTCCGGCTTCGCAACGCCAACGCCACCGGGGAACCGGACTACGTATTCACGTTTGGCCAGGTCGGCGATCAGTTCGTCGTTGGTGACTGGAATGGCGATGGCGTCACAACGCCCGGATACTTTCGCAACGGAACCTGGTATCTACGCAACACAAATTCAGCCGGCCAGCCCGATCTGGTGTTCAACTTCGGTCTCGCGACCGACACCCCGATCGTCGGTGACTGGGACGGTAACGGTTCCGACACACCAGGCGTCATTCGAGACGGTACGACCTGGATGCTCCGCAACGGCAACTGGACGGGTGGCGCCAACGCCACTCTCGAAATGCCAACCGGTACGCCGGTAGTCTGGTCAGCAAGCTCAACCGCGTTGCCCGGCCTCCCGGAACCCGACAACGACGACGGAACCTGGCTCGTCTGATGACCGCTCTCATCGTCTCACTCACGGTCGCGGTCGCGCTGCTGGCAATCCTGGTGGCCGGACTGCTGCGGAGCCACGCCGAGATTCTCCGAGCGTTGCACGAGTTGGGAGTCGGCGAGGGCGGAAAGGCCACCCGTAGTTCTGGAATCAAGACCCGGGAGGGGATCGCCGAGCCTCGCACCCAGACCACCCCGGCCTTCGATATAACCGGCACCAAACCAGACGGCGCCGCCCGACATGTCGGGGTGCTGGGAACCGAACACACGACTCTTCTGGCCTTCATGACGACCGGCTGTTCAACCTGCCAGATCTTCTGGAAAGAATTCAGCGAGCGAGCGGACCTCGACCTCCCAGGCGTCGACACCCGCCTGGTGATCGTCACGAAGAGCCTCGAACACGAAAGCGAATCGCAACTCGAAAAGCTCGCTCCCAGACATCATCCCGTCGTTATGACGTCGCAAGCTTGGGATGAATACAAGATTCCCGTTTCGCCCTATTTCATCCTCATCGAGGCGGGAAGGATCGTTGGCGAAGGGTCGGCCGGCTCATGGAAACAGGTCCAATCGCTCCTCGCGCAGGCCTACCGTGATGCAACGATCAAGACGCGTACCCACCGGCCCGGCTCGGACCGTGAGAAATATGCCGATGACGAACTGCGGGCAGCCGGGATCGAACCTGGCGACCCCTCGTTGTATCCGACCGACGCACCAGAGGCCCAACCGTGATCGTCGCGGCAGGAGTCGCGGTAGCCATCGCCGCAGCCATCAGAGCGAGTTGGTCACCTTGAGGGGAGTCGATGCTGTCGAGCATCCATCCGCTCGGTGAGCGGACCCGCAACAATCGCTGGGGTCTAACGGCCGTCTACTACCTGGCGGGCGGACTCATGGGCGGACTCGTACTAGGCACCGTGGCCGGTACCATCGGCTGGCTGGGCCTCGCGTGGTGGAACCCGACCCCGACCAGTCAGGCGGTGGTGATCGTCACCATCTTGGCCATTGCCCTTCTATGGGACCTTTCGGGCCTCACCATCCCCACGATCCACCGCCAGGTGAACGAAGACTGGCTCTCCATGTACCGGAGTTGGGTCTACGGAGGTGGCTTCGGCTTCCAACTCGGCCTCGGCGTCGTGACAATTGTGACCACCACCGCGGTGTACGCGATGATCGCCCTCGCCATTCTGTCGGCTCAACCGCTGACGGGTGCAGTCGATCGGCGGGACCTTTGGCCTGGTGCGTGGGTTGCCGATCCTTACGGTCGGTCGGGTCGTCTCCGGCGAGACGCTCCGCACCTATCATCGGCGCATGCAATCGTACGCACCGCGGGCCGACTGGCTCGTCCGTTTTGCCGTCGTAGCTACCGGTCTCGTGGTCATCGGCGGCTGGTTGTGACCCAGATCAGCGATCGCGGCATCACCGTTGACCTACCGGCCGGGTGGGAGGCGGACTTCTACCGGCGAAGCGCCGCCGCCGCTCCACTCGCCGAAGGGCACGCCCCCGAAGTCACGACCACCATCGCCCACTTCGCCAACTGGCCTTTGCCGGAACGAACGGGGCGATTTCGGTGGAGGTGCCGTTGAGCTCATGCGGCTAGACGACATCCTTATTGTGCTTTTCGAATACGGCGAGACCGAGCGGGGTACCGCCCTCTTCTCGAGCACCACCGTCCCGTGGCCACTCCGGGCGGCCGACTTCGATGCGAACCGCCTGCAACGGCCCCTCCCCGGCCAGGCCGGGCTGCAACAGTTCTTTTCGTCGGCAAGCGGCCGACCGTTTTGTTTGTTCGTCGTCCTCGGGTCCGGGCACGACGCGCGAAATCCTGGTCGGTCAGGCCGATGAGGTGCTGAGCACCCTCAGCTTGCCATGACTCGTCGGCTCACGCTCGTCATGGTGCTGGTTGCTGCGCTCGCTCTACCGGCCGTACCTGCCGTCGGCGAGCACATCCCCCCAAATGGGTACTTCACCGATGACGACGGCATCGTTCACGAGTCGCAACATCGATGCGTTGCGGGCGGCTGGCATCACCATCGGATGCAACCCCCCGACTAACACCCGGTTCTGCCCGTTCAACAGCGTGACCCGGGCTGAGATGGCGACGTTTCTGGTCAGGGCCCTCGACCTGCCGGCCACGAGCGCCGACTATTTCGACGACGACGACGGCAATATCCACGAGTCGGCGATCAATTCGCTCCACGCCTCGGGCATCACGACCGGGTGCCGACCGAGTGGGGATCGTTATTGCCCGGACCGGGCGGTCACCCGGGGCCAGATGGCCGCATTCTTGGTCAGAGGGTTCCAACTGTCTGGATCGGCTACGAACTTCTTCACCGACGACGACGGCACCCTATTCGAGAACGATATCAACGCTCTCGCCGCGGCAGGCATCACCGCGGGTTGCGCCCCGCAGAGGTTTTGCCCTACCCGAATGGTCACCCGCGGCGAGATGGCTACCTTCTTGACGAGGGCGGTTCCTTTGCCGATTCCACTGCTCCACGACCAACTGCTGTTCTCGATTCCGTTTTCAGGGGTCTGTGATCCGCTTCAGGTCACCTGCCAGATCACCATCAATTCCCCAAGGCTCGATGAGTACTACATCAACGAGGGATGGTTCTATGAGGGACCGTTCGCTCCTGGCGACGATGACCGCTTCACCGAAGCCACCTTCACGGTCACGATGAACGATGCACCGCTCGCCCTGGAAGTCGGAAACGACATTACGACCGGTTCGAGGACCAGGCGTTCGTACACAGCAACGCTTGGCAATCTCGCACCGGGGACCTACGTATTCACGGGCACCTGGAATTGGGACGGCCAGGTCCTGTACAAAACCACCGTCACCCTCAAGATCAGCGCCTGATCATCACGTCCAACTAGCGATCCGGGTTGAGGTTCTCGATGATCGAGGCACACTCGGCGTCTGCCGCGATGAAGTCGGGATCATTGAAGTCGATTTCCCCAAACGGTCCCTGGAAACCATCCGGGCCACCAAAGTTCAAGTCCAGCTTCGGGTCGGGCAAATCGAATCCGTTCGTACGCATGCACTGGGCGTACTCGAGCAGAGAATCCTCGATCCCGGTCAGGTCGGTTCCGATGAAACCGATCGTGACCTGATCCAATTCGTCGCGACACGCATCAACGGCCACGTTGAGTCGTCGGGCGTCACGTCGGACAGGTCAGGCGGCTGGGTGAAGCGGGGGTTTCCGTCGGCGTCGACCGTGGGATCGGGTACGTCGACACCCTCTGCCCGGAGGCAGGCGGTGAACGCCAGCATGGCCGCTTCGGCCTGGTTGTCGTCGGTCGCGGCGGAGGCGACGGTGGTCGATGTGGTCGTGGTTGAGTCGATGGAGGCGACTTCGGCAGTCCCGTCGTCACCGCAGGCGGCAAGAACGATCGAAATGGCAAGAAACAAGGTCAATGAGTGGCTTCGCATATCACACAGTCTGGCAAGGTTGGCTCACTACTTCGGCGAGTCTGGGCGCCGAATGTCAAAGATCGCCCTATCTGATCGGCTGTCCCCACCAGGCTGACATGATGTCACGAAGGCTCAACCCGGCGTCTTCGAACCAGGATCCATCCGGCGCCAGCGGTGCCAGGACGATGAACAGCCCTAATCCGACCGCAATGACAAGCACGATTCGCACGAGCAGAACCATCGGACTTTTCAATCGTGCCATGCCGGGGACACTAACCAGAGACGAGCGCTCCGACTAGCGATGATCCGTTCTCGGTGACCGGTTCGCCGTGGCCGACCAACACCACCAGTAGTCGAACCCGGCCATTTTGGCGATCGACTCATTGGCGGTAGCCATGTCGGGGGTGTATTGCGGATTGGCACCGGTTAGACCGGTCCCGTCGGTTCCGTTAGCGGATTCACCGGCGACGAGGATGCCGGCAGACTCGTCAAGCAACGAGATGTGACCCGGCGTGTGGCCGGGGGTGGCAATTACGCGCAGATCGAACACCGTGTCCCCGTCTCCCCACGGCCGGTCAGCGGGCGTGGGGACGAGATGCCGGTCCGTCGAGCACGGCCGGCATACCCTGCGGCTCCAGCCGCCGCCGTCATGACGTCGGCCGACTCCCGATGTGGTCGGGGTGTCATGGGTCGCGACGACGTGAGAAACGTCGGCCCATCCAAGGCCGATCTGGCCGAGCGAGTCGCCAATCGCCGGCACGCTCCCGGACCCGCCCGTGTCGATGATCGTTGCCTCACCCCCCACGCGCCAGAACGTAGGCCGAAACGAATCCCAGTTGGACCCGCTCCCAGGTCGTCTGGCCTGATGGAACTGCGCCGACCGTCGTAGCCGGGAGCGTCGTCGTGGCTCCCAGAGTGGTCCCGGCCGCAGGATTTGGAGCCGTATTCGACACGATTGTCGATCCCGGGGCATCAACCTGGTCGGTTCCACACGCAGAAACGACCACCATGGCCACGCCAAACTTGCCAAGATCCTTGAGAAAGACCCGTCGATCCATCACAGTCGAACACCTCCGTCGGGTGGCTAATCGTAAAGACCTGCTGAAACTAACGTTTTCGGAACAACTCGCTGACCAGCCAGGTTGCCCCGGCGCCGATCATGTTCGCCAGCAAATCAAAGGACCGCGTCACGCCGGAGCGTCGTTCCCCGCACGAGATCCAACCCCAGCTCCAGAACTTCGTTGGCCACGCCGAGCACGGAAGCCACTGCCAGCACTATTAGGAAGCGTTGTCTGGCCGTCGGACCAGGTAGGTGTGCAATGAAATACATGGCTACGAGTCCAGAACTGATTCCGCCGCCAACGAGATGTTGGGAAAACGTCGCGGTGTACTCACTAAACCAGGGACTCGGCAGGTCCCACGACACCGCAACTGCCAGCGCCGCTCCCACCAACCATGGTAGGTGACGTAGTTTCGGCGACCGTCCCATGAGCGACAGCGTGGCGGGCGGCCCGATGAGAAAGACAGCGGCGAAAAGAAGCGTAACTACCGGCAGCATCGGGCACCATCCTACGTTGGGTCCCCGGCTTTCTAGTCGTGCCGCTCCGACGATGTCACGGCGCTGACGACTTCGACCTGATATCGCGATTCGAGTTGTTGACATATCGACCAGATGACTGACTCAGCATCGACTTGCCCGGCAACCATATGCTCGCCGCACCGGAGCGCGAAAGTCTCGACATCGATCGTCGCGACGTTGCCGCAGTCGGGTCGGTCGCCGCTCGAGTGCCCACACTCGCCCACCAGCCAGACCGGCCCGACGATTCGGGCCGCCTCGGCTCGCACGCCAGCGTCGGTCTCCAGCATTCGCTCGGAAAGCTCCACCTGACCGACGGCTCGCAGAGTCCCCCGCCCCAACGTCACGTCATCAAGGGCATCCGACTCGGTCCAATAGGCATGGATGCCACATCCGCATACCACCGCGGGAGGCGCATGATCGGGGGTCTTGCGATGGGATCGGTACCAGTCAGATACCCCGAAGTGGTCGCTGGGCGGCAGGCATCGCGCACGAACGGACCGATCGCTCCACACAAATTGCCGCTCGGTCGAGGCGAGCGCCGGCATTCGGTCCTCGTCGGTACGGACCAATCGCCAGACTCGCCATCCGGCCGCGTTGCCAGATTCGCCGGCTCGTACGTGGGTCCGGGACATGACGCCCGTCAACCGCTCACGGAGTCGAGTTCGCCGCTTACCGTTGCAATCAGGGCTTTGGCTTTGTCGCTGGTCGCGTCGGCTTGTTCAAGTTTGGCCGCCACGAGTTGCTTCATGTCGTCGGGTGAACAACCGAGGGATCCCGCTCGATCAATAAGTGCCCCGACATCGATATCGGGAAGTTCAGCATCAGTGTTGGCGTTCAGTTCAACCAGGGCGTCGGCCAGTTGTTCGGAGAACTTGTCGGCTAGCTGCGAACAGGAAGACGCAATGATGCCCTCGACATCGACGGTGACGTTCTCCTTGATGGCCGAACAGGACCCAAGGGCGAGCGCCGTCACGGCCAGGCTCACCAGCGACCGTCTCACGAGGATCCCCCACCTTTGGCCTTCCGGATCACCGCCATGATCTCCTCGCACGTCTTGCAGACCGGGTAGCGCTGAGGATCCCGGTTGGGAATCCAGACCTTCCCGCAGAGGGCCATCACCGGCACTCCTTCGATATTGGCACGCACGATGTCGTCCTTCTTGACGTAGTGCGAGAAGCGATCGTGGTCGCCGTCTGTATCGGTTGTCTCTGGCTTGAGGTCCGTGTCAGTAGAAGTCACAGTCTCATTGTGCCACGCTGACCGATGCTCAGGAGCTCTTGACATGATTGCCACGGCGAGAAATGTCGGATCACGCGGACAGATCGGACGGTTGATAGGTATCGTCGAGCACGATGTCGTGGACCGACGAGGAAACCTACGCACAGACCCGCCTGCCGGTTGAGTTGGCCAGCACGCTGAACCCGGAGGCCTACCGATCAGATGACTACTTCGAGTCCGAGCAGGCTCATCTCTTCGCCAACTCCTGGGTAGCCGTCGGGTTCATCGAGCAGGTCACCGAGCCCGGACACGTGCTCGTGTGCAGCGTGGCGGGGCGGTCGGTCATCATCGTCCGGGACCTCAATGGTCAACTCAACGCTTTTCTCAATGTGTGCCGCCATCGGGGTGCCCAACTCATCACTGAGGACTGCACTCTGGCCAAGCGAATCCGATGCCCTTATCACGCCTGGGCCTATGGCTTCGACGGCGAGTGCCTGGGGACGCCGCTCTTCGAGGGATCCGGGATCCCGGAGGAACAGCAGCCGGTTTTCGACATGTCGGCGACGAAGGAATTCGACCGGGCCGACTACGGACTGTTCCCGGTGTCTGTCGACACTTGGGCGTTCCTCGTGTTCGTGAACATCGATGGCTCCGCGGGACCGCTTACACAGTGGCTTGGTGACTTGCCCGACCGGATGGCCGGATACGGGCTGGAGGAGTGGAAAACCCAAGCCGTCAATCCGTATGACATCGCCGCCAACTGGAAACTGATCGCCGAAAACTTCATGGAGTACTACCACCTGCCGTGGGTGCATCCGGAGCTGATGAAAGTGTCGCGCATGGATGATCACTACCGCTGGCAAGGACCGGGCATGTACACCGCAATTACCACCACCCCGGTCACCCAGGACGACAAGTCGGGGTGGCTCGATCTTCCGCCACAGGAACGAATCACCGGGAGCGACCGCATCTCGGGCCGTCACGTCACGCTATTCCCCAATGTGGCCATCTCGTTCCTGCCGAACCACGCTTTCGTAATCATGCTTGATCCCCGGAACCCCAACCGGACCATCGAGACCACGACGGTGCTAACCCATCCTGATTCGGTGGACACGCCGACCGCTCCCGAAGGGCTCGACAAGCTCTTGAGATTCTGGGATGAGGTCAACCGCGAGGACATCGCCATTGTCGAACGGGTCCAGATTGGGCTATCGACCCCCGAGTACCAGGGAGGACGGATGTGTTACCACTTCGAGGAACCGGTCCATCGATTCCAGAACATGGTCATCGACCGAATGTGTGGGATCGACCGGATCCCGCCAGGCGATACTCCCGAGATAGCGGCCCGGTTCGGACCTCCCGAGTAGGGCGAGCTACTACCGGAGCCAACTAGCCGCCGTAATCTTGATATTTGGCAAGGTGTCGAACCGGCCGATTGAGGGCATCACGTCGGAAAGGTTCACCGAGTTCATCGGTGACCATGACCTCAAGAATGGTTGGCTTGTTCGAAGCCACTGCCTCCTGCAGGGCGTCCCCCAAGTGGGTCGGGTCGCCTACCTTGATACCCTCGCCGCCCATCGCTTTCGATACCTCCGCAAACGAAGGGTTGGTCAGGTTGGTACCGACGAACCGATTGTCGTAGAAGTCAATCTGGTTCTTCTTCTCGGCACCCCACTGGTTGTTGTTGAACACGACTCCGACCACCGGGATTTCCTCACGAACGCAGGTCATGATCTCGGCCAGGCTCATACCCCATGCCCCATCACCGACATAGGCAATCGCCGGGCGATCTGGCGAAGCCACTTTGGCGCCCATGGCAGTCGGGAAGGCGTAGCCACAATTGCCCCACATCATGGCGGCAAACATAGAATTCGGCTCGTCGAAGTTGAGGTAACTGTTCGAAACTGAGCAGATGTTCCCGATGTCGGTTGTCACCATCGCCCGGGGTGGCATGGCTTTTTCGAGTTCCCGGAGCGCCCGACGAGGAGCCATGGGATCACTCGCGCCCGAAGATGACCATTGGGCAAGTTCCTTCGCCCAGGCTTCTTTCTGCCGAGCAACCTCGGCCAGGCGGGCGTCCGTGTTGGCCGACGAAGCCAGGTCCATATTCTTCAAACGAGCCATGATTTCGGTCGCTGCTGCCGCAGCATCGCCATGGACGGCCACTTCTACCTCTTGTACAAGCCCGAGCATGCGATGATCGACATCGACCTGGACCACCTTGGCGTTCTCCGGCCAGTACGTGATCCCGTGCTGAGGCAACGTACCAAACGGCCCGAGGCGGGAACCAAGGGCCAGGATGACATCGGCCTGGGCGATGATGTTCATCGCTGCCTTCGAGCCCTGGTAGCCAAGCGGGCCGCAAGCCAACCGATGGCTGGCCGGGAACGAGTCGTTATGCAGATAGCTGTTTACCACCGGTGCGTCCATGTACTCGGCGAGTTCGGTGAGCGCGGTCGCTCCGTCAGCCATGATCACCCCACCGCCGGCGAGAATCACCGGGAACCTGGCGTCAGCCAGTAGACGAGCCGCGGCGGCCAGACTTTCGGTACCTCCAGCGGACTTCTCGATGACGAGAGGCTTCTGAATGTCGTAGTCGGCTTCTCCATAGAAGAGGTCACGGGGGATGTTGATCTGGGTTGGACCGCGCTCGGCCATCGCCAGGGTGAACACCCGATGCATATGCTCGGCCATACGTTCGTGACGGTTGACCTGGACCTGGTACTTGGTGATCTTCTCGAAGAACGGCATCTGCTCGATCTCCTGGAAACCACCCTTGCCGATCCCCATGGACCCGGTCTGGGGGGTGATCATGACCACCGGCGAATGCGCCCAGTAGGCCGCAGCGATAGCCGTTACGAAGTTGGTGATGCCCGGACCGTTCTGGGCGATACACACGCCATGACGGCCGGAGGCTCGGCTGTAGCCGTCGGCCATATGGGCAGCCGCTTGTTCGTGGGCCACCGAGTAGAAGCGAATGCCCGCCGGTTCGAAAATGTCGAGGGCATCCATATAGGCGGACCCGACTATGCCGAAGACATCAGTCACACCCTGCGCTACCAGACTTTCGACAAATGCCTCGCTTGATGTCATTTTGGTCATACGAGCGCTCCTAGGGTCTTATGGCGAGAGATCTCCGGCAAATCGGGAGACCACCTGGTCGACGCCAGCCATGAGTTTGTCAAGGTCGCTGGCCTCGCAAATAAGTGGCGGCGACAGCATCAGCTTGGCATTGCCCCGGTCGTCGGCACGGATCAGCAAATTGGCATCCTGGATGAATCTCGGCAGACGCTCCTTGACGTAAAGGGCGGTCTCTTCCTCGCTGAGGTACTGGCCGCCCGCTCGACTGCGACCCAACTCGACCGCATAGAAGTAGCCCGTTCCGCGAATGTCGGTCACGACGTCGTAAGCATCAGAGAGCTCGGCCAGCTTCGCCCAGAAGTAGTCCTGGTTGGCGGCCACATTCTCAACGACGTGTTCAGACCGCATGGCGGTGATGTTGGCGATAGCCGTAGCCATGACCATGGGATGACCACCCCAAGTCGCCCCATGAGTGAATCCCGAGTCATGCTCGACGAGCAGGTCGTTGACGACGTCATCGCGAATGATCACTCCGCCAATGGGCGCATACCCGGACGTCGCACCCTTGGCGAACGTAATGAAGTCGGGTTCGGCACCAACGATCGGAGATCCAAACCAATCACCCAGCCGACCAAAACCGGTAATCACTTCGTCAGCGTGGAGGAGGATGTCGTACTTGTCGCAAATCCTTCGCAGCTCCTGCCAGTAGCCGTCGGGAGGCACCAGAGCACCGCCGCCATTCTGGACGGGTTCCGCCGTAATCAAGCCAATGTTCTCGGGTCCGACTCGTAAAATGGTTTCTTCGAACGCGGCCGCGCCGCCCAGTCCGGCTTCCAACGTGTTCGGGACTTTGTGGGTGTTCGGCAGCAACGGATAGAACGGCTCCCGAATCCCTTCGAGCCCGGTCAGCGACAAGGCTCCCATGGTCGTCCCGTGGTACGAGAAGTTACGACTGATGATGCCAGTCTTGGTCGGATTACCGCGCATGTAGTGGTACTGCCGGGCAAACTTGATAACCGACTCGACGGCTTCGGAACCCGAGCTCACGAAGAAGACGGAGTCCATCCCCGGAGGCGCGACCTCGCTGATGAGCTTGGCGCATTCAATCGCTGCCGGATGGGCGGCTGCCCAGGTCGGCGTGTAGGCCAAGAGTTCCATCTGTTTGGCGGCGGCATTTGCCAGGTCAGATCGACCGTGGCCGAGCTGCACGACGAACAGGCCGGCCAGCCCGTCGAAAATCTTGTTGCCTTCATCGTCCCAGAGGTACACGCCTTCACCGCGCACATACATGGGAACGTTTCCGTCTCGCCACGCCTTGCCGCTCGTGAAGTGCAGGAGCATGTGGCGGAGATCCGCCTTGTTGACACTCATGTTTCTCCTTAGGAAATCGCCGGTCCGACGATACCCTTCCATTGGACCCAGGTAAAGTGCCAGAACGGCACGAAATAGCGGTACCACATGGGTGGCCGTAGGCCCGCTTCCGCCCGTGATCCGGCATCGCGTAAAAGAGAGTGGACGATGACAAAGAAGCCGATCAGCCAGGTGCTCATCGCACTAGACCCTGGTTCAACCGAGCCGCTGTACAAACAGCTATCCAAAGCGCTTATCGGAGCCATTGAGCAGGGGCACTTCAACACCGCCGAACTCCTCCCCTCCTCCCGAACCCTTTCGAGCGAACTGGGCCTTTCACGGAACACAGTAAATCTGGCGTTGCAAGTCCTGCTCTCGGACGGTTACATCACCTCGCTGCCAAGGGTCGGCCACACGGTCAACCCCGACTTTCAGGCGCACCTTGATGACCAACCCCGACCACGAACTGAGTCGTTGGGATGGGAGACACGAATCGCGACCCACACCACCAACGTCGGCCACATCTGGAAACCAGCCAACTGGTCGTCGTACCCCTATCCGTTCATCGCCGGCCAGATCGAGACAGCGGTATTTCCTTCCAAATCTTGGGGCCGGGCGATGCGGGCCGCCCTCACCCCGGAGCATGCTGGCGCGAGCCTGCATGACCTCGTCGACCGTGACGACCCGCTGCTCATTGAGATGCTCAGACGGCACGTTCTACGCGGTCGCGGGATCACAGCCAAGCCTGAGGAGATCTTGATAACCCTCGGCTCACAGCACGGACTGGGTCTCGTCGCAACCGCACTCCTAGGGGCAGGATCGCTGGTGGCGATTGAAGAACCCGGGTACCCCGACGCCCGACACATGGTCCACTCCCGGGGGGCGAGTATCACGGCGTTGCCGGTTGATGATCAAGGGGCCGTGATCCCTTCGGATCTGTCGGACGTGGATATGGTTTTCGTCACGCCATCGCATCAGTATCCGACGAATGCCACTCTGTCGATTGGGCGCCGGCAAGCTCTTTTGTCCCAGGCGTCCCGCGACGACTTCGTCATCATCGAGGATGACTACGACTCAGAGTTCCGCTACCTCGGGCAATCGACGCCAGCGATGAAGAGCATCGAGAACTCCGGTCGGGTCATCTACCTCGGCAGCTTCTCCAAGTTCCTTGCCCCGGGATTGCGACTCGGTTTTGTGGTCGCCGAGCCTCGACTCATCGAACACTTGCGAGATCTGCGCCGCTACCAACTTCGTCATCCACCAGGTTTGCTTCAAAGGGCTCTCGCCCTGTTCATCGAGAGCGGTGACTACAACCGATCCGTCCGTCGGATTCGCAAGATCTACAAGGAGAAATGGGCGGCGATGTCGGCAGCCGTCGTAACGCACATCCCGTGGCCCGTTCCCATCCCGACCGGCGGACTCTCCATATGGGTGACCGGACCACCTGACTTCGATGCCACCACCATGGCCGAGCTTGCCATCGACCAAGGAGTGGTCGTCGAGGCAGGGGAACCGTGCTTCGTCACCCAGCCCATCCCGCGCAATCACTTCAAGCTCGGATATGCGTCGACACCGCTACCTGCGATTGAACCGGGACTGGCCATGCTCGCCCGGGTGATCGCCCGTCTGAACTAAAGCCGTCTGGTACCGGACCGATAGATCATTCTGGCTCTTTACGTGATACCAACCAGCGTGTACCTTGAGAGCCGTTCTTTTGAACCGCTGGTAGTACGCGCCTTGGAGGTAGACAGATGCGAGTCGGAGTCGTCCGGGAAACGAAGATCGACGAGAACCGGGTCGCCCTGACACCATCGGGTGCCCATGCTCTTGTAGACGACGGAGCCGAGGTGCTCGTCGAAGCCGGAGCTGGTCTGGGGTCTCGAATCGACGATGCCGAATACGAAGCGGCCGGTGCCAAGATTCTCGACTCGGCGGATGAGGTGTGGTCGAACGCCGACATCATTATCAAGGTCAAGGAGCCACAGGAATCTGAATTCGGCTACTTGCGCGATGACCTAACCCTTTTTACGTATCTCCATCTGGCGGCCTATCCGAAGGTGGCCGAAGCGCTCACCACGAGCGGAACGACGGCCATCGCCTACGAGACGGTGCAACTGCCGGATCGATCCCTCCCACTGCTCGCTCCGATGTCCGAAGTCGCCGGCCGCATGTCAGTTCAGGTGGGCGCCCGCTTTCTCGAAAGCTACGCCGGCGGACGAGGCATCCTGCTCGGCGGCGTTCCGGGGGTAGAACCCGCCACGGTCATCATCATCGGTGGCGGCGTAGCCGGATCGAACGCTGCGCAGATGGCCTATGGCATGGGAGCCGATGTCCACGTCTATGACATGAGCCCGGTTCCTCTCCGGGCGATCGACAAGCAATACTACGGCGCCGTCAAGACGCGCGTGGCGAGTCCCCTGGACATCAAGAACGCGGCTGCCCAGGCTGACCTGGTGATCGGCGCCGTGTTGCTGCCCGGCGCACGAGCCCCTCGCCTTTTGAATCGGGAGGACGTGACCAACATGCGACCCGGATCGGTGCTGGTCGACATTTCGATCGATCAGGGAGGGTGTTTCGAAACCTCCCGTGAGACCAAACATTCCGATCCGACGTACGTGGTGGACGACGTGGTGCATTACGCCGTTGGCAATATCCCCGGTGCGGTCCCGAGAACGTCAACCTTTGCACTGACCAACGTGACGACGCCGTACTTGCGACTGCTTGCCAGCGATGGTCTAGACGCGGCCATGGAACGTCGACCAGAACTTGCCGGTGGCCTCAACGTCCGTCACGGCCAGATCGTCCACGAAGTAGTCGCCGCCCAACTGGCTGTCTGAACCCGGACTACCGCGTAGAGTCCAGTACGGAGGCTACGCCGGTGAACCGGGACCAGGAACCATCAAGGCCGCTCGATCGCATCGAGGTAACCAAGGGCCGACACGCGACCGTGGGGGGAGTCGGGGTTGTCCGGGTCCTACCGAACAGGGGCCGACGGACCGTCGGGCCGTGGTGCTTTGTCGACTGCATCTTGCCAGACGAGTTCGCCGAGCCGCACCCGCTAGAAGTCGGCCCCCACCCGCACACCGGTTTGGCCACCGTGACCTGGTTGTTCGAGGGCGAGGCTTTGCACGGCGACTCGCTCGGGACCGAGCAGCTCATTCGACCTGGTCAATTGAACCTCATGACCGCCGGACGGGGCATCGCCCATGCCGAACTCGGCGTCACTGCAGCCGGCCGAGGCTTCCAAATGTGGCTCGCTCAACCTGAAGCGACCCGGCATGGACCATCCCGATTCGAGCACCACGCCGAGTTGCCAACCATGACGATCGGCACCGCCGAAGTCACCGTCCTACTGGGAACGCTGGGCGAGACGGTGTCCCCGGCGGTCGTCGATACCGATCTCGTCGGCACCGAGCTTCGTCTGCGACCGGGTACCGTCGAGCTACCCGCCAATCCCCTGTTCGAATATGCCGTCGTGCCAATCGATTCTCCAGTCAAGGTTGGTGAGGCGATCGTTGAACCCGGCTGGCTAGGGGCGGTCCGCCTCGGAGCCGACACTCTGACGATCGAAGCCGGCCAAGGCGGAGCCCGGGTCATGTTGCTCGGGGGTGTCCCGTTGGAAGAACGCGTCCAGATGTGGTGGAACTTCGTCGCCCGAACCCGCGACGAGCTCGACAGAAGCCTGGCACGATTGGCAGAACCGGAACACCGATCGCTTCGGCGAAGTGAGCTCGACCCTGGCGCGCATCGACGCACCACCTCCTCCCTGGGTGCGACCCGACAACGCCTACTCGGTAGCTTGTCGCCAAGCAGTACTTGGATCCGTTCTGGCATTGCCTCCGCCATCCCACTACGCTCCCTCGGACAAAGTAAGACAAAATGCGACAAATAGAGGGTAGGTCGTTCAATGGGTGGCGAGCGAGAAGCGCGTCTATTAGAGATGATTCAGTCATCGATGCAGGAAGCTGTTGACGCGGGCGTCATCAGGGTTCGCATCACCGATGACCAGTTGGCCGGGACCAAAATCCGTGTCAACGGTCGCGATCTCGTGAACTTCGGATCTTGTTCATACCTCGGACTCGGCCAGGATTCGCGCCTCAAGGAAGCCGCCGCGTCGGCGGTCGAACGGTTCGGGCCCAGCTATTCATCGTCAGTTGCGTACGCATCGGTAGATCTATACACCGACCTTGAGCAGCGGCTCACCGAGATCTTCGGTGGGCACCCTGTGATCCCGGCACCCACCACCACCCTTGCCCACCTGGCCGCCCTCCCCGTCCTGGTTTCACGCAACGATCTGGTGATCATTGACATCCAGTCTCATGCCTCCATGCACATGGCTGTCGACGTTCTGCGCGGTCGTGGCATGAACGTGAAGGTCGTTCGCCATAACGATATGAAAGCCCTCCGCTCCGTTCTTTCATCGGCCGCCGATACGTATGAAAAGATCTGGTATCTGGCCGACGGCGTCTATTCCATGTTCGGTGACGTCGCACCTGTCGCCGAGATCGACCTACTGATGGAGGAATTCGGGAACCTATACGTCTATTACGACGACGCTCACGGATTCGGATGGGCAGGCAGGCACGGAATTGGTTACGTGCTCGAGAACACCGAACTCGACAACCGTAAGGTTGTGGCCGTGTCCCTATCGAAGTCCTTCGGGGCCGGAGGTGCCGCTCTGGCGATCGGTGACCCGGCATTGGCACAGCGGATCCTGCTTACCGGTGGAACTCTGACGTTCGGCGGACCGATTCACCCGGCGGTGCTTGGTGCGGCGGTTCGATCCGGCGACCTCCACCTGAGTCGTGAACACGCCGAACGACAGGAGGTGCTGTATGAACGCATCGACCTGGTGAACAAACTTGTGGACGAGTGCGGCCTTTCCGTCCCGTCACTAGCCCGTACCCCGATCACATTCGTAAGGGTTGGCACCTCCGACGATGCGATCCGAATGACCAAAATCATGATGGCCAATGGGTTTTTCGTCAACGCCGCGGGCTATCCAGCCGTCCCGATTCGCGAGGGAGGTGTGCGGTTCACAGTCACCGCAGCTCACTCCGCCGCTGAAATCGAAGCGCTGATCTACACCCTGGCCGAATACACCGATCCTCCCGAAGTGATCGACCTCACTGAGGAAGCCCATCAGCCGGTCTTCGAGCGGCGTTCCGCCATCTGACCGCAAAGCGGGACAAAACAGGACATTCTGGTCAAGTAGGCCCTAGCCACGGCCGATATTTGACTTATGCAGATCACCGTACCCGGGCTTGGTCACGTGACCAGAGATCAGCTGATGCTGAAGTGGAAACCGATCGCGTTCGTCGTGGTTCTTGGCACTCTGGCGGCTTCGACGGTCATATTCCCGGAGGTCGCCGACATAACCGGGGCATTCGCCCTCCTCATCGGCTACATAACCGGTGGCCGGGTTGCACTCCGACACGCCAAGTCGAACGAAGGACGCGAACGCCTCGTGTGGACTCTGATTGGTGCTGGCCTCACGTCGGCAGGGGCTGGCGTTAGCCTGCTATTCGTTCTCGAGGCGTTTGGCGTGCACCCCCCGGCATTCGGCCCGATCGACATGCTGTTCATCGGCGGATACATAGGGATTCTGGCGGGAGCCGCCTCTCTACCGAATGCCTTTGCCGGACGTCGGGACCTGGCTCGAACCATCATCGACGGGATAGTTGGGGCTATCTCAGTGAGCGCCCTCGGCTGGATTCTGATCGTGGGTGACCTCGTGGATTACTTCAGCACCGCAAACTCATGGGCTCGTTGGCTTGGCACCGCCTATCCGGCTTTCGACATCCTGACCATCATTATGTTCGTCACGTTGATGAGTCGACGATCGCTTTACCGGATGGACATTCGCCTCGTTTTGCTCGCCTCTGGTGCCGCATTTCAAGTGGCAGCGGACCTTACATTCCTCGCAAACGGCGTTCCGAGTAGCTTCGCCGATTCTCATCCGGTCTACCCGCTGTTCATCGCCGCTTCGGGCTGCCTGGCGGCCAGCGCCTACTTCGCCGACGCAGCACCGAAACCGCGCGAGTACACAGAACGTACGATCCATTATCTCGCCGCCGCCGCCCCATATGGCGTGGCTTTCACACTGGCGGCGGTCACCCTCGTAACACTCCCCTTTGCCGGCTTCGACCCCGCGGCAAGACTTATGACCCTGGCGACGCTCATCGTCGGTGGCCTGGTGGTGCTTCGACAGGGCCTCGCCATTTACGACAACCGAATCCATGTTGACCAGAAGCGCAGTGACCTCGTCTCATCGATATCGCACGAACTTCGAACGCCCCTGACAGCGGTCGTCGGCTTCTTGGATCTGATGAACGATCCCGAAAGTGGACTCACCCTTGAGGAGCACGCTGAGCTGATCGCGATCACGCACCGGGAAGCCACCCGCATGTCTCGCCTCGTCGCCGACGTCATCCTGCTGACCCGGTTCGCGCCCGACGAAATCTCGCTCGTTGAAGAATCGATTCCGGTGTCATCCCTCATCAGCGAGACCCTCCGCACAATTAACCCGGCCGAGGCCGAGATCGAAATCATGACCAGTGACGACCTCACAGCCAAGCTCGATCGTGGGAGAGTGCAACAAGTTCTCGTCAACCTCGTTGAGAACGCCATCCGATACGGGGGCGGCAAGGTCGCCATCGTTGCCCAGAACCGCAATGGCGACCTGGTGTTGGAGGTCCACGACAACGGGGCGGGCGTCCCGAAGCACGATCGACACATCATGTGGCAACGTTTTGAACGAGGCGCCAACCGGTTCAACGCGGCCATCCCCGGGTCCGGAGTGGGTCTCGCAGTCGTCGCAGCGATTGCCGCTTCGCACGGCGGGCAGGCGACGTATGAAGAATCGGACATTCTCGGTGGCGCCTGTTTCCGGATCACGCTCCCCGATCGGTGTAGTGACACCAAGCCTTCGGCACTGAGGTCCGCCCTCCAAACTGCCTGAGTTCCGGGCTACCGGCGAAGAAGACCCACGCCACCACGCCGAGCCGCAGCCATCTGAACCGCTAGGTTTTCAGGATGCAGCTTCAATTTGATCCTTTTGTTGACGACTGTGCGGACTGCGGATTCGATATCGGGGTGTGGGACGTACCCGATGCCGTCCGGACGATCAGCCATACCAGGGCCCTCATTGCGCTTGCCTGTGAATCGATGGAACCCGGCTTGTTGGATGCACATGTCGAGGACGGCTCATTCTCCATCGCCGATCACATCGAAGCGCTATCCGCCGTACTGAGATCGACCCGCCAAATTATCGAGCCACCACCTGATGACGACGCCCAAACTGACGACAGTTCGTTGGATTCGATTATGGACGGTCTCCACCATGAAGCGACCCTGGCGACTACCACTTTCCGGACGCTCACTCCATCGGAACTCGACGCGGCGCTCCCGGATGCGAACACCGGCCACGAGACCGTTGGCCTGGCGATCCGTCATCTGGCGCATGCCGTCCTGCATCAGCAGGCGACGATTGGAAGAACCCGCCGGTTGCTCGGCGACTCGCTCGAGCTTGGCATCGGTGAGGTCATCCAGGTTTCCGGCTCCGGCGGCGGTCTCCCCAAGACTCCGCTCCTCACCGCCCAGGTTGACAAAGCCGGTGTCGTCGGCGACCGACAAGCCAGCAGGCAGCACCACGGGGCACCTTTCCAGGCCCTATGCCTCTTCAGCGCGGAAGTAATCGACCAGTTCGCTTCACAAGGGCATCCGGTCACCTACGGCTCTACTGGCGAAAACGTGACAGTCCGTGGCCTCAACTGGGTGCGATTGCGGGCGGGTGTCGAACTTCAGATCGGGGAGGTCCTGTGCCGCTTGACAGCCCCTGCGGTGCCCTGTTCGCAGAACGCTCCGTGGTTCAGCGATGGTGACTTCACCCGCCTGTCTCACGCCAAACATCCCGGCCAGTCGCGCTGGTATGCCAGTGTCGTGACCGGCGGCACCATCAACCCGGGAGACCGGGTGGAACTCGCCTGATGGCCAGGGTGTTGATCACCGGTATGTCCGGGACCGGCAAGTCGACGTTTCTGCGCGCGCTGGAGGCCCGGGGTCACAGAACCGTAGACACCGATACGATCGAGTGGAGCGAGTGGGTCACTTTGCCGGACGGTGCCCGTGACTGGATCTGGCGGGAGCAGTCGATAAGCGATCTCCTTGCGAACCACCAGTTGGGCAACTTGTTCGTTCGCGGGTTGTAAATCGAACCAGGGAAAGTTCTACCGATGGTTCGACCACATCGTGCTGTTGAGCGCACCGGCCGATGTGCTCTTGGCCAGGATTGCCGACCGGACCGACAACCCGTATGGCAAACGAACCGAAGAACGAGCTGAGATTCTGTACAACCTGTCCGTGATCGAGCCGAAGCTACGAGCCACGGCCACGCTTGAGATCGAAACGACCGGTGCGTTTGTTGAGGCGGTCGCTCAATTGGAAAAACTACGGTGACGCGACCCCGCAGGCTCGCCCACCAAACCAGCGACGGTGCCCTAGTAACTCCACCGATCTCCCCGCAACCCATTCTCGTCAGGTGACCATAACGGACGATTAGCCGTGGAGTTGAGGCTTGTACCAGGAGCCGAGTTGGGCTTGCGCTCCGATCAGGCGACCGGCCACTTCGATTTCGAACCTGCCATCTTCAATCCAACCCTTGGTCACCCCGTCCTTATTGGTGACATAACCCATAGCTAGCGGTGAGCCGATCGTGTAGGAAAACATACCCGAGGAGGTCCGGCCGACGAGTTCACCGTCTCGGTAGACCGGTTCGTCGTGGTAGAGCAACGTATCGGGATCGTCGAGCTTCAGTTGGATGAGGCGTTTCGTGAGAAGCTGGCCTCTCTGGGCGAGCAGGGCATCCTTCCCGATGAACCCTCCTGGTTTGTCCCAGGCCACTGCGAACCCAAGTCCGGCTTCAAGGGGGGTGTCTTCGTCACTGATGTCATGGCCCCAATGGCGATAGCCCGACTCCAAACGCAGCGAGTTCATCGCGTGATACCCGGCGTGCACGAGTCCGTACTCGGCCCCGGCTGTGGCGAGGGCGTCGTACAGTGCGGCCGCATCAGTTTCGGCGACGTAGAGCTCCCACCCCAAGGCACCTACGTAGCTCAAACGCATCGCGTGGACATTTACCCCGCCGACCACGATGTGTTGAGCGGTCCCGAATGGGAACGCTTCGTTCGAGAAATCGACATCACAAATACTTGAGAGCAAAGGGCGGGCGTTCGGGCCCATCAGGCCGAGCATCGGCTCGGGTAGATGAGCGATCTCAACATCACGACCAACACATTGGCGTCGAAGTCGGGACCATTCACGAGTTCTGCCTGCCGCTGCCGTAACAACCTTGAAAGACTGGTCGCCCAGCCGAACCACGGTGAGGTCCGCTTCAATCCCGCCCTTGGTGTTGAGCCACTGCGTATAGATCACCCTGCCGACCTCAACGTCGACATCGTTGGCGGAGAGCTGGTTCAAGACGTCGAGGGCATCAGGACCATCAACGGTGAACTTCGCAAAGGACGTCTGGTCAAACAGGCCTACCGCCTCCCTGACAGCTCGACATTCCGCTCCGCAATTGTCGAACCAGTTCTGCTTGCCATATGAATACTCGTACACACGTTCCTGGCCGGGTTCCGCGTACCAGTTGGGACGTTCCCACCCGGCGGTCTCTCCCCACACTGCTCCAGCGGCGTCGAGGCGATCGTGGAATGGCGACTTCATGATCCCCCGGGCCGACTCGTACTGTCGGAATGGCCAATGCATCGCATAAAGCAGTCCGAGACTCTCGGAGATGCGAGCCTTCAAGAACCGTTCGTCGGCCTGATAAGGGAACGCTCGACGGATATCGACCGCGCTCAGGTCCATGGGCGGCTCGCCGTCGATGATCCAGTCGGCGAGCACCCAACCCACCCCGCCGGCTGACTGAATACCAACCGAGTTGAATCCGGCTGCGACAAACACCCCGTCTACCTCGGGGGTTTCGCCCAGGTAGTAAACCCCGTCGGGAGTGAACGCTTCGGGACCGTTGAAGAAGAGCTGGAGCCCGGCGTCGCCGAGCGCTGGCATCCGGTGAATGGCTCGCTCGAAGATCGGGCCAACGTGGTCCCAGTCCTCAGGCAGCGTGCCGAAACTGAAGTCTCTCGGGATCTGATCCATCCGCCACACCTTGCCGCGCGGTTCGAAGAACCCGGCCATTATCTTGCCGGCCTCTTCTTTGAAGTAGGTGTAGTTGCCAGGGTCGCGGACCGTCGGAGCACCAGTCTTGACGCCCTCGATCGGTTCGGTCACGATGTAAAAGTGCTCGCAGGCCTGGAGAGGCACGTTGATGCCGCCTGTCTGAGCTAGGTGCCTCGTCCACATCCCGGCGGCGAGAACGACTGTTTCGGCTTCGACGTATCCCTGTTCGGTATAGACGCCACGGATGCGGTCGTCGTCGACATGGAGCGACGTGACGGCCACCCCTTCAACGATCCGCACACCCAGATTCTTGGCGCCTTTGGCGAGGGCCAAAGTAGTGTCTACCGGACTCGTCTGGGCATCGCGGGGGATGTAGACGGCACCCACCACATCGTCCATGTTCAAGGTCGGCCAATGGTCCAGTGCTTCAGCGGGGCTGATCTCGTAGGCGTCCACCCCAACTGTCTTGGCCATCGACAGGCCGCGCAAGATCTCCTCCCAACGTTGCGGATTATCTGCAACCGAGATCGACCCCGTGACCCGGTACCCGGTGGCCTGTCCGGTTTCGGCTTCGAGCTGCTCGAACAAGCGCGTCGAGTAGGTAGCAATGGAGGTGAGGCTGTGACTCGACTTCAACTGGCTGACAAGCCCGGCGGCGTGCCAGGTTGTTCCACCGGTCAGCTGACCCTGTTCCAACAGGAGAACATCCGTGATGCCACGCTTGACGAGGTGATACGCGATGGAGCAACCGACGATCCCACCGCCCACTATTAAAACCTGGGCGCGGTCCGGGAGCTGTGCCATATGGTCCTCGTGTTCCAACCAGTGAAATGTTGCGATGGCTAGGATAGTGGCTATGCAGGCCGTCGAGCGGGTGTTCTCAATTCTGCGAGCGTTGGCGGCCCAAGAAGGCCGCGGCACCGTTGGGTATGTAGCTGAGCACACCGGCCTTCCCAAGAGTACGGCCTCGCGTATGTTGTCAGCCCTTGAAGTCGAAGGAGCCGTTGAACGCCTCGACGACGGCGGATACGCAATTGGCCTCGGGTTGACAAGCCTCACCCAACAGATGGACCAGTCGACCATGCTCCGGCAGGTCACCGAACCCTATTTGCGCGAATTGGTCGCCGAATTCGGCGAAGGCGCCGGCCTCTCGGTCGTCGAGGGACACGTCAGCCTCTACGTGTTGCATGTCGGATCGGGTGGCTCGGTTCGAACCGAGGACTGGACCGGTCAGGCGTTTCCGAGTCATACGGTGGCCGGCGGCCTGGCGATGTTGGCGACCTGGTCTGATACGGAAGTTTCCCACTACGCCAAAGCCGGACTTGAGCAGTTGGCCCCAAATACGATCACCAAACCACGCGAGCTCCGCCAACGAATTGCTCGGATTCGCGCCGACGGATATGCCGCCACCGTTGGCGAGTTCGCCACCGACATCAACGGATTCGGCGCAGCCATCACCTCGGTCGACGGCCGCGCTTTCGGGGCGATCAATGTCTACGGGCCCGCTTTCCGATTCCCCGGGAGCCACCAGCCTGACGAGATCGGCCACCGACTTATCGACGTCGCCAAGACCATCGCCTCCCGTCTATCCAGCCACTGACCGCGCGAAATGGGCGATTCCGGGCGGTTTTCCCGGAATCCCTTGACGGTAGAAGCCGGAACCAGGTAGGTTAGCCCTAGCCTGCAATCGATTGCAGAACTCGGGATCATACGATCTCGATGGCTCTATTAGTGGAGGAGAGACCCGATGAGATCCTCATCCTGGAGGTGGGCCGCGCTATTACTGGCCCTGGCAATGGTGGCCGCAGCCTGTAATTCGGCGACCACCGACACGACCGTACCCGGCGACAACACGGAGACAACGGACGCCCCCACCGGAGGCGACGAAGTCAAGAATCCCGGACTTCTGGTTCACGCGGCCGACGACGAACCAAGCACGCTCGACCCCGCCCAGGTTGAACCGGGCGAAGGTGGCGAGACCGTCATCTTGCAGGTCTACGAGCGCCTGCTGGAGATTGGCTCTGGCGGACCGGATCTCGTACCAGGACTCGCCACTGAGGTTCCCACCGTTGACAACGGACTGATCTCTGCCGACGGCATGACCTACACCTTCAAACTCCGTGAAGGCGTCAAGTTCCACGACGGCACCGATTTCACCGCGTCTGACGTGAAATATTCATGGGACCGGGTCGTGGAGATGGATCTTCCGGAAGGAGCTTCAGGGGTACTAAGCGACATCGTTTCCGAAGTTCGAGTCGTCGATGACTTCACGGTCGAGGTTGAACTCCAGAAGGCAAGTGCGGCTTTCTTGAACACCGCCGTCGTCGCCATGGTCTCGTCGATCGTCAGTGAAGACGCCGTTGAAGCCAATGGTGGCATCGTGGCTGGCGAGCAGAACGACTACATGCAGGGAAACATGGTTGGGACAGGTCCCTACACACTCACTGCCTGGAATCGTGGCGAAAACATCCAGCTTGAGATTTACGACGAGTATTGGGGCACGCCCGCTTTCCTAGACGTCCGCATCGAGATTGGACCGACGCCTGACGTTCGGGTTCTCGGCCTCCGGGCTGGCGACTTCGACACGATCGAAGCTGATCCGTCGTTCATCGGCGACATCGAGGGCGCCGAGGGAGTCACGATCTTCGGCCAAGGACTGACGGTCGAACCAATTCACATTGGCTTCAACCTGAACATCCCCGAAGGTGCCTTGCCAGCTGAGGACACTATCCCCACCGACTTCTTCCATGACCCACTCGTCCGTCGTGCGTTCAATCACGCCTTCGACTACGCAGGCGTTCATCGACGGAGCATTGGGTGGGTTCGGCGACTTCAACCCGCACTACATCCCGCAGGGAATCTTCGGATACGATCCGAACGCTCCGGTATATGGAGCTCAGGATCTAGCGATGGCTGAGCAACTGTTCACCGAAGCGGGCTACTGCCCCGATGGGTTTGTCGTCTCGGTGATAACCGAAGAGGCGAACCTCTTCGAGACCGCCGCCCTGGTGCTCAAGGACTCTCTTGAGTCACTCCCCTGCAATATTGAGGTGCGAGTGCTGGCTGTGGCAGAAGCACAGTTCGATGATGCCCATGCCCAGGATCCAATCGAGTACGCCATGTGGGTGAAGAATGCTGATCCATTTGCAGATCCGCATGCCTATATGTCGTCCTATCAGCATCCTGACGGCGAATGGGGCGTGATCCACGGCTTCGCCAACGGTTACGCAGACCCACAAAAGGTCGGTGACCTGATCGACGCCGCCGAAGTTGAACTCGACTTCGACGCACGGGCTGGGATCTACTCGGAGCTGCAGTTCATGCTGTACGACGATCCGATGTGGTTGATCGCTGGACAGGAAGGTGTCGTGGCTGCGTATCGTACGTGGCTCAATGGCTGGGAATCCAACCCGCTATGGCCACGTCCGTCACTCAAGTTCGCCTTGATCGACAAATAGACCGAACAGTGTGGGGCCGATCCTTTGGATCGGCCCCACGTGACAAAGGGGGCTGACGACAGTGCAGATACGCGACTACATCTTGCGGCGCCTCATTGTGCTGCCGTTCCTCATTGTCGGCGTGTCCATCATCGTTTTCGGGTTGACCCGGATCGGCGGCTCGCCAGTGGCGATCTACCTTTCCCACGAGATGTCGGCGGAAGAAGTGGCCGAAATCGAGGCTCGTTACCATCTCGATGAACCGGTCCCCGTGCAATATGCCTACTGGGCTCGTGGTGTCTTCGAGGGCGACCTCGGCTGGTCCGGCGTCGCAGCCGCCCCCGTAACCGCGGTCTTCCCCAACAAGCTGGCAGCAACCATGGAACTGGCCGTTGCCTCGGCAGTTGTGGCCGTATCACTCGGCATCGGACTCGGAACCTTTGCCGGAGCGCGCCGTAACAAGCTGCCCGACCACATCACCCGGATCATTTCGATCAGCGGAGCCGCCATGCCGCTGTTCTGGTTCGCGATTGTCATGCTCATTGTCTTCTGGGTATACCTCGGGTGGTTTCCGATCGGACGCAGCACGCCGGAAATATTCGCTTCGATCGCCCATCCGACCGGCCTCTATACCCTCGACTCCCTGCTGGCGGGAGACTTCGAGGCATTCCGCGACGCCGTGTGGCACCTGGTGCTGCCCGCGCTCACATTGGGGTACGGAGCCACGGCCATCATCGCCCGCATGATGCGGTCGTCACTCGTCGAAGAACTCCAGGAAGAGTATGTCGACGCCGCTCGGGCCAAGGGCCTCGCCGAACGCCTGGTCTTGCGGCGCCACGCTCGGCGCAACGCCCTCATGCCGACCGTCACCGTCATTGGGCTCAGCTTCGGATTCCTCCTGCAAGGGACCATCGTGGCGGAGATCATCTTCAGGTGGCCTGGCCTCGGCCGCTGGATGGCCGACTCAGTGCTGAGGGGTGACCGGGCCACAATCATGGCGTATGTGCTGTTCACGAGCGTTCTGTTCCTGGTAGTCAACCTGGTGGTGGACGTCGTGTACGCCTATCTCGACCGCCGGGTGGTATTGGGTTCATGAGCACCACCTCCGCATCACCACCCATCGTCACCAGCCACGAAAGCGCCCTCCGGGTCCGGCTGCGGAGGATGGGCGAAACCGCTGGCAGAGTCTTGTCCAACCCCACCACGCTGGGCGGCCTGGTCATCATCGTGTTGATGGTGGGCATGGCGCTCCTGGCACCTTGGCTCGTCGAGCCAAACACACCCAACGCCTCGCAAATGCCCCGCGACTGGGGCGCAATCGCGGTCCCACCGGGCTCACCCGGTCACCCCCTTGGGACCACCAACACCGGTGGCGACGTGCTCTATGGAGTGATCTGGGGTGCCAGAACTTCCTTGCGCCTGTCGCTCATCGTGGTCACGGTCACGGTGGCAATCGGCGTGGCCGTTGGTAGCCTGGCCGGATTTCGGGGCGGTCGCATCGACGAAATCCTCATGCGGATCGTTGACGTGTTCCTCTCCATTCCCGAACTCATTTTTGCTTTGGCGATTGCAGCCGTACTCGGGCCGTCTTTCCGCAACATCATCCTGGCGCTCGCCATCGTGTTCTGGGTGAAATACGCCCGGATCATGCGAGCCCAGGTCATGCATGTGAAACAGAATGATTACGTCGACGCTTCCCGGGTGATCGGTGACAGCAGCTGGAACATCTTCCGAAAAGATGTCCTGCCTAACTCGATTACTCCTGTCGTTGTGCAAGCGACGCTCGACATGGGCAACATCGTCCTCGTTGGTGCGACCCTCAGCTTTATCGGGTTGGCAGAAGCAGGTCTGGCCGAGTGGGGCGTGCTCGTCTCGGAGGGCCAAGCGGGGATTTCGGGGGGGCGCTGGTGGGCGTCTACCTTCCCCGGACTCATGGTGTTCTTGTGGGCGTTGGCCTTCAATCTGCTCGGTGACGGTATTCGCGATGTCCTCGACCCGAAGACCGAAACCCGATGACGGCTCCAGCGACCAACCCGCCGAAAACGACGGCTCCCGTGGTGGCAAGCGTGCGTGATCTCCGCGTTCACTTCAAGTCAAAGGGTGGCATCGTGCACGCTGTCGACGGGGTCGATTTCGATGTTCGAGACGGTGAAACACTCGGCCTGGTCGGCGAGACCGGGTGCGGCAAGAGTGTGACTGCCCGGTCTTTTCTTCGTCTCGTACCGATGCCTCCTGGCATCCCCGTGTCGGGATCAATCATGTTTCGTCCCCGGCAACGATGCACCTCATGTGACGGCGCCGGTTGTTCCACCTGTGCCGGCACGGGCCGGGTCGTCTCGCCATGCCCGGCGTGTTCAGGATCGGGGTGTGACACCTGTGAGCAGACCGGAGCCGAGACTCTCGACCTGCTCACAATCCCCGAACGCGAACTCCGGAGCATCCGCGGCAACCGTATTGCGATGATTTTCCAGGATCCTGGCAAGGCGCTGAATCCCGCCCTGTCGATTCGCAAACAAGTCGCCGAAGTGTTCTACGCTCACCGTTCCGACGAACTGCTGGCAAGCGCCGGCGTCGACCCGGCGTCTGGGTCTTTACCAACCTCACTACTACGCAGAAGAGCAACGCAACAGTCGCGAACACTTGAGAACCTTCTGCTTTCCCTGCCTCCGCTGCGATCTCGCCGCTCGGCCATCACCGCGGCAGTCGGCGACCGGGTGGCAGCCGCCCTCGCCGAAACTCAGATCCCGAATCCCCGAGCTGTCATGGATCGATATCCTCATGAGCTATCGGGTGGAATGAAGCAGCGAGTGATGATCGCCCTAGCCCTGGCATGTGATCCAGACCTCTTGATTGCGGATGAACCGACGACGGCACTCGATGTCACCGTCCAGGCCCGCATTATTGAACTGATCAAAGAGCTTCAGCAACGACACAAAACGGCGGTCGTATACATCAGTCATGACCTGTCGCTCGTTCGTAAGGTGGCAGATCGAACCGCGGTTATGTACGCCGGGCGAATTGTCGAAGTGGGCGATTCTGAGCAGATCTTCCACGAACCGGAGCACCCGTATACGCGGGGTCTCATCGACGCCATTCCTGGAGCCCATCACGAACGAGGCCGTTTGGCCGCCATCGAAGGGACAGTCCCGGAACTGATCGACCCCGATCCTTCGTGCCGGTTCGCGGGTCGATGCGACTACGCAGCGTCGGTTTGCTGGACACACGACCCCGCACTCGAGCCAGTCGGTGACCGTCAGGTCGCATGTTTCATCCATCATCCACCCGAGCTCGGCGAGGCTCCAACGTTTGATCGGACTGCCCGATGACCGCGGCTACGGACCAAAGGACCGTCCTGGCGGTGCGAGACCTGAAGAAACACTTCCCGATCAAAGACGGGGCACTCCAGCGTGTAGTCGGCCAGGTTCGGGCGGTCGACGGGGTGAGCTTTGACTTGCTCCGTGGGGAAACCTTAGGGCTGGTAGGTGAGAGCGGGTGCGGCAAGACAACTCTGGGCCGGGTCCTGGCTGGTTTGGAAAAACCCACCTCGGGTGGGGTGTATTTCGATCTCTCGGATCAGCAGCGAACCGAACTCGACCAGGCACTGCGCGCCGGCGAGGGGGCCGACCTGACGCAGATGGAGGCGACGCATCGCGTCGACCGACTGGACGCGACCAACTGGCGCCGATTTCGGCGCAACACCCAAATGGTCTTTCAAGACTCCTTCTCGTCGCTCAATCCCCGCCATCTGGTCAGCGACATCGTCGGGCGCCCGTTGCGCGTCTACAGGGAGGCATCTGGATCAGCCCTGACCGAACGGGTCGTGGGCTTACTCGAACAGGTCGGGCTGGGCCGCCAACACTTGTACCGGTACCCGCATCAGTTTTCCGGCGGCCAACGACAACGTATCTCCATCGCCCGGGCCCTGGCCCTCGATCCCGAACTCGTCATACTCGACGAACCAACCAGTGCTCTCGATGTCTCTGTGCAAGCACAGATCCTCAACCTGTTGCACGAACTTCAGCAAAGCCGCGGGTTCACTTTTCTGTTCATTACCCACGATCTGTCGGTGGTGCGTCACATGGCGGATCGGATCGCGGTCATGTACCTGGGACGGATCGTGGAATCCGGGGAAACCACCGGACTGTTCAACGACCCGATCCACCCCTATACCGAAGCGCTGCTCCGCGCCAACCCCGATTTGACGGGTGACGATGAAGGCTTCCGTGGACTGGAGGGGACCGTCCCTGATCCGGCTCGACCACCGCAGGGTTGCCGATTCCATACCCGCTGCGAATACGCCACACCCGACTGCGGATGGGAGATCGACGACGTCGTATTGCAACTTGAGGACACTCCGGCTCTTTTCGACAAACTCGAAGGCGTCGAGCGCCGTTCACCCTTCGACGCCGACCTCGAGTTTGTGGACGCCGAGGCGGCTGCCGCCCTTGAGACCGCGTTGCGTAGCGACGAGGTGCCTGGGTCGATGAAAGCCGCAATCGAACACGTCTCGGTCGGGGCGCAGACCGTCTCGATCAAGTTTCGAGAGGTCAACGAAGTCCTGCTTACCCCACGGGGAAACGACCGCCTGGCGGCCTGCGTGCTCGACGGACTCCCTCAGCGACCTCCACAACAGCCATAGGCTCTCTCTCCGTTCGATAACCTTGAGCTGGTGATCCCACAAACGGACGCCAATAGTCGCTGACCTGCTCCGCATCTCGTGCAGCTCGAGCGTTTCGGCCACCTAGCTACGGCGAGGGCAGAACTCGGCACATCAACGATCAAAGACACGGTGAACGAAGCGCTCCGACTCGCTTCGACGGGGTACAGCGCCCGGGTTGCGAGCGCCCTTGATGCTCTAGCGGCCGCCGAACTGGCGGATCGAGCCGACGCGTGGCGCTGAGCCACGTCGTCGACACCAGCGTTCTGACCAGGCTCAAGGATCCCGTCGTGCGTGCGGTCGTCGAACCACTGGCTACCGCCGGACACCTTGCCACGGCTGGAGTGAGCGACCTGGAAGTCGGCTATTCGGCTCGCAACACCCAAGAGTGGGATGACCTGGCTCTAGCTCTGGGAGTCTTCGGTCGGATTGAGACCACCGACCTTCACTTAGTTCGAGCACGACAGGTTCAGCGCTCGCTCGCCTCGATCAGCCAACGGGGTCACAAGATCCCTGACCTTCTTGTCGCCGCGGCAGCTGAGGAAGCCGGACTAACGGTGTTGCACTACGACACTGACTTTGACCTCATCGCCTCGGTCACCGGCCAATCTGTCGAATGGGCCGTTCCCGCCGGATCAGTTGACTGACGTTGGCTAGCGGATCAGGCTGAATCCACCGAACGTCACGGCAGCAGCCGGTAATTGCCAACCAGTGTGGCTGGCTGAGCGTTGGGTCCGTGGCCTGCCTCACAACGCTCTCCGATGCCGTCCTGGAACCGGCCGAAGGCCCCAACCTGCGACAAGGGATTCGGGTCAGCTTCGACATCGGCGATATGCAAGAAGGAACCGTCGTCCAGCCGGAACGTGGCATAGCGAACCCCGCCAGGAGTCGAACTATGCAACTCGGCGAATACGTCCTCGACGAGTGCCTGGTTGTGGTCGGCCTGGTCGGCTTTGGGACGGTATTGGACAACAATCACGAACATTCCTCTGGTTGGGGTCTCCACCATACGACGATTCGGCGCGACCTGTTTCGACCATCCGCGTCAGCTTCCCGGCCAGCAAGCGCCGCGGCAACCACCACGTCCCTTACAAAATGTAAAGGAGTATGATCGAAAGACCCCGCGGAGGAGAAGCCATGGCCAAATTCTTGATGTTGTACAAAGGCGAAGCGACCGACATGGCAGACATGTCTCCGGAACAGGCCGGTGAAGTGATGGCGAAATGGGCTGCGTGGATGGGCAAAGTTGGACCGGCAGTGGCAGACATCGGAACGCCGCTAGGGGCCGGTTCGTCGGTGCTCGACAACGGCTCGACGGGAACCGCTGGTTCGCTAACTGGCTACTCGATCATTGAAGCCAGCGACATGGCGGCCGCCAAGGTACTCACCGATGGACATCCATATCTGAGTGACAACGATGGCCTGTACGCCATCGACATCTACGAGATGATGCCCGTCCCCGACATGTAAGACATTCACCGTCACCAGAATCGGCCGTCCCACCGGGGCGGCCGTCACGTTAATCCCTACCAGCGGCCGGTGTCGCCTCTGACCTCTTCCACCGGGATCTTGATGTCGAAGGTGGCACGGATCCTGTCGTCGGTTTCATGCGAGATATGGGTTGGGAAGTGGGTGCGGAGCGTATGGCGGACTATCTCGTAAGCCCGCTCCTTGGCGTCCTTGCTCCCAGCTTCCTGCCAGTCGCTCGGGTTCTGGCGGTCGCCAACCGCCGGGTAGATGTACTCGGATTGCATTACCGACAACGTCTGATCGGAGCCCAGGAAATGCCCGGCCCCAAAGATGGTGTCCCGGATGACGTCTTTCGAAAGGGTGTCATCGGAAACATCCACACCACGTATGGTCCGGTTGATCGCACCGAGCATGTCGTTGTCGATCACGAGCATCTCGTGCGAGTAGACGAGCAGCGACCCGAGCATCCCGGCCGATTCGTACACGAGGTTCGCGCCGGCGTGACCTGCCAGGGTGACGTTGAGCGCCTTCTCGTGGCCGGCCTGGTCGTCGGGGATCTTCGAGTCGGTCATGCCGGCTGCCACGCCCGATGGCAGGCCGATCCAGTTCAAGAGTTGGGCGGCGGCGGCGTTGAGCACGGCTTCTTCCCCGGTCCCGCCGCTCATGGCTCCGGTCCGCAGGTCGGACACGAACGGCCACATGCCCATCACACACGGATGGCCCGGGTTCATGAGGTTGACGCAGGTGAGGGCGCCAAGGCATTCGGCCAGAGCCTGGACTAACGACCCGGCCAGCGTGGCCGGCGAGGTCGCGCCGGCCTGACCGGCGGACAGCAGGTTGATCGGCATGCCGGTCTCGACCTGGGCGACCATGCATTCGGTCGACTCATCGGCGAACTGCAGCGGCGGGACGACAAAGGTGTTGTTGGCGGTCATGAACGGGCGTTTGCGGAACTCGCCCTCGCCGCCCATGGCACATGTCGTACATCTCGACGGTTTCGTAGACGTGCTCGGGCCGAACAACGACGTGCCGATCGGTTTCGAGGTTCCCATCGTCACGCCGTAGGCGGTCATCAGGTCAAGATCGCGGGCCTCGACCTTGTCTCTGGCGACGACGGTCCGAACGAAGAAGTGGATGTGGTCGAGCGTGTCGACGAGGCGGGCGCAGTCGTAGACGTCGTGCGCGGCTGGAAACGTGAATTGGTCTCGTGGTCGAGACGTAAGACGGCAGCGCCGGCGGTCGCGAAGTGGACCTTGTCGCCCCCCATCTCATCGCTCGGTCGTCGTCGAATCCGTGCCAGATCCACTCCTTGGTGGCGGTGGCGATGATCCCTCGACGAGGTGACGGGGGAAGTGCGATCGCCGGTCGTCCATCCGGCCACCGGCCTCGGTGACGACCTGGACGAACTCGGGGACCGGCGAGCCCATGCCGACGTTCTCGAGCAGACGAGAGCCGTGTCGAAGACCATCTGCATCTCGTCCTCGGTCATCGGCTGGTAGGCCCCACCCGGGAGGCCCCCGTACACGGACGGGGTGAGATCGTCCGCGCCGGCACCCTGGCGGCCATCCGACCTCTCGACCCCGGCGAGCCATCAGACGCGCAGCCTTTCGGATGCTGGGTCATAGGCGGGCTCGGCCAGAACGGTGGCGGTTCGCCTGCCCCATGAGGCGCACTCGAAGGTCGAGCCGGGCTCGCTGAACGCGGGGTCGACGTAGACGAAGCCGAGACTCTTGCCGACGGCGTGGCCGTAGGCACCACTGGTCCCGATGCCCATGAGCGATCCCCGTCGAGAGCCGGTTCGTTCCTGCCAGATCGGTGTCGGTAGCGTCGATCTCGCAGTAGACGAGCACCATCGAGAGGCTCGGCCCATTCGCTCGACGGTGGCTGCTTGCCGATGAACTCGTCGTCGAAATCGACGAATCGCTAAGCCGGCCTCGATCGGCGTGATCTCGGTGGTGAGCTCCTCCCCCAGGCCTTGTAGCCCTTCTCGATGCGCATCCCGTTCATGGCGCATGAACCGAAGTGGACGAGTCCGTGGGCTCGCCGGCGGCGATGATGGCCTCGTAGAGCTCGGGCATCCGCTCGATGGGGATGGTGCAGTTCCCACCCGAGTTCGCCGACATAGCAGACCCGCAGCGCCTTGCACGGCACGCCGGCGATCTCGATCTCCTGGGCGGTGAGCCAGCGGAAGGAGTCGTTGGTGAGGTCGGCGTCGGTGAGTCCGCTCAGCACGTCGCGGGACCGTGGACCGGTGACGGCGAGCAGGCCGAGCTCGTCGGTCACGTCGGTGACGGCGACGTCTTCTCCTCGGGATGTGTGGTCGTTGAGCCAGTCCTGATCGTGGGTCGTGCCCATGACGGCCGAGTTCAGGTAGAAGCGATCCTCGGCGAGGCGAGTGATCGTCATCTCGCATTCGATGCCGCCGAGGTCGGTCAGCATGTGCACGAGACGCATGCCGCCGACCTTCCCCGGGATCTTGTTGGCCGAGAGTCGGTCGAGCAGCGCCGCGGCGTCGGCCCGCGTCACCTCGAACTTGGCGAAAGCGGTCAGGTCGGCGATGCCCGACCCGCTCCCGGACGCCCGCACCTCCTCTCGACGACGTCGAACGCGTTCGATCGCAGGAAGGAGTGCTGCTCCGGCTCGCCGAAGTACTGGGGCCGCTCCCAGCCGTAGACCTCCTGCCACTGGGCGCCGAGTGCGTCGAGCGTGTCGTAGATGGGTGTGGTCTTCTGGCTTTGCGGGCCGCCGGGCGGTATCTCGCCCGGCAGTCGCGCCTGGTACATCTCGTGGTATTCCTCGATCGCCTTCTCGTAGGCGAACGCGCCCTTGGGCCGGTGTGTCGCCGAACCGGCGGGGGTCCATGCCGCGACGTTGATCTCGGTCTGGCCGTGGACCATCCACTGGGCCAGGTACTTGCCGGCGCCCGGTCCCTGCGTGATCCCGATCGATGGCGCCGACCGTGCAGTGCCAGTAGTTGCGGAACCCGGGCGCCGGACCCATCAGGTAGCCGGAGTCGGGCGTGTGGGTGATCGGACCGGAGACGATCGTCTTGATCCCGGCTTCCCCAGGCTGGGAAGCCGTTCGAGGGCCATCTCGAGCCAGCGGCATGACTTGTCGACGTCGGGTGGGGTCAGGTGGAAGTCGAGCTCCAGTCGATCCCGTCGACCCGTAGGTCTGCGCGTCGCCCATCTCGTAGGGCCCGATGAGGAGTCCGTCGATCTCGCGCCGGTAGTAAGAGGACGACCACGGGTCACGGGTGACCGGCGGCTCGAACCCGAGTTCCTTCATCGCGTGGACGGCTCGGTGACGATGTACTGGTGGATCACGGAGACGATCGGGACGTCGAGGCCGATCATCTCGCCGAGCTGCGGGCCAGTAGGAGCCGGCCGCGTTGACGACGTGCTCGGCAACGATCCGACCCTTCTCGGTGATGACCTCCCAGCGCCCGTCGGGCAGCTGGTTCATGTCGGTCACCCGGTTGTGGCGGACGATCTCGCACCGAGTTGGCGGGCACCCTTCGCCATCGTGTTGATCGCCGCGGTCGGATCGGTCCATCCGTCGTGCGGGGTGTAGAAGCCGATCTTGACGTCGTCGATGTTCTCGAAGAGCGGGTTGAGCTCCTGATCTCGTCTGGGCGATCTGATGTGGCTCTCGACCCCGTGAGCTCCATGAGTTCTTGACTCTGGAACCAGCAGCCTCCTCGTCGTTGATCGCGAAGCGGATGGCGCCACATCCGTGCCAGCCCGAAGACAGGCCGGTCTCCTCCTCGATTCGCGGTAGAGCTGGACCGTCTCCTGGTGGACCTTGGCCATGTTGAGGTCGCCGATGAAGTGCGGAACGAGCCCGGCGGCATGCCAGGTGGACCCCGACGTGAGCTCGCCCTTTTCGATGAGGACGGTGTCGGTCCAGCCCTCGTGGGCGAGGTGGTAGAGCAGGCCGACGCCCATGGCGCCGCCACCGACGATCACACACCGCGCTTCTTCCCTCATGTCCTGGTCCTCTTCGTGGCGATCTCAAATGCGATCTGCAACTCGTTCCACTCAGTGGAACGTCTTGCTGGCTAGGAACAGTGTAGAGGGCGCCAAGAGCCATGTGTCGGCTGAGAGCC
>CAWKAG010000008.1:0-4163 GCA_963847455.1 uncultured Acidimicrobiia bacterium
TGCTGGCGGATGATCCCAACGAGTTCTCAGGTCTCGTGGTTGACACCGGCGACAAGCTTGGGGGCCTGGTCCACTTTCTCTTTCACCGCGACACCTGGACCACGGCCAACACGTGTTACCTCGAAGACCTGTTCGTTGACCCGTCGCTCCGGGGCACCGGTCTGGGTCGGGCGCTGATCGAAGCCGTCTACGAGCAAGCCGATCTTGCCGGAGCGGCCGGCGTTTATTGGCTGACGCAGGAGTTCAACACCACCGGTCGCCACCTATACGACCGGATTGGCAACCTGACTCCATTCGTCCAATACCAACGGTGATGCGAAAACCGACCGGCCTGCCGACCATGTCGCTCTATGGTTGGCCCATGCACGCAAGCCTTTACTTTGATTGATCCTCTCGTCAGCCTTGGTTGGTCTGATCACTGGGCGACGCTCCTGGCAGACAATCCTGGTGAACCGGCACGGGTAATCCGCCACGACACCAAGCTCCTCACCGTGCAAACTGCTGGCCACGTGCTCCGCATACCCATGGAAAACGCCAGCTCCGAGGCGGTCGTTGGTGACTGGATCACGGTGCTCGACGGGCGGATGAACGCCATGGCTCCCCGCTCGTCGCTTTTGACGCGGCCCAACGTTCGAGGCACCGGAGATCAGGTGCTGGCGGCCAATGTCGATGTCGTCTTCGCAGTGTGCGGACTTGACCGTCCGCTCCCGGCTGGCCGGGTGGATCGACTGGCCAGCCTGGCATGGGACGCCGGTGCCGCTCCGATCCTGGTGCTCTCGAAGACCGACATCGCCGAGGATCCCGAAGGCGTCCGCGCCGAAATGGCGGCACTCCATCCGACCCTCGAGATCATTGAGGTATCGACCAAGACCGGCGAGGGGATTGCGGAGATGCGAGACGCCACGGCCGGAAGAACTGCCGTTCTCATCGGCGAATCCGGCGCCGGAAAGTCCAGCATCGTCAATGCCATGCTCGGGACCGAGGCTGCCGACACCGGTGCGGTTCGGGAAGGCGATTCCAAAGGTCGCCACACGACCACTTCTCGTCAGATCCACATTGTTCCGACCGGTGGATGCATTGTCGACAGCCCCGGCATCCGCCAAATCGGCGCCATCGGCAATCCCGATGCGGTCGATGCCCTCTTTGATGACATCACGGACCTCGCCGACGATTGCCGGTTTACCGACTGCTCACACACTTCCGAGCCCGGCTGCGCCATCCTGGCCGCCGTTGAGTCGGGAGCAGTCGATCCGCTTCGGTACCAGCGCTGGCGCGACCTCGTAACCGAAGCAGAGGAAACCCAACAACGGGCCGACGAACACGCCAAACGCGCCGAGGCACGGAGCCAGGGCCGCCAGTCCAAGAAACGATCGCGACGCCGCTAAACCGCCTCTCTGCAACAATCGTGCCCCATGAACGATGTGCTTAACACCTTGATGCCCTCGGTGCCGAATATCAGGCGATCGAATGCGACCCGAACCTGGCGGACACGGCCGACTTCTGTGCCGCCTATGGGTACGCACTCGACGAATCGGCCAACGCAATTCTGATCGCCTCAAAACGTCCACCCGGGCAGTTCGCTCTTTGCCTCGCGCTGGCCACGACCCGTCTTGACGTCAACCGTGCAGTCCGCGACGTTATGGGCGTCAAGAAGCTCTCGTTCGCTACCCCGGAACAAACGATTGAAGCAACCGGGATGATGATCGGCGGCGTAACTCCATTCGGGGTCCCTGCCGATCTGCCGGTCTATGTCGATGGAGCCATCATGGACAAAGCCAGAGTCATCGTCGGCGGGGGTTCCCGTTCGCTGAAACTCCTGGTGGCTCCTGAAGTGTTTCGAACGATGCCAAACGTTCACATCGTGGCTGGTCTGGCCGCTCCAACCGGGTCGTCGGCCGACAAAATCTGAAGCTCGTGAATTGCGTTGCAGTGGGCCACGTACGACGCGAAAGTCTGCCGGTTACCGATGTCGTGGAATACGGCAAGAGATCCTCAACCCCTGCTTCGTCAAAGCTGTCGTGGCGCTGCGTGACCAGGCAATGGTGTCCGTCGTGCTCGCAAAGGTGTGAATACCTCAAACGCTTTGGCTGGCGACAACGGGACGGTCGCCGCAACTTCTGTCCACATCCGACGGGCCTTTCCACCACCGACACTAGGCGATCGCGACCCGCTAGTGCCCGGGGTGGAACGGTTTTTGTGAAGACCCGACCGCGGTCGGTTACCTTGCCAGAGGCCCGCTATTCGGGGTGGGCGGCCTCACGGACCGCCTTGGCTACCTCGGTGACCACGTCACTGTTGAAGACAGACGGGATGATGTAGACCGGGTTCAGTTGGGAGTCGGTGACGACCTCGGCAATCGCCTCGGCGGCGGCCACCAGCATTCCTCCGGGATGATGTCCGAGGCGCCGGCATCCAGCAGGCCACGGAAGAAGCCGGGGAAAGCCAGCACGTTGTTGATCTGGTTCGGGAAGTCGCTGCGGCCGGTTGCCACGACTGCCGCGTGCTAGAGGCAATGGCCGGGTCGATTTCCGGGGTCGGGTTGGCCATGGGCGAAGACGATCGCGTCCTTGGCCATGGAGGCGACCTGTTCCTCCCCGATGACATGGGGCGCGCTGACGCCCGATGAAGACATCGGCGCCCTTGACCGCCTCGTGCAGGTCCCCGGAGAACCCGCCCTCGTTGGTGTTCGCCGCGATCCAGGTGCGGGGTGCTCGTTCGTCGTAGTCTTGGCCCGAGTGGATGGCGCCGGAGCGTCCGGCGGCAATGATATTCCGGGCGCCCTCGGCCTTGAGCAGCTTGGATGATGGCCGACCCGGCGGCGCCGACCCCCGAGACCAGCGATCCGGACGTCGGCGAGCTTTTTGTCTACGACGCGCAGTGCGTTGACCAGGGCTGCCAGGGTCACAATGGCGGTGCCGTGCTGGTCGTCGTGGAACACCGGAATGTCCAGCTCTTCGCGGAGACGGTTCTCGATCTCGAAGCAGCGCGGCGCGGCGATGTCTTCAAGGTTCACGCCGCCGTAGACGGGCGCGAGTGCCTTTGACGATCATGATGATTTCCTCGGTGTCCTGGGTGTCCAGGCAAACCGCCAGGCATCCACGTTGGCGAACTGCTTGAACAGTGCCGCCTTGCCTTCCATCACGGGCAGGGCGGCCGCGGGGCCGATGTTGCCCAGGCCCAGGACCGCGGAGCCGTCGGTGACGACGGCGATCGTGTTCCGTTTGACGGTCAGGTTCCGGGCGGCGTCGGGGTTTTCGGCGATCGCGAGGGACACACGGGCAACACCCGGGGTGTAGGCGCGGGAGAGGTCGTCCGCGGTTGCGCAGCGCCGACCTTGGGCACGACCTCGAGCTTGCCGGCCGAGGTGCATCAGGAACGTGCCGTCCGAGACGTTGCGGACGGTCACGCCGGCGACTGCTTCGACCGCCTCGGCGATGGCGACTGCATGATCCGAGTTCGAGGCGTTCGCCGTGACGTCGACGACGGTTCCTCGCTCGTCGGTTTCTACGAAGTCGAACGCGACGACGTGGCCGTCGGCCTCTCCGATCGCGGTCGTGACCCGGCCGATGGCCTTCTGGTCGGTGGAGCTCAGTGATCACCCGGAGGGTTATCGAATAGGAAGCGCTAGCCATTTTGATTCCTTGGTTGGATCTTGCAACAGAGCCTAGGACTCTTCGAACTAGCTTTGCGTTACCGGAGCGTCTTCATTCATCCAGACTGATCGTCCGCTCCGTATATTTCACAAACCAGCTACAGCGGATGAGTAAATGATTCGATTGCATGAGACAAGAACGGTATCTGCGCCTGTGGCAGAAGCCTTTGACTACGCCGCCAACTTCGACAACATCGAAGACTGGGATCCCGGCGTCGTAACTTCCAAGCGGGTCGGAGATGGCCCGGTGGCCGTCGGCTCAGCGTTCGACCTGGTCACCGTGTTCAAGGGTCGCGAAAGCGATATGACCTACACGATCACCGAATTCGACCGCCCGCGCCGGGTGGTTCTCAAGGGCGAAGGAAAGCTTCTGTCGGCGGTAGACACGATGGAGTTCAGCGAGACGGCCGGAGGGACCGAGATCCGGTACACGGCCGACCTGACCTTCAAAGGAATCGCCAAAATCGGAACACTCTTCGTTCGCGATGATCTCGACCAACTCGGTCGAGAT
>CAWKAG010000009.1:0-41457 GCA_963847455.1 uncultured Acidimicrobiia bacterium
GAACGAGTGTGCTTACGGTTCGCTATATCTAGCGTGGATGCACACGAACGCGTCGGGCGGGGAGGGGCGGGTGCGGGTTAGGTCGTAGGATCAGCCGTGATGACGCCTGTTCGCAACCGCCGCCGAGTGCCTTTTGGTGACCCGGCACCGAGTCCCCGGCGACGAAGATCTAGTTGCCGTTGGCCGGCGGATCCAGCTCAGGAACGATCTTTGAGGCGTATCGGCGCGCGCATGTTCCCCATGCATCTTTCAGATGGGCCGCTCGGTTGGTGGTCTCCGTATCAGCGCGGCGTCATCCCGGTTGATGGCCTCAAGGTAAGCCGCAGTCTTCGCCAGTCCGCCCGTCGTTACACGGTGACCATCGACCAGGATTTCGAAGGGGTCGTCGATGCTTGCGCCGATCCGGGTCGACCGGGCGGATGGATCCGGCCCGAGATTCGGGAGGCATACATCGAACTGTATCGCCTCGGATGGGCTCACTCGGTCGAAACGCGCCTGAACGGTCGCCTCGTCGGCGGACTCTACGGCGTCGCCATAGGAGGGCTGTTCGCTGGCGAATCAATGTTCTACCAAAGCAGAGACGCCTCCAAGGTTGCCCTCCTCAGACTGGTGGGCAGCATGAAAGCGGTTCCGGGAGCGCTCATCGATGTGCAGTGGGCCACCGACCATCTACAGACGCTCGGAGCAGTCGAAATCAGTCGGCAGGAGTATCTCGCCCGCCTGATCGTGGCGCTTCGAACTCCGGCCATCTCGGCGGTGTGGGGCGGCTAGCCAGCTGCTGCTACTGCTCGATGCGGATCAGATCGCCTGACCCGGTCACCTGGTAGAACTCCAACCGGTTGGCGCCGTCTACGAACAACTCAGGAGGCAACATGACCTGAAAACCTGCCACCGCGTCCTCGACGAACGTTCTGGTCATGGCCCCGATCGTGCCGTTGATCGATACCGCCAGGACGATGTTCTGACCGGCTGCACCGAGCAGGCGACCGGATAGGCGTGCCGGGATGACGTCGCTCGAAATGTCGACTTCTTCGTACCAGGCGGAACGCTCGACGAGGATGCGGAGACTGTCCGAAACCGGCGTCGAGCCGCCCGGGGTTTGTCCCCGGACGTCGGGTGCGCCGGGGGGAAGCAGCTCCCAGGGGTCGCCGCCTGGCATCCACGATTCGATCATGGCTGCCACCGCCAGCTTCTCCTTGCCGGTGGTACCGAATGTGACCTCGCCCCTCGGACCGATCGTGGTCGTCTCCGTCCGCAGCGGCTCGGGGCCGAACAGCGAGGACCCATCCGGCGTCCAGTTGAGATTGGCGCCGACCACATCGGCGATCGTCGGAACGATATCGATGGTCTCTGCGCGCCGATCGTCGATGACTCCTCCGGCATGTCCGGGGGCTTTGATGAACAGGGGGACAGCAGCAATCGACCCCACCGTGTCGTCTTCGATGTCCCGTTGATGGGGGACTCCCGGTCTGACCGTGATTCCGTGATCGGCTACGACCACGATCATCGATTGCTCGTAAATCCCGGCTGCCTGCAGCGAATCGATGATGCGGCCGAGCTCCTTGTCGGTGTACTGAGCTTGAAGCAGGTGACGCTGCATGGCCTGGCTCACCAACCACTCGTCCTCGCCCCAGCCTGGGGAAGCCGATCCGGGGGCGCGCTCCTGGTCGAGCAGGTACCGCTGGCCGCTCGGGCAGGAATTGCCACGGGTGATGGGGGACAATGGCGTGCAAAAAATACAGAGGCGGCTTGGCGCCGATCGGGCCGATGTCGTCGATCAGGTTTTGGATGGGCACGCGGGGGTCGGCGTCGAGTTGCTCCCGGAAGACTGTCACCACATCAAAGTCGGTAACGGCCGCTTCGAAGTCGCCCCAGCCAGCCGAGATGCTCGGGAGGTCTCCCGTCAGTCCTTCGGGAAGCAGGACGTGGCCGGCGACCACGGAGATGTCGCGCCATACGGGCGTGGACGAGACCGCAACCGATTCACACAACGCATTCGGACAGAGTTGGGTGATGGTCTCGTTGACATGCATTTCGTACGTGCCCTGCAATGCCGTAAAGAGGTTGAACGGATACTGACCGGCAAATGGGGTCAACGACTGGCTCGGGATGTTGCCGGTGAGTATTGCGGGAACGGAGTGTTCGGATTGCTGTTCGACGGTAACGGCGTTTCTGAACCAGGTTGCGTCCTGTGCGAGTCCCGCAAAGCTGGGGAATTGGTCAGAACGCAGATCGCCTTGTTCGTCGATCATCGACGCCAGCGGGAACTCGTCGAAAACGATCAGGACGACCGGGATGGGGCCAGCCACGTCGGCCGCGTCACCAATCCCGGTTCCTGTGTCTGTCACCAAGGCTCCCGTTGGGGTGGCGAGGATTACCAGTCCCGCCAGGAGCACGGGAGAGACCGTGAGGTACCTGGCGAAAAGGCGGGCTCGGGTGGATCGGTGGAATGCCACCAACAGAGCCGCACCGCCGGCCACCGACAGGATCGTCGGCACGATCCACGGAAGTGGTAGTCGGCGAAAGTAGAGCAGCATCAATGAGGTCCCCGCCACGACGAGGATCAGGTTGCCCAGCCATGTTCCGAGGCGACCGGGCAGGCTGGCGAGGAGGCCGCCGAGCAGGGGGATGCCGAACAGCAGCGCCAGTCCGATGAGGAGAATCTCCGAGTTCGGAGAACGCCTGGCGATGAAGAACTCGGCGTTGTTGGCCAGCAGGTCGACCACCGGCCAGGTGACGCCCAAGAGCAAGAGCACCACGGCCGCAGCGAATCGTTCGAAACGAGTCGGGAGCGTTGGCTCCACGGCCTGGTTCATCGTTAGCTGACCGGAACGAGGTGGAACAGGCGCCGGCCTTCCAGCGGTAGCTCTTCTCGGATTTCGAAGCGCCCGTCCAGGTAGCGACGGAGCGAGGTCTCGTCATAATCGGAGTGAACTTCGGTGCGCCGTTTGTTGGCGGTCAGTTTTTTGGACATCGGGTCCTCGAGTGGCACCCATTCGAAGACGACTTCAGCGTCGAAAGATGCGATCCAATCGATCACGGCGGCGAGCGGCAGGTTTGCGCCGATCACTAGATGGTGGACCACTGCCAACATGAGTACCAGATCGGGCAGGCCGCGGTCCTCCAGCTTGCGACGTTCGCTGCCCCGCCATCCAAGGCCCGGTGATGGATCGGCCAGGTCCATCACCATGGGCAGCACATTGTCTGGTCCATCGGACGACAAGCTTTGAAAGACCCGGTCAACGGTTGCCTCGTCGCCGTCGATCGCGACCACGGTGTCTGCCAGCCCGGCTATCGACTTGGAGAAGTAAGCATCGTTGGCGCCGAGGTCCCAGACGAGTCGGCGATGCTCCTGGCTTGCGACTCGTCTTACAAACTCCTCTTTGGGGCCTCGCTGGGTCGCGACATGCTCGCAGCCTGCATATTCGGACCAGGTTGATTCGCCTGGATCCCAGGTGGTCTTCTCGACGACTTTCTGGAGTCGCCTGACGTTCGTGAGGATCAGCTCGGCGCTGAATCCGGCGACGGACATTTCGCTGCGGACGTTGCGTGAGCTGTCCGACATGGTTTTCTCGGCACGGCTTTGCAGCATGACATCTGCAGCCACGCCGGGCTTGGTTGCTCTGCGCCCCCTGAGTAGGGATCGAGCCGTTTCGGCTGGGATCCCGTCGAGTGAGCCGCGGAGCAGTGGCTGAAACGGCACGTCGGCATGGGCGCGAACCATGAGCGGGTAGAGAAACTGTCGGCAGAACTGCCGGTAGCCAATCCAGGGTTCGCCCGGCTCGTACTTCGTGAACGAGCCTATGTCGACGAAGACGGGTTTGCTGCCAATGAATTGAACGTTGTAGGGCGTCGCGTCTTTGAGGGTCAACCCTTCGGTCAGGGCGTCCTCCAGGAGTCGGAGGTGCATGGCTGCCGCCGATTTGAGCATGGAGAACGACCACTCATATGGATAGCTCCAGAAAGGGATCTTGTCGTGGGTCAGGACGCGATCGTCTGATTGTGACGACTGTGTTCCGATGAGTTCGCCAGACTCGCTCCACTTGCGAAATAGGTCGGATTGTTCGAGCGTCTGCCAATCGGCCTGACCCTCGTCGGACAGCGATCGGAAGACCTCGTCGCCTCGATGAAATACCCGACTGGCGGGATCCCGAAACGAGCCGGGATCGAACACGGCGTCTGGTGACGCCGATGAGGAATCGATGTCTACGACTCGGGCTTCTGTTCCGCCAGCTCCGGTGTGGGCATGTCAGTCGTGGCGGGTTCCGTCACGGCTTTACGGTCGGCGAAGCGGCGTTTCGTGGACTTGAACAAGACGGCCAGTCCGGCCGCACCGCCGAGGACGGTTTGGATGATCAGGCTTCCGGTTCCTGCGTCGAGATATCCAAGGATCATGGTCTAGGTCTCCGAATCAAAATATCGTAAATAAACAGTGTAAAGGAGTCTACGGCGTTGCGGATCCCTAGAGCCTAGATCGGCTACCCGACCGGCTTCTCAACCAGAATCGCAGGAGCCGCCGAAGTGACAGGTCCGAATTGCGAATAGTCCGCCGCCCAGTTCAGCGCGTTGTTACATCCCAGCGTCAGTCCCGCCTGCCGCAGACGGGGTCGTATCCTCGATCGCCTCTACACCGGCACCGCCATCTCGACAACATCGGCTGGCCGCACGTCGATGAGGGCCGCCTGAGCAGCCGCCAGACGGGCGACCGGAACGCGCGGTGGCGAACAGCTCACGTAGTCGAGGCCCAACGTGCGGCAGAAGGCGATCGACGCCGGGTCCCCGCCGTGTTCGCCACAGATCCCTGCCTCCAACCCTGGCCTTGCCTTGCGACCTTCTTCGACGGCAATCTTCATGAGCCGGCCGACACCGGCTTCGTCGATGCTGGCGAAGGGGTTGCGGTCGAGGATGCCTTCCTCGAGGTACTTCACGAGGAAAGCCTTTTCAGCGTCATCACGCGATATCCCATAAGTCATCTGAGTCAGGTCGTTGGTACCGAACGATATGAACTGGGCGTACTCGGCAATCTGTCCCGCCGTCAGCGCCGCCCTCGGGATCTCGATCATGGTGCCGAACTCGTAGTTGATGTCGACGCCTTCCTCGTGCATGACTGCCGCAGCTTCTTCTTCGAGGGACGCCCGTTGCCGGGCCAGCTCGTTTACATGCGCTACGAGAGGAATCATGATCTTCGGATGGACATTCACCCCGGCTCGTTGCACGGAGATGGCCGCTTCGAAGATAGCTCGCACCTGCATCCGGGTGAGGGCTGGCATCATGAGCCCGAGCCGAACACCTCGCAATCCGAGCATCGGGTTGGCTTCGCGAAGCGCCTCAACTTCATGCAGGAGGTGTTCGGCGGATTCCACCCGGGTGAGCAACTGATCGACCTCTGGCAAGCTCCGGGCCGAGAGCAACTGAATCTTCAGATCGGCTAGATCCGCCGTGATCTCTTCATAGCTCGGCAGGAACTCGTGCAAGGGCGGATCGATCAGGCGGATCGTGACCGGGAGCCCGTCCATAGCCCGGAAGAGTCCGGCGAAATCGCGCCGCTGGAACGGCAACAACTGGTCGAGCGCTTCGGTTCGTTCTGAAGGGCTCGTGGCCATGATCATCCGCTGAACGATCGGGAGGCGGTCGGGATCAAAGAACATGTGCTCGGTGCGAACCAGACCGATTCCTTGCGCTCCGTACGAACGGGCCAACTCGGCATCGGCAGGGTGGTCGGCGTTAGCCCAAACTCCGATGTCGCGAACGTCGTCTGCCCATTCGAGCAACCTCCGCAGCGCCGGGTTTTCGAGGTCGGGGGTGCGGGTATCCAGCTTTCCAGAGAACACCTCGCCGGTGGTCCCATCGATGGAGATCCAGTCACCTTCGCTGATGACCGTGCTGCCAACGGTCATGATCCTTTCGGACAAGTCGATATCGATGTCGTTCGCTCCGACCACGGCTGGCTTCCCGAACTGGCGTGCGACGAGGGCTGCATGAGACGTACGTCCTCCCCGGGTTGTCAAAATGCCTTGCGCTGCCAGCATGCCGTGGACGTCGTCGGGTTTCGTTTCGGGGCGGACCATGACGACTTGCCGGCCCGATTCTGCCCATTCGGATGCCAGGTCAGCGTCGAACGCGATGACCCCGACCGCTGCCCCAGGGGACACGTTGAGAGCCGTCGTGAGGTGATAGCCGGCGTCGAGCGCTTCTCGCTTGCTGGCCGGAGTGAACGAAGGGTGCAGAAAGAACTCGACCTGTTCGGGCGAGATCCGCTGGACGGCCTCGTTCCGGTCGATGAGACCCTCCTCGGCCATGTCGACCGCAATTTTGACGGCCGCCTGGGCGGTCCGCTTCCCGTTGCGGGTTTGAAGAATCCACAGAACCCCTCGCTCGATGGTGAACTCCATGTCCTGCATGTCGCGATAATGACGTTCCAGTGAAAGAGCTATCGACGCAAACTGCTCGGATAGCTCGGGCATCTCGTTCTCAAGCTCGGACATGGGCTTGGTCGCCCGGATGCCGGCGACCACATCTTCGCCCTGGGCGTTGGTGAGGTAGTCGCCTTCAAGCCCGGCTTCACCTGTCGTCGCGTTGCGCGACATGGCGACGCCCGTAGCCGAGTCCGAACCCATGTTGCCGAACACCATGGTCTGAATGTTCACGGCAGTTCCGAGATCGTGTGGGATATTCGCGGCGTTGCGATAGTCTCGAGCTCGCTTGCCATCCCAGGAGCGAAACACGGCTTCGATGGCGAGGCGGAGTTGCTCGAAGGGATCGTCGGGGAACGGTCGACCCGAGAAACGTTCCACGATGCCTTTGAATTCTCCGGTGATCGCGCGCAGGTCCTCGGCGGACAGGTCTGAGTCCTCGACGACGTTGCGCTCGTGGCGATAGGCCGACAGGACTGCTTCGAACGGTTCGTCGCGCACCCCAAGCACAACCGCGCCGAACATCTGCACGAGCCGCCTGTACGAGTCGTATACGAAGTGTGGGTCGTCGGTCAGAGCGATGAGTCCCTTCACCACGGAATCGTTGAGTCCAATGTTCAAGACGGTGTCCATCATGCCTGGCATCGAGAACTTGGCGCCAGATCGGCATGAGACCAGCAGCGGATTCGTAGTGTCGCCGAACCTCTTGTCGCTGGCCTTCTCAATCTTCTTCAGCGCAGCCGACACCTGGTCAAGCAAGTCAGGTGGAAGCGCTGCGCCGGATTCGAGGTATTTGTTACACGCGGCTGTGGTGATGGTGAATCCGGGTGGGACCGGTACACCGATCCGGGTCATGTCGCCGAGGTTGGCGCCTTTGCCCCCGAGCAGTCCTCGCACTGCGTCCCAATCGCCGTCACAGAATGACTCGGCGGTCTCCACTTGATCAAAGCCATATACCCAGTTGGTCACGGTAAAACTCCTCAAAAAACGGTCCAGGCCTGAGTCTGTTGGAAATGGTTGCTCCTGGTCCAGGGCCGTCCGTCACGACGTTCTGGCCGGATGTCCCACGTCATGCCCATTCGGGCCGTCCGGCGTGATATTCCCGCTAACGCGACTCAGGCGTGATGAACGGTCGATAGGCACTGATCCTCAGGTTCGCATGCCTTCTAGGCGAGTGCGTTTTCGATGGCAATGATGGTCGAGCGGAGTCCGGCCCGGTCAAACGGGTTCAGCGGTTCATGGTTGCGAAGTCTTCGCTCGAGCTTGTCGATGAGGCCGTGGACGAGTTCGGGGTCCTGGTGCAGCGATGCCGTGGGGCGACCAATGTCAACCAGCGTCCTGAGGGTGGCCTGGTCGTCATGGGCGCCAGCATCGTAGGTAAGGGCCGGCCCGGTCGACAGCGTCCACATGAGATCGGCGATGTGATCGGCCAACCCGACCATCTTCGGGTAGTCGAGCCGTTCGGGCGTATCGCTCGGGGTGTGATAGTGGCGATCCCTGGCGGTGGTGTAGAAGAGAAACGGGATGCGCGAGCGCTCAAAGGCGTAATGATCTGACAGGGGAGGGATCACATCAGCGTCAAGACGTCTCGGCCGGACCCGGTCGTCGAGGGCGGCAAGTTCGTCGACCACGGTGCCGAGCCCTGATCGTTCGGCGCCCAGGGCGAAAACGGTTCGTCGGATGTCGTCGGGCAGCGTGTCGGGTCCGAGCGCATGTCCGACCATGTCGAGGCAGACCATGCTGTCGAGCTTGTCGAGTTCGATCGTGGGGCGGTCCACGAAGTGCACCGAACCCATGTCTTCGGTCAGGAAATAGGGTGGCTCTTCGGCGTCAAAGGCGCAGATGAGAACGGTCCGGTCGAGACTGTCGAGTTCGGTGAGTTGGCGAGCAACATCGAGAAGGACCGCGATGCCCGCGGCGTTGTCGTCGGCGCCCGGGTGTATGCGGCCGAAGTATTTGCCGAGATGGTCGTAGTGAGCGCCGAGCATCACATAGCGATCCGACTGTGGGCCCGACCCGGGGATCGCACCGATCAGGTTGGCTCCGCCGATTGAGGCGATGTGGTGGGAGTAGGTGCCGTTGTCGCCGGCCTGCACCAACCCGAGGTCGGCGAACCCGTCTTCGACATAGCGCCTGGCCATGCGGCCGCCTTCGGTCCCGGGGGCGCGTCCCTCCATCACATCTGAAGCCAGATGTTCCACCTGTTGGGCCATTACGGCGGCCCGTTTGTGCATGTCAGGCATCGGTACCCCCCAGAGGTCACCCGTTCCGACAACCTTACGCTTAAACGACGCTGCGTGGTGGGGGAACTTTGCCAAGAATGCATGAGAATCGAACCCCACTGGCTCAGTCGCGCGGATAGCCTGGCCCAATGACTGACCGTCTACGAGCTCTCTGGGATTTCTCGGACCTTGATCTCACCGATCAACATCTGCGGGATCAGACTCGCCAAGGAGACGACTGCCGATGGTCGGGCGGAAGTCCTGACCCAGCTCGCCCGCACGGCCGGACTGCGTGATGACTTCGAGGGCGGAGAGGCGCTAATTATCGAAGCCGAGGGTTTGGCTAGGAGTGGCGTAGCCCGTTCGCGGATCGATCTGGAACGTGGCCGTCTGCTCCGATCGAGTGGGCAATCGGAAGCGGCACTCCCGCTGTTCGAATCTGCGTTCGACGTTGCGCTCGGGGACGGTGAGTATTTCATTGCCGTTGATGCAGCTCACATGGCGGCATTGGTTTCGTCGGACCATGGTGGGTTCGTCTCATGGACAAAACGGGGCATTGATCTGGCCGAAGAGCACAAAGAAGCTAGATCGTGGCTTGGCCCCCTACTCAATAACCTGGGTTGGGAGCACTTCGATTCCGGCGACCTTGAAGCGGCGCTCGATTCTTTTCAGAAAGCGCTCGATTGTCGACTGGCCGAGCCGACCAATGAGTCGGCCATTGAGGTGGCACGCTACGCGGTTGCCAAGACGCTTCGATCGCTCGGACGGCCCGGTGAGGCGGTGCCACTGATGGAAGGTGCCGTGGCCTGGGCTGAGGCCATGGGGGAGCCCGACGGCTGGTTTCATGAAGAACTTGCCGAGGGGTACGCCGCCCTGGGGCGGGACGCAGAAGCCGGCGAGCAGGCCCGGCTGGCGTTGCCGCTTCTTGCTGATGCAGATCCGGCCTTTGCGAAGGATCCAGAGCGGCTGGCTCGTCTGAATTTGCTTGCTGGTCTGTAGTGGAACCTGCTCGGTTCATGGTTGGCAGGAAGCCTCCCATGGAATCGTGAACTGATCCCCCGTGAGACCGGAACGCTCATCGGCTGGACCCGGGGGCAGCTGTTCGAGTCAGCCGCAGCTCATCACAGCTAGACCGTATTGATCGAGAAGCGGACGATGACCAACGCTTCGATGGTGATTGATCCGGAGACAAACGACTGATCGGCGCTCTCAGCCATCAGCATCCTGCCTGCAAACGGCGTCGGGCCGCCCCCACCACTCTCGTCGAGGGCCACTACCGGGCCAAGCGTGACCGCAGCTGCATCGGCAAAGACCGACGCCTTCCGACGAGCAGCGGCTACGGCGGCCCGTTGAGCGGATTCTTCGAGCTCGGCTCGTCGCGTCGTGTCGAACACGAGCGACTGAACGGCGTTGGCGCCCGCGTCGATGGCCGCCGTAATGACCGTGTCCGTGGCGTTGACATCCTTGATGGCCACAGTGATGTCGGCCGATGCCTCGTGACCGGTCAGTCGTTGTCGGTTGTTGGAGTAGTCGTAGACGGCGTTTAAGCGCAGGCGGGATACTTCGATGCCCTTGTCGCTGATCCCGGCCGCTTGGAGCGCGGCGCGGACGGCGCCGACCGCCTCCCTGGTCTCCTGGAATGCCCCGGATGGTTGAGCGGCGATTCGCGACACGGCGAGTTGTATTTCTGCCTGGTCGGGTTCCACTTCAACGCGACCAAGACCTTGGACCGTGATGCCTGTGGGTTCCTGATTGGTTGTCATCGGGCGAGTATCGCACGATTGCGATATTGCGTTGTCTTCCTCGTGGAGGTATTGGTTCTGGCGAGGAATGGCCCTTCGTCTCTTTCTTGCGCCGTCTGCCTGCCGCAGACTGGACTCATGGCTCAGGCAATGAGCTGGCTGGAGCGTGTAAACGGCGACCCTCTGCCGTGGCTCTTGGACGAGGAGAACCCGGGCGTGCGAGCCGCCACCCTCGTGCGAGTCATCGGCAGATCCGGTTCGGATCCCGAGGTCGTAGAACTTCGGAAGAAAGCGATGACAGAGGATCCGATTCGATCGATCCTGGCCGCCCAGAACAACGCCGGGTGGTGGGTCAAACCGGGACCCGGATACGGTCCGAAATATGCGGGCACGGTTTGGAATCTCGTCTTCCTCGATCAGCTCGGTGCAGATCCAGACGATCGTCACGTACAGAAGGCTGTCGAGTATGTGCTCCGGTTGTGCCCGACCATGGGCGGCGGATTCGGTTGCTCGGGATCGCACTTAGAACGCAACCCGCCGCCATCGGCCGTAATTCACTGTCTCAACGGAAACATCTTGCGGGCGATGATCGACTTCGGACAATTCGATCATCCTGCCGTGAGGGACGCCATCGCGTGGTCGGCTCGCACGATCACAGGAGAAGGGGTTGATCGCTGGTACAAGTCTGGAACCAGCGGCCCGGTGTTTGAATGTGCGGCCAACGACCACAACCCATGCGCCTGGGGAGCCGTGAAAGCCATGCGAGGCCTGGCTGCCATCCCACCTCGCCGGCGGACTCGTTTGGTACGCCGGGCTATTGACGTTGGCTCCGATTTCCTCCTGTCCCGGGATCCGGCGGTGGCCGATTATCCGATGGGTTACGGAAACGTCAAACCATCGGGCTCATGGTTCAAGCTTGGCTTCCCGTCCGGATACATCTGCGATGTGCTCGAGGTCTTAGAAGTGCTCTACGAATTGGGTCATGGAGCTGATCGCCGGTTGGACAATGCCAAGGAGTGGCTGTTGTCCCTGCAGGACGGTGACGGCCGTTGGCGCAATCGCCGTGCCTATACGGGCAAGACGACAATCAACTTCGAGCGACAAGGCCAACCCTCCAAATGGGTCACGCTGCGCGCCTACTCCGTTCTGGCTGCAGGTAGGAAAAAGATCGCGATCTAGTTGGTCAGAAGATCGGCGGTTAGGACGATTCGGGCGAAACCGCCGCCAGATAGGTTGGTGACGGTCGCGCTGACGAGATGATCTGCGGTCACGAGCGACCCGTCGGGTGAAGCCAGGTCGAAGGTGTACGTGGCGTCTGGCACGAATACAACCTCATAGCCAAGATCGGCGCCCATCCGGGCCGTGGACTCACAACACATATTTGTTTGGATGCCTGCGATCACAATCGTTCGGATCTCGCGTCTCGTCAGCCAATCGTGTAGGTCGGGCTCTCCGTAAAAGGCGGAGTTCACGGATTTGGTGATCAGCAGGTCGCCGTTGGCTGCGGCGACGTAGTCCTTCAAGGCGTTGCCGGGCTCACCAGGACGGAGTGGGCTGTTGCGTTCGACGGAGTCGTGTCGAACGATCACTATCGGTCGATGGTTCGTGTGCCAGTGGTTAATCAGGCTGGCGATGTTCGTGTCGGCTGTCGCATTGTTGCGGCGTCCCCAGTAGTCGCTTTCTTCGAGTCCCACCTGGACATCAACGACAATCAGGGCCGCGTTCGGTTCGAGTTTCATACTCGCAACGATACGTTACGCCGCAAAGGTCTGGCGCACTCGGACCGCCTTGCGGAGATCGTCGGTTTGGTCGGCGAGCACGCGGCGGAGACTGACATCGAGCGCCGGGTCAGCCAGAACCTGCTCGGCCATCTCAACCGCCTTCGCTTGCACGGCGAGTCTGGGGAAGAAGATCCGGGCAGTATCCGAGAGTGCCCAGCCCGCCCGGATCGCCGCAGTCCCCGCGACTTCGGCGAAGTACCGGGAGACATACGGTGCGGTGAGTTCGGTTTGACCGACAGCCCACATCCCGAGTCCAGCAGCTTCGATCTCATAGTTGGATGCTGCCGCAGCTCCGGTGAAACGTCCCCAAGCGTAGGCCTTGGCTTCTTCGTCGGGTAGCGAGCTGAGGGCTCTCGTGTAACTGACCAGGGCTTCGGTGGTGGTCTCCTGGTCGAGGTGCCTGCCGAGAGTTGAACGCTCAGTGGCACCGAGGGCCGCCAATCGAACGAGGATTCTCCAACGCAAGTCGATATCGATCTCGACACCTGCCGGCAGTCCATCACGAGCGAGCCACTCGTTCAGCAGCACGTCGTCGGAGCACGAAGCGATGGCTATCCGCATGGCGGTGAGCAGAACATGCTGCTCCGGTGCCACGGTCGTGACGCGGCGCATCGCCGCGAGATGAAGAACCCTGAGCACTTCCGCCGGATCTGCGTGGAACTTTCCGGCCAGTTGGTCGAGCGCAAACTTTCCGAGGGCATTGACGCCCTGGTCTTCGGTTTCATGGGGGAGGGCCACCCCAACCAGGTCGAGTGCGACCGCCGGTGAGAGCAAAGCGTTGGCCGTTGCGTCACGGACCGCATTCCATGTTGCCGCGCGCATCAGCGGATCGCCCATTGTTGGCAGCAGGTTCGGCAGGGCGGCAACGGTTATGTCGTCGAGGGCGAATCGTGCCCACGTGTTTTCGCCTGGATCGAGGATGACCGGGTGATCCGCAGCATCAGGTACCGGAGTGGCGGCCTCCTCCACCACCATTGGCTTGGTCGACCATTCGGTCCCGCGGTGCTGGGCGACCGATATGGCGTGCTGGCGGTCGGCCGGGAACCTGGCCGGCGTGGTTCGTCTGACGTGAGGTATCGGTCCGCTCCGGTCTAGTTGGAGAAGATCGAGGCCGGCGGTTCGCAACCAACCGTTGATCCACCCCTCGAGGTCGCCAGCCCCGGCCGACTCCCAGGAGGCGAAAAGGTCATGCATCGACGCGTTGCCGAAGCGGTGGCGAGTGAAGTGGTCCCGGACCCCGGCAAAGAACACGTCGTCACCAATGCGGGTGTTCAGTTGTTTGAGAACCGCCGCCCCCTTGGCGTAGCTGATGCCGTCAAAGTCCTGCAGAGCCGCCGCGGCGTCTGCGGCTCCGGTGCCGGCTACCGGGTGAGTGCTTGGGCGTTGATCGGCCTCGACGCCCCATCGCTTCCGACTGAACGCCACATCGACCCAGGCGTCATCAAATTCGGTGGCGTCGTGGCTGACCCGGTTCCCCATGTACTCGGCGAACGATTCGTTGAGCCACAGATCGTCCCACCAGATTGGGGTGACCAAGTCACCGAACCATTGGTGGGCCATTTCGTGGGCGATCGTTGTCGCTCGTCCTGTCCGTTCGTAGCGGGTGGGCTTTGATGTGAAGACCATCGGGTCGCGAAAGGTCACGCAACCGGCGTTTTCCATGGCGCCAGCATTGAACTCGGGCACGAACGCCTGGTGATAGTCCCCGAACGGGTACCGGATCCCGAACAATCGATGCAACTCGTCGAACGACTGGCGAGTGATCGTGAGGATCTCATCTGCTTCCCGCTCCAGATGCTCGGCCAGAGATGCCCGACACTCAAGCCCGAGGTGGATCCCGTCATGTTCGGCCTCGATGACGTGATACGGCCCGGCAACCACGGTCACCAGGTAGGTCGACAATGGCTCGGTGGTCGCTAGAACCCAACGACCTGGCTCCACTTGTTCGGCACGTCCATTGCCGACCACGACCCAATCCTTCGGGCAAAGCACCTTGACCGAGAATGACGCCTTGAGATCCGGTTGATCGAAGCAAGCAAAGATATAGGGGGCCGCGTCAAGAAACGACATGCCATAGGTGTACGTCCGGCCGTCGGCTGGGTCGACGGCCCGATGCATTCCTTCTCCGTCGGTGCGGTAGCCCATCACTGCCTCAACGCGCAGCTCATGTTCGCCGGAGATCCCCGACAGCGGTAGGCGACCATCGTGGAGTTTGTCAACATCGAGGGGGATTCCATCGAGCCTGGCACTCACCAACTGTTTTGGTTTCACATCGAGGAAACGTGTCGCCAGTCTCACGTGCCATGAATCTGATGGTCGTTGACGAAGTAAATGTTTCGTCGTCTGCGGCCAAATCAAGGGTGATGTCGTAGGAGCTGACGGCCAGGAGGTCGGCTCGCTGGCGAGATTCGCTGAGGCTGAGGCTTGGCATCCAAATGAATCTACGCGGTTGGTGCAGACCAAGACCACGCGGGCCGGAAAAAGGATTCGGCCGGTGGGCGTTATCGCCTGGAGACGACCGAGGCCCCGGAAGCTGCCCGGCACGCGAATAGCGACGGTGTGTGTTCGGTCACGGCTCGGTACCGTTCCTCGGCGTGTCGGATGAACGAATCGATGGCGGTCTCCTCGACGATAGCGATGGCGCATCCGGCGAACCCAGCGCCGGTCATGGACGCACCTAAACATCCGGGAGACGCTTGTGCGGCCTCGACCATGGCGTCGAGCGCCGGGCTGGACACTTCGAAGTTGTCGCGCAGGCTTATGTGCGCCTGCGAAATGAGGCTTCCGAGCCGGGCCGGGTCACCCGCATGCATGGCTGCCGCGGCCGCCAGCGTTCGTTGGTTTTCCCCAACGATGTGACGAGCTCTTCGGATGGCGACATCGCTTATCCCGTGCGGGGGGTTATCGACGGCGGGCATCTCGAGATCGCGGAGGCTGGCAACGCCGAAGCCTCGGGCGGCTTCGGCACATTCGTCGCGCCGTTGGTTGTAGTTCGACTCGGTCAGTTGGCGGCGGGTTCCCGTGTCCAGTACGACAACGCTCACGCCTGAGGGAAGCGGAGCAGGCGTCTGGGTAAGGTCACGGCAGTCGATCAAGACTGCATGATCGGCGAGTCCGCCTGCCGAGATGAGTTGATCCATAATGCCGCTGCTGACACCGACCCAATCAACCTCAGCCCGCCTGCTCATGACGGCTGCTTCAACCGGATCCCACCTCTGATCTGTGAGGGTGGCAAAGGTCAAGGCGGTGGCCACTTCGAGGGCCGCCGAGGAGGAAAGGCTTGCTCCGAGCGGGATTGTAGAAACGATGACGCCTTCCCATCCCGGAAGCGAGTCGGCTCCTATCGACCAGGCGACTCCTTTGACGTACTCGGCCCAACCGGTGCCGCGTTCGAGCGACCCGAGATCGAACCTGGCGTCAGGGAAGTCACTCGACGACACCGCCACGATCCGATCCGTTCGGGGGCGGGCGGCGATCACGGTCCTTCGGTCTATGGCCATCGGAAGCACGAAGCCTTCGTTGTAGTCGGTGTGGCCGCCGATGAGGCTCACCCGGCCGGGCGCTTGAACAATGGTTGAAGGTTGAGCACCGAAGCGTTTGAGGAAGAGTGCCGCTGCCTCCTGCTCAGGTGACATGGGCGGGGTGCGCCTCGGCGTAGTGGGTGTCAGAGAGTTCCTGGAGCCTTTGGGCGGCTTGCTCAGGCGTCAGGTCTCGCTGTGCTTCGCCGAGCAGCTCATATCCGACCATGAACTTGCGCACGGTGGCGGATCGCAGCAGCGGTGGATAGAAGTGAGCGTGTAATTGCCAATGGTCCTGCAACTCATTCAGGAAGGGAGCCCCGTGCCATCCCATTGAGTACGGGAACTGGGTTGTGAACAGATTGTCATACCGGGTGAGGAGTCGCTTGAGGACGTCTGTGAGGTCGGTCCGATCGTCCTCGGTCAGGTCCGGCAACCGGAGAATGTGGCGTTTCGGCAGGATCATTGTCTCGAACGGCCAGGTCGCCCAATACGGTACGAGGACAATCCACGAGTCGTTTTCGACGACGACGCGGGTTCCCTGATCGCGCTCGGCGGTCGCGTAGTCCACAAGCAAGTTGGTGCCCTTGGTTGCTCGATAGGAACGCTGTCGGTCGTCTTCGTTGGATACATGGCTCGGCAGGAAGTTGCTCGCCCATATCTGGCCGTGCGGGTGGGGGCTCGAGGCTCCCATCGCATCGCCCTTGTTTTCGAAAACCTGCACCCAGGGATATTTCTCGCCCAATTCGGCCGACTGCGAACACCAAAGGTCAATGACCGACCGAACTCCCGGTCGATCGAGGTCGGCGAGTGTGCGACCGTGGTCGGGTGTGAAACACAACACTCGACTCGTCCCGGAGGCGTTCTCAGCTTGGAAGAGCGGCGATCCGGATTCGTGAGTGATGGTTCCGTCCGGCAACAAAGCCGGGAAGTCGTTCGTGAATGCGAAGGTATGTTCATAGTCGGGGTTGGCCTGGCCGCTCGCCCGCACGTTTCGGGGGCACAAGTAGCAGTCGGGATCGTGCGTTGGAACGACGATGGTCTCATCGGACAACTCCGTGCCACCTTGCCAGGGGCGCATGGTTCGATGGGCAGATACGAGCACCCACTCGCCATTGAGCGGGTTGAACCGTCGGTGGGGTGCGGCAATCTCGGGTGCTGGTCGAGTCATTCCGTAACGATCGTCTGGAGGCCGAGTTCGGTGAATTGGGTCACGAGCTTTGCCGGGGCGGTCTGGCCCGTAATGAGAACGTCGACATCGTCGATCTCTGCGAAGCGGGCCATGCTGATTTTGCCGAGCTTGGCTCCTCCCGCAACAACGACCACCCGCCGGGCGGCCTTGACCATGCGGCCTTTCACAGCCGCCTCAGGCAGGTTGATATTCGTGACCCCTTCTTCGGGATGGATGCCGTTACATCCGATGAAGGCAGTTGTGACGTGCAACCGGTCGAGGATTAGCTCGGCGAATGGATCGACGAGTGAATGCTGCCTGGGTCTGAGGGTGCCACCGGTCAGCACCACGGTGAAGCGGGGGATGTGGGGCTCTAGTGCCGTCGCAATCGTCAGGCTGTTCGTAAATACGACGAGTTCCGTTAGGTCATTGCGGCGGGTGAGTGCTGAGGCCACCGCCGTGGCGGTGCTCCCGACGTCGAGGATCAGTGAGTCTCCCGAGGACACCAACTGTGCTGCTGCCTCCCCGATGGCGATCTTCTCGCTTGCTGAGGTGCCGGCTGATTGTTCGAAGGATTGCTCAGCCCGGGATTGATTGTCGCCAACGATGGCTCCGCCATGTACTCGTTGCACCGTTGAAGCTGCCACCAGGTGGTCGAGGTCGGACCGGACGGTGACTTCCGAAATACCAAATATCTTCGCCAAATCAGTGACGCGCATGAATTCGCGCTCCTCGAGGAGCGCGAACATTCTCTGCCGGCGGACGGCGCCTGGCAGAGATTCGGGCGAGGCGGCAACCATAGGTAGCTAGTTTCGTATTCTGTCGTTTTCTTGTCAAATTTCGCCAAATTGTTCAAATTGACAAAAAAACGTAACGACCTGTAAGCTGGATTGCGGCATTTCGCAGCATTTGTGCGGCGTGCGCGGTAACAACAAGTTCGGATGAGTTTGTCGACTCTTGAAGGGAGTCCACCCCAATGAGAACAAAGAAACCTTTTCAGTTTTTGGTACTGATTGTCGCTCTAGTCCTGACGCTTGCTGCCTGTGGCAGTAGCACCACGGACACAACGGCGGCGTCGGGATCGTCGGATACAACCGCGGCTGGTTCGGGAGATATGGCCTCGCAGGTCGAGGTCTTTTCTTGGTGGACTGGTGGCGGTGAGGCAGCCGGCCTCGATGCGATGATCAAGGTCTTCGCAGCTGAAGACCCGGATATCGAGTTCGTCAACAGTGCCGTCGCCGGTGGTGCTGGGACCAACGCCCGAGCCGTATTGGCATCCCGCCTCCAGGCGAATGATCCGCCGGACAGCTGGCAAGGACATGCCGGGCAGGAGCTTATCGGCACCTATGTCGCCGCCGATCAGATCGAACCACTCAACTTCTTGTATGACCAAGAAGGATGGCTTGATGTCATGCCGGAGACACTTATTCCGTTGATCTCCAAAGACGGAGACATCTACTCGGTTCCTGTGAACATTCACCGCGCCAACGTGTTGTGGGCAAACCCGACAGTCCTGGCGGACGCCGGGGTCGATATGCCAACAACGCTTGCTGAGTTCTTCACGGCGCTTGACGCCCTTCAGGCATCAGGCATGGAAGCACCGCTGGCCATGGGTGAGCAGTGGACGTCGATGCATCTCTTCGAGACCATCATGTTGGCTTCGATGGGTCCAGATGGATGGGACGGCCTATGGGACGGCTCCGTCGCATGGGATTCCCCTGAGGTGACGCAAGGCCTTGAAGACTTTGCCAAGATCCTTGACTACACGAACTCTGATGCCTCAGCGCTGGCCTGGCAGGACGCCGGGCAGTTGGTCCTCGATGGGACCGCCGCCTTCAACATCATGGGTGACTGGCAAGAGGGATTCTTCCGTGAGGTCGGCGCAGTACCGAACACTGACTATGCGTGGGCAGCTACCCCGGGCACGGAAGGCAACTTCCAGTTCCTGTCGGACAGCTTCGTGCTCGCCAAGAATGCTCCGCATCGTGATGCCGCTATCGCATGGCTGACGGTTGCCGGCTCGAACGCCGGTCAAGATGCCTTCAACCCGGTCAAGGGTTCGATTCCTGCTCGCAATGACGCAGACCGTTCACTGTACGGAGAGTATCTGCTCTCCGCCATGGACGACTGGGCATCCAATCGGGTGGTCGGAAGCTTGACTCACGGTGTCGTCGCCAACGACTCCTGGAAGTCAGAGATCGATACGGCGATTGGCCTGTTCCTTCTTGATCGCGACGTAGCGTCGTTCCAGTCGGCTCTCGTGGCGGCTCAAGCAGCCTCCGGATAGTCGAGATCAGTAGCTAAGTAACCATGGTTCGCCCCCTCGCACGAGGGGGCGAACCATGTCTCTCGGTAGGATGGACTCATGACGGCCGAATCTCCTGTAACGAAGTCGGTGAGCGGCCGACGAGAGATCTTCAGGATGGAGCATTGGTGGGGCGTGCTCTGGGTGCTCCCTTCGATTCTTGCAGTCATGCTCTTTGTGTACGGGTTCATTGGCTGGACCGCTCGTGTTTCTGTGAGCGCCTGGAAGGGCCTCCTTCCTGACTACACCTTTGTCGGGGCCGACAATTTCACCGCGCTCGCTTCGGATCCCCGCTTCGAGATCGATATCACGAACACGGCCATCTTTACCGTCGTGTTCATCCTCGGTTGTCTCGCCATCGGACTTGGCCTGGCGATCCTCCTCGACAAAGGAGTCAGGGCCGAGGGCTTCTACCGGAGTCTTTTCCTGTTTCCCATGGCCATCTCCTTCATCGTCACCGGGGTCGTGTGGCGCTGGCTGATGAACCCGGCTCTAGGCGATCGCCTCAGCGGCCTGAACCTACTTTTTGACAAGGTGGGCCTCGATTTCCTTATCAACAAGTGGTATGCCACGCCCACGTGGGGGATTGCCGCAGTCGCCCTTCCCGCCGTATGGCAAATGTCGGGCTACACGATGGCGCTCTATCTAGCCGGGCTGCGGGCCGTCCCAGAATCCTTGCGCGAAGCGGCCAGAGTCGATGGTGCCAGTGAGCTCCAGCTTTACCGGCGCGTGATCATGCCGCTGCTTTGGCCGGTGACGCTGTCGGCGGTGATCATCCTCGGTCACATTTCCCTCAAGATCTTCGATCTGATTATCGCTTTGGCCGGTAAACAGGTGGCCCTTGACGTACCAGCGACCTACATGTGGACAACGACATTCGATGGGTTCTTCTTCGGTCGTGGGGCGGCAATCGGGATGGTGCTGCTCGTATCAGTCGCCATACTCGTCGTCCCGTACCTCTGGTTCACGCTTCGTCAGGACAGCGCATCATGACCACCGGCCGCCGCATCGAAAGCGAATCGCCGGTCCTGGGTATACATCCCGCTGACGATGATGGCACTGTTCTATCTGGTGCCCATGTTCGTGATGCTGAACACCGGCTTCAAAAGTTTCGCCGAGATCAGCCTGGCGACGATGTGGAGACTTCCGGCTTCGCTTTCGATCGAGAACTTTGTGGCGGCGTGGGACGCCTTGTCTCCCAATCTGTGGAATTCGGTGATCATCGTCGTCCCGGCGGCAACCATCTCGTCACTACTCGGCTCCATCAACGGCTTCGTTCTTTCCAAGTGGAAGTTCAAGGGCGCCAACGTTGTCTTCCCTCTTTTGCTATTCGGGATGTTCATTCCCTATCAGGCGATCCTTATTCCGCTCGTCACCTTCATGTCCAATATCGGGTTGGCCGGCGGCACGTGGGGTCTCGTCATTGTCCACGTCATCTATGGCATCCCCATTACGACGCTGATCTTTGCGAACTTCTTCCGGACGATTCCTGACACTTTGCTTGAGGCCGCCAAGGTCGATGGGGCTGGGATCTACACCATCTTCCGGCGCATCATGATCCCGCTGTCGGTGCCTGCTTTTGTTGTGGTCTACATCTGGCAATTCACGTCGGCCTGGAATGACTTCCTGTTCGCTGTCGTACTCACGAACACCGAGCATTGGCCGGTAACCGTCGCGCTCAACAACCTGGCCGGCAGTCAGATCATCGCCTGGAACGTACAAATGGCCGCGTCGTTCCTGGCGGCAGTTCCCACCCTTCTGATCTATATCTTCCTTGGTCGATACTTCCTCCAAGGCATGATGTCGGGTGCGCTAAAAGAGTAGTTGGCTGGGCTCGCCGCTTCCTAAGCGGTGGAATACGACGGTTCGAACAATCGGATACGACGCCCAAAGCTTTCTAGCTCCTTCCCTGTAATGTCGGCTGTGGAGGTGTTGGTTTGCGTTCGGCAACGGTCGACATGGTTGAGGGTGGCGTTGAGCCGGGATGGGAACCGGTCGCGGACGCGTTCCGGGCGAATTATGCGGCCGGCACCGAAGTAGGCGCGGCCTGTGCGGTGTACCACCGGGGTGACAAAGTCGTCGATTTGTGGGGCGGATTTCGGGATCCGGCGACATCGGCGCGATGGAAAGAGGACACGCTCGTCCTGGTGTTTTCTACAACCAAGGGCATGGCGTCGTTGGCCGTAGCCGTTGCCCACAGCCAGGGACTCTTCAGCTACGACGAGAAGGTCGCCACGTACTGGCCCGAGTTCGCGCAGGGCGGCAAGGCCAACGTAACCGTGCGGCAGTTGTTCTCCCACCAGGCTGGTCTATGCGCCATCGACGAACCCATGGATCTCGACCTGCTGGGCAATCCGGATCGAGTGGCGGCTGCAATCGCCAAACAGTTACCTGCCTGGGAGCCAGGAACGCGCCACGGCTATCACGGCATCAGCCTTGGTTGGTACGAATCCGAGATCGTGCGACGCGTCGACCCGCAGCATCGCACCATTGGGCGCTTCTTTGCCGACGAGGTTGCCGCTCCGCTCGACCTCGAGTTCTATATCGGCCTTCCTGACCGCGTCTCTGATGATCGGATCGCGGTGATGCAGGGTGATTGGTACCGCACGAAGATGTTGGTCAACTTGAACAAGCTTCCCGGGAAGTTCGTGAAGGGTTTCCTAAATCCCAGATCCATCACAGCTCGCACCTTCGCCAATCCCAAGGTCGTCGGCATGCCCGTCAGATACAACGATCGGGAGATGCGCCGCATCGAGTTACCTGCTTCCAACGGAATCGGCCAGGTTCGCTCGATCGCCAAGGCCTACGGTGAGTTCGCAACGGGCGGCCAGGGGCTCGGTATTGATGAGGTCACCATGCACGCACTCACCGACGCGGCTGCCCCACCCAGTGGTGGCACCTACGACCTGGTTCTCCATGACCACACAGTCTTTTCGCTTGGATTCCTCAAACCGTGGGAGCACCTGGTGTTTGGTTCGGATCGGGCGTTTGGGACGCCAGGAGCTGGCGGATCCTTTGGATTTGCGGACCCCGACCTCGAGTTGGGTTTCGGATATGCCATGAACCGGATGGACTACTACCTGTACGACGATCCACGTGAAAAGCGGCTCCGGGAAGCGGCCGTCGCCTGCGCCAAAGCAGTTGAATGAGTGCTGTCATGGACAAGACTGATTTCAAAAAGACGCTCAAGGACCTGTATGCACCCACCGCCAAGGAGTTTGTCCTGGTGGAGGTTCCTGAGATGCAATTCATCATGGTTGATGGGATCGGGGCACCGTCGACGTCGTCCGCTTATCTCGATGCAGTTTCGTGGCTGTACGGCTTGGCCTACCCGATCAAATTCGCCTCGAAGACCGATCTCGGCCGCGACTACGTCGTCCCACCCCTGGAGGGTCTGTGGTGGGCCGACGACATGAACGCGTTCACCGAAGGCGATCGCGATGCATGGCGTTGGACGATGATGATCATGCAGCCCGAGTGGGTAACGGACCAGATGTTCGAAGACGGTCAAGTCAAGGCAGCCAAGAAACTAGGTGAGCCGCCGGAGACATTGCGGTTCGGGTCTTTTGACGAAGGCCTGTCGGTCCAGATCCTGCACGTCGGTTCCTACGCCGATGAAGCTCCGACCATCGCCCGACTTCACAAGGAGTACCTCCCTGAGAACGGTTTGGTGGAGAACGGTCATCACCACGAGATCTATCTCGGCGATCCCCGCAAGGTCGCGCCAGAGAAGCTGAAGACGATCCTGCGCCAGCCAGTTCGCAGGATCTAGTGGCGACCATGAGAGCTGGGTTCTATCGGGGTTTTGGTGAGGCGGCTGAGGTGCTCGAGGTCGGCGACGTAGATCAGCCGGTTCCTGGTGAGGGCGAAGTGCTTGTGCGGGTGGTGGTGTCGGCGGTCAATCCCACCGACTGGAAGGCCCGGCGGGGGAGTCGACCGATGGTGTTCCCGTTTGTCATCCCCAACCAGGACGGAGCGGGGGTGATCGAAGATGTGGGTTCGGGCGTCGACCCTGGCCGCATCGGGCAGAACGTATGGGTCTACTTCGCGGCAAGTGGCCGTCAGTACGGGACCGCCGCCGAATACACGGTGGTGCCTGCGGAGCGGGCGGTTCCACTTCCCGCTGGCGTCTCAATGGATCTGGGAGCGAGCATGGGTGTGCCGGCTCTCACCGCTCATCGAGCCCTCTTTTGGGATGGTCCGATCGACGGACAAACAATCCTGGTCTCCGGTGGAGCGGGCGCGGTTGGCCACTATGCCATCGAGTTGGCCAAAGACGCCGGCGCCAAAGTTTTCGCTACGGTCAGCAGTCCTGAAAAGGCAGTTTTGGCTGCATCTGCGGGAGCCGATGTGGTCGTCAACTATCGCGATACCGACGCCGCACTGCAGATCATGTCAGCCGCGCCTGGTGGGGTAGATCGCATCGTTGAGGTGGCGCTCGGTGAAAACATGGAACTCGACGCCGCGGTCCTCGCCCCTCACGGCACGATTGTGAGCTATGCAAAGACGCCCAACGACCCGAGAGTCGACGTGATCAAACACATGATGGGCAACCACACGCTGCGCTTTATGATGCTCTACGACGCCGGGGACGAAGCGATCGCGGCGGGAGTTGCCGCCATCACGGACTGTCTTGAGCGGGGTGTGCTGAGCGAGCTACCAGCTCATCGGTTTGGACTATCGGAGATCGCCGCGGCTCATGAAGCGTGCGAAGCGTATGTCATCGGAAAAGTGCTCATCGACATTTAGCGACCGCCCGTCAGCACTGGTCCTCTCATGCGAGTGCATTCTCGATGGCAACCAGTGCGGCCTTGAGGCCGCCCAGGTCGGACTTCGTAAGCGGCGTTCCGGCTCCGAGTTTCCGTTCGAGTTTTTCAATCAGCATCATGACGCGGGCGTCGCGATGTAGCGGTCCAGCGTGCCGACCCACTTCCACCAAGGTGCGGAGGTTCGCTTCGGTGTCGGTCCCGTACTCGTCGTAGACGGGAGCTGGTCCGTCGGCGAGAGTCCAAATCAGTTCGGTGAGATGGTCGGCCAGGCCCACCATCTTGGCGTAGTCGAGTTTCTCGGGTGTGTCCTGGGGTGTGTGATAGTGCCGATCTCGGCGGGCCGTGTAGAACAAGAACGGGATACCGACTCGTTCAAACGCGTAGTGGTCTGATGACGACTCAATGATCCCGGCGTCCAGGCGACGGGTAACCAAACGATCCTCCTGGGCGGTGACTCCATCGACGAGGCTACCCAACCCGGAGCGTTCTGCCCCCGTCACGAACACAGAGCGGCGAATCTCATCCGGTAGACCGGCCGGTCCGAGGAGGTGTCCGATCAAGTCGATGCAGACCATGGCGTCGAGCCGATTCAGGTCGACGGTTGGCCGGTCAACCCAGTGCCAAGATCCCATGTCGTCGGTGTAGAAGTACGGGGGTTCCTCGGCATCGAACGAGCAGATGATCACGGTGCGGCCTAGGTCGTCTCGTTCAGTGAGGTTGCGGGCGACGTCAAGCAGAACGGCTACACCCGAAGCGTTGTCATCGGCCCCGGGATGGATATCACCGAAGTGTTCGCCGAGATGGTCGTAATGGGCTCCGATGAGCAGATAGTTGTCGGCGTTTGGCCCATGTCCAGGGATCGAGCCAAGCAGGTTCGCACCGCCGATGGCTTCGATGGCGTGTTCGTACGTGCCGTTGTCGCCCAGTGGTTCCAAGGCCAGATCGCTGAAGGCTGCCCGGACGTACTCGCGAGCCAATAGCCCGCCTTCGGTACCCGGCGCGCGGCCGGTCAACGCTTCCGAGGCGAGGTATTCCACTCGCTCGGCCATCAGGACAGCACGTTGATTCCTGTCGACCATGATCTCCTCCTGGTCACTCTCTGTGACGAGCATAAGGGCTTGCTGTGACAGAAACCCCTTCGACGCGCTTCGATCAGATCTTTGGAGCGATTAGCGACCAACTGCGGTGGAACCAGGAGGCACGACTTTGCCAGGACCGGAGTTAGGCCTATTCGGTCGGAGTGAGCGGTTCGCCACGGCGGAAGCGGGCGATGATTTCGTCGGCTTTGTCACCGTCGAACACGACATAGGAGATGCCGCCTTCGTTGGAGAATCGCACCGGGACCGTGGCCCCGTCGACGTCGGCTCGCCACATTCCGTAGGCGGTCGTGAACACGTCGAGCGGGTTGAGGCCGCTGTCTACCCGGGTGGCGGTTGAGAGCTTGCCGAAGAACAGCGGCGATCTGGCTAGACCTTCGACCGAAGCAATTCGATGCAGCATGGCTTCTAGGGCCTTTTGCTGGCGGGAGGTACGACCGATGTCGTCGGCGTCGACCGAGACCCAGCTGCCGTTGATGTTCTCCTGGTAAGAGCGGGACCGCGAAAACGCCAGAGCCGTAGCTCCGTCGATGCGAGTGGTCCCGGCGGCGACTTCCAGCCCGGACTTCGTGTCTCGGGCCGCGTTCGGGAAGGCGATATCGATCCCACCAAGGGCATCGACGAGGCCGGCGAATCCGGCGAAGTCGATCTCGACCACATGGTTGATGGGGACACCGGTGGCCTCGGAGGCGGTCTGCGCCAGCAACGCCGCACCGCCGAAGGCGTAGGCGGCGTTGATCTTGTTGGTCCCATGTCCCTCGATGTTGACCTTGAGGTCGCGGGGGAGTGAGAGCAGCTGGAGCGTCCCTCCGGTCGGATGAGCCAGGATGACGACGTCGGATCGCTCGCCGCCGAAGTCCCCGAAACTTCCGGCGAGATCTTCAGGAAGATCAGCGCGACTGTCGCTCCCGATGAGCAGGAACGTCTGGTCGACGAAACCGACGGACAAGTCCGGGTCTGGTTCGACGTGCGGGATCTGCGCCAAACCCCAGAACAGGCCCCCAATCACAACGACGAGCAGAACGAGGATCAGCTTGAACAAGAACCGAAACGGCCGGCGCTTGCGCCGAGCCGGTACCGGCGGCGGTTCGGTGAGATCAATAACGGTGGTTTCGTCCATATCAAGGCCATTCGAGAGAAAAGGGAGGTCGAGCCGGTCAGCGGCTCACGGCATCATATCCGGTATCGAACGCTATTGGATCGCTCGGACCCGTCTCGGTGGTCTCTCCGCTGATTGGGCGCAAGCCGGCGTCTAGAAGAACGTGGCGTCGCGGTCGACGGCGTTGAGGATGTCGGTGATGAGACCAACAGGGTCGTCGGAGTCGAGTTCATCCCTGGCGGTGAAATACACCGATGCCACAAGCTCGGTGAACTGGTTGATTACGTCAAGCTCGTGCATCACAGTCCCTCTCGTGGTCGTTCCGACTGTTTGGTCGTAGGACGCTTGAGGGTCCTGATTAGTTCCGTCCGGGTTCGTGCTTGGGAATCGTGTTGGCGACCATCTCTGATGTGTACGTCAGCCGGTCGTCTGTGTGGGCCGTGAACTTGATCGGCATCCCGGGCAAATCGATCGCGAACCAGAAGACATGGGTGAACGCCCCCCGGCCGACCGTGTATCGCAGGCAGTCGAAGACGCCGGCGGGGATCTTGATGCGATCGTCGTCGATGGTCGTTACTTTGGCGTCGAACGAGGCGTGTTTTTGGAGTTCTTCCCAGGTTGAGTAGACGGTGTCGATTCCGCCCCTCGGTTCACCGTCCGGGGAGGTGCGCCACAAGTCCTGGGTGGCTCCGACTTCGTCGGCTTCGATGAACCGAATGTGCTGAATGTAGGTAGGTTCTACGGCGGTCTCAACTCGAAGCTGGATGGAGCGTCCGGCCGGACACCCGAGCCGAATTTCGTCGGCGCTGTACGGCGTCGGAGCGTGTCCGACCTCCATGACGCGCATCTTCGCATCAGACATGGTGGTTCCCGACATTCCCACCTGTCGGAGCCTTCGGTCGAGAGGGCATAGGGTGAGCATACGCCCCCTTAGGGTGGGCGCGTCGGCCAGAACCGGATTAGAAATGCCCGGCATCGGCCTCGATCTGGGGCCAGGACTAGTCCTCTGGCTGGTTATCCCAGTAGGCGTGAGCTTCCGCTTCCATCTTGGCAAGCCGGGTGTAGTAGTCGGGGAACTCGTTGAGATGCGCCCAGGCGATCTTCCCGGTGGTGGCGGGGTCGTTAGCGGTGACGTTGGTGCGGGGGTCGTCGTTCCCGTGTTCGAGTTCAACATCGAGGCCCATTCGGAACTGCTCGACGTCGAATGGCTGCTTATCGAAGTCCAGACCGATTTCGGTGGCGATCTCTTCGGCTTGGGCGGTAGTGAAGGTTGTCTTCATGGTCGTACTCCTGGTTGACTTGCCTTGTTTTTGTTTTTCGGTCCGGTATCCGAGTATGCCACCGGCGATCGCTCCGGCAGCCACCGGCCCGACCGGGGTCACGCTGAGGCCGATCGACACCAGTATGCCAACCACCCCGCCGGTGAGTGCTCCCACCCGGAACCCGTTTATCGGATCCCAGGGCGGTCGACCCGCCGGGACTGTTCCTGGCTGCCTGGTAACCATGCTCCGACGATACCCCGGGCGGGTTGTCGCGACCAGAGCCGTCCGTACTTATGGGGATGGACCTAGGAGCTTTGAACGGGCCGTATCCACCCGAGTACCTCGAGTGCTGTCTCGACCAGTGCATCGACCCTGAGCGTCCCATCTTGGTGGAGGAGCGGAAGCCCTAGCCTCTGGGCCTCGGCTGAGACGAACTGGTTTCGCCATAGGCTACGACTCATGAAGTTGTCCAACATCCGGTCTGGATCATCGGATCCGGCGAGGAAATCGCTATTGGTTCGCTCCCGCTGCTCAAGAACGTGCGGGTCGATGTGCACCCAGAGCGAGGCGACGTTGTCGACCTCCAGAGCGGCGACGAGGTGCGGTGCCAGCAGCCACCAATCCATCACGATCGGCCCCTTCGCTGCGGCATGGGCGCGGATGACTCGTTCGACAGCCGGCCAAAAAGCGTCCTGCATGGCCTCGGCGTCAGCGATGAGCCGTTCCACCGGTCCGTCTGTGAAATAGCGGGTGTGACCGATGCCCGCCATAGGGTGCAGGGCCTGATGGGTTTCGGGCGTCGTGACTCCCCGAGCTGCAACGACCAGGTCATCGACGGTCAAGGACACGAACCCCATTGCGGCCGCAATGGCCCTTCCCAGAGTTGTTTTGCCTGCTCCTGGTGGTCCGCCGATGAGGAGGACTGGTCGCTCGTGCATGAAACGAAGCTAGTGGCCAATGGGTGTTCACTTCCACGTTCGCCCGATTGTCAAGGTATGGACAAAGTCGTGCGGCTAGGAATAGCTGTGGTTCTACGCTGGTTCCAACTGATGAACATGTCTGCCACGAACCGCAAGTATCTCGTTTTCGCCGGAGCCTTTGTCCTAGCCGCGGCAGCCGGTCTGGCCAGCGTCCTGTTCATCAACGGACCCGATACGATCGATCACACCGTGGCGGCTGACTCGTCCGACACGTCATTGGGCTTGGTGCGTGATGCCAACGTTCCCGAGCTCCCATTCCCAGACAACCCGGACCCGACGGTCTGTGGGATCCCGGTCCAGTGGGGCAGCGACACACCGGCCTTCCTCACCGGGATCTATGAGGGCGAGATGCTCCAGTCCGACGTGCTCTTGTACGACAGTCATCAACGTTTCAGTCTCACCGGCTCGGCGCCGCACGGGACTCAAGTTGAGATCCTGCTCTACCAGGAGAACCCGGTCCTCGACTACTACCTCGTCAAGACGATGGGGCCCGCCCCCCAAGAAGGTTGGATCCCGGCACCATTCCTCTCCTTTGATCCGATAGACGTTTCGGCAGCCGGATAGGACTCAGCGCAGATGGATCACGTTCCCGGTGATGAGCCGGGCCGCGTCTGAAGCGAGGAAGGCGATCATGTCTGCAACATCCTCGGGCTGGGCGATGTGGATCAGTGTTGTGCTTTCGGCGACGACCTGGCGCACTTCATCGGTCACCCAACCGGTGTCGGTAACGGGCGGATACACAATGTTGGCGGTGATGCCGCGGTCGGCCAGTTCGAAGGCCGCCGACATCGTGAAGTTTTCCAGCGCGGCTTTTGCCGCTCCGTAGGAGACTTCCTCGGGGAACCCGAGTGGTCCGCCGGAGGTGAGACCGACGATGCGCCCCCAACTCAGTTCGTGTTCTACGTGACGCTTGGCGAACTCGGCGATGAGCAACGCGCCAGCCCGGGCGTCGACCGCAAACTGCTGGTCGTAGGTGGCTGCCGAGACCCGCTGCAGCTGACGGCCAAGGCGATCGGCCGTTGCGTTCTTGAATGTGTCGGCCACCCAGCCGGTCGCATTGTTCACGAGAATGTCCACCGGTCCGAAGGCTTGCTCGGCGGCATCGAAAAGGCGGGGGATAGCCTCCTCGCTTCCCAAGTCGGCTTCGACGGCCAACGCTTTGCCACCGGCCTTGCTGATTGCGTCAAGTACCTGATCGGCAGTCCCGGCACGGTTGCGCCGGATCAGGTCCGGGGTGCCCGGATCAACAGGGTCGTCGACTCGCAGAAACGTGACCAACACTGAAGCACCGAGATTGGCCAGGCGTCGGGCGGTTGCGGCGCCGATTCCATGATTGGCACCGGTTACCAGAGCGGTGTGTCCGCTCAAGTCATTGGAACTGAGATCGGTCATCTCGGCCTTCTCCTGAGCCAGCCGGGGAGTGTGTCACGAGCCTAGAGCTTCCAGAGGTCGGCCGATATCGTTCGATCCACTACCGTTTCGGCGTGACCCAAGAAGCTGAAGAACGAAGAGCGAACGCACGCCGATGGATGGCGGTTGCTTTGGCAACGGTGCTCATGGTCATGGATTTCATTCTCTTCGTGTTCGGATTTGCGACCGGGACGGGCGACGAGACCATTCTTGCGGGCGGCATGATCGGGATTGGCCTTGGTCTCGTGCCGGGCGTTTTCGTGGTGGCCGCCCTCGTGTCTCAGCACCCGCGCGGGTTTAGGGCTGCCGCTTTGGCCACCGTGCTGTGGGCCGTGGTCGTTGCTCCGATCTCCATTATCAATCTGCCGGTGGCGCTGGTTGCGGGGTTCGGGGCTGGTGGGGTGGTGGCATTCCGGCGGGATGAAGCCCACACGTTTCGGAGCCGCGTGGTGGCGGCCGTGATCTGCGCGGTTTATACGTTGGTGGTGCAGCGGATTTCGCCGGCGGCTGGGATCCTGGCAGGAGCTCCACTTCCGTTCGCGGCGATCGCCATCGTCGACTCGATGACGGCCCGCCGAGCATCCACCAGAGAGAGCTCTTGAGCGTTCCCGGCGGGGCCCGCCGGGCCGACCGGGCGTCAGCCTTTGACGGCTCCGGCCGTGAGGCCACCGATGATCCGTCGCTGGAAGATTAGGACGAGCGCAATCAACGGGATCGTCACGAGCACCGCCGCGGCCATAATCTCACCAAACGGTTCCTGACGGGCCACTTGCCCGGTAAACAGCGCAATGCCGACCGGTACGGTTCGAGCGTTCGGCTCGATGGTCGTGAACGTCAGGGCGAACAGGTACTCGTTGAAGGCGGCGATGAACGCGAGCAGTCCAGTGGTTACCAGGGCAGGCGCGGTCAGCGGCAGTAACACCAGCCGGAAGGCCTGGAACGGAGTTGCCCCGTCGACTTGAGCCGATTGAATCAGGTCATCCGGCAACGCCTTGAAGAACGATGTGAGCACCCACACCGTGAACGGCAGCGTAAAGAGCAGGTACGAGAGAATCATTGACGGACGTGCCGAGATCCCCAGGTTCTGAATCACCGCGTATAGGCCGGTCAGAACCGCTACCTGCGGGAACATGGTCATCGAAAGGATCAGATAAAGCGACGGTGTCTTCCCTTTGAAGCGCAGCTTGCCAAGAGCGAAACCGGCAAAGGAACCGATCGTGAGAGCCAGCGTCGTAACCGCCGTTGCGAGAACCACGCTGTTTCGCAATGTGCCAAGGAAAACGCTGTTGGCGAAGACCGCGCTGGTAATTCTGCATGGTGATCGAGATCGCCCCCGTATCGGGGTCGTGGGGAATGAACGTGCCGGGTGTCATCCGGAGTTGCGCCTCGGTTTTGAACGACGAGTTGATCGCCCAGTAGAACGGGAAGAGCAAGAAGATGGCGATCAGGACGATGAGGAGCCAGAAGCCCACCCGGTTCCATTTGATTGCCGGCTTTTTCGGTCCGGCGGTGCGGACGGCCACTTTGGATTGCTCGAGCGCGATATCAGTCACTGGTCACCCCCAGGAAGCGTATATAAAGGATTGCGAAAGCCGTAATGATGAAGAAGATGATTACGGACGCTGCTGACGAGTAGCCGAGGGCTTGACTGTCAATCAGCTGGTAATACGCAAAGCTGGCCATCGAGTACTTCTTCTGAGCGAAGACGATCTGGAAGAGGTCGAACACTCGCAAGGCATCAAGAGTGCGGAATACCAGGGCGACGGCCAACGTCGGCTTGAGCAACGGCAGCGTTACCGCCGTGAACTGTTTCCACTTGTTGGCGCCGTCCACCTCGGCTGCTTCGTATAGCTCGGACGGAATGATGGCGAGGCCGGCAAGCAACAGCAGAGCCATGAACGGCGTGGTCTTCCACACATCGATAATGATGGCGGCGGGCAGCTGGGTTGCCGAGTCAGCCAGGAACGGTGTCTGGCCATCGGTGAATCCGAGCTTTTGAAAGATGATGTTGAAAAAACCGGCCCGGGTATCGATGAACATCCATTCCCAGATTCGGGAAGAGACCGCAGTGAGGATTGCCCAGGGCACCAACATGGCGGCTCGCATCAGTCCTCGACCGGGGAAAGCCGTGTTGAGAGCTACGGCGATGCCGAGACCAAGCAAGGTCTCAAAGAAGAGCGTGACCGCACTGAAACGGGTGGTGTCGTAGATACTTTCGATGAAGTCGGCATCGGTTGCGCCGAAGACGTACTGCTTGCCAAGAAAGCCGAACGTGCCGACCTCGCGGTAGCGACGCGGATCACGGGGCAGTACCTGGATTGAAGAAACGAACTCGGGTTCGCCGGTGGCTGAGTCGATCACTTGCTGGCCGGTAGCCTCGTCGATCTCAGGCGGGAGTTCTTTGAGGGTGACGCTCAGCAGGTTGGAGTAGTTCTCAAGGCCCACAAAGTCGGTTTGGACCGCGCTGGCGAACGTGTCGTTGGTGAAGCTCGAATAGAACACCGAACCGAGGGGGTAAAACGCTACGGCGAAGAGGATGACGAACGTTGGCGCGAGCAACCAATAAGCGAGGCGCTGCTCGTTGTCCAGTAGGCCGCCGGGTTTGCTCAGTTTTTGGGGCTTGGCCTCAGTCGCTGCTGTCATGTTCCTCCTCCGTTGAACCATACAAGCAGATGGTCGGGCGGCTCGTCGGGCTGGCTTGGAAAACAAAAGGGGGAAGGCAAATGCCTTCCCCCTTTCGAACTACTACATCATTGCTTTGCTTACGGGGTCCCGACCGTGAAGTCCGGGAAGCTGTCCTGGTAGTCGAGTTCGAGTTCGAGGAAGGCATCCTCGGCATCGGCATCGCCCGTCAGGACGCTATGAACTGCGTTGAAGAACAACGCCGAAGTATCGCTGTACTGCGGTGACGTGACCGTCGAAGGACGAGCCACAGCAGCCGTGAACACATCAAGCAAGCTGCCGAAGAACGGAGCCGCTTCGAGGATGTCAGCATCCTCGTATAGCGACACGATCGTCGGGTTCAGCGAGCCGGTGATGGCCCGGTACTTCTGCTCTTCCGGTGATGCCATCCACAACGCGAATGCGGCCGCCTCTTCCGGATGCTCCGAGTACTTCGAAACAGCCAGCTGCCATCCACCGAGGGTGGCGGCGCTTTGACCGTCCGTTGCACCAGGTAGCGCGGATACGTCGAACAGTCCATTGACAGCCGAGTCGTCGGAGTTGCCGAGTGAGAAGGCATATGGCCAGTTGCGCATGAAGGCGGCGTTGCCAGCCTGCCATACACCACGAGCATCTTCTTCACCGTAGGCAGTGACGCCTGGAGGCGAGATCGTGCCGACCCAGCCGGCAGCCTGATTGACGATGTCAATGGCAGCCGGGTTGTTGATGGTGATCGTGCCGTCCGGCTCGATGATCGAACCGCCACCAGCGGAAGCGATCCACTCAAGAGCGTCACAAGTCAGACCCTCATAGGCGTTACCCTGCCAGACGTATCCCCAGAAGTCCTGGTTGCCGTCGGCGCGCTCGCCGTCCTGAATCGTCTGCGCAGATGCTTCGAGTTCGTCCCACGTGGTGGGTGGCTCGAGGTTGTACTTTTCAAGCAGATCGGTGCGGAAGTAGAGCAGGCCGGCATCGGTGAACCATGGGATACCGATGAGCTTGCCGTCCACCGTGTTGTTTTCGATGATGGCCGGGAAGTGTTCTCCGGTAACTTCGGCAGCGCCGTACTCGTTCAGGTCGACGAAGTGCTCGGCGAGGTCGCCGGGCCAAATGACGTCGATCTGATAGATGTCACCCTCTGGTGACTGTGCCTCGAATAGCTGCAGGTACGTACCCAAGCGATCCTCGACGAAGTCGGGGGTGGCGATGCTTTCGATGGTGATACATGGGTTGTCGGCCATGTAACGCTCAGCCTGGTTCTGGGCCATTTCCAGTTCCTGGCCTACGGCACCCGTGAAGGTGCGCAAGCGGATCTGCTCGCCGTCGCATTCGCCGTCCGTCATGGGATCGGTCGTATCCGGGGCGTCGGTGGTGTCCGGAGCATCCGGAGCGTCTGTCGTGTCGGGTGCTGCTCCCGCGGTCGTGTCGGTGGTACCTGTATCGCCACCGCACGCTGCGAGAACCATGACCAGTGCCACAAGGGCAAAGAGCCATTTACTCGTCTTCATCTGAATTCCTCCTCAGTGTCTGCCCAAAGAATCCGGGCAGAGAACCTGTACGGTATTGCTCTTGTAAGCGTTCGTCAATATGGGGAGCGTTCCGAGAGGCTCCCGCATGGTTGCTGGACGTTCTGGGTTGTCGAACCGATTCCACCTCCGTGCCCGACTCGATCCGGAATCGGTTCCACTTTGACCTAGTGAAGTAGGGGACTTTCTGATTCAGTCGTCAGTGCTCGGTCGTTTGGTCGCATACATGATTCCTAATCCGAAGAGGTGCAACGCCCAAGCGATGACCCACACTTGAATCGCCATAGGCGGTGCCGAAGCTCAGGCCAGTCGGCAGGTGGCTCGGGTTCGGCAGTTTGTCCATCACGCGTCACGACGTTCGTGATCACCTCCAAAGGGTCATGGTATCGACCGCGATGGGCATGATTCCAGGGCCGAAACTCCCCGATCGTGGGTGTGGCGGTCGGGGACTTGGATCCATCTTGCTCAGGGTTTGATGAAGACTTTGCCGTCGGGTTTGGCGAGTTCTTCGGGCAAGCGAGTCATCGCCTCGTCAAGTGACAGGACTGCGGTCACATCGGTCTTCCATTCGCCACTGGCGAAACGCCCTTGGGCGGCTTGGATCGCGGCCATCTTGTCGGCCATCGACGTTTCCTGCATCCAGCGAACCAGCCAGAACCCTTCGATCTTCTTCATAAGGAAGATCATGTGCCCTGGCTCGAGCAGGGTCGGCAGTTCGGTGTCGAGCTTCCCGTAGATAACCCACCGGGCATGACGGCCCATCGTCGCGAATACTTTGGCGCTCAATTCGTTGGCAACCGCATCGAGAAAGACCCGGGGCTTTTCCTCTCTCAATGTGGCTGCTAGTTGCTGATCGAAGTCATCGGCTTCACTGTTTAATACGTGAGCGGCGCCGATGGCCTTGAGCGGCTCGATCTGGCTCTCCCTGCGGACGATGGCGATCGCCCGATAACCCTCATCGGCTGCCACTCCGATCAGCAGCTTGTTGAGTTGGCTCGCCCCCGCCGAGATGATGAAGGCTTTCGCTTCGTCTTTCTTGACAATGTCGAACATGGCCAGGGCGGTGAGCGGGTTGACGATCATCGCTGCCCCGTCTTCGTCACGAACGGCGTCGACGAGCGGGATGCAGGTGGCTGCGTCGGCGATCGAGTAGTCGCTCCAGGTACCCGGTGCTCCGGCACTCGCCACGAACGCCACACGTTGCCCCACGTAGCCATCCGCCAAGGGACCACCGCCGGAAGCAACCACTTCGCCGACGCCCTCGAACCCCGCAGCGTTGCCCTTGATGCGAGGTTGGCCGTAGAGGCCCTGGATGAACATCTCATCTGACGGATTCACGGACGCCAACGCCACCTTGATGCGGACCTGCCCTTCACCAGGTTCCGGGACGGGGCAGTTCACCCAATTGAACAAACGGCTCCATGGCCGTCAGCTGAGCATCGTCGGGTCGTTCGGTGGCATAACCGTCGCCTTGAAGGATGAGTGAGCGCATGATTCTGAGTCCTGTTCGGTGGTTCACCGAGTGTAACTGAGCGTCCGATATCTCATTCTGACCCCGGTCTTGATGGCCGATCATCTGCGCGTTCGAAGTTGAAAGCCTGCCATGCCTTCGATCTCAGCGCCGAGTTCGACTGTCGCAAGCAGCTCCAACACAACACCTTTGGTCTCCATTGCCACCCGTTCGTCGTTCATCGTGCAGGCGGGCTCCGTCTGTCTCTAGTGAAAACTCCGTAGACCTCGTCGATTTTGCTCTAGCCGGTTGTGGTTTCGAGCGCCGGGGTCACCTCCTCCGTTTTGTGACTTCAACCAGCGCACCACCCTCGCCACGCGATCCGTTTGACCGTTTCGTTCGCTTTTTAGCAAGAGAGGTGGGCTGGCAGTTCATTGCGTCGTTTCGGAGGAATCGAGTTGTTCGCGTTATCGCAAACAGCTCCGTTGGTCGCCCGATTATGCTCCAGCTATGGATGGATCAGTCGCGCACATCTCGACGACCCTGCTGCCATCTGATGACCGGGTCGACCTGTGGATCCGAGACGGCATGTTCGTCCAAGGTCCTCTCGAAGCCCCCACGATCTTCAGTGGCGGTTATTCCTTTACAGGACTCGTCGATGCCCACGCCCATCTCGCATTGGCTAGTCCGGCACCTGACACAGCCGATGATCAGGCCAAGGTCGCAGCATCAGCCCGCATGCATGCCGAGGCCGGAGTTCTTTCGGTGCGCGAGCCTGGCAGTCCCAATTATGCGTCGATCGGACTGAACCGATCGGACGGTCTACCAACGGTGATAACCGCGGGACGATTTCTGGCGCCGCCGGGACGGTACTTCCCCGGGTTGGCTCGCGAAGTCAATAATGCCGACTTGGCATCGGCCGCTCTTGAGGAGTTGTCCCGCTCGGGACACTGGGTGAAGGTGATCGGCGACTTCTTTGACGACCAAGGTCGGATCGCTGTCAACTTCTCCCTGGAATCTTTGAGCGAGACTGCGTTGGTCGTTCACGACGCCGGCGGTCGAATCACCATGCACGCCGGCATGCCGGATGCGGTCCAGCAGTCGATTGATGCAGGTTTCGACGGTGTCGAGCACGGTACTGTCATCGAGGAAGGTCAGGTCGAGGCTATGGCTGGCGCGGGAATCACCTGGACCCCTACCGCCGTGATCGACGATATATTGCGCGAAACGGGGGACGAGATGCTTGGATCCGAGGCGTGGATGGTTCTCAGTAAGGGATTGGAGTCTCATGGTGAAGCGATCCGGCGTGCTCATGAACTTGGTGTGCGAATTCTTGCTGGAACTGATGCCGGGATGAGCCCGCATGGTGTTGTAGCTCGAGAGATTCGTCTCCTGCACTCGTTCGGGATCCCGGCGGCGGATGCCCTGGGGGCGGGGAGTTGGGCAGCCCGAGAATACCTCGGACTGCCAGGGGTTGAAGTCGGAGGCCCCGCCGACCTGGTGGTGTTTCCGGACGACCCGCGTGGCGACTTGGACGTGCTGGATCATCCCTCGCTGATCCTTATCGGTGGAAAACGGGTGCGTGGTTAGGTTCGAACCCGTTCGGTGCCGAATCTGACACACGGCTCATCGTGTCTGATATTCGCCTCGGATTTTGGACACTGACCTGATGATCGAATCTCTCGGCCCGCGTCGCTTCCAGGTTCCACACACCCGGTACCTCTTCTGGCGCCGACTTCGATAGCGCCGGCGAGAATGCAGATCACCTTCTAGCCGCCGGAGCTGCCTGGCCAACGCCTCGAATCATCGCCGGCGGGTACGGCGGTTAGCGGTGGAGCAGGTCGAGAAGGTCCTCGACCGCGACGTGGCTCTCGAGATGATGACGGAGCGGCACGCCCGCAACCAGCTCGTAGTGGTTGCGCCTCCCGACTCGCTCGTGGCGCAGATAACCGGCTTCTTCCAACTCGGCGACAATCCGCTGAGTTGCCCGCTCGGTAATCCCGACCTGGGCCGCGATGTCGCGGGTCCGGATGTCGGGGGTCTCGTAAATGCAGGACAATACGTGAGCGTGATTGGTCAGGAAGGTCCAGGAACTACTCACGAACGTCGCTCCTCTCCGGATTCGCGGGTTGCTTGTCTGGTCATGGTTCACGTCAGATTATCACACGATTTCTATATCGTGTATTCTGTAGCGTACGATGTTTGTGGTTCTTCTGATTCATGCCGCCCTTGCGCTGACGGTGATCGCCGCCCGGTCGCGCCTGGGGAGGTTTGCCTTCGCCGTGGGTGCCCTCGGGCCGCTGTCGCTCCTTGTCTGGCTGATCATCCATGGGAGCTCGGTCGTGGACGGGATCGCTCACCGCGGAATCGATCGCGTGGGTACCGAGCCTCGACCTGGTGCTCGACCTGCGGGTGGATGCCTATGCCCTGGTGTTCTTGTACGTGATCGCCGTGGCCGGGATCTGCATCTTTCTCTACGCAGCGCGCTATTTCGGATCGGGTCCAAAAGTCGGAACTTTCGCCGGGACGATGACTTTGTTTGGTGGGGCCATGGTGGGCCTGGTCGCCGCAGATCATCTCCTCGCCACGTTTCTGTTCTGGGAACTGACCACGATCACCTCTTACTTTCTCATCGGATATTCCGATCAACAAGAATCGGCCCGCTCCGCCGCGCTGCACGCCGCCCTCGTGACGGGTGGGGGAGGGCTGGCGCTGCTGGCTGGCATGGTCATGATTGGCTCAGAAGCCGGAACCTTCACGATTTCTGAAATACTGGCTAATCCACCATCCGCGTCGGCTGCGATGGGAGTCGCCTGGGCGCTGGTCCTGATCGGGGCGGTCACCAAATCGGCCCAGTTCCCATTCCACGGTTGGTTACCGGGCGCCATGGCCGCACCCACTCCGGCCAGCGCCTATCTCCATTCCGCCACCATGGTCAAGGCAGGGATCTTCCTGGTAGGCCGGTTGGCTCCGGCCGCTTTGGTGGCGGTCGAGTGGTGGCGTCCCACCGTGCTCGCAATCGGCTTCGCCACCATGATCATCGGCGGCTGGCAGGCGTTGCGCCAGAACGACCTCAAGTTGCTCCTGGCCTACGGCACCGTCTCCCAGCTCGGGTTCTTGTTTCTGCTCGTGGGTGCCGGGGACGCCAAACTCCTCTACGGCGGTCTTGCGCTCCTGGTCGCTCATGCGCTCTTTAAAGCGACGCTGTTCATGGTGGTCGGGACCATCGACCACGAGGCCGGGACCAGAGACCTGCGGCGGTTATCGGGCTTGCGGACCTCGCTGCCCGGCCATGTTCTGGGTGGCCGTGGTGGCCGCCGCCTCGATGGCTGCCTTCCCCCTCACCTTCGGCTTCGCGGCCAAAGAGGCGGCCTTCGACGGGTTGGTTGGTGCGGGCACCGCCATGATTGCGGTGGCTGCTGTCGCCTCGATCTTGACGGTCGCCTATACGGGCCGGTTCCTCATCGGTGCCTTTGGCGATCATCATGCCGGCCACGAACCGGCGACCCCGGGGGGTCCCTCGCCCCGGAACGCCCTCGTCTGGGCGCCGGTTTTCCTGGCGGCCGTGGCGGTGGTGATCGGATTGGCTCCCGGGGTGGTAGCCCGGCTATTCGACGCCGGTGTGGCGGCCGCCCGGGAAGCTGCGTCGGCCGGCAAGCTGGTGGTCTGGCCCGGATTCGTGCCGGCCCTTGGCTGGTCGATGTTCTCGCTGGCTGATCGGTGCGGCCTTGGTATGGCGGAACGACTTGGTCGTGTGGGCCACCGACCTGGTGGGCGTCGTGGCGCAACGCCTTCCGAGCGCGGAAGGATCGTTCCGTCGGGCGGTGGCGGGGCTTCTGTCTTTTGCCGATCGTTCGAGTGGCCTCATCCAGAGCGGATCGCTTCCCCGATACATCGCGATCATTTTGCTCGTCGCCATCGCGCTCCCTTCCACGGCGCTGTTCCGAGGTGGGGTTTCAGCCGGATCGATTCCGGTCGGGGGGCTCCTGGAGGGCATCCTCGGCCTGCTCATTGTGGCGGCGGCAGTCACCCTGCTGTTCACGACCCGTCGCTTCGCGGCGGTCTTGCTACTGGGTGGCGTGGGGTATGGCGTGGCAGCGTTGTTCGCGGTCTTCGGCGGCCCTGACCTTTCGCTTACTCAGCTGCTCGTGGAAACGCTGGTCGTCGCACTGTTCGCCCTCGTGCTGCGGCACCTCCCGACGTCGTTCACGCCCCCTCGGTTCGAGCGGACCATGCGCATCGTGGTGGCGGTCGGGGTGGCCGTCTTCGTATTCGTGGGCGGATTGACGACGATCTCGGCCCGCCAGGCAGCCTCCAGTGTCGGACCGTTATCTCGAACTTTCGGTCCCCGAGGCCCAGGGAGCCAACGTGGTCAACGTCATCCTGGTCGACTTCCGCGGCTTGGACACGCTCGGCGAGATCACGGTGCTGGCCATCGCCACCCTGGGCGTATCTGGCCTGGTCTGCCGATTCTGCGCGCCAGGAGAGATACGCCATGAACCGCAGGCCCTCTCCCATCCTCGAGCACGGCGTCGTTTCGACGGCGGGCCCGATGCTCGTATTCTCGCTATACCTTCTTGCGGCGGGCCACAACCAGCCGGGCGGCGGGTTCGCCGGCGGGTTGGTGGCGGGGTCACTGTGGTGCTGGCGTGGGCGGCGGGTGGGCCCGACACAGTCCGTCGGATTGTGCCGTTCCGTTCGTCGGCGCTGCTCGGTCTCGGGTTGCTTGTCGCCACGCTCACCGGGTTCGCTTCTCTGTTGGGCGGCGGCGCGCTTCCTGGAGTCCGGCTACCTGGAGCGAGACCCTGCCGCTGGTTGGCAAGGTGAAAGTCGTGTCGGCACTCGGCTTCGACATTGGGGTTTACCTCGTAGTCGTGGGGATGTCCCTCGGGCTGGTGCGGGCCCTCGGCGACGAGCCAGCCTCGGAGCGGAGCTGACTCATGAGCCTGATCTCGCTTGGGGTGGTAGCCGTCTTATTCGGGGTTGGAACCTATCTGATCCTGCAACGCGCCCTGACCCGCATCATCATCGGCTTGGGCTTGGTCTCTCATGGTGTCAATCTGCTCATCGTCCTCGCTGGCGGCGATCGTGGAGCGCCACCCCTGCTGGCCGAAGGCGTTGACCCGGCCACGGTGGCCGACCCGCTTCCTCAGGCGATGGTCCTCACTGCCATCGTCATCACGTTCGGGGTAACCGCGCTTCTGCTGGCTTTGGCGCTGCGGAGCTGGTTGATGACCGGCACCGACGAGGTCGAGGACGACCCGGAGGATCGGCGAGTGGCTCGCGAAGTTCATCCGGTCACCGACCCGGTTCCCGACGTGATCATGCACGAGGTAGTGGAATGAGCTGGCTCCTCCCTTCGGCGATCGCCGTGCCTCTCCTGGCGGCCGGATTCACCGCGTTGGTGGGTCGTCGCCTGGCTGTCCAACGCGCGCTGCCGCTGGCGGAGTCACGTTCACGTTCGGGGCGGCCATCGCACTCCTGGTCGAGGCCGATCGCGTCGGACCCGTGGTGGCCCAGGTCGGAGGTTGGGCCGCGCCGGTGGGGATCACGTTGGTCGCCGACCGCTTCTCGGGCATCGTGCTCACCGTGTCGTCGGCGATGCTGGTGGCCGTGCTCGCCTACGCCGTCGGACAGTTGGGACGCGACGCTCTCGACTGGTGGTTCCATGCCAAGTATCTGGTGCTGACGGCTGGGGTGGCGATGTCGCTGCTCACCGGTGACCTGTTCAACTTGTTTGTGGGCTTCGAGATGATGCTTATCGCCTCATACGTCCTGCTCACGGTACGGACCGGTCCGGCCCAGATCCGGGCAACGATCAGCTACGTGGTGATCAACCTGGTGGCTTCGACGCTATTCCTGGTGCTCATCGGCTTCACCTATGGGGCGACTGGCACGGTCAACCTGGCCGATCTGGCCGGGCGCTCGCCGAGATCGACCCGGCGGTTTCCGAAGGCCTCGGCCTGCTCATGCTGGTGGTGTTCGGTATCAAAGCGGGCCTGTTCCCCCTGTTCATGTGGCTGCCCGATTCCTACCCAACGGCTCCCACGC
>CAWKAG010000010.1:0-26545 GCA_963847455.1 uncultured Acidimicrobiia bacterium
GAGTGTCGCCGACCCCACCAGGATCAACCATCGTGGCGATGCTCAAGAACCCTGCTCCGGCGAGGGTCAAGCCACCGACCCACCGCAACGGATTGAGGGAGCCCTGGAACCCGATGAGCGTTATCGCAGCACCGACCAGCGCTATAACCAGAACGGCAACGGGACCATCCAGGAGCACAGTTGCGCCGGCGGTCACGAGTCCCGCAGCCACCAACCCGTGGGCTGTCGCCAGTGACTCCTCTCGACGGAACACCGAACCCGCCAGAGCGTGCAGGCCGCCCAGGGCGAAGGCGGTGATGGCCAGCGTCTGCGACTCACCACCATGAGCGATTGCTGCGATGAGATACACGACCGGGCCGACCGCGCTAGCGCCCCACCCCAAAAGGGTGTCCGTCACTGAGCCGATTTGACGAGCCACAAGCGGCGTCACCAGGAAGGCCACGACCAACCCAACCAACATGATGTCTATTTCGAGCAGCGATGCGCCCGTGAATCCCAACTCGACCCGGATCACTTCACCGAATGCGACCGCCGAAGCCAATCCGAAGGTCGATCCGAAGAGAACGATCCATTCGCGTACCAGCAGCATCGTTACGGCCGCACCGAGCACCACCAGGAAATAGTACGAGTCACCTGAGCCCTCCAGCATCCGTCCAGGCACCACCAGCGGCGCCACCAGGGCACCCGCCAGGCTCGCCACGGCGAGCGGCTCAGCCTCCCACCACAGGGCCAGTCCAACGCCAAGCACTGAAATCGCCACCAGTTGAATGAAGGCGATCGACGGCGTGGTCAACTCGTACCAATGGAGAGCCGCATACACCGTCATGTAAAGTCCGGCGACGCCGCCCCCAGCCAGCAACACCCCGAAGCCTTTGCGAATCGAGACCAACCGAACTCCGAGCCCGAGCATCGCAATACTCGCCGCGGCTCCCAGGCCGACTCTGGCGATCGCCGTGACCCAGCCAGCTTCCACGGCGTAGCGGAACATGAAGACCAACCCGAGTAGCACCAGCGCTAGTCCGACCCGGAACAGGTTCTTGCCGGTCAGGATCGAATCCCAGAGATCGCCCTTCGGTTCGAGGCGCTGGCCCGGTAGTGGTGGGGGTTGTTCGAGGGTGGTCGGTGTCACGATGTTCTCCTTGGTCGATCTCCTTCAAGCATCGTCCCATCGGGCCGCACTGCCTAGGGGTGAAACCCCCCATTGTCCCTAGGGGAACCATGAGTGCGTTGCCCACACAGAACCCCCGGAAACCGGGGGTTCTGGTGTCTGTGCGATTTCGGGAGGGAGTGGGTAATCACCTGTTAGGGGTGGGACCGAGCCCGATGTTCGCACTAAGACTTTTCATTACGGAAAGTATCGCGCCGCCCGGTCCAATTGGATAGGGACGAACGGCAAGATTCCCTCCCAAAATCGGCTGCCTGCTCGGAGAGGGGGAACCGAGTTTGGTTTCCATGCTCGGAGAGCAGCACGAGCCCTCCCTACACGGACTGGCTTTGGCCAGTCCGTCCGCAGAACGGCTCGCCGTTCTGCCACGTGACCGACAGGGCACGGCCCGCCTTTCGCTCGACCGTCCCCGTTGAGAGCCGACCCAGCCGCACTCAATTCCTGCCGGTCAGGGCCAGGGAAACTTGTGCCGATCGGGTGTTCTTGTGGTCATTCCATGGGCGTAACGGCTTTTATAAGTAGGACCGGAGGCGCATGAGCGAGCAAATCGACGAGAAGGTCATACCTCAGGTCGAGTCTTTCGACGACTTCGTTGATCGGGTCGGACCTAGGTTGAAACACGCATTCGTGGCTCGTTTTGGTCGGCTGGACGGCGTGGAAGCGGCATCAGAGGCTATGGCGTATGCCTGGGAGCATTGGAGCCGGGTGTCAGTGATGAAGAACCCGGCCGGTTATCTGTATCGGGTCGGCCGTAGTCGCACCCGTCGGATCCGTCGTCGTACACCGTTGCTGCTCGCCGTGGACTCCTCTCGTACGCCGGAAGTTGAACCGCGACTTCCCGCCGTGCTGGCTGCGCTCTCGGATCGCCAGAGAGTCGCCGTCGTATTGGTTCACGGGCTGGGTTGGACTCAGGCAGAGGCGGCCGATCTGCTCGGAGTCTCTCGGACCACGCTGCAGAACCATCTCGAACGAGGCATGGACCGTCTACGAAATGCATTGGAGGTGCGGCTATGAACCAGACGGAACTCCTGGATCAGGTTCGCAGGTACTCGGAAGCACTAATGGATAATCTGCCCGAACCGAGACGCCACCAGCAGGGTGAGTTACTGCCCGCTCGTAGACCTGCTCGCCTACCCGGGCTTTGGGCTGGCGTCTCAGTTGCGGTACTAACGATCGCCTTGATCGGTGTTGTCCCTGCACTGCTAAACGGGGATGAACCTCTAGCGAGCTCGGATTCCTTTTCCTGGTCTCGGCTCGCCCACAGCGCTGACGTGTTCGGGGACAAGGTGCCTTTTACGGGTGGGATGAGAGACGTGACCGTTGGCGGCCCCGGCCTGGTCGCGGTCGGGCAGGGAGATGATGGGATCGCGGTGTGGACTTCCATTGACGGGTTCACATGGTCTCGTGTACCCCACGACGAAGCGGCGCTCGGAGGAACCAACAGGATGCAGAGCGTCACAAGTGGAGGTCCGGGCCTGGTTGCGGTCGGAGGTCGAGACGACTTTGAGTTGGAAGATGATGGCGATGCAGTGGTGTGGACTTCTATTGAGGGGACCACTTGGTCGCGTGTTCCGCATGACGAGGCGGTTTTTGGCGGTAAGGGCAGACAGGAAATGGTGAGCGTAACCGCCAGTGGATCTCTATTGGTCGCGGTGGGATCGGACACGTCAGGCGGCGAGCTCGATGCGGCGGTGTGGACTTCTCTTGACGGGCTTGCCTGGTCGCGTGTGCCTCACGACGAGGCGGTTTTCGGTGGGAAGGGTGACCAGGCGATGAGCAGCGTGATAGTAGGAGGTCCCGGCTGGGTGGCAGTCGGATCGGACGGGTTCGACGACGGCGTGGACAGGGGGCAATTGGGCGACTGGAGAAGGGATTTTCTCGGGGACGCAGCTGTGTGGACGTCGGTCGATGGAATGACCTGGTCCCGCGTTGGCTACGACGAGACAGTCTTCGGCGGCGAAGGCAACCAATGGATGGACGACGTTACCTCCACCGGCTCCGGGCTAGTGGCGGTTGGTGGTGATTGGTCCAGCGAGGCCTTTGCTGCTGCGGTGTGGATGTCTGTCGACGGGATTGCCTGGTCTCGAATTCCCTATGACGAAGCTGTCTTCGGCGGCGAGCACGACCAGGCCATGAACGGTGTGACAGCTACAGGCTCAGGTGTGGTGGCGGTCGGTCGGGCTTGGGCGCAGTCTGGCGGGGATCATTCCGACGGCAGTGATGATTCAGCTGCGTCGGTGTGGACCTCCGCCGATGGTGTCACGTGGTCCTGGCTCGGATACGACGAGGCGGTCTTCGGCTCCGAAGACAACTCGTCTTACTTGCTGACCGACGGACCGGTGTTTACCGAGTATCGCCAGTTCATGAGCAGCGTGACCGCCACAGCCTCGGGCGTAGTCGCGGTGGGTGCGGATTGGTCGGGCCCCTCTCACGGCGCGGCGGTGTGGGTGGCGGTACCGGGAAAGTGACGCGGCGTGGGTCACTGAAGAGTCCGTCGACTAGTGGAGCAAAGAGCACGTCGAGAGTTTCCAGGTTCCTTGGGATGGGCACAGCATTGTTGACCGCAGGTGTCGTCGTGGCTGCATGTTCCCCGAACACGGATTCGGCAGCCATTCCAACTTCAATACCGGCTGAAGGTGGGACAACTGTGCTGAACACCCCTAGTGCTACTACTACCACTCAACTTGCTCCGCCGACCGCTCTCGATGCCGGAGCCAAGATGACGGTTGTTGAGGGAACGCCATATCGGCAGCCAGACGATGGTGATCCTTCAACTGTCGATATCTATCTGGCGGACACACTGGGCCGTCCGTTGGTGGTGCTTCTCCACGGTTGGGGCGGGACCGAGCCTGGGGTGCCAGCCCTGGACCTTGGCCCATTCGCCGAGGAGATCGCCCGACTTGGTTCGAACGTGTTCTATTTCCGCTGGCACACGAACGACGGCTTTTCCGCCGGGTCGGCTGCCGACCTCAGCTGTATCGGTGGTTTCGTGAGCGCCCGCACGGCCGAATACGGCTCGGACCCACACAACGTTCTCGTCATAGGTCATTCGATGGGAGGCGAAGCCGGCAGCAAGCTCGCGCTGAGTTCGTTTGGGTTGGCTCCCGGCGCTGACTGTGTCGAGACTGGTGACCCTCCGAGCCCGTACGCCTTTCTGGGTATCGGTGGCTCCTACGGACTGATAGCCAAGCCTTTGGACGACGACCTTGGCATGTTCGCGGTGCGGGCGACACCCGATCACTCCGTTCGAGAGATGGCCGACGACGAGTTCGTCAGACCCGGACTGACAGCCCTGGACGCCTACGCGCTGGACGGTGCAAGCGCACTCCCAGCCGCGAACCCTCTGCGGATGGTCCTGCTCGTGGGCAGCCGCGACCAGTACGCCGTCACCAACGCAGGCATCACCGCCGCATTCGCCGAACTGTTGAAGACCCACGGGACCGCTGTGGAAGTGGTGGTGATACCCGACGCCAACCACGAAGACGTGGTCGATCCAGCCACCGAAGCCGGCCAGACAACACTCCAAGTAATCAGCGACATCCTCAACAACGCGCCCTGAACATCGGCCCAGGATTGGGACCGAGTAGGCCGTCGCTGCCTGGCAAGATACCGTCGCTCCACACCGACACCCCTGGTGGCTCCGAACTCGTGCGTTTGCGGCGTAGACCGCCTCGAGAGCGTCCTCATGAACCGATCTCTTTGCCGAGGTCGTATGATTCCTTTCGATGAACACCCTCCAAACACGGCGTCAGATCAAATGAGCGGCTTCGTGGGCGGATTGATCGTATCGATGGTCGCCGGCCTCGTCGCGCTGGGGGTTCTGGCCATGATCGGGGTCTTCCATAAAGCAATCAATATCTACCGGGGGGCGGGGCTGCTGACGGTGCTCGCGTTGATGGGCACTGTCGCCCTGTTCAGCTACCGGATCATCGCCGAGCCTTCACTGGCCGGCGAGTGGTATCTCGGGGTCTTTGTCGGGCTCGGATTTGGATCGTTGGCCCTCCTCACAAGAGCGAAGAACTACGTCCCACCGGCCATGCTCCCGCCCCCGCCCCCACCGACACTCGGATCGGCACCGTACGAACCTCCTCAGGCTCCGGATGACCCATTCAGATAACAACGGTCGATCCATTTGTCTAACCGCTCCGTATATTCACTGTGATGACACAAGACCACGTTTGGGTTGACCTGCGCGAAGACCTGAGGGGCCTGTTCGTGGGTGACCGGACGATCGGCGACTCATTCCTGGCACCGATCGCTTTCGTCGCGGTCAACGCCATGTCGGGTCTCGGCCCGGCTACCGCTGCCGCTCTGGCGGTTGGTGCTGGCGTCGCTCTCTGGCGAGTTCGAAAAGGCCAGAAAGTTTCGTACGCCGTCGGGGGCATCCTCGGCATAGGCTTCGCCGCCTTTCTTGCCCTCCGATCCGGTCGAGCCGAGAGCTTCTTTCTCCCCGGAATTATCGGCACAGCGCTGCTGGCTGCAGCTTCAGTCTTGAGCCTTATTGCCAGGAGGCCGCTGGCCGCCTGGTCAAGTTGGGCGCAACGCAAGTGGCCACTCGCGTGGTACTGGCGGCCAGATGTTCGACCCGCCTACACCGTAGTTACGGCGATATGGGCGGCCTACTTTGCGGCGCGTGCCGGCCTGCAATGGTATCTGTATCTGGCCGAACGCCCCGAAGCCCTGGCGGCCGCCAGGATCCTGACATCGTGGCCGACGATCCTCCCTCTGCTGATCGTCACCTACGTCTACGGGAACCGGTACCTAACCAGGCTGGGTGGCCCAACCGTGGCCGAGTTCCAGTCGGGTTTCTCCGGTCCCTTCACGGGCGGACAACGAGGCTTCTAAACGAGCAACTCATCTCCCCAAACGTCCCGACATCCACTGGTGAGACGAAGTGTCGACGGTATCGCTGGGAGCTCAAACGTGACCAGAAAAATCGGGCTCATACGGTGTGAACTTGGATGCCAGAGCCGCGACTTCTTCTTTGACGTCAGCCAACACGGCCTCGTCCTGAAAGCCGTGAACCGCCCGCGAGATGAGCCCGGCGACCATACGGCAATCAGCTGCTTCCATCCCCTGGGTTGTGATGGCCGGCGTACCCATACGAATGCCCGACGTCACAAACGGCGGGCGTGGATCGAACGGGATCGAGTTGCGATTCGTGGTGATGCCGAGCCCCTCCAGCATTGTGGCGGCGTGTTTTCCGGTGAGCTCATCATCAACCGAACGAAGGTCGGCGAGCATCAGGTGGTTGTCGGTGCCCCCCGAGACAATCCGAACTCCCCGATCCATAAACGTCTCGGCCATGGCTGCAGCGTTGGCGACGACCTGGGAGGCATAGACCTGGAACTCGGGCTGGGCAGCTTCGTGGAAGGCGACCGCCTTGCCGGCAATCTGGTTGTACAACGATCCGCCTTGAGCCCCAGGAAACACCCCCTTGTTGATCGCCTTCCCAAAACCTTCCTTGGCCATGATCAACCCTCCCCGAGCACCTCGGAACGCTTTGTGGGTGGTCGCCGTCACGACATCGGCGATGGGAACCGGGTTCGGGAATGCCTTCCCGGCGATCAGGCCGATGAAGTGGGCGGCGTCGACCATGAAGATGGCACCGACCTCGTCGGCGATGGCACGGAACGCTTCGTAATCGAGATGACGCGAATAGGCCGAGTAGCCAGCCAATAAGATCTTCGGTCGGCACTCCAGGGCCACGCGTCGAACCTCGTCCATGTCGATGAGCTCCGTCTCACGGTCGAGTTCGTACGACACGAAGTTGTAGTACATGCCCGAAAAATTGACGTGGGACCCGTGGGTCAGATGCCCACCCTGATCGAGGGACATACCCATGACGGTGTCACCCGGTTCGATGAGGCCGAAGTACACGCCCATATTGGCCTGGGCGCCTGAATGTGGCTGCACATTGACATACTCGGCGTCGAACAAATGGCGGACCCGGGCGTTGGCCAGTTCCTCCATCTCGTCAACGACGCCACATCCCTCGTAGTAGCGCCGATCGGGATATCCCTCGGCGTACTTATTCGTGAACACCGAACCGGTGGCTTCCATTACGGCTCGGGAAGTGAAATTCTCCGAGGCGATGAGGTGGATGTGCGTGTTCTGACGCTGCAGATCCTTGCGGATCAACGCAGCCATCTCCGGGTCGACCTCTTCGAGTGGGCGGTTGTCAATCATGTTCTCGGGCTCCGCTGTGGTGTTGGACGCGAAATCGTAACAGCGCCACATGACAGCTCGGCTAACGTCGAGATATGGATTCGCTCAGCCACCTCATCGAACGGTTCGATCACGTCGCCTATGCGGTGGAGCGCATCGAAGACGCCCTTCCCACCCTCAGCCTCATGGGGGCCGAGTTCTACGACGGAGCCGATCACGTCCGCAACGAATTCCGATGGGCACAATTCAAACTGCCCGACGGAAGCAAACTTGAGTACCTGGCACCGCTGACAGAAACGAGCTTCCTCCGCCGATATCTCGACACGCGGGGACCCGGCATGCACCACATCACGCTGAAAGTCACCGACCTGAAAGCAGCCGCCGACATCTGTGAAGCGCACGGGTTCATCGTCACGGGCTATAGCGAATCGGAGATGTGGAGCGAGCTGTTCATCCATCCGAAGAGCGCCAATGGTGCCCTCATTCAACTCGCCAGGTGGGACTACACCCATACCCTGGCGGAAACCATCGAATCGGTATTAGCCGGATCGATCATCGACGACACCTAACTCCGGCCCCCGTTACCAACCCATATCCGAACCCAAACGCCATCTCCTCATTTTCAGGGTCGTACACTGGACCGCATGATTTCAGAAGCGACCACCGTGACCGATGACCTTGTCGCCGCTTTTGCCGGCCTGATCCCGCAACTTTCTCAATCGAGTCCTCCCCCCACCCGCGAAGCACTGGCGACCATCATCGCCGATCCCAACACCCATCTTTTTGTTGCCCAGGACGGCGAGACGATCGTCGGGTCGCTGACGCTCATCATCTTCCGGAGCCCAACAGGCGTACGAGCCCGGATCGAGGATGTCGTGGTCGCCGAGTCCGCCAGGGGGACCGGGTTAGGTAGGCGGCTTACCGATGCGGCCATCGAGCAGGCTCGCACAACCGGTGCCAAAGCGATCGGACTGACCTCTCGCCCTTCACGTGAAGCGGCCAACGGGCTCTATCAGTCGATGGGATTCGAACAGCGCAATACCAACGTGTACGAAATGAAGCTGATCTGAAATCGCCCGGTCCTAGAGTTCGACCGGCCCTGGGCGCAGAACCACCGGCTCATCGCCGGTGATGTCGACCACGGTGGATGCCAGCCCAATTGGCGCTCCCCCGGCCAGATAGCCGGCAACCCCGTCCCCAAGCACCTCATAAGCCGCCTCGTGCGAGTGGCAATCGGCCTCACCGCTCCGATTTGCAGATGTGACCGCCAAAGGACCCGTGCGTTCAAGGAGCGCCCGGGCGATGGGATGGTCGGGTATCCGAACGCCGACAGTCTTTCGGTCAGGGTCACCGATGCCGTTGGCAACCAACGGTCCTGCGGCGCAGACAACCGTGAACGCTCCCGGCCAATGAGCAACCAGCAGGTCAACCGACCGATCAGGCAGATCCGCCCATCCCGACAGTGCCACAATGTCATGGGCGAGCAGGCCGATCGGTTTGGTGGCCGACCGCGACTTCAGGGAAAACAACTGCTCGACGGCGCCACGGTTCGCCGGGTCAACAGCCACGCCGTACACCGTGTCCGTGGGAACTCCGACGATCAACCCATCAGCCAAGAGCGCCACTGCCTGCTCGACCGTGACAACATTCACAGCCGTTGACCGACCAGATACCTGTCGCGCCCGGTCAGATCTCGCCGTATCTGTCCAGAGACGGTATCAGGTAGCAAAGCACGCGCGGCAGTCGCATGACCCGCCCCCACCTCGATGAAAAACCACCCGCCTGGGCGAAGCCAGCGAGGGAGATCAGCGAGCAGGTCCCGGAGTACCGCCAGGCCATCTGAGCCGGCGGCCAACGCCAGATGAGGTTCCCATTGGGCCACCTCCTCGGGAAGCTCTTCCATTTCGAGCGTAGAAACGTACGGAGGGTTGGCTACGAGGAGATCGATTCGCCCGGCCAGCTCGTCGGGAAGGGCCTCAAAGAGGTCACCAACAAAGACCCGGACCGACTGGCCGTTGGCTTTGGCATTGTCGGCAGCCAGGTCCACAGCATCCGCTGAAATGTCCGTGGCCACGACGTCTGCTTCGGGATAGATGGCCGCCAGGCCAACCGCGAGCGCTCCGCTCCCCGTGCACAAATCGACAATCAGCGAGGGTGCCTCGTCCGGGAGCGTGCAAGCCAGCTCCCATAGATATTCGGTTTCCGGTCGGGGAATGAGAACTCGACGGTCGACCGCGATTTCACAAAGCGCGAATGGAATCGACCCTTCGATGTACTGGAGTGGCTCGCCAGCCAGCCGGCGCCTGCACATGAGAGAATAAGCGATCGCCAAATCGTCGTCCATGGGAACGCCCGCGACTACTTCCGCCCGGGTTCGTCCAGTGACTTTCATGAGAAGGCGTTCGGATTCGTTTCGTGGCAATCGGCCGGCTGCCATGATGTCGCGGGTGGTCATGGCGATCCAACCGCCCCGATGAGGATCGTGTCCTCATTCGAAGCCCGGTAGAGCGTGACAGACCCGACCCGGGTTTCGCTCTCGCTGAGCGCGAACAAGGAGCCTTCCTCGCCGAAACCCAGTCCGACAAAGGCTGCTGAAGCGTCGGCCGAATTGTCCATCAGGACGAGCTCAAGGAAGCTACGCACTGCGGACGCCGACCGAGCCTGGTCGTCGTCGCCTGCCCCGTCTACGAGCGCCAGCTGCGCAACCATCACCGCACCGGACGATACAACCGCCTCCAGGGAAATGGGATCCGAGACGGGTCCCGCTTCAATCCGACTGTTGGTGGCGACGGCTGGGGCGGCTCCCAACTCGTTGGTGAACCGCTGGTCCCATGCCGCGACCATCGCCGCAGGTTCGATTGCCAGAGCAACGCTCTCGGGCGGATACGTTATCGAGACAGCCCCGGCAGTTGCCTTCGGGCCGACCGGTGAACGGTCGACGTCACGCTCACCTCCCGGCGTGCAGGCGGCCAGGACGATGATCAGCAGCAGCGCCGGAGCTTTTTGCATCATTCGCCTTCGGCGAGTCGACTAGCCATCTCCTCAGTCTGGAGCTGGGTGACGAATTCATCAAGATCACCATCGAGGATGGAACCGAGCTGCTTGATCGTGAGGCCGATTCGATGGTCGGTGACCCGGTTGTCCTTGTAGTTATAGGTACGGATCTTCTCGGATCGGTTGCCGGTGCCCACTTGGGACCGACGATGCTCGGAATACTCGGCCGCCTGGCGTTCCCGCTCGGCTTCATACAGGCGGGCTCGGAGGATACGAAACGCCTTTTCCTTGTTCTGGAGCTGGGACTTCTCGTCCTGACACGAGACCACCAGACCGGTCGGTTCGTGGGTGAGGCGGACTGCCGAGTCTGTCGTGTTGACGGACTGCCCACCCGGACCCGACGAACGGTAGACATCCACCCGCACATCATTCATGTCGAGTTCGAGCTCCACCTCTTCGGCTTCAGGAAGGACCGCCACGGTCGCCGTCGATGTGTGAACCCGACCCTGTGACTCGGTCTTCGGAACCCGCTGGACCCGGTGCACGCCAGCTTCGTACTTGAGCTGCCCGAACGCACCTTTACCCTTGACCGCTACCGAGATCTCCTTGTAGCCACCGGCCTCGGCGTCGGAGGTCGACAGAGACTCCATCCGCAGGTTGTGCCGTTCGGCAAACCGCTGATACATCCGCATCAGGTCCCCGGCCCAGATGCCGGCCTCGTCGCCGCCGACCCCCGCACGGATTTCGAGGATCACGTCTTTTGTGTCATCCGGGTCTTTGGGGACGAGACCAAACCTCAGCTCATCCACCAGCCGATCTGCTGCTGCTGAGCGCTCGGCGGCCATTTTGGCAAACTCGGCCTTCATCTCGGGATCGTCCTCGACGGCAGCGAGTTCGGCGGCTTCTTCTGAGTCGCTGGTCGCCTGCTTCCAAAGAAGGAAGTCTTCAACGATGGCCTTGAGCTCACTATGACGGCGGCTCAGATCGGCATAGGCGTTGGGTTCATCGTGGATATTCGGGTCGAGCATGTCACTTTCGACCTCACCGAAGGTCCTCTCGATTTCCTCGAGCCGGGACTGGAGCGTCTCGTCCATGCTCATTCCTCCTCGGCGGCTGCCACCGGATCGGTCACCGACCTCGCCACAGCAACTTCTCCTCGGGCGTACAGCGCGTCAACTGACGACTCATCGAGGGCCGCCACCAGGCTGGCGACGGCTACTTCGACCTGGCTGTCGTCTGGCTGACCGGTGGTGAGCCGCTGAAGCCAGAGCCCGGGGACCGCCAACGCTCTACCAAGCTTCGAGTCGGCCGTTAGTCCTGCGTAGCGGAGGATTTCGTAGGCGACGCCTGCGATGATCGGAATGAAGACAAGCCGGCTGGTGATCAGCCACCAGACAGGCCCTTTCCCGATAACCGTGAAAACGGTGATGGCGAGGAGCAGCACGATCAACAAGAAGTTGGTTCCACAGCGCGGATGTTCGGGACGGTATTTTTGGATATTCGCAACCGATAACGGGTCACCTGCCTCGTAGGCGTGAATGGTCTTGTGTTCGGCGCCGTGATATTGAAACACCCGCTTGATGTCTTCCATGCGACCGATCAACCATATGTAGCCGACGAAAACGGCGAGTCGGATCACCCCTTCGTAGATACCAAACAGCAATCGACTCTCGCCCGCCATCCAGTCGGCTGCTGCAGCCGGGCCGAGGATGAATACCCCCGCGAAGAAGATCACAGCCAGAGACATCGATCCGACGAGCTGCCACTTGGAGAGCTCTTCCTCTTCCTCACCCGCCTGCTTTTGGGCTGACCATGTCAGGGCGCGCATGCCAAGGGTTACCGACTCACCGAGCACCATCACGCCACGAACAAACGGCATCCGCGCCAGGCGAGAACGCGACGACAGTCGTGGCAGCTCCTCACACCGGGTTTCGATGGCGCCCGACGGCAGCCGGACGGCAACGGCCCAGCCGCTCGGGGCGCGCATCATGACGCCCTCAATGACGGCTTGTCCCCCTACGGTTTGTTCGGGCGACGCGCCCATACGGATCCCTCCATGAACAAAACCACCGCAGCTGCGGTGGTTTTGTCGGACGTTGGTGAGTTAAGCCTCTTCGGGGGCCGGAGCAGCCGGAGCGGCCGGGGTTCCAGCCTTGGAAGCCCGACGCTGGAAGCGCTCAACGCGACCTCCGGTGTCAACGAGCTTCTGCTTGCCAGTAAAAAATGGATGGCATTCGTTGCAGAGTTCTGCGGTGATGGCCGGAACCGTCGAACGAGTCGTGAACTCGTTTCCGCATGAGCAGTGAACGCTTGTTTCGATGTAATCGGGGTGTATGTCAGTACGCATGAGAGTTATAACTCCTTTTCAGCTTCAATTATGCCGCGCGAGTCCGGAACTGGCGATTCGGCGGGATGCCGGTCGAGTCCCTACGAGTTCTTGGCGACCTCGGCCAGGAACTCGGCATTCGACTTGGTGCTTTTCAAACGGTCAATCAACAGCTCGATCGCTCCGTTCTCAAGTGCCAATAGAACCCGGCGAAGCTTCCAAACCTGGGCGAGTTCATCACGATCGAATAGCAGCTCTTCACGGCGAGTACCCGATGCTTCGATGTCAATCGCCGGGTAGATCCGCTTGTCTGCCAAGCGGCGATCGAGGCGGAGTTCCATGTTGCCCGTGCCCTTGAACTCCTCAAAAATGACCTCATCCATCTTCGAACCCGTCTCCACAAGAGCAGTGCCGAGGATCGTCAGGCTGCCGCCTTCTTCGATATTGCGGGCTGCTCCGAAGAAACGCTTCGGTGGGTAGAGGGCCGTTGAGTCGACACCACCGGACAGGATTCGTCCGGAGGCGGGCGTAGCCAGGTTGTGGGCACGTGCCAAGCGAGTAATCGAGTCGAGCAAGATCACAACGTCCTGGCCCATTTCCACAAGCCGCTTGGCCCGCTGGATGGCGAGTTCCGAGACCTGGGTATGTTCTTCGGCCGGTCGATCGAACGTTGAGTAAATGACTTCACCCTTAACCGACCGCTGCATATCGGTGACTTCTTCTGGCCGCTCATCAACGAGGACGACCATCAGGTAGCACTCTGGATTGTTGGCGGTGATCGACTGGGCGATCTCCTTGAGAACCGTCGTCTTGCCTGCCTTGGGGGGCGACACGATCAATCCACGCTGGCCCTTGCCGATCGGCGAGATGAGGTCGATGATCCTGGTCAGAACCTGACTCGGTTTCCCGTCCTCTTCTAGGCGGAGGCGTTCATCGGGAAAGAGCGGGGTCAGCTTGTCGAACTTGGGTCGTTTCCGAGCCGTCTCGACATCCATGTCGGATACCGACTCGATCCGCACCAGGGCAGCAAACTTTTCTTGCGAGCGAGGCGGCCGAACCGGACCGGCAACCATGTCGCCGCGCCGGAGGCCGAACTTACGAACCTGGCTGGCCGACACGTAGACATCAAGGTCGCCGGGACGGTATCCCGAACAACGAAGGAAACCGTATCCCTCGGGGAGAATGTCAAGCAAGCCTTCGCGCGTCTCCATTTCGGACTCGGGAATGTCGGGCTGGGTGTCGCGGGGACTGCGGTTGCGTTTGCGGTTGCGGTTGCGGTTGCGACTGCGATTGCCTTCGCCACCCTGCTGGTTGTCGTCACCATCGTCGGCGCGATTGCTCGACGAATCAGAGTCGTCCGAGTCCGAGCCTGAGTCAGAGTCTGAGTCCGAATCGTTGGATGACCCGTTGTCCGAGGTAGCTTTGCCCTTGGCTTGACTGCCCCGAGAGGACTTGGCCTCATCGGCGCCAGATGAACTTTTTGCCTCACCCTTGGGGGAAGCGGCTGGAAGCTCAACGGGCGCGGGAGCTTCAGATGAGTCGAAGTTGTCAGAGCCCAAGATCGCATCAATAAGCTTGGCCTTTTGCAGGCCGTCCGGGCCGATGCCAATCGCAGTGGCTATCGACCTAAGGTCATTGATCGTCTTGCCCTGAAGATCGGCTCGACTGGTCATAGTGTCCTTTCCGAAACCGGTAACGGTTCGAACTGTGGGGAGATCCTGGGCGGATTTGAACAAATAACGAACCGCACTCAGGGATGTCTCAGAGGTAACGCAGGACTGCGTTGCAACCCACTCTAGCGCAACTTTTTGCGTGGAACAACATCACAAGAACTATGTCTTGCGGGTCACCGACCGAATGTGCGCTTCGACGGCTGCCATGTCGGCTGGCAGAGAAGCGTAACGCTCCGGAAGATCGGCGATACCGGCGAGCGCCGCCGGGCTGTCAGGGACGACGCCAGTGGCCCGTTCGACGGTGTCGGCAAACTTGGCGGGATGAGCAGTGGCGACCGCCACCACCGGCGTGTTGGCCAGATCCGTCCGCATACGAGCCGCCGCGATACCAATGGCGGTATGCGGATCGACAATCACGCCGTGGGTTCGATACAGCTCCCCCATGTAGCCCTCGATCGCCGAATCAGCCATCCACGCCGACCTGAACAGCGATGTGACACCGGCCATTTCGGCTGCCGGGATGTTGAGCACCCCCCGTTCTCGAAAGTCGGTCATGGTCGAAGCGAGCAGCTGCGCATCCCTACCGAGAATGTCGAACAACAACCGCTCAAAATTGGACGGGACGGCAATATCCATGGCCGGGGCGATCGTCGGTACGACCTCCTGAATCGAAAGCGAACCCGATGTAATCAATCGGCTTACTCCATGATTGGCATTGTTGCCAACGATGATTGATTCAATCGGAATGCCCATGGCCGAGGCGACATAGGCGGCATAGGCATTGCCGAAGTTACCGGTCGGTACCGCCACCGAGAATGGCCGGCGATCGAGCCGTAAGTAGGCCCATACGTAATAGGCAACCTGCGCCATGATCCGACCGAAGTTGATGGAGTTGACAGCTGACAGTCGCATGTCGGCGCGAAATGTTTCGTCGGCGAACAGCGCCTTGACCAGGTCCTGGCAGTCATCGAACGTTCCATCGATCGCAATATTGTGGACATTGGCAGCGGCCACGGTGGTCATTTGACGACGCTGCACGTCCGAGACTCGACCGGCGGGATGCAAAATCACGACGTCGACCGACTTTCGATCGGCCAACGCGGCAATCGCGGCCGAACCGGTATCACCTGAAGTTGCCCCGACGATCGTGAGACGTTCGCCCCGTTTGGACAGCACCAGGTCGATCATCTGCCCAAGGAGCTGAAGCGCAAAATCCTTGAAGGACAAAGTTGGCCCCCAGAACAGTTCGAGGAGGTGCAGCTGATCGCCGAGATCCCGCAACGGAGCTACTTGTGGGTCCTGAAATGACCGATAGGCAGCGGACGTAAGGTCTCGAACCTCGGCGGGACTGAATGCATCGCCGGCGAACCGGGTCACAACCGCCGCACATACGCCGGGGTAGTCAGCCGTACTGAGATCCTCCAGATCGGCCGCGGACAGCATCGGCCACACGTCGGGAACAAAGAGCCCCCCATCGGGGGCCAAGCCGGCCAGCAGGACGTCCTCAAACGACCAGCCAGTTACCCCGCCACGGGTCGACAGGTAGGTGATCTGATCAGGCATCGTCCGAATACACGCGAATCGCGGCGGCGACCTGAGTTACACCGGCATAACCCTCAAGGTCAGCGAGCGCTGCTCGCATCTCTCGCTCTGGCGCCGCATGGGTCACGATGAGGAGGGTTGCGTCGTCACCCCGACCTTCCTGCCATACGGAACCAATGCTGACGCCGTGCTGGCCAAACATGCCAGCCACCGTCGCCAGAACGCCCGGACTGTCGTCTACCTCCAGCCGGAGATACCAACTCGTGGCAACATCGGCAAAATCGACCAGGCGAGACGGCTGGAACTGCACCTTTGGGGTGGCTGCAGTACCCGCCAGGAGCTCACGAGCAGCGTCAATCATGTCGCCAAGCACCGCGGTGGCCGTCGGTTCGCCACCGGCGCCGGGACCGGAAAACATGAGTTGGCCAATGGCGGGACCTTCAAGAAAGATGGCATTCTGTGGTCCACGGACCGACGCCAACGGGTGATCCTTGGCGACCAGGGTGGGATGGACCCGGACGCAGACGCCGCGGTCGCTCAACTGCCCAACTGCCAGCAGCTTGATCACATATCCCAGTTGGCGGGCAAAAATGATATCGGTCCCGTCCAGCCCCTCGATGCCCTCCCGGTAGACCTGATCGCCTGCCACCCAGGTTCCGAAGGCAAGGCTGGCCAGGATGGCGGCCTTGGAAGCGGCATCTCCTCCGCCCACGTCAGCGGTGGGGTCGGCTTCGGCGAAGCCGAGCGCTTGGGCCTCTGCCAACACGTCGGCATAATCCAAACCCGCCTCGCTCATGTTGGTCAGAATGTAGTTGGTGGTGCCGTTGACGATGCCAAGCACCGTGGTGATCTTCTCCCCGGCGAGGGATTGAGAGAGCGGACGAATGATCGGAATCCCACCTCCAACGGCCGCTTCAAAAAGGAGCGAAACACCGGATGCCCCGGCAACTTTCAATAGATCGAATCCACGCGCCGCCATGAGTTCCTTGTTAGCGGTCACGACCGGCTTCCCGGCCGCCAGAGCGCGTTCTACGAGGGTTCCGGCCGGCTCGAGCCCTCCCATCAGTTCAACAACCAGCTGAACGTTTGGATCGTCCACAACTCGATCGAGATCATCGGTAAGCAGTCCTTCGGTGGTGAACCCACGCTCTTTGTTCAAGTCGCGGACTCCAACGCGCCGCACGTCAAAGGTGATTCCCGATTTCAAGGCGATTACATCCTGCTCATCGAGCAAGCGCTTCGCCAGGGAACCGCCCACGGTCCCACCGCCCAGAATTCCTACACCAATAGTCGACATGTTTCTCCTTGGATCCGGGCACAGTAGCCGCCCGCCGGCAAATTCTTTATCTGACGAGTTCGTCGCTGGTCTCGCCGGGGACCGCGATCCGATGCTGGCCGTCTGACACAAAGATGACCGGTCGCCGCGGCAACATGTTGTACCGGCTTGCCATGGCGTGTGCGTAGGCACCGGTACCGGGCATGATCAACAGATCGCCAGGCGCCGTATCTCTTGGAAGCAGCATTTCTCCCAAACGATCACTCGTTTCACAGTGGCGGCCGACGACCCGAAACACTGTGTCGTGAGGTTGGTCAAAGCGCGAAACGGACCGCATTTCGTACTTGGCGTCGTACAGCGCAGGTCGCGGATTATCGGAGATGCCGCCATCGACCGCCAGGAAGGGTCGGTCGTTGCCCTTTCGGGACACTGCCCGGTACAAGATCACGCCCACGTTGGCGATAACCGCCCGGCCGGGCTCGACCATCAGTCTGATCCACGGATGACCTGAGACGGCTTCCAACAGCGGTTCAGCAAATCGCTCGATGGGGACGACCGGATCATCTGCCAGGTAGGGAACCCCAAAACCTCCACCCACGTCAAGATCGATCTGTTCGCCAGCGAACGAATCACGCCACCGCTCCGCAAAGGCCAGCACGGCTTTTAGCGCCATCACGTGCACATCCGGGTTTCGTAGCTGGGAGCCGATATGAATGTGCACACCATGCAGACTCACTGCACCTGCCAGTTTCCCGATGGCCGCGTCGGCCTCGGCGTCGGTCATGCCGAACTGGGCTTCGGAGCCAGTCGTACGAATCTTCGGATGCGTGTCGGCCCCAACTTCGACATTGAGGCGAAGCATGACCCGAACCGGTCGACCCGCCGCGATCGTAACCAGGCGAGCCATCTCGGCTGGATCATCGACCACGATTCGGCCAACCCCGACGGCGATGGCCGTTTCCAATTCTTCGTCGGTCTTCACATTGCCGTGGACGATGATCCGCTCGGGCGCCAGGCCTCCAGCCAGGGCCGTGGCCAGTTCGCCTCCCGACACCACGTCCACCCACCAATCAGCCCGGTTCAGGAGGTCGGCCATGGCAATGCAGAAGAAAGCCTTGGCTGCGTAGGCCGTCACCGTTTGCGCACCGAAGGCGCGACGGAACGCGGCCAGTCGGTCAGTTACATGACGCTCGTCGACGACATAGAGCGGCGTCCCGTAAATGTCGGCAAGATCGGACAGCGCACATCCGCCGACGGTGTTCGCTTCCCAGTTGTCCGGCAGTACGTCACTCAAGCCCACGGCGGTCCTCTTCGGTTCGGCCAGCCAGGGTAGCTGCCGGGGTGCCCTCCATTGAATTGACCCAAACTAACTTGACACAATGTTATCTATCGTTATTGTCGTCTATACTAACGCCATACATGGAGTGATGGCATCGATCCCAGGAGGATGGCAATGGCCCAAACGATCTACAACCCCGAGTACATGGCCTCATTGCGAGGTCAGGTCGGCAATACCCGGACGATGATGGAGCAGACCTTCGGTGACCTGCGGAATCTGTACGAGGGTCATGGAGGCCTCTGGGAGGATGCTGAGGCCAACGGCCCATGTGCGACATTCGGGCAACTCGTCATCGACTTCCAGACGGTCATGACGACCTTCCTCACCAATCTCGAAACTACTTCGGGCAACGTGCAGGGATATGAGGAGGCAATGTTGAACGTGTCGCAAACGTTCAACTTCGCTTCCTCATCCTGACAGTGACGACCGACCAGTGGGGCTTGCCGGACTGGCAAGCCCCACCCTCGCATGGGAGCACAGACCTTGGCATACCGCGACACGCTGATCTGGGCCAAAACCCGCTTAGAGACACTCCGCGCCGACCTGGTGGCAATCGAGGCCGACGTCGTCAGCTACCGAAACCACCTGCCGAACGCAATCGACGCCCCCGTGACCGGCGACCTCCAAGATGAGGCCTGGACCTGGAAACTGGCCATCGATCGTGCACAGTCGGCGATGTCGTACTGGATAAACGACATCCAAAACGAGATCGACGAGTTGACCCTATGACCGTGCAAACCCGATCGAGCTCCGGGGCCCGCGCCACCATCTGCGTGGTTGCCGAGGGGTCAACCGTAGACCTTGGTGTCACCTTCGGGCCGGAAACGACCGTCGGCCAACTAGCCGTCGAACTGGCTCGGCAATGCCCGGGCAATTGGGCGGACGGACTGTGGATCGAAGGTAGCCGATTTGCGAATGATCGCTGCCTGGTCGACACCCCACTCACCGACGCCGCGGTGGTCTCACCCGCCCAGCCATCTCCGGAACCTCCGGCGATCGGCCAGATCGTTGCCATTGCCGGACGGGACGCCGGCCGCCAAGTGCGCCTCCGAGCCGGAAGCTACCCAGCCGGCACAGTGACGAATGCCCGACTCGTCGTTGACGGGAACGGTTTACGAGTCGGTGATTCGCCCTCAGTTCCGTACGGCTCAGCGTTTAGCGATGGAGAAACTGCCTGGAGATACGAGCCGGTTCCTCCCCGGTTCTCACCGCCAGGAGGTCAGTTCAACCGCCCACCACGGCCACCACGGCCCGTCTGCCCGAATCCGCCACCGTTGCCCAAACGCGAGGGCGCCGCCAGAACCGGCAACGTACTCCGATGGACCATGATCGTCGGACCGCTGATCATGGGCGCCGCCATGATCCTCGTTTTCAATCGACCCTCCTTCGCCATCTTCATGGCCCTGGGACCGCTCATGGCCATCATGAATTGGATCGACGGCAAGCGGCGCGGCAGGCGGACCGACCGCATCGCCGATCTCGCCTACCGGGCGGCCTTGGGATCCTCGGTCAAGAAGTACCGGGTCTGGCTGGCGACCAGCCAGACCGTCTCAAACATCCAACAACCAGACCTGGCCACAGTCCTCAGCTGGCCCGCCTTACACCATCACCGCCTGTGGGAGCGCCGGCCCCATCATGGCGACTTCGGTATGACGCTGGTGGGGTACGCACCTTTCCGTAGCTACTTGCCGACAGACGACGCTTCGGATCCGCAGGCTCTAGAGACTCTTACGAACCAGCTGCCCGTCGCCACGTTGCCTATCGTCGTCAGCCTTGCTCCCGGCCGGGTGATCGGCATCGTCGGACCGGGGCCAGAAACGGCCGCACTGGCCAGGAACCTCATCGTTCAACTTGTCATCCACCAGGGGCCAGCCGACGTCAGGCTCCGGGTCTGTGCATCGCCATCGCGAGCGACCGCCTGGACGTGGACTTCGCTCCTCCCCCACGCTCGCTGCGACGTCGGCGGGCAACCGGTCCAGGTGACTGCCGAAGGGGCCGAAGGACTGCTGGCGGCAGAACCGGCTGTCCTCGTCCTCGATCACCTATACGAACCGAGCTTGTCCGGCGCCGTTCGAGAGTTCGCCGAGCGAGCGGGAACCGTCATTGTCATCGCCCACCACTCGACACAGCTTCCGGCAGCAGTAGACCAGCTCATCACGGTCGCTACCGACACAATCACGGTCGAAGATTCGTTGGCGAACCGGACTTTGACCGGTACCGGCGTCTACCCGGCGACCGACGTGTGCTCGGCTGCGGCTCGAACGCTCATGTCGATTTCTGATCCCGAATTCGGAACGGGCAACGGGGCCTTACCGCCAGCCGTTGAACTCTTCGATCTCCTTGGATTTCAGGACCTAGAGGCGAGCCAGGTTATCGAGCGCTGGAACGACGAACCGGACGTCATCGCCGCTCCGATCGGCGTCTGTGCCAGCGGGGTCGTCAGCATCGACATCGTCAATGACGGGCCCCATGGGCTGCTCGCCGGTACGACCGGGGCGGGAAAGAGCGAACTCTTGCGGACCCTGGTCGCCAGTCTCGCCGCCACAGTAAGCCCCGAACACCTGAACTTCGTCCTCATCGACTACAAGGGCGGGAGCGCCTTCGACGCCTGCGCTGACCTGCCGCACGTCGTCGGGGTGGTGACGGATCTGGATGAACACCTGGCTGCCAGGGCTATGACCTGTTTGGAGGCCGAGCTTGGCCACCGCGAACATCTTCTGCGATCGGCAGGCGTCTCGGACCTGGCCGGCTACTTGAGCCTGACGGGTCAGAGCCCACTCCCGCGGCTCTACCTGGTTGTGGACGAGTTCGCCGCGATGGCAGCCGACCTTCCCGAGTTCATGGATGCTCTCGTCGACATCGCCGCCCGGGGGCGATCTCTGGGCGTACACCTCATGCTCGCCACGCAACGACCAGCCGGAATCATCAAAGACGCGATCCGGGCCAACACCAATCTTCGGATCGCGCTCCGCGTGCAGACCACGGCTGACTCTCGTGACGTGCTCGACGACGGGGCAGCCGCGCTGCTGTCGCGATCCACACCTGGTCGAGGCTACGTCAGATTTGGCCCCTCTGACCTGACCGGATTCCAAACTGCACTGGTGACGGGCCGATCATCGGACCTGTCAGCCAATCGGCTCCTTCTCACCCCTATCGGCCTACCCGGTCGAAATCCGGAAAGTGCCATCGGCATGTCGGGCGCCGACCAGCCGACCGACCTGGAAGTGCTCGTAAAAGCGGTTCGGTCTGCCGCCGAGATCGCCGACATTCAGCCGGCTCGAACCCCGTGGCCACCGGCACTTCCGACCACCCTGCCGCTGTCGAATCTCGTTCACGTCCCCGGGGCGTTCGGCCTAACCGACGAGCCAGAACGCCAGCGCCAGACGCCATACGTCTGGGACCGCCAGAAGGGTCATCTGGCGCTGTACGGAATGCCTGGCGCCGGACCGGAACTGGCCGCCGAAGGGGTGATCGCGGCGATCTGCGCGACGGCGGACGACCTGTTGGTCTTTTCATTGATCTATGGAACCCATCGGTACCGGTCGTTGTCGGAGCTGCCAGGAGTCACTCCGGCTATCGAGCCAGACGACCAGGAGCGACAGATCCGACTGATCCGATGGCTCAGCGAAGAACTCAAACGACGCCGGACCGAACGAATCAGCGAATGCCCTGACATCATTCTTCTGGTCGACGATGTCGCTGCGTGCCTCAAGAGCCTTGAGCCCTTCCACCTCGCCTCCTATCTGGAGACCATGACCGAGATCCTGACCAAGGGTTACACCTCGGGCATACACGTTGTCGCTACGGCCTATTCAACGACTGCCCTCCGAGCACGCCTGGCCGTCGGATTCACCCAGCGGCTGGCTTTCCACTTCGCAGACCGGAGCCAATACCCCGCACTCGGCATCCGCCTCCGCCACCTGCCAGTCCTCGGACCGGGCCGGGCCATTGACGTCACAACCGAGCGAGTCGTACAAGTCACAACCGAATACTCATCCGTGACTTTCCCACCGCGTCCCGAACGGGATGCCATCCCGGTCATGCCCACCGTCGTTGCCGGCCTCGCCTCCGTCGCTGAGATCAGCGACCGGCCATGGCACATACCCCTTGGGATCGGGGATCGAGATCTCGCTGAGATCGGGGTCGACCTCGACGAGGGCGACCACCTGCTCGTGGCGGGGCCGGCCCGATCCGGAAAAACGAGCACGCTTGCCCTAATCGCCACCCAAGCCGTGCTTGCGAATCCGACCCAGCAGATGGTGGCGGTGACCCCCCGTCGCTCTCGATTGACGGAGGCGGCCGCTTTCAAATATGTCATCGAGGACCCCGCAGATATCCCGGAGCTGGCGAACGCCGTGGCGGAGGCTCAGGAACCAGTTCTCGTGCTGGTCGACGACGCCGAGCTGGTCGACGGCTTCGACGGACTCTTGAAAGCACGCAATCCGCACGTAACGGTTATCGCAGCGATTCGCTCAACGGAGAGCATCCGCTTGTACAGCCACTGGACAAGACGGCTCAGGGACTCGGGCCAAGTTCTCCTGCTCCAGACGGACAACAGTGACCTTGCCGGAATGAAGTTGCCAAAGCTCCCACCGTCGAGTCACCCGGGACGGGGCTTTCTGTGTATGAATGGAACCGCCGAAGCGATCCAGGTGGCGAGGAGCCAAGCCTGACTCTGGGACGCTTCGACGCCACCGATCTGACTGACGCCGTGCTCCCGGCAGGATTCGAACCTGCGCACCCGGCTCCGGAGGCCGACACCGTTACCTTACCCATTCGCCACGAAAGCCCTGGTCAAATGCTCGCGCACCGACGATAAGGTTTGCTCAGATCGGTTGCGTAAGACCGGTCCAATCTTCCTACAAGAAGATTGCTTGACGGCCTGTGAGGCGAAACAGTTTCGGGGTGTCAATTTGGGCTTCGAGCCGCTCGCTTGGTGGCGTTATGTGCGGTATCGGGCGTGTGTAGGTGTCGCAGTGGGTGAGCCTCGAATCCTGTCAGCTGTCTTTCCAGTCAATCCCGCGAATGAGATCTGACCCTTTCATGAGGCCAGCGTCACTCACGAACTGATGGACGATGGTTACCGGTGTTCCGTTGACGTCGACTACCCAGAGCCAATACTGGTTTCCGGGGACGACTACATAGGCACCATCGAGCAAGTCGCTAAACAGGGTCACTTGTTCGGATGGACTAAGCGTCACGGTGTAGCCGCTGGCACCATCGACCGTCACCGCAATTGCTTGTGACATGCTCAGTTCTGGCCTGTCAAAGAAATCCAGAGTTTCCTGGACCGTTGCAGATTCGAATAGGTGTACCTCGACACTGGTATCGGGATTCAGGGAAGCTAGGGCAAGTGCGTCGGAGCGCTCTTGAAGGAACGCGGTCCAGCCTGCGTCGAGGTCGAACCGGAATGGTACGTTGAATCTGCCAGTTCGGTATTCGCCGGGTGTTAGACCCGATGTACCTTCAGGACTAACAAAGACAGTGGTTGCATCCCAATCGGGATCGCCGGTGCTGGTGTTGGCCTCAAGTGTCAGGGTGATCGTATCCGCATTCAATCCTGGTCTTGAAGAGCATTCTTCGGATACGGCGGTCAGGCTGAGGGTACGGTCGTCAACGAATACATACTCGTAGACGCCGACAGCGCCGGAGGGGCAGTCCTGGGATTCAGTCCCAGACGTCAAGCTGATTTCGCCATCTTGGAACGCCCATTGGCCGCTGTCTGAACGGCTGCCACCTTCTGAAATCACAAAGGCCGCTCCGGCGAACTGGACTTCGACTCCGCCCGTGGCCCAGATTTCTTCGAAGGATTCGAAAGACACCGGAACGGTGGTGGGCGGCGAAGGAACGGTTGCCGGAGGGACATCGTCGTTTACTTGGTTTAGGAGTAGAAGTGAGACAGTACCCAACACGACAGCCGCTACAGCAACGGCGAGCCAAGGAACAGACCGCCGAGTCTTGTTTCTTGGTCCTGCTGGCCTTGTATCGAGTCTGTTCACTTCGCTGCTCCTTTGGTCGAGGGTCACCAGGTAGGCAGCAGCATCAACGGTCGCCGGTTCCAGAGCTTCCAGGCTCGGAACAGGGTTGCCCTCTTCAAAGAGTGCTACAGCTTCGTGTTCAATGCTCACCGCTCACCTCCTTCCTGAGCAGCGGGGGTGTTGGTTCGGGCTATTCGTTGATATTCGCTGGCCAAATTCTTTCTCGCTCGATGGAGCCTTTGCTTGGCCGCATTCGGAGTGATCCCCAAAACGACTCCAATCTCCTCCGATGAAAGGTGCTCCCAAAGGGCCAGGCGAAGGATCTCCACGTCTCGCTGCCGGAGGTTCTGCGCGGCCTCCAAGACCTCACGGACCTCTTCCCGAACAATTAACTGGTCCTGAACGAGAGGCTGTGACTGGATCCCGATGGACTCCAACCTCGCCTCCAACCTCTTCCGCCGACTGGCACCCCGCCAGTGGTTGCCCGCATGGTTGTAGGCAATCCGGTAGAGCCAACCGAGTTCGGCGCCATTGTCAACCGGAGCATCCGCAATGCGGCGCCACACAGTGAGAAACACATCCGCCACCAAATCATCAACCGAATCTGCATCAACGCGACGCCGGCAATACGCAAAGACGTGCCGGTAGTAGCACTCATACAGGCGGCGGAACACCGCCACCTCGCTGCGAGTCATCCGATTCGATCCTTGCTGCCTCACACCAACGAAGTTTCCACCAGTGGGCCCCGGTTACAGGTTTTTTTCTACGTAACCATCTAACCCACCCGAACATAGACACACCAAGCAACAGGTGTTGCGATGAACGAAAACGGGTCAGGCCAACCCGGAATCGTCCAAACCCAACCCGCTCCCTAACCGGCCATGTCGAGTGCACCGACGACTGAATAGTTGTGCCCCCGGCAGGATTCGAGGCTGCACCCCGCTCCGGAGGCCGATCCTTCTAATCGGCTCTGTTTTCAGTAAAATCCCAGGTCAGAGGTTCGCGCACCCACTGTAAGACCTGCCGATAGCCGGCGAGATTTCCACATCAAGGATGCTCGACTTCCTCAACTCCCTGGCGCTCGACGACCGGGAGTGGTTCGAAGCGAACCGGGCCGAGTACGAGGAGCCGCGAGTCTCGCCTGCTTGCCGATTGCTAAGCGAGCCCCGACAAGTTAGGGACCTTCAGAGCATTCAAAAGTTCGCCTACCCATCAGGCGGAGCTCCCGATGGATCGCTTTCACAATCTCGCGTTTAGGCAAGGGCTTAGGGCCTGTGGGAGCTAGCCGGCTCAATATGAACCGATCGTCCTGCTGGGCTGTCTAGTGGAACTTCTTGCTAAATTTTGATGATGCGTTGGAGAGAATCGGTTTCCCGTGCCCAAAGACGGCAACTTCGAAGTCCAGTTCAGCGAGTTTGACCGCGCTTTGCTTTCCAGTCTCAAAGTCGTCGTAAGCAACCGCATAGCCGAGTTTGGGCACATTCACCACTGCGTCACCGGTCAGCAATACGTTCCGGTCTCGCTTCCACAGTAGAGACATGTGACCCGCGGAATGGCCGGGCGTATGCACAACTTCAATCCCGCCGGCAATATCAAGCATTTCCCCACTGGTGAGACTCTTCTGAGGTACGAAAGCGGGAAACTCGTAGGATTCAGACTTGAATAAGAGCCGGAACATGACCCCCTTGAAGAAGCCAGGAGCCGCTGACATTGTCAGGTCGTATCGGCCGGCCCTCGCGATCCACGCCTCATCCGCAGGCATTGACACCGGCACCGACCCGGCCGATATGCGCGCCGCGCTTCCCAAATGGTCTGGATGTGCGTGCGTGACCAGGATGTCCGTTAGATCGGATGGTTCCCGGCCCATCGCCCGAATACCGGCTTCAATGTGATCCAGGTTTTTGGGCCAGCCAGTGTCAATCAGAGTCAAACCACCATCGTCTGATTCGATGACGTACGCGTTTACCGCACCGCCAAGCTTGATGAGATGTAGACCGGAAACAATCTGCTTCACCGACATGCGCACCTCGTTCAGAGTCAGGCTACAGGAAATCGGCCACCCCTCGCTGGGACAAGGCTGGTGC
>CAWKAG010000011.1:0-26227 GCA_963847455.1 uncultured Acidimicrobiia bacterium
CTTCGGCGATAGTGTCGATCCGCGCCTGGGGGTAACCAAGATCGAGCGGCACGTAAACAGCTCCGGAGCGAACGATCCCCACTATTGCGGCGACGAAGCCGGCTCCTCGGGGCATTTGGATCCCCACCGTATCCCCCGGGCCAACTCCGGCCTTGGACAATACGTTCGCGACTTCATGCGATGCGGCGCCGATCTCGGCATACGAGTGAGGAGTATCGCCTTCGACTACCGCGGTGGCTGACCCCACCCGTCCGATGACGGCATCCAGGAGTTCGATCAGACCGGCGCTGGTGATCGATCTCGGCTCCGCCTCGGAACCGGGCGCTTCAAGTCGCAGCATGTCGATGCGGACGTCGGGGTCACCAGCGACTGCGCTGAGGAGTGCCGAGAAGTGTTCGGCCATCGCGTCGATGGTGCTCTGATCGTAGAGGTCGCTTCGGAACTCCAAGAGGAACCTCACGTCGCCCCGGACGTCCGTAACGTGGGTTCGGATGTCGAACTTCGCCGGATGTGGGCTCAACGGGATCCCAAGTGGAACCGTTGCTACGCCCGGCAAGGAGAGTCGAGCCATTTGCACGGACCGAAGATCGAACATGGTTTGGAAGATCGGAGTGCGCGACGAATCTCGCGGCGCGTCGATATGTTCGACGACTGCATCGAAGGGAACGTGCCGGTGAGCCAAAGCGTCGAGGACTGTTGATCGGATCTGCTTGAGAAACTGGCGGATGTTGGTCCCCGGCTCGATCCGGATGCGGATCGGCAGTGGGTTGACGAAGAAGCCGACGACGTTCTCCATCTCAACGCTGTTCCGTTCGTTACTCGGGATTCCGATAACAAAGTCGTCCTGCCGGGTGGATCTGTGGATAAGCAGGGCGTACGCGGCCAGGTAGGTCATGAACGGCGTCATGCCTTCATCGTGGGCGAGGCGTTGTATCGCATCGGAGACGTCCCGATCAACCTCGCATCGCACCAGGCCGGCTTCTCCTCCTGAGTATGGGGGTCGGATCCGGTCGGCGGGGAGATCTAGAATTGATGTCGATCCCTCCAGTGTCTTCAGCCACCATGCCAGGTCGGGATCGTCTCGTGTGAGCCGACGCACTTGCTGTGTTGCGAACTGGGCGTACGAGGTCAGCACGTCAGGCAGGTCGGCGGAAGCGCCGTTGAGATGGGCTGTGTAGAGCGCCTCGAGGTCGTTGCGGACGATGGACATCGAATCGGCGTCCGTGGCGATGTGGTGGGCAACGATCGAAAGGATGTGGTCATCGTCGGCGATCTTGAAGACCGCCGTCCGAATCGGGTAGTCGCCGGCCAGGTCGAATGGTGCCGATGCCTCCTTCCGTAGGGCTGCCGAAATGTCGGCGGGTGTCTGGCCCACGTCGATGATTCTCAATGGTGTGTGGCGTGGCTCGTCAACGATCTGGTACGGGACACCACCATCTTCCTGGATGCGAGTCCTGAACACTGGATGCCGCACGATGATCGTGTCGATGGCATGCTGCAACGCTTCGAGAGAAAGGTCGCCCTTCAGTCGGACTCGCCAGGGTGTGTGGTAGTCACCTGCTTCCGGGTTCAGCATGTGAAGAAACCACAAGCGGCGCTGGGCGAAAGACAGCGGACTGCGGTCGATCGTAGCGCTGGTCGGGGTCGGTGAAGCTTCCGTTTGGGTGGCGTCACGCAGTTTCTCGATCGCGCCTACGAACGATCTGGGAGTTGGCGACTCGAAGATTGCGCTGATGGGAAGACCGATGTCCCACTCTGCGTCGATCCGTGAGAACGCCCGGATCGCAGTGAGTGAATGGCCGCCGAGTTCAAAGAAGTTGTCGTCGGGACCGACCTGGGTTCCAATGACTTCGCCCCAGATGGTGCACATGCGGGCGAGCAAGACCTCATCAATAGCCTTGGGTTCGTTGGAACTGCGGGGCGGTGCCGAACTGACCTCTGATCGGGCCGACACAAGACCAGCCTTCGGGTTTATCACGGAGTCCGGGTTCGACACGAGCCGGTGTGCCAGCCGGTCGAAGTCGTCGATCAACTGCTGGATGGTTGAGGCATCGAAAAGATCGGTGTTGTACACCAAGTTGCCAGTAAGAGCGTTCTCGTCGGTGCCAAGGTACATCGTGAAGTCGAACTTCGAAGCCTCGGCCTCGCGTACGATCGCCTCGGCCTCGACTCCAACGAGTTCGGGCGCTGCGGTGAAGGCTGAGACGCCGTACTGAAAAAACACCTGGAATAGTGGTGTTCGGTCGGCGTGTCGAGTTGGCGCTACAGCGCGTACGACTTGTTCGAACGGAACCTCACGGTGGTCGAACGACTCGAGCATGGAACTTCGAACAGCTCGAAGAACGTCCCGAAAACTCCCGCCCGGTGCGAGCTGGTGCCGGATCGAGAGTGTGTTGACCAGAAACCCGATCAAGCCTTGGGTATCGCCTGAGCCGCGATCCGCACTGGGTATGCCGACGACGACGTCGTCGCTCCCAGAGCGCTCGTGGAGGTGTGCGATGAAAACCGCCAGACTGAGCATGAACCCGGTCACTGACTCTTGTCGAGCCAGGGCCTCAAAGCTGTTCCTGGTGGTGTGCTGGAGAACGAAACGGAGGTTCTGGCCGCCGAACGTCATGATGGGTGGGCGGGCCCGGTCGGTCTTGAGGTCAAGGATATCCGGGGCTCCGGCAAGGCGGTCGCGCCAGTACGCCAGATCGCCCTCGTACCCGCCTTCCTCGAGTGCCCGGCGCTGCCGGATGGAGTAATCGACGTACTGAATGGGTAGTGGACTCAGGTCCGGCTCCGCGCCGACCCGGAGTGCGTTGTAGGTAGAAGAGAGTTCCGTGAACAGGATCGGCATCGACCATCCGTCACTAGCGATGTGGTGCAAGACCGTTACGAGCAGGTGCTCGTCTGGCGCCAGTCGCACGACGGTGGTTCGCCAGATCGCATCGCGAGCGAGGTTAAATGGATACGACGCTTCCTCGATCCGGATTCGGGTGGCCTCGGCCCGCTTGTCGCCAGTCCAGTCGATTAAATCTACCAACTTGAACTGAACCGGACCCGGTGGATCTACTTCCTGGAATGGGTCGCCATCGGTGGCGACGTAGCGAGTCCGGAGGATCTCGTGACGAGCGGCGAGACGTTCGCAAGCAACCCGGAGCGTGCCAACGTCGAGTGCTCCGCGCAGGATGTAGGCCTTCGTGATGCTGTAGTTGTCACTACCGGGATACATCCGGTCGAGTACCCACAGACGTTCCTGTGCTGACGACAAAGGAGCCCGCTTCACGCTCTGGCTGTCGAGACCTGACCGACGATTCCTGGCTTCAAGTAACGCGCGCTTGGCGGGCGACAACTGAGCGATGCGATCTGCCGCGTCGGTCGGTTCAGGCTTCTGCTTGGCCGTTTCGCCCCTAAGGCGACGTTCGAGAAGCGCGCGCTTGGCAGGCGAAAGGGCCGCCAGACGATCCTCACGCAGCATGGGTGGGGAGTCGGATGTCACAGTTGACGATTCCGCCACGAGTCGGCTGATCTGGGCGCGGTCGACCTTTCCGTTTGCGTTGACCGGCAACGCGTCTACCACGACGTAGCGGGCGGGAATCGCAATCCGGGGGATGGTTGGGGCGAGGTGTTCGCGCAAGGCTGCGGTCGTGGGCGGTTCGCCGTAGGGAACGATTGCGGCATCCACGCGAACAATCCGGCCGCCGTATTCGATCGGGACGATTACCGCTCGCCTAATCGTCGGATGCTGTTCGAGCTTTGATTCGATTTCGCCGGGTTCGATTCTCACCCCGAGGATCTTCATCTGCAGGTCGGTTCTCCCGAGCACAACGAGGGAGCCATCGCCAAGCGTTTCGCCGAGATCGCCGGTCCGGTAGACGATGTCATCGGGGTCGCCAGTGAGTGGGTTGACGACGAACGACTTGTCTTCGTCGACGTTGATGTATCCGAGCGTGCCAAACGCGGTCCGGATGACGATCTCACCGCGTAGGGCTGGCTGATCCTCTTTGTCGAGGATAAGGATTTCCGTTCCAGGTAGCGGGCTACCGATCGGGATGGGGTCGTCATCAGTTGTGTCGCCAACAACCTGGAAGGTACGAATAAAGGTTGTTTCGGTGGGACCGTAGAAGTTCACGAGTGCCCCCGACGGAGTTACCCGCGAACGCCAATCCGAGACCAAGCGGCTCGTCAGGATCTCCCCAGAAAAGAACACCCAGCGAAGACTGGAAGTGGATGGTTCCAACGATTCGAGCCACATCTCCGCGTGCGACGGCGTTGCGTTTATCACGGTGATCCGTTGGGTTCGTAGCCAGGCGATCGCCTCGTCTGGATCGAGGGGATCGGGAGCAACCACGATCCGAGCCCCGGTGAGCAAGGGTACGAAGATCTCCCGCATCACGGCGTCGAAGCCGAGGTTGCGGGTTAGTGCCACCCGGTCGGATTCGTCGATGGCGAAGGTCTCGGCCATCCAGGCCATGAAATGGGTGAAGCCGCCCCACGACCCGAGGATCCCCTTCGGCTTGCCGGTGGATCCTGATGTGAAGAAGATGTAGGCGGGGTCCGAGCGCGTGCGTACCACAACCTCAAGGTCCGTGGCCGCCGGCTCGTGGTCGGGCCAGGCAGGGAGACGTAGAAGGGAAATATTCTCGGAAACCAGTGCGGCACCTTGGCCGATTTGGATAACGACGCTTGCTCGCGATTCGATGATCATTCGCTGCCGGCGTTCTACCGGGGTGGAAGCATCGATGGGGACAACAACACCACCGACGGCAAGCGTTGCGATCATGGAGGCGACGGCAGCTGGTCCGCGCGGACCGATAATGGCCACCCGGTCACCAGGAGCGATGCCAAGCTTTTTGAGGGAGTCAGCAATCTCCGCCGACCATTGGCTGAGCTGGCGATTGGTGAGGGCGTGACCTGACGCCTCAATCGCTACACGATCCGGTTCCCGACCAGCCCTTTCGGCGAACGATTCGAGAACTGAGAGGGAGTCATCGTGGCGTACGTCGGTCCCGGTGGGCGCGCTGCTGCCCATCAGTCTTGGCCTGCGTCGAGCTGTCGCATCATCGCCTCAGCCTCTTCGTCGGTCATCTGCTCGAGAGCCGTCAAGAATTCGTCCAGGTCTTGATCGGCACCCGGCACGGATCCCAACGTTTGGTCGGTTTCCCCATCATTGGTTCCTGGCGCGGCGGCCGCGATCATGTCTGAGAAGGCTCCAAATGTGGGGTATTCGAACAATTGAGTGAGTTCGATCGCCAGGTCGAGGTGAGCCTTGATCCGGGAGATCACCTTGATGGCGAGCAGTGAATGGCCACCGAGGGCGAAAAAGTCATCGTGTCGTTCGACCGATTTGATGCCCAGAACCTCGCACCAGATGCGGCCGATGGCGTCGACATGATCAAGCGCAGGTGGGGGCGGCTCGACCGCCTTGACTTCGTACCTCAGGAGGGCGTTTCCATCGACCTTGCCGCCGATGGTCAAGGGGATTTCCGGCACCTGAGTCAGCTTGGCCGGCACCATGAATTTAGGTATTCCGAGGGAGTCCCGCAATGCTTGAAGATCCATTGGTGAGCCGTCGTCGGTGGTGACGAAGGCGCGGAGTTCTAGCTCGCCGTTGGTCGCCGGGCTGGCGACTACCACCGCAGCGTCGATGCCTGCCACCGCCCGAAGGGCGGCTTCGACCTCGGCGGGCTCGACCCGGTAGCCCCGGATCTTCACCTGTCGATCCACCCGGCCGATGACCTCGAGGGTTCCGTTCGGTAGCCACCGGCCTACATCTCCGGAGCGGTACATTCGGGTTCCTTCGAGTTTCGAGAATCGGTCGCGGCTGAATCGCTGTGCGGTGAGTTCGGGTGCGTTGAGATAGCCTCGAGCCACCAATGGTCCACCAAGGAACAGTTCCCCGTGAATTCCGATGGGAGACAGTTCGCCGAGGCTGTCGAGCACGTACACCTGAGATGGAGCCTTCGGCGGTCCGATCGAGATCCATTCATGGATAGCCGGCTGTGGCTCGGGGAAGTCATTGGCGGCGACCCAGACCGTCACCTCCGTCGGTCCGTACGAATCGATGGTACGGATGCTTCCGCCCGTCATTTCGAGCCAGCTGTTGATGATGTCTGCCCGCACCTGCTCACCTCCGAACGCCACAAGTTTGAGGGTGCTTGGCAGTGGGGAGTTGGTGGCGACCAGTTCTTCGACGAATACGTGAAAAAAGCCTGCCGAGATCCGCAGATGGCTGATTTTTTGCTCTGTCAGCCAGGCTACGAGACGAGGGATCGAGTAGATGGATGCTTCGTCCCGGACGACCACCGTGGCGCCATCGATCAAAGCTGCGTGCACGCTGTTCATGTGGGCGTCGAATGAGAGGCTGTGAAACCAGACGATCCGATCGCCCGGACCAAGGGGCTGGAATTCGGCTGACTGTTCGAGGTACCAGGCCACATTTCCCTGGTCCACCATGACGCCCTTGGGCGGTCCTGTCGATCCAGACGTATACAAGAGATAGGCGAGATCGTGCGCCTGGGGTTTGCGGGTAAACGGTGGTCTTTCTCCGGTGATCAAATTCGATACTTCGACGACCTCAAGTCCGTCGGGTCTCGGTGATGTGACCCGCGTGGTCAGTATGAGCCCTGGTTTGGTCTGTTCGATGACCGTTTCGAGCCATTCGCTGGTCAGCTCAGCGTCAATCGGCACATAGGCCACTCCGGCTCGCATGGCCCCGAAGACGGCGGCGGCAGCTTCGATACTGCGGTCCGCGTGCAGGATGACGGTGTCCTCCGCTGCCAGGCTCTGATCCGCCAATGACCAGGCGATGGCATCCACCATGCGGTCGAACTCGGCGTAGGTAACGCGTCGAGCACCATCTTCCATGGCGACTACCGCTGGCCACCGTTGCGCGGTCGCTCGGAGACGGTCGGCTGCTAGTTCGGGCACCGGCAGATAAGGGGATTCGGCCGGGTTGAAGACCTCAAGAAGGGTCCGCCGCTCGTCGTCGTCCATCAGCGGAATATCCAGAATGGTTGGGTCAGCGTTTCCGCCAATTGCTTCAAGCAACCGGGCGTAGTGTCCCAGCCATCGTTCGATCGTGGATTGCTCGAACCTCTCCGGGTGATAGGAAAAGGTGATGGTTGCTCCGGAGGGAGTGGTGGTTGCCCGGACGGTCAGGTGGTTGGACGGGCCGAGCTGTGGCTCGAGAACGCCGACGTCGAGGTAATCCGACACGCGGCGTTCGTGGTGGAAGTCACGCATCTGGAAATGCACCCGATAGAGAGGTACCCGATCGGCCGACCACGGCCTGACCGCCCCGAAAATCTGGCCGAAGGGCACGGAAGAGTTCTCGAGTGCTTCGAGGGTCGTTCTTCGGGTCTGCTCAACGACACTTGAGAAGTTCGGGTTGCCTTGGAGGTGGGTTCGAATGGGAACCAGGTTGATGAAACAACCGATCAGGTTTTCGGTCTCAGACCGCGGGCGGCCTGGCGTCGGAACGCCGACGACGACATCGTCGACCCCGGCGTGGCGAGCGATGAGTACCTCCAGTGCTGCGAGGAAGACCATGAACAGCGTGGCGTTGTGCCTTTTGGCGAGATCCTCGAGACCGGACATGACATTCTGAGCGATCTCGATCGTCACCGGAGTGGCAACGGCTCCGGGAGCGACGGCCCGGTCTTGCGGCAGATTCAGGTCCGGCGGTAGGTCTCCGAGCTGTTGGCGCCAATATTGAAGCTGGGTTTCGAATGATTCGACGGAGGTGGTGGAGCGTTCCCAGCGGGCATGATCTGCATAGTCGATGGTCAGGTCCGGGAGCCCGGTGGCGCTGGTGCCTTCGACGGCTGCGTCGTACTGAGCGACTAGCTCGTTCACGAGGAGCGGTTCGGACCAGCCGTCGAACACGATGTGGTGCATAGCAAACGCGAGTAAATGGTCCGAGGGTGATATCCGAATCAGAAGAGGGACAAAGGGGGCCTCTTTCCCGAGGTCGAAAGCGCGAGTCGTGTGGGCTGCGGCGAGTGATCGGGCGGCTCGGACGGGATCAGGCTCGTTTGAGACATCACGCATGGGTGTCGGAGGTAGCGGATGTCCCGAGATCTGCACTGGCTCGCCGCCCTCGAGCAGAAAGGTCGACATGAGCACCGGATGCCTTCGCACGACTGCACCGATTGCCTCGTGCAGGGCGCCTGGATCAAGGTCGCCCCGCAGGCTCAGCCAGAGCGGTCGGTTGTTCGTGGGTTCGGCACCTGCGAGTTGGGCGATCAACCAGAGGCTTTGCTGCACGTGTGTGAGCGGGGCGGTAGCTGACTCGGTGTGGGGTATGGAAGTTGCGCGACTTAGCCGTTCTGAAATCAGCGCGTCGATTGCCGATCGGCGCGACCCGTCAGACATCAGATACGAGCAATTCGTCAACGAGGTCCGCCTGAGCGGCGACGGTGGGCCGATCGAAGAATGCCACGATGGATGGATCTATCTGGAGGCGCTCTCGGACCCGGTTCAGCAGTCTCATCGCGAGCATCGAGTCACCTCCGAGATCAAGGAAACGGTCATCCACCGAAACAGAAGGGCGATCGAGGACTTCGGACCAGATTCCTGCGATGACCTCTTCGGTGAGCGTACGCGGCCCGACCCATTCCGTCGGGCCGTCCTCAAGGTCATCGAGGTCGGACAGGCCGAGTCGTTCGGCCATACCGATACGCTGCAACTTGCCGGTGGGACCCAGTGGAAGGGTCTCCATAAAGATGATCCGACGAGGCACCTTGGCAGCAGATAGGCGAGTCTCGACCCACTGGCGCAGGGCGAGTTCCTCAATCATTGCCCCCGGTTCCAGAACCACCGCCGCGGCAGGTTGCTCTCCCAGGCGTTGATCGGGTACTCCGAACGCCAGGGCCTGGCGCACCAGTTCGTGGTCGAGGAGGACCTCGTCGATTTCTCGCGGAGCGATGGTCTCACCGGCCCGATTGATCATCTCCTTCGACCTGCCAGTCAGGGTCAGGTAGCTGTCCTCGTCCAATTGGCCGAGATCGCCGGTCCGGAACCAGCCGTCCACGAAGGCACCTTCAACCGGTGTCAGGTAGCCCGAAGTCACATTGGGGCCTCTAACCACAACTTCGCCGACCTCACGGCTCCTTTGATGAATCTCACCCTCAGTGAGAATAGCGACCTCGGGACCGGCGGCGATCCCTACCGTCCCAGGTTTACGGATGGCGGGAGGCAGAGGGTTGCATGACATCTGATGGGCGGCTTCGGTCATGCCGTAGGCCTCGACCACCGGAGCGCCAAAGGCAGATTCCAGGCCTTCCATTACCGCGGGTGGGAGCGAAGCTGAGGAGGAGCGAATAAAGCGCAGCTGAGGCAATCGGAGTTCCGGGTTGGATTTCACTCGCTCAAGAATGGACTGGTGGATCGTCGGTACTGCCGTGTACCAGGTGGGTGAAGTTTTGCTCATCCAGTCAAAGAAGTGTGTGGCCAGGTATCCGGGCGTGGCGACGATCGACCCGCCGGAGCGAAGAGGAGCAAGGAGCGCAGCCACAATTCCGTGGATGTGGAACAACGGCATCACGTTCAGGACACGATCGTGCTGGGTGAGGTTGAGTGTGGTTGCGACATGGGTCGCCGAAGCCGTCATGTTCTCATGGCTAAGTGGGACCATTTTTGGTCGCGAAGTGGTCCCGGATGTGTGCAGAATCAACGCCACGTCGCTGGGATCTGGCGGGGGAAAGGCACCTGCGGCAGAAGGGCCGCCCTCGAGGATCGTAACGGATCCGGCCGTGGAACCGGGAGCAATCCGAAGCAGGGGAACGCCGGCTTGGTGGCAGGCTTCGACGAGTTCTGGAGAAGTTTCTGAGGTGACGATCATCAATGAAGGGCCTAGATCTGCCAGGTAGAACGACAGCTCAGCCGGCTTGAACGACGGATTGAGCGGCGCGGCGATTCCGACACTGGTCGACGCCAAAAAGATCGTGACCGCTTCGGGTCCGTTGTTCACGAGCGTGGCGACGACGTCTGTACGAGTCACGCCAAGTCCACTGAGCGTGGAGGCGAGATCCTCGACCGCTTGGGATAGGTCAGCCCCCGATGACGGAGCCCGGTCGGGAGCGAGGAGGACGTCAGGGCTTAACGAGTCCAGCGAGCGAACGATCTCGACAATTGTTCTCATTTCCCCTACCCCAGTTTGCCCCGAAACCACTTTAGTGGTGACTGAGAGTGAGATCAATGGGTCAATCGCACCATCGCTCAGTCCCCGCTAACCGTCGCGCACGGCGTGTGAGTGGCGGTCCGTCTGATGATACTCGCGTACACTTCTCCGATGACTGACGCCCACGTGACCGATTGGCTGCTCGACCTCGAGCACCTTGACCCCGGTCATTCTGACCCTGCTATCCGCTGGCAGGTGATGCGCGATTTGCTGGATTCCCCGGAGCCAGAATGGCAAGCCGAGCGCGCCAGAGTGGTGTTGGATGGATGGGGCCCTCGCCTCATGGCCCACGAGGATGCCGATGGTCAATGGGCGGGTGGCGCCCATTTCCCCGCCGACTTCCGGTGGGGCGAAGAAGAGGGCCAGCCGTGGACGTCGACCAGCCATGCTTTGTCGCAGCTGCGTGAATTCGGGTACGACCCGGCGTCGGAGCAGGCGCGTCGGGCGGTCGAGCTGATCGGTACGAATTGCCGCTGGGAGCACGACAACCAGCCGTACTGGGAGGGTGAGGTCGAGCCGTGCATCAACGGGAACTTGGTCGCCAACGGCACCTACTTTGGCGTTGAGATGTCTCCAGTTGTCGATAGGCTCGTTGGCGAGGTACTTGAAGACGGCGGCTGGAACTGCGAGGCCGAGAATGGCTCCGTTCGGTCGTCCTTTGACACCACGATCAACGTTCTCGAAGGTCTGCTCGAATATGAGCGTGTCACCGGCGGCACACCCGGATCGCAGGCGGCTCGAAGGTCTGGCGAGGAGTATCTGCTCAAGCGCCACCTCTTCCGCAGGCTCAGCACCGGCGAGCCAGCTGATCGAAAATACCTCTTTCTCTCACATCCGAATCACTGGCACTACGAGGTCTTGCGCGCCCTCGATTACTTCCGGGCAGCCTCCGCCGTCGCTGGCCAGCCGCCCGACCCCCGACTGGCGGAGGCTATTGAACACGTCCGCTCCCGGCGTCTTGACGATGGAACCTGGCCGCTCGATTGGAAACCGACCGGGCGCGTCTGGTTCGACGTCGACGACGGCGCCGATAAGCCGTCTCGCTGGGTGACGCTGCGAGCTCTGCGGGTGCTCAAATGGTGGGACGTCGCCCACGAGTCCGGCTAGCCAAGCCGGTGCAAGTAACGTCTGATCCATGAGGGGATCAAAAGTCGCGATCATTGGAGCCGGCGGGGTGGGAGCCACCATCGCCTACGCCGCGTTACTCAACGGTGTAGCCAGGGAAATCGCCCTCTACGACATCGATGCCGCCAAGGTGCAAGCCGAGGTGCTTGACCTCAACCACGGGCTCAGGTTCACGCCGACTGCCAGGGTTCTCGGGAGTAACCACCTCGATGTCTGCGTCGATGCCGACGTCGTCGTCGTCACCGCAGGCGCCAGGCAGCGACCCGGTGAAACCCGGCTTGATCTCGCCGGTCGCAACACCGACATATTCCGAGAACTCATTCCGGCGCTCGTCGAACGCGCCCCGGAAGCCGTATTGCTGGTGGTTACCAACCCGGTCGATGTGCTCACCTACATCACGCTCCAGCTGAGTGGCTTCGCTCCAAACAGGGTCATTGGGTCGGGAACGGTGCTCGATACCTCTCGTCTCCATTTCGTTCTGGCGGAGCGCTGCGGCGTAGCCGTCTCCAATGTGCACGCCACCATCGCCGGAGAGCACGGTGACTCGGAGTTTGCCCTTTGGAGTAGTGCGGCTATTGGAAACGTCCCCCTCGACCGTTGGATCACTCCGACCGGAAATCATCTGACCGGGTCCGAACTCGATGACATTGCCGAACAGGTCAAGCACGCCGCTTATGACATCATTCGCGGCAAGGGCGCAACCACCTACGCGATCGGCCTGGCGGTGACCAGCATCGTCGGAGCGATTCTGAATGATGAACATCGCATCATGCCGGTCAGCACGTTGCTTGACGGCGCATATGGGATTGCTGATGTGTGTCTGTCGATGCCAGTCGTGGTCGGAAGCGGCGGCGTGGTTCGCGGCATGGACGTCCCCCTCACCGAAAACGAGCACCACCGCCTAACCGCCAGCGCCGACACGATCCGGGACACCATCCGCTCGGTCGGTTTCTAGAAGAGCCATGAACCGCGTCATCTGAAATCCCTGCCGCTTCGTATATGGCAATGTACTGACTGAGGCGATCTGATGCTTTTTCCAACCGTGACCGGCTCAAATCTCGAGCGCCGCCGGATGGTTCTCCCGGCTGATTTCGAAGGAAGCCTTAACCTGGTGATTCTGGCCTTCTGGCAGCGTCACCAGGCGCTAGTCGACACATGGATGCCACTGGCGACTGACTTTGAACAAAGGTATCCAGGGTTCGCGGCGTATGAGCTGCCAGTCATCCAGAGTCGAAGCCGCATATCGCAATGGTTCATCGATAGCGGGATGCGAGCGGGGATCTCTGATGAAAGGGTTCGGGAACGAACGATCACGCTTTATCTGGACAAGCCCCCATTCCTCAAGAGCCTTGACATTGTGGACGATGACACCATCCATTCGATCGTGGTCGATCAAACCGGCCAAGTCCTGTGGCGTGCGGCCGGACCTCTGGTCGAGACCACCGCATCAGACCTCGAGGACTTTCTCCATACCCGGCACATCGACTGAGGGAGTCGGTTCCTCGCGTTGTACCGGTTGCCCCAACAGTTAGCCGAACGATCTGTTCCTCCGCGGGGCAAACCAGCCATCATCCAGGGAGCGCCCTTGCTTCGTAGAACGACCAGAAAGGATTGTGATGGCAACCATTGATCTGACTGGCAAGAACGTCCTGATCCTGGGGGGTTCCGGCGAGCTGGGCAGGCGTCTGGCGGCAGAGTTCTACCGGCGAGGATGTCGCGTGATGCTGGCCGGTCGCGGCTCCGCCGATCTTGAGGAGCAGGCTCGCCAAGTCGGCCCGGAGGTTGTGTACTCGTCCTTCGACCTGCGCGATGATGATCCGGCCGGCATCATCGATGAGGCGTATCGTCTCCTTGGGGCTCTGGACGGTGTCGTGAACGCAGCCGGCGTTGTTGCCTTCGGACCTCTTGAAGAGCTCGGTGATGACGCATTGGATGATCTTGTTGCGGTCAACTTGTTAGGACCGCTGCGGGTGATGCGTGCGGCCATTCAGCGCATGAATGGTGGGTTCCTGGTCAACCTCACCGGGGTGGTTGCCGAAAGCCCGGTCGGCGGGATGGTTGCCTACTCGGCGGTGAAGGCTGGCTTGAGCGCTGCAACCCGGGCGCTGGCTCGGGAACTGCGCGCCAAGCGGATCCAGGTGCTCGACGCCAGGCCTCCGCACACAGAAACAGGCCTGGCCGGCCGTCCGATCGAAGGGGTGGCACCTGCTCTTCCTGTGGGCCTGGATCCGGACGCAGTCGCTGTTCGAGTGGTTGATGCGGTCGTCGCCGGACGCCGTGAGTTGGCCGCAGCTGACTTCAGTCCATGACCTGGTTGATCGTTCACGCAACCGCGACCTGGTTCATGGTTGGACTCATTTGGACGATCCAGTCCGTTCACTATCCGCTCTTTGCCCGGGTCGGTTTCGGCGACTTGATCGGGTACGAGAATGAACACACCCAACGGATGCTCCGACTGCTGGCCATCCCGGCCGCAGTGGAAATTTCAACCGGGGCGGCTCTGGTGTGGGCCCGACCTGCCGGAGTGAGCCTGTGGTTGGTACTGGTGGCTGGGGCACTTCTCGTCGCGATCTGGACTGCGACCGCTTTCGTGCAGGTACCCCTCCATCGGCGTCTGGGCCATCAACCTGACGCATCTGTTGTTGTACGACTCGTGAAAAGCAATTGGCTCAGAACGGGAATGTGGACCGTACGAGGCGTGCTTGTCGCCGTGATGCTGGCGTTGTGAGAACGGCGGGACCGATCGGGCGTCCCACGAGAGGGCCGGACTGCCAGCATCTGGAAGGGGTCGCAATCGGGCGGTACCGAGCGATTCTATCGGTCGGGTCGGGTACTAGCTTTTACACAGGACGACACCGGGAGTCCTTGCCCGCCGATATGAGCGGCTACTCAATCCGGACTTCTTGACGGAGGCTCGTATGCCATTAATGCGTGACCGGCCAGCGTGAAACCACTCTTCGCCGCGTCAATTCCTTCCCCGGCCAACAACGTCCTTGAGGTGGGGCCACTCAACATTCATTACTACGGGATCGTGATCGGGGTCGGCGTGGTCCTGGCAATCATGCTCATGACCCGTCGTTACGAACGGTACGGTGGCGATTCCGACCTGGCCGAACGAGTGCTGATGTGGGCGGTAGGTCTGGGTTTCGTTGGAGCTCGCCTCGCCTATGTGCTTCCCCGCTTTGAAGCCGTAACCGCAGATGGGCTCTGGCACATCGCAGCCATCTGGGAAGGGGGCCTGGCTCTCTACGGAGGTTTGATCACCGGTGCCGTCGTGGCCGTCTGGCTGTTCCGCCGCCATCAAGGAGACACGCCGGCGATCCTTGACGCTGCTGCCATTGGCATCCCACTTGCTCAGGGAATCGGACGCTGGGGCAACTATTTCAACCAGGAGCTATTCGGAACCCCTTCCGATCTGCCGTGGGCCGTGGAGATCGCCGAACGGTTCCGACCCACCGAATATCGAGACGCCGCGACATTTCATCCGGCGTTCCTATACGAAAGCCTGTGGAATCTGCTGGTCGTCATTCCGCTCATCTTGTGGATCGAACGGCGATTCGACCTGAGAAAGGGCAACCTGTTCCTGGTGTACGTGGGGCTTTACGGCCTGGCCAGGTTCATGCTCGAGTTCATTCGCACCGACGCCGCAACCGTGATCCTCGGGATACGAGCGAATCAGGGAGTCGCAGCGCTCCTCGTAATCGGGTCAGTGGTCGCGCTGATCCTTCGCGAGCGAACCGACGTTATCTCCGAATAAGCGAGCTTTTTGCCGCTAGATCGGCGACCGGCCGTCCTCGGCTCCGTCTTCACGATCAACGGTCCGCACCATGGCGGCGAGTTCGCCAGGATCGATGATTCCACTGCTGACCAGCAAGCGCTGAAGGGCTTTGACCCCGAGCGCAAGCTCGCCAACCGCCTCGGCCAGCCGCGCCTCATCGATCGACCCACTCGCCGATCGGATGGCCGCAGCCTCTTCCCGTGCCGCCGCCAGTTCTTCGAGTACTTCCCACCGTTCGCTGGTCTGCTTCTGGCGAACCTGGTTGATCTGGTCATGCTGGTAGATGTCGAACATCCAGTTCAAAAGTCCCATGTCTTTGACCTCCTAGTGGTGAGACTCGCGGCTCCGGTCTGAGTTCCCACCTTGGATGGGCGAACGTTTGGTGATGGAGCAGCAGACGTTGGCGAGAACGCCACAACGGCGGGACTATCCGAGTGTTCGACCGTCCTTCTCTTTTTCGGGTTGGCGCCCGATGCGAACTCGACGGATAGCCGTCCGGGACCCTGACTCACGACTGTCGCCACGATATTCCCTTGGGTTTCCGCGACCATGAAGAACCTGGGATGTGTAAGTTTCTTGTATGCAGGCACCTGGTCGTCACGTGGCGGTGCTCGGCGGTGGAGTGGCAGGCATGACTGCCGCCCAGGAGCTCGCCGAACGTGGGTTCACCGTCGAAGTTTTTGAGCGTAACCCGGAATATGTCGGTGGCAAAGCTCGATCTGTGAACGTGCCCGAAACCAACACGCAGCACGCCGATAAGTACCTGCCAGGTGAGCATGGCTTCCGATTCTTCCCCGGTTTCTATCAGCATGTGACCGACACCATGAAGCGGATTCCGTTTGAAGACACGAACGGCACAATGAATAAGCAAGGCTGCTTCAGCAATCTCACTAGTACCGAGCACGTGATGGTGGCTCGTTATGGCAAGCCCGCCATCATCACGCTCGCGTCGTTTCCACGATCTTTGAAAGATCTTGAACTCATCGTTCACGATCTGCATCTAGGCCCCGAATCTGGACTTACCGGCAGCGAAGAAAAGTTCTTTGCCCTGCGCATGTGGCAGCTGATGACCAGCTGCGCTGCCCGACGCAACAGCGACTACGAACGCTTGAGTTGGTGGGACTATCTCGAAGCTGACCGATTCACCAGCCCTGCCTATCGCAGCTTGCTTGTGGCCGGGCTGACCAGAACTCTCGTTGCTGCCCAAGCCAGGTCCGCGAGTACGAAAACGGGAGGCAATATCCTGCTCCAGCTCATCTACACCATGATGAGTCCTGGCAAGAACACGGATCAAGTACTTGATGGCCCGACGAACGATCGATGGCTCGACCCGTGGGCTGCGTACTTGAGGGAACTTGGGGTCGACTATCACCATGACATGCGAGTCACCGGGATATCCATGGACGGCAGCCGGGTAGACCACGCCGAAGTGACTAACGGACAGACTGGCGAGAAGAGCGTCATCAAAGCTGATTTATTCGTGCTTGCTACTCCGGTCGAGCGTGCCGCCGAACTGGTCACCGCCGAGATGGTAAAAGTCGATCCAACCCTCGCTTCGCTCTCAGAGTTGGCCAAGAGCGTTAGCTGGATGAATGGTATGCAGTTCTATCTGAACGAGGACCCGTCGATCACCCGTGGCCACATTATTTTCAGCGACAGTGAGTGGGCGTTGACTGCCATTTCCCAGCTCCAGTTCTGGGAAGGTTATGAGTTGGAAGACCGGTTCAATGGGAGAGTCAAAGGAATCCTTAGCGTTGACATCAGCGACTGGCTCCACACGAAGTACCAGGGTCATCTTGCTGACGACTGCTCGCCCACTCAGGTCAAAGACCTGGTCTGGGAGCAGCTGAAAACCAGTCTGAACGTGGGTGGTCAGGTCATATTGCGCGACGACATGATCGAACACTGGTATCTCGATCGCGACATCAAGTGGAACCCGAAGGAGCGTCACGATCAGGATTACGAGCCCTTGCTCGTGAACACGGTTGACAGTTGGGCCAAACGACCGGAAGCCGTGACGAGAATTCCCAATCTATTTCTCGCTAGTGACTATGTCAGGACGAATACTGATCTGGCGACGATGGAAGGTGCCAACGAGGCGGCTAGGCGTGCCGTTAATGGCATCCTGGCGGCCGTCGAGTCGGATGAGGCACTTTGCAAAGTATGGCCCCTGTATCAGCCGCTCTTCTTCCAACCTTTGAAATGGCTCGACAAGCGTCGCTTTGACGTTGGTCAACCCTGGACCGACCAGCTTCCGAAGTGGATGGAGGTTGCAATGGTGCCATGGTCCGCGGCGTTCGCCGTCAGTTTTGCCGTCCGATCCATGCTGCGTATTTTCCGAAAGCGATAGATCGATGACGATCTGGGAGTACCTAGAGAGCGCACATCCTTGGTTCGACACTACGAACTATGAGCCGTATCAGATTGCGCTCTTCCTGACCGGGGCATTGCTCTGGGTTTTGGTGTATTTCGACACGATTCGCGCCATCATCAAACTCAAAGTCGTCAACATCCCCCTGCTGGCGATCTGCCTGAATTTCGGATTTGAAGTCACGACGTCGTTCTTCTTTGTGCCGGATATGGGCAAAGCTCTCGTCGTCGCCTATTGGGCGTGGATGCTGCTCGACGTCTTCATTGTCTACGCCATGTTCCGGTACGGCTGGAAACAGATTCGGACGCAGACGGTGAGGGACGCATTGCCCTGGCTTTTGCCGATCGGTGTCGTGATGGGCCAGGTGCTGCAGTACTTTTTCATCACCAACTATGACCTTCCGATGGCGCCTCTGAGCGGTTACATCATCAGCCTCGAAATGACGATCCTCTACATCTCGTTGCTATTCCTTCCGGGGGACCAGGGCCAAACTCGTTTGACTGGCTGGAGCAAATTCATTGGAAACCTGCTCATCAGCATCATGTTCTTTACGAAGTACCCCGAGAATCACTTTCTGCAGACGCTATGCGTTAGCACGGCCTTTTTCGACGTCTGGTACATACGCTTGCTGTACAAGCTCGGCATTGGCGGCAGGGCTAAAGTTTGACCGCTCTGATCGAGTACTTCCTTCCGGTCGGTCGGCCACTCGACGGAGAGGTGCTTCGCCGGTACCGGCTCATGGTCGCTTTTCTGCTGGTTACCGCCTCGTACGCGATTCTTTACGTGCCGGTCAGTGTGTTCATTGGTTACCGGTCGGCGCTGATTGCGATTCCATCGGCTGCATTGGCGTGCTTGATTCTGAGTTTTGCTCTGCGCAGGGGTACATCGATCGTGATTGTGTGCAACAGCTACCTACTGGTCCTGTCTGTTCTGATCAGTTTTCTATGGCTCAGCACTGGTGGACTGACCGAAACGCCCAACGACCCGGGCTTTTCTGCCTTGTTTCCAGTTATCGCGCTCCTCTTGATTGGACGCAAGTGGGCTGTGTTCTGGCTTGGTGTGACCCTCGCTCTTGTTGCGCTGAACGGGATCCCTGAGCTCCTGAATGTGGTTCTGCCCGTGGGTATGAGCGAAGGGTGGGTGCCGTGGTTCTTACTTCTCTCCTTGCTCGGCCATTCAGTCTTGCTCTACATATTCGTCGGCCTGTTCGACGCGTCTCGTGACCGCGCACAGAAACAACTCGAAGTCGCCAACGCGGCACTTGCTGTCGAGCAGGAGAAGACCGAGAGCCTCCTTCTGAACATCTTGCCGGCGGAGGTTGCTGAAGAGTTGAAGGCGACCGGGCAGGCGGAGGCAAAGGAGTTCGAGCACGTCACGATCATGTTCAGCGATTTCCAGAATTTCACAAGCATCAGCGAGGACATGACGCCCGCCGACCTCGTTGCCGAACTGAATGCTTGTTTCTATGCCTTCGACGCGATCATGGGTACCTATCACCTCGAGAAGATAAAGACCATCGGCGATGCCTACATGGCTGCTTCGGGCCTACGCCACGAAGTCTCCTCGCATCCCGTCGATATGGTGCGGGCAGCACTTGAGATGCAGGCTTTCCTGGCTGCCCATGAGACCGACAATCGTTCGAAAGGCAAGCCGGCGTTTGTGATGCGAGTGGGCATCCACACCGGCCCGGTTGTGGCGGGCATCGTCGGCATCAAGAAGTTCCAGTATGACGTGTGGGGGGATACCGTCAATACGGCGTCCCGCATGGAGACAGCCGGTCTGGCCGGCGAGGTGAACATCAGCGAGGCCACCTACGCCTTGGTGAAGGATGAGTTGGGGCTCCATTTCACGCCAAGAGGAGCGATCAGCGTGAAGGGGAAGGGCGAGCTGCAGATGTATTTTGTCGGCGCGGAGTCTCGGGGTACTCCGGCGCCTTAGGAATCACTCACGGATTACCACGAAGGATTCGTTCTCGAACCACAACCCGTCGTGCTGCTCCAGTACCCGTTCTGTGGCGTCGATATAGGCCGCTCCTGATCGCATTACTTCGCTGGTGCGGGCGTCGTCGATCTGAGCGACGTACACCGCAGCGTTCCAGGCGGCGATCAGCATGGACGTTCCGATGCTGCTCTCCGAATGTTCGGGCAGGTGGTGGAGTCCGTAGGTAAACAAGGAGGCTGCGTCGTCGTCGGATTCGATGCGTATCGGAAGCGACGACCCGGTAAGACGCTCGATAATTGCCTGGCGCGGACTGGTGAACGGTTCCTCGCCCGGCCAGATCGCTCGGATGATGTCCATGCCCGGATCCCGACCGGTCGCCTGTACCACCACCATCCGACCCCCAGGCGCGAGTGCTTCGGCGAGAGGTGCAAGGACTTTGTCCACTTTGAAGGCGGCGCTTGCCCGGCTGCGATAAGGCTGAGCAGCGATGACGAGGTCGTAGTTCCCTTCCAACTCGCCTCCCTTGGGGATGAGGTGCTCAAGGGCGAACGCATGGTCTTGCCGATAGAGCACCAGCACCGTCGGATCAACATATAGCGGGTTGCCGGTGGTGGGAGACAGTTCGGTTTGCCATCCGTCAGCAACGAGGTCACCGAGGTCGCGCAGTTGGCGGCCGAACTCATGAGCGGTCGTGCCGTCCAGGGCGATATCGTGCCATTTGACCTTCCGGCCGGCTGAAGGTCGCAGCCATGGGGCCTCGCGGTAATACATGTTCGTAACGATCACGACCGTCTCGGGATGCTCGGCGAAACGAGTGTGCAGCTTCATGAGACTCAGCCGGGTGTCCTCCATGCTGATCTCTTTGCCCACGATCACGAACGGAATGGTCGGGTAGCGGTGGTGCATCTCCTCCAACACGTGATGCAACACCGTCGCATCTCCCATGCCGGCGTCGAACACCCGCAGGGCCGGTGGCGACGGCGACAACAATTCGAGCTCGCGTCCGACTCGCTGGGCGATGCGATCCTTCTCATTCGTCGTGGTGACGAACAACAGATACTTCTCGCGATTGTCATAGAACCGGAACGGGTGCTCAGGTGATGTCATGGTGCCATTCTGACGGATTCTTGGTCGAGCGTCTCAAGGATGCTCGGTTGTGGATGTTTCGTCCGCCGAGCCCGTGGGTATAGGCCACCAAGCCCGCTTTTCGGGTATCAAATCGAGAGGACCAGGAACATGGCAGACGGAACTACTTTCAAACTGACCAAGTTGATCGGCGAATCCACGTCGTCGATTGAAGATGCTGCAGCAGTGGCTTTGGCGACCTCTGGCAGCAAGGTCCGTGGCCAGACCTGGGCACACCTCACCGACATTCGCGCAAACCTCGGCGACGACGGATCTGTCGATCGCTGGCAGGTCACGGTCGAAGTCGCGTTCAAAGTCGAACAATAAGTCGCTGGGCCGGGCTGGCTTGAGCCGGGACGCTAACCCGGCGCTGAGCGCGCCGTTTCTATCTTTTCGGTTGTCAATCGAGGGCGAGCGAAGACAAACAGCACGACCTGGAGGCCGGCGGCGACGAGCCACGGCATCCGCAACGCCAGGTCGCGGTTGGCAATCGTCTCGGTGACCGTCACGATGAGCCCACCTACGACTGCGCCGATGGGCATCATGCCCCAGGCGAAGAAGCGGTAGACGCTATTCACCCGGCCGAGTAAGCGGTCGGGAATGATGGTTTGGCGCAGGCTTACGGTGATCACGTTCCACAGGACGGCCAAGCCGGAAAAGATGGCAAACATCAACCAGGTGATCGGCCACCACGACGTGACCCCGATCACGGCCGAGGTCACGGCGCCTCCCGTGAGCGCTAGAGCCAGCGAAGCGCCTGAGCCGATCCGCTTCGAGATGTAGGGGGCGGCCCAACCTCCCACGATGCCACCGATGGCTGCCCCGGTCCCGAGGATCGCAAAAACGGTTGGGCTGACTTCGAGAACTTCTTGAGCGAATAGAACAAACACCGCGAACGAGATCATTCCGGCCATGTTCAATAACCCGAGGATGATGGCCATTGGTCGCAGGAGGTCGTGTTTCCACAGCCAGCCGAATCCCTCCTTGAGTTCGGCGATCCATGACGTTCGCTCAATCACGACGGCTGGCTCCGGAGTGGACAACGGCCTGATGAGCGCGACGAGCGCCGCCGCAATCGCAAAGGTTGCGGCGTCCACGAAGAACGGAACCGAGAAGGCTGCGACCAGCAGCAGAGCTCCGAGCGGTGGGCCGACAAAGTTGTTGGCAACCTGCTCGACGCTCCAGAGGCGACCGTTGGCTTTCTCGAGGAGTTCTTTGTGGACAACGGCTGGCATGAACGTTTGGGCGGAATTGTCGTGGATGACTTCGGCCATCCCGAGCAGGAATGCTGCGAGGAGGACGATGGCATAGAGCGTCACATCGGTGGTGATGGTGATCGTCGGATCTCCGACCTGATCTGGTCCTGGCAGTACCCCTTGCCTCGCCAAGACTGCCAGAGCCACCCCGATGGTCATGATGGTTCGCAGGATGTTGGCGGCCACCATCAGCCAGCGTCGGTCGTATCGGTCGGTGATCACCCCGGCGGGAAGGCTGAAGATGAGCCAGGGGAGGCGTTGGACCACGGCGACCAACGAGATGAGGAGCGGGTCGCGGGTGATTGCCGACGCCAGCCACGGGTAGGCGACCGCCCCGATGCCATCGCCCAGGTTGGAGATGACGCTGGCCCCGAAAAGTTTGAAGTACCCGGCGCCGAGCTTTGGTTTGCTGATCGACGCTTCGTCCATTCGGATAACCCTGGACTTGCCCAGCCGCTCTGTCAAGAACCAGACGACCCCCCCCGTGACGAACGAGTGTGCTTACGGTTCGTTATATCGAGCCTGGATGCACACTCGTTTGGTGATCCACCCACGCCTGTCGAACGAGTGTGCTTACGGTTCGTTATATCGAGCCTGGATGCACACTCGTTTGGGAGGGTTAGGAGAACTGGGTCACGGGTTTGGACTCGAGGACGCCGTCGACCCAGAGGTCGACCTTCTCGTTGTAGAAGCACACCAGGCCGGCGATCTTGGCGGATTCAGAGACCGGAAACGAGTAGCCCCACATGAGGTTCTCGTGCTCCTCGTATGACCAGTAGTTGGCATTGCCCTTGTAGGGGCAGGCGGTTGTGAGTTGGGTCGGGGTAAGCAGGTCCATGCGAACGTCAGCTTTGGGGAGGTAGTAGCGCGTCGGGAGGCCGGTTTCCAACAGGACGGTCGGGTGGGTGCTATCCGCGAGCGTCACTCCGTCGACTTCGACCCGGATGTGCTTGCTCGAATGCAGAGCGTCGATTCGCTGATAGGGACTGCGGGCATGGACGAAGACTTCCTCGTCCTCTTCGAACCAATGATCCATGGCACCCCACTCGAACCGGGTGGCATTACGGATTTCGGCTACCGGACTGTCTGGATATCGCAGCGCCGCGTCCGGTGCGAGTCGGTCACCGACCCGAATGTTGAATGCCGAACCCGACCCCAACGCCTCGTCCGGTTCTGTGTCAGCAGTTGCTTCCAGCGCTTCGTCCGCCACGTCAACGTTGGGAAAGTAGTAGGTCGGGTAATAAGGCCGTTCCCAAACGAGTAGGGGATGGGAATCTGCCACGTACGTTCCGTTGAACATGATTCGTACCCGTTTGGGGCTTTGCTCTACACGGATATCGGACATGTGAACTCCTGGGGTCTGTCTGTCTGCCAACGCTTCGTGCGGCGAGAAGATTCCGACTAGGTGATCGCGGCCCGGTCTTGGAACTCGGCCCGCTGCCATTCGTTCGCGGCGAGTACTTCGGCCAAATGTTGAACTGCGTCCCAGATATCGACGTGCCGCACGTAGAGCGGGGCGACGCCGAAGCGGGCGATGTCGGGGTTGCGAAAGTCACCGATCACCTGGCGAGCGATCATGGCTCGAACGACGGCGTAGGCGGACGGATGGCGGAAGCTCACTTGGCTGCCACGTCGGTTGGGGTCGGTGGGCGTAACCACCGCCACTGACGGCACCCGTTCTTCGAGAAGCTCGACGAAAAGCCCCGTGAGCGAGAGCGACTTAGCGCGCAGATCGGCGAGGTTGATGCCGTCAAAGACATCCAGCGCGGCGTCGAGGCCAGCCAGCGACAGCACGTGCTGGGTTCCGATGCGGGCGCGGTCGATGCCCTCGTGCGGTTCAAATATCAGCGACATATCAAACGGGCGGGCGTGGCCCCACCAACCGGTGATCGGGTTTTCGAAGTCGGCCTGGCGGTCCGGCGACACATACACAAAAGCCGAAGCGCCCGGCCCGCCGTTGAGGTATTTGTACCCGCACCCGACGGCGTAGTCGACGCGGCATTGGGCGAGATGCACGGGGAAGGCTCCGGCAGAGTGCGCAAGGTCCCAAACCACCTCGGCTCCAGCGGTGTGCGCCCGGTCGGTGATCCGGGCCATGTCGTGGCGTTCCCCGGTTCGGTAGTTCACTTCGGTCATCGCTACGACCGCAACGTCGCTGCCGATCGGGTCGGTGACCGGGTCCCACATTTTGACGGTCTTCGCGTGCTGGCGAGCTACTGCGTCCAGCACGTAGACGTCGGTCGGGAAGTTGCCTTCGTCGGTGAGAATCGTTGGCCGATCTGATTTCTTGGCTGCAGCTGAAGCAACCTTGAACAGGTTGATCGACGTCGTGTCGCACGCAATCACCGAATCGGGTTCGGCTCCGATAAGTCGACCGATCCGGTCGCCCACCCGTTTGGGAAGATCTGACCATCCCGCCTCGTTCCACGATCGGATGAGTCCCTGGCCCCACTCCTCCGTGATCACCTGCTGTAGGCGCCCGGCCACATGCTTTGGCAGGGCACCAAGTGAGTTCCCGTCGAGGTAGATCACCCCGGCCGGCATATCAAACCGTGCTCGGAGAGCGGCGAGCGGGTCGACGGTATCGAGGTGGATGGCATCTTTTCGGCTGATCATGATCACAATGTAGGCGCGCCAAACCCTTGAAGCGGACGCCAGCCGTGGCGAAACGTCAACTCGGCCGGACCCTTGTTTACTCCTGGTTGAGGTCTGGTTAAGAAAATGGGCACCATTATTCTCGATTCAAGCGTTGAGTAGAGGGCGATCTATCCGGGTAAAACGTCTCATCCCGATACCCGGTCACCGGGTGTCAGAGCTTCTTGGCGATATGGTCGACCTCCGGTCACCTATATCGTCGAGTGATCGACAGCGCGTAATCGGCTCGATGTTTCACGAGGGGGGACGGGCCCGGTACTTTGCGTGGCGGTTCGCCACGCTCATGGCTCTGTCAGTTTGTTTGGCGACGTTCGGTCTCATCGCCGACTCGGCGGCTGTCATCATTGGTGCCATGGTGGTCGCTCCCTTGATGGGACCGGTGCTGGGCGTTGCTGCCTCGCTGGTCATGGGTTGGCCCAAACGCGGCGCCCGCCAGGCCCTCATTGTTTTGATCGGCGCCGTAGGTGCCGTCGCGCTCGCCGCGCTCATTTCGGCGCTGCTGCCAGGTGAGCTCGACGGGCCACCCCGGGAGCTTCTTGCCCGCACCGAACCGAACCTGCTCGATCTCGGCGTAGCAATGGCGGCGGGAGCGGTTGGTGCCTACACGCTGGTGCGGCGAGAAGCGGCCGAAGCAATGGCCGGCGCAGCCATCGCGGTTGCGCTGGTTCCTCCGCTTGCCACGATCGGAATCGCGCTGGAATCCGCCAGGCCCGATATGGCGTTTGGGGCATTCTTGCTGGTCACCGCCAACGTGGTCGGCGTGGTCTTCAGTGGCGCTCTGACGTTCCTGTTCGGCGGGTTTGTCCCCGGGGTCACCCTCAAGCTGGGCGTTGGACACGTATTGCGGGGCCTGCGGTGGGTGGTCGTGGCGGCCTTGCTGATGGTGTTCCCGCTGCAGTGGGACGGACCCGGGATTCTTTCGCCGCCCCCGGAAGGCGGCGATGTCGAGACGCTGGTTGAGGAGTGGGCCGCCCTGGCGCCGCTACCAGTAGATGTGATCAATGTTGTCGTCGAGGTAAACGACGGTGCTGCCAATGTCGATATCGTCGTGGCCAGCTCGAGCGAACTGCCCAGCCTTGAGGTCCTCGCTGATGATCTGTCGACAGAGCTTGATCGTGATGTCCGGGTGCAGCTGCAGCGGGTGCTTTCGGCGACCAGTGAAGCCACCGGCGGGGGCTAGCTCGCGGTCGTGAGAACCCGGCGGCACGGTAGGTGTCTCCGGGGTTAATCCGCAGACGCCGACTGTTTCGTATCACTAATAACTCGACAGTTGATGGCGCAAGCGATTCACACGTCTGACTTGCAGCCGAACTTCGTCAACGTTTTCCCCGCCATGGGAACGATCAACCGGCTCCGACCAGCCTCGGAGCCGGTTGTTCATTGTGGGGTCCGGGAGGCACCTAGTAGTTGGCTAGTGCTTGTGCCTCGGCCACAATGCCGGCGGTGTTGGGTAGGACCATGTTTTCCAACACCTCGGCATAGGGAAACGTCGGTACTTCAGGTGCCGTGTAGCGCCGGACTGGAGCGTCAAGGTACTCGAAGCCCTTATCGGCGATCTGGGCGGCCAGTTCGGCCCCGTACCCCATAAACCCGCTGTCCTCGTGCACGATTAGCGCCCGCCCGGTCTTCGAGATCGACGCCTCAATTGTCGGCCAGTCAAGCGGTCGTAGGCTGCGAAGATCGATGACCTCTGCGGAAACGCCCAGGCCCTCTAGCTCCTGGGCAGCTTCGACCGCGAAATGAGCCATTGCCCCGTAAGTGACGATGGTCACATCGGTGCCGATGGTTCTCAACGCAGCCTTGCCGAT
>CAWKAG010000012.1:0-78688 GCA_963847455.1 uncultured Acidimicrobiia bacterium
CCGTCGGGGTCAGAGGCGCCCGGATAGAGATCAGCGCCATCAAGGTCGCCGTACCCAGAATGGCTGTGCAGATCGTTGATCGCGCCATTCAGGCGTTCGGGGCTGGTGGGCTGTCCAGCGATTATCCCCTGGCCGGATATTACGGACACCTGCGAACTCTGATGATCGCCGATGGCCCCGATGAGGTCCACAAACGATCGGTAGCCCGGCGAGAGTTGAAACGATACGAGCCGGGCTTCACGCCGGAACCATATCCGTACGAACCCTGGTAGGCCCAACGCATGGGAGGCGCCGGTACCGGTCGGCGCCCCCTTCGTCGCGGGGAACGTCTCGTTAGTTGTCCTCGACAATCACCGCAGTGACCATCCCGAACATGCCTTCCTCGCGCTCCACATGCGTGAGGATGTGGCAATGCCATACCCAGACGCCGGCATCTTCGGCGTGGATCAGCACGCTGTAGCGCTCTCCGGGTGCCACGTTGATGGTGTCCGCCCAGTAGGGGTTGTCGAGGGGGAACCCGTCCTTGGCGAAAACCAATTGACCGAACTGATGTAGGTGCATCGGGTGGATCTGGAGACCCTCGTTGTAGTAGGTCGCCACGATCCAGTCACCCTTGTTGACTACATACGGCTGGGTGGCAGGAAAAGATTTGCCGTTGATGGAATAGCCGATAACACCGGCGTCGTTGACCACCATCGGTATTTCCAGGGCTACATCGAGGTCGGCCGGGATGTCGACCCCTCCGATTGTTTGTCCATACGGGATGGGCATGTCGCCGATCGTGAAAATGGCAAACAATCCGTTGGTCACCTGCATTTGTCCGTGGTGATGAGCGTGATACATCCCGATCGCTGGAGCGTCAGCGACGAATTCGTAAATGAAGTCTTCGCCGGACCTGATCAAGGGTTGCGTCAAGGGCGCTACACCGTCCATGTTGTTGGGTGTGTCAACGCCGTGCCAGTGCACATCAGTGCCCATGGGAAGTTTGTTGTGCACGATCACTCTGACTTTGTCGCCGATATCAAGCTTGATGGCGGGACCCGGGACCATCCCGTTGTAGGTCCAGGCTTCTACGAACCGACCCGGTTCGACCTCCCAGTCAACAATTTCAGCGGTGAGCTCGAACTCCTTGGTGCCGTCAGCGAGGATTGTCGGCTCGAGAAGCTGATTGCCGAGTCCTGCGGTTTCGGCCGGGAAGGCCATGATGGAATCGATCATCGCCTGGTCGAGGGCTTCCCAATCCGGATCCTCATGCTCTCCGTGGCCGCCGGCCACGACGGCGCCCTCGGCAACCGTGATCGTGCCGACCATGCCGGCTCCTTCGTGGCCTGGAACTGTGCAGAAGACCTCGATGGTTCCGGGTTGGAGATCCCGCAATTCGAGCACCTCCGATTGTCCGGCTGAGATCAGCGACGTGCCGAAACTTCCCCTGATAGTGAGGTCATGGTCGACTCCACCGACATTCATGACGGTGACGTCGACATCCCCGGTCGGCAGCGTCAGGTCGCCCTCGATGGCGAACTCACTCAACTCGATCGTCGCCGTGCTGATCCCCCCGGCTGCTTCGCCTCCAGCGACGGATCCCCCGGACTCGTTGTTGACAATCGCAAACAGCGCCCAGAACGAGAGCACCACGATCACCGCCACGATGGATAGCCGGATGACCGAGATGAACGGGTCGTCTTTTACTGCCATTGGTTAGCTCCTGTGTGAGGTCGTGCGCCAGATTGGCAGGATAATAAGGATTCTCGATGGGGACGAAAGTCCTATTTTTGGCCTAATTCGTCCTGCCAAGGGAATTAGGGAACGCATCGGTTGGTTGGAGCGTTTTCAAGGATGAATATGAATGAATTAGCTGATTACCAATACGAAGAGTGGCGTGAAGGTGCTGCGTGTGCTGAGGACACGGAAGGTATCTTCTTCCCTGATGATGGCGATGTCGGGGCCATCCGGCGTGCCAAATCCGTGTGTGGGGAGTGTCCAGTTGCCGAAGATTGCCTCCTTTATGCCATTGAAACGAACCAGTCGGTGGGGATCTGGGGCGGGACAACGCCGCGGGAACGGCGGAAACTCAAGCGCCAGTGGACCGAGGAGATCCGTCGAGCTAGCTGAGCCCATCTATCGGATAGGCTCCCCATCACACAAGTGGAGGGTTTGATGGGCGCACTCGAAGATCTACAGGCCAGCATTGGCACCGAATCAGGCGTTGGTGACTGGACCGTCATCACCCAGGACATGATTGACCAATTCGCTGACGCCACGCACGATCATCAATGGATTCACGTGGACGCGGAGAAAGCTGCCGCAGGTCCATTCGGAACGCGTATCGCGCATGGTTTTTTGACGTTGTCATTGATACCAGGCATCGCCAAACCACCCGAGGTCCCCGGGGTCCGAATGGGGATCAACTACGGACTCGACCGGGTTCGATTTATCACGCCGGTGCCGACGGGATCGCGCGTTCGTGCACATTCGAAACTGCTGGAAGTGTCGGAGGTTGCCGGTGGGCTCCAGCTCAAAACGGAAATCACCATCGAGCTCGAAGGGTCCGAGAAGCCAGCCTGCGTTGCTGAAACCCTTTCCCGGCTGTATTTCTGACCGATTCGGGTCTGGCTACGGCGACAGATCAACACCGAACACGAAGGCGGCGAGTTCTACGTCGAAGACGACTTCGTAGGTCCGCTGGCGACAGTCGACGGTCCCGTTCATTTCAAGAAGTGTGAGGTTTTCACCGACCACACCCAGTTCGGAAAGAATGTCGACACGCTCCTGCGGAGTGAGTCGAGGCTCGGTAAACGACAACATATCCACCCAGTGACCCAAGATGGCCGGAAGATCCGCCATGGGGTCCTGAGGGTTGACGGGGCTGATCACGAATAGTTCGACGACCTCGCCCTGGTCTTGATTGACGGTCGCTTGCACGATGGTGCCATCGTCAAACGTGAACTGACCCGAGTCCTGGTCATCGCCAGTATCCAGCGACGTCGCCGGTGTGGCGATACCGTCAAGTTCAGCCCACAGCTCGGGAAGGCTGGCCCACGGAAGTCGAACGTTCGGCCCTGCGTTCGGTCCACAGACATCATCAGGATTTGGAGCGAACGACGTCGTGGAACCATCCGTCGTCGATGCGGTGGTGGTCGATGCAGGTCCGCTGATGGTGCTGATAGGTGCCGGGGACAAGGTTGTCGTGGGATCGGCTGAAGAACTGCACGAGGCGACCAGAAGCACGAAGGGGATCAGGATGGCCGCGTGACGCGGTAGGTGGCCGATCGGAGGCATCTCCCCAGGATACGGGCCGCTGGTTCGGTTCCTTGGGATATGCGATAACCTCAAGCCATGACTCGTATCCTCGGAATCTGCGGCAGCCTTCGAGCCGACTCGTACAATCGTCAACTGCTATCCGTGCTCGGCGAGTCCTTCCCGGACGACGTCTCGTTCTCGATTTTCGATGCAGTAGATGTGCCCGTCTTCAATGCGGACCTTGAATTGGACGGTGATCCCGCAGCCGTCACTGCCCTCAAAGACGCCATCTCTGCGGCCGATCTCGTGGTGTTCGGCACGCCCGAGTACAACGGGAGCATCCCTGGCAGCCTGAAGAACCTCATTGATTGGGCATCACGAGCGCCCAATCCGCTCCACGGCAAGCCGGCGGCGATCATTGGAGGCACCACCGGACGCTTCGGGACAGCGCATGCACAACTTATGCTTCGGCATATCCTCGTCTACATGCACTGCCCACTATTGCCAGGAGTGGTCGCCTTTGCTCATCTGCGCGACTCTTTCGAGGGTACGACGTTGACGGATGACGCGATCAGGGGACGTCTGGAAAAGACGGCCGGTGCCATCATGGATTGGCTGGCCAAGGTCGGAGCGTAAGGTCGATTGCCAACCCCTGACCCAGGTGGCTGGCTAAAAGACCATCGTCGGGCCGAGAACTCCGAGATAGACGACGAGGCAAACAACGGCGAGAACCATGGCGGCGGGTTGGCGGTCGACACGGAGCGTCGGTCCAGGAAGCTTACTGAACGCCTTTGCTTGAAGGGCTTGCGGCATCCAAAGCAGCGGCGAGGTCGCTCCGGCCACGGCCAGAACACCTGCAATCGATGGCAAGGCCGTGATCCCGTGCGAGTTCAGCGCACCGGCGAACCCGACCGTGACTACGAACAGGGTATAAGTCACCGCGAACAGTGAGCGGACGCTCCCGACCTGCTCAGCGGGAGTCTCTCCGCCCACAATGGTGCCCAAGGCGCGGAGGGAAAACCAGACGGCCGCGCTGAAGCCGACTACGCCGATGGTGACCAGTCCGGTTCGGACCAGCGAGGTCGGTTCCCACCCGCCTGTTACGGTTGCCAGATCACCGACTCCACCCAAGCCCGAGAACAGAAAATATCCGCTGGCGTAGGCCCAATTGGCGAAGGCGAACAACCACAGCCCGAACCGAACTGAAGCGGATCGACTGCCCGTGCTGCTGAGCCATCGTGCGGCGCCCGTTCCCAAGATGAGGTTTGCGACCACGCCGCTGGCGGCTACCACCCTGATGCCGAAGCTCGACATCGTCGTCTCACCGCATTGCACATGTAATGCGGAGAACTCCTCGAGGTTTCCCAAAACCGCGCAGCTAGCAGCATGGGCGCCCTCGTGTAGGCCAACCGTCAGCGCGATCGTGATGAAGGCGATGGAAGCAACCGTCAGCCAATCATGGCGTCCGGCAGAAGTTGGGTTCATCGTTCGGAAACTACCATCGGGAGCGGAATCACCCCCCGGTACGTCCGGGCGGTCGTCCAAGGGTGGCGTTTCATGGATGGTCCGGTTCAGTCGGCTTCTGACTCGGGCTCGAAATCGAGGGCAGCCGAATTGATGCAATAGCGCAGGCCGGTGGGTTGCGGACCATCCGGAAACACGTGGCCGAGGTGGGCGTCACAGTTGGCACACTTCGCCTCGGTTCGCACCATTCCGTGTGAGCGGTCGACGATCTCGGATAGTTGGGCGCCGTCGAGGGGGGCGAAGTAGGAGGGCCAGCCCGAACCTGAGTCGTACTTCGTTTCCGAACCGAACAAGGGTTGGCCACACCCAATGCAGCGATATTCTCCTGCTGCCTTGTTGTTCAGATACTTACCCGTGAAGGGTGCCTCCGTGGCTCCTTCGCGGATCACGCGATATTGCTCCGGCGTCAGGTCGGAATCCTTTTCTTCGGCAGTCATGTTGTGATCCCTTCGGTCTGTTGGCGACGCTCTGCGAAATATCCCCACAAGGCCAGAGTAAACCCGAATCCGATCAATGTGGTTGCGACCAGCATGGTGTCATGGAGGCCCGCCACGATTCCGGCCGGGTCGGTCTGGCCGCCAGCGGCGTCCGCCCGTATCGCCCAGAAGGTGGTCAGGACGCCGATTCCGGTGATCTGACCGAGAATCCGGGTCAGATTGAGGAGCCCGGAAGCTATTCCGAGCCGCTCGGGCCGTACCGAGCCCATGATTATCGAGTTGTTGGGGGACTGGAACAGGCCCATCCCGGCGCCGATCGGTGCCAGAACCAGGACGAAGCCGAGAGGAGTCGTGTCGACGCTCAGTCGCCTGAACGACCAATACCCGACCAGCAGTACGAGCAGGCCGGCGATCGTGATGGGTCGGGAGCCGATCTTGTCTGAAAGCCATCCACTGAAGGGAGCTACGACAGCGAGCAAGATCGGGGAGGCTGCCAGCAACAGGCCGATCTGTCGTGACTCAAGTCCGAGAGTCCGCTCCAGATAGAAGGGCGCGATGAAGAAGACGCCCGAAATACACACGAATGTCAACAGGCCGGTCACGATGTTGATCGAGAAGAGCTTGTTGTCGAAGATTGAAAGATCGATGATCGGCTGATCGGTCCGGCGCTCCCAATAGATGAAACCGGCACCCACAACGACGGCAACTGCTAGAAGCGTGAGAACGAGTGGCGACGCGAAGCCTCTTTCCCCAGCGAGTGTCATTCCGAGCATTAGCGACGTGATAGATGCGGCGAACAGTGCCGCTCCCGGAAAGTCGAAGGTTTGCCCGCCGATGGGTTTGGTGTTCGGGATGAACTTGATCGAGGTAATGGTTCCGATGATTCCTACCGGGACATTCACCAGAAAGATCCAATGCCAGCTGGCGGCTGACAGAATCAAACCGCCCATTGTCGGTCCGATGACGATCCCGACCGATACGGTCGTTCCGATGAGGCCGAGCGCTTTACCTCGTTCTGTAGCCGGAAATGCAGCGGTGAGAATGGCCAGCCCAAGCGACAGGATCATGGCCGCTCCGACTGCCTGGACGATCCGCCAGCCGATCAGCATGCCAACGGATTGAGCACTCGCCGCAGCCGCTGAGGCGGCTGTGAATGCCACAAACCCGGTGGTGTAGATGCGTTTCTTTCCGATCATGTCGCCGAGTCGGCCAAAGAGAAGTGACAAGGTCCCGAGCACGAGAAGATACGCGAGCACTACCCATTGCACCGACGAGAACGGTGCGCCGAACTCTTCCTGCAGGGTCGGGAGGGCGATGTTGACGATGGATCCGTCGATGGTGGCCAAGAAGACGCCCATCGACACGGCCCACATTACGAACCATTTTCGCGAGAAGTCCACGTCGGTATCGGTCATGACAACCGCCTCACACTACCGGCCGGGGAAGGTGGAGACGTTGTCGGGCGGTTGTGGCGATTCGCAGGACAGATGACAAGAACCGGAGTAGGTTTAGCTGCGTCGTCAAGATGCTCGGAAAGGGGCGGCCACCTGTCATGTCGTCGCCTTCAACAGGGCGCCCATCTCGACGCTCCGATGCACCGGGAGTTGATGTGGTCATTGACTTAGAGCAAGAGACAACTGCTGACCCCTATCAGTCGTACTTGCCGCGCATCGTTTTGCACTGGGACGCGGACGCGCCTTCCAGCAATCATCAACAGATAGACGGGACGATGGTCTTCGTCGACATTTCCGGCTTCACGGCGTTGTCCGAGCGGTTGGCGATGCTCGGCAAGGTAGGCGCTGAGGAAGTTACCGAGGTACTCGGCGGATGCTTCAAGGGCTTGCTCGCGGTTGCCTATCCGCTCGGTGGGAGGCTCATCAAGTTCGGGGGCGATGCGCTCCTGTTGCTTTTTGACGGAGACGGTCACGAACATCGAGCAGTCAATGCAGCGATCGGCATGCAGCGGGCCATGAAGACGCTTGGAAAGGTCAAGACACCCGCTGGGAACATGACGTTGCGTATGTCAATCGGCGCCAACTCCGGTACGTTTCACTTCTTCCTGATTGGTGACTCTCACCGTGAGCTGATTCTCACCGGTTCGGCTGCCACGGCGACCGTAGCGATGGAAGGCTTTGCCGAAGCTACCGAGATCCTTGTGTCGAGGACGACCGCCGCCGCCCTGCCCTCTGAGGCCATCGGTGACGCGAAAGGACCGGGATTCCTCATTCGAGGATCAGTCCCTGAACTCGCCGGCGGGACGGTCGATGTGCGTCCGCCGGCAGGCGATCTTGAGCGATACATCCCGATAGCGGTCCGGCAGGCGGTCCAGGCTGGGTCCAACGAGCCAGAACACCGCCAGGTCACGGTGGCATTTCTCCAGTTCATGGGGGTTGACTCGATGCTGTACGAAGAAGGACCAGATGCAGTGAGCGCCGCCCTCACCGAGCTGGTCACCCACGTCCAGGCAGCGGTTGATCCTCGTAACGTCGCTTTTCTGGCTACCGACATCTATGACGACGGCGGCAAGATCATCCTGTCTGCTGGAGCGCCGACCGCCACCGGTAACGACTCGGAACGGATGTTGTTGGCGCTGCGGGAGATCATCACACATCGCTATGCCTTGCCGATAAAGATCGGGGTGAATCGGGGTCACGTGTTTGCTGGTGACGTCGGTCCCAAGTACCGGCGCACCTATACGATCATGGGTGACGACGTGAACTTGGCCGCCCGCCTCATGTCGGCAGCAGCCCCAGGAACGATTTACGCCACGCCGGTGGTTCTCGAGAACTCTCGCACGCTGTTCGCAACGACCGCCCTCGAACCGTTTCCGGTGAAGGGCAAGACCGAGCCCGTTCAGGCGTTCGAGGTCGGTGAGGAGACAGGCATCCGCTCTGGCCGAGCCCGGGACGAGCTTCCGTTCACCGGGCGGGTCGACGAGTTGGCCAAGCTCTGCGATGCCCTTGAGCAGGCCTGCAATGGCCTGGGCTCCGTAGTAGCGGTGGTTGGAGAGCGGGGCATCGGTAAAACTCGGCTTGTCCAAGAAGCCGTTGACCTCCAACCAGATATGCCCGCCGCGACCGTACGGGCTGAGCCCTATGGAACGGCGACTCCGTATCGACCCTTCCGAGACCCGGCTCGAACAATCCTGGGCGTAGAGCGCGCCGATCATGCATCCATGGCGCGCCAGATGGCACAAGCTGTCAAAAAGCTAGATCCTGAGTTGCTTCCGTTCCTACCGCTATTGGGAGACGTTGCACATGTCGAGGTCCCCTCCACACCTGAGGTCGATGCCATCGACCCGAGGTTCCGGAGCGAGCGGGTTGCCGACACTGTCATTCGTGTCCTTGAGCTGGCTTCGCCGGGGCCGTTGGTTATCGTCCTCGAGGAGGGACAGTGGATGGATGCGGCTTCGACCGAGCTTGCCGAGCGTTTGTGCCGGGCGACCAACGATCGTCCGTGGGCGGTCCTGACGACGAGAGTTACCGGTGAGGGTCGATTCGAGCCCGACGATGCTTCTACGATCGAACTTGGGCCTTTGAGTAACGATGAAGCGACGTCGATTGTGCTGAGGGTCACCGACGACAAACCCCTGCTGCCACACGACGTTGATACGATCGTGCAGCGAGCGGGTGGCAACGCCTTGTTTCTAGAAGAGATCCTGGCGGTGGTGAAGGAGTCGGGTTCGCTCCGAGACCTACCCGACTCGCTCGACGCGCTCGTGAGCTCCCAGATCGACGCTTTACCTTCCCGGCCCAAACGTCTCCTACGGTACGCCAGCGTCCTGGGCCGCAGCTTCCGGCCGACGGTGCTTGCTGAGGTTCTCGGTGATGACGAACTCAGTATGGATGACGAAGCCCGTGATGCACTGCTCGGTTTCCTGGTAGACAACGGTCCTGACCGGCTGCGTTTTCGGCACGGTCTGCTCCGTGACGTGGCCTACGAAGGGTTGCCGTATCGTCGCCGCCGGGAACTACATCGCCGAGCCGCGTACGCAACTGAGCGGCTGGCCGGCGACGATACGGATGCCGTAGCCGACCTCCTTTCGCTGCACTTCTCGCTTGCGCAGGAGTATGAGCCGACGTTGCGGTACCGCGCGGATCGCAGCCGACGATGCTCGCGACGCGTATTCCAACGTAGACGCGGCAGCTCAGTACGCCCGGGCGATCGACGCAGCCAGGCGGTTGCCGGACGTTACTGATGATGAACGGGTCGGACTCCTAGCCGAACTCGGAGACGTCGAGTTGAAGGCCGGAAGGTTTAAAGAGGCGCTGTCTGCCTACCGGAGTGCCCTCCGGTTCGCAGCCCGGGACCCGATCGAGAAGGCGGAGCTGTTGCTCAGGCGAGCCCGGGCGCGCGAGCGCGCAGGCTCATTCTCAGTTGCTCTGCGTGACATCACGATCGCCTTGAAACTGATCGAAGCGGACAATACGGCCGAGGCACTCGCGATCAGAGCACGATTAACTGCTCTCCGTGCCACCGTAAGGCAGGCCCAAGACCAACCCCGGGCCGCGCTCAAGCTGGCCGAACGGGCAGTTGAACAAGCCAAAGCAGCCAGGGAGGAAGAGGCGCTCGCCAAGGCGTACAACATCATGAACACGGCTTATCACATGCTCGGCCGATCCGGCGAGGCGGTCTATGCAGAGAAGTCCCTACGGCTGTATGAGAAGTTGGGAATGCTCGACGTGCAGGCGGAGATCACCGGGAACCTGGGGGCGGGCGCTTACTTTGCCGGGGACTGGGACGAGGCGCTTGAGTATTACGCAAAAGCCAAGGACATGGCAGCCCGCGCCGGCAACACGCTGCAGGCCGCAATAACCGGCTCCAATATGGGTGAAGTCTTTGTCAACCAGGGGAGGATGAAAGAAGCCCAGCCGCTGCTGCGTGAGGCGTCGCGGGTCATGCGAGCGGCCGGATTCGTCGACGGCGCAGTGTTTGCGGAGATTCATCTCGCCCGAGTGCTGGCTGATCGAGGCGAGGTCAATGAGGCGGAAGTACTACTTCGAGCTGCGATTGACGAGCTCAATCAGCTCGGTCGGTCTGGCAGCGCACTGGAGGCAGCGATCTACCTGGCGGAGTGCCGGTTGGAACGTGGCGACCCGCCGCAAGCGTTGGACATACTTGATCGGGCTGAGAAGGCGGCCGGGCGCGATCGGCTTTGGTACACGGCCGCGTTGGCGCGAGTCCGCGGCCAGGCTTTGAACGACGTCGGGAGGCGCCAGGAGTCTTTGCGGGCTATCGACGTTGGTTTGGCGGCTGCGTCGGACCAGGGCCTCGGCTACGAGGAAGCGCTCCTCGTTCTGACCCGTGAAACCATCGAAGGAGGAGCCGACCAGGTCGACTCCTCCTCCGTGCTTCGCGCTACTCAGCTCCTACATGACCTGGATGTTCGGCGTTTGCCGTGCACCCTGGCCTTTCTTGACTACCGAGCGAAGAATGGATCTCCGTTGCCGTAGTAATACTCGGTGACCTGCATCTCACCGTCACCTGTGTAGCTCACGTCCTGGTCAAGCAGGCACCAGCTCGCACCGGAGGGAAGTGTCGGCGGACCCGAGAACGCATAGGGGGGCGCTTCGTCGACCGTCAGCGTGCCATCCGGGTCCCGCTGGGGCGTTCCTTCGCACCACTGGACGTCTTCGGCGCCGCCGCCAAAGTCAATCGACGTGACCGGGACGGGCAGCACTGCGCTCTCGGTCGGCCAAACGATCGTGGCGGTGAACTCGGCGTCGTCCTGACCGGTCGGCTCAAATGACGCAGTGGAGCCGAGAGCGTCATCGTTGTAGGGCTTGAGCTCACAGCCTTCCTGGCCACCACGGAAGACGGTTATTGCTGCGTCGTCTCCGCCACCTTCGGTCGGTGTCGAATCACCACAGTCGAGTTCCCCGTCGAACTCTTCAACGAGCTTGAAGGTTGAGGCGTTCGTGCCGAAGCTGTTGATGAGTAAGGGACCGTCCCCGCCGCCTTCCACAGAAATGGCGGGACTATTCGTGCCTGCCATGACGGGCGCGAACTTCAGCGACGTCGTGTACCTTGGGCCGTCGGCCGGAAGCCTCACGATGTTGTTGTCATTCGGTCCCGAGTCGGGGCCGTTGTCGGAGGTATTCGAAAGGGTTCGAACTACCGTATCGTTGTCGGAATAGGTCACGCTGAGTTGGGCGTTACGCTTTCCTTCGATGTCGACTTCGGCGAATTCGATCCTCACATCAGAGCTGAAGAACGAGCCCAGGGAGATCGTCAGAGTTTGACCTTCGGCGACTTGGCCTTGGTCCGTCGAGCAATTGTTCTTTGTCTTGACCCCGAGGCCATGTGAGACGGCTCCTACCTTCCCGTTGCCTCCTGTAGTCGAGAGTGCGATCAAATCGGTTCCGGTAGGCGTGACGTCGCATTTGGCGTTGATGCTGAGGTTCTGAGTATGCGTCGAAGTGGACGACCCCGCTGGATACCATTTCACGGTGAACCCAGAGTCGCCGGTGTGGAGGTCGAGGCGGCCCCGGTCTACGTACACGGGTGGTTCGCCAGCGGCGATGGCGGTGGTCGCAAATACCGCACCCAACATGGCGAGTACGACGACGAGAACGGAGATCTTTCTGTTACGGCGCATATTTCCTACGATCCTCCTTGCCACACAGGTGACATGCAGCGGTTGCGAGGTGTGTGTTCAGACACGGGAACCGGACCGAGCCAAATCGCCCGGTCTCGAAATTAGCTGGTGCCTCCCGTAACGCTGAACCCAATCCCCTTTTGTGACTTAAGTCCTATAGACACTGTCACACAGATAATCGAAGACGTAAAGTGCCATTTCTGGTGTGCGAGGTTTGTGCCCCAAAAGGACTAGTTCTCTGGAAAGATGTGCGTTTTTTTGGGCAGTCGGTAACTTTCGAGGGAGGACCGTTGCCCGATAGCTATCTCGAGCGGGCGGCCAACAATGCCTGCCAGCAGCCGTTCGGCCGCCGCCTGGTCTGATTGGTCATGACGGTCGCCGTACGCTTCCCTGGTGATCGCTTCTCCGACTTGGCGCAGTCGCTCATCGGGAAGGGGACCGCTCATGAGCGCGCCGACGTATTCGCGCACTGTTTCGTGGGGCTGGCGAGGGCGATCTCGGACCGCCCCATTGTGCTCCAGGTTCTCGGTCATGCACTCGACCCAGGTTCGACGGGCTTTCCGTCGCCGCTCGCCAATGATTCGGCCCGTCACGGATAGCAGCATGCCCCCAAAACCTCCGACGAGGACGACAGCCAGCGTGATGCCGAGACCGCGCCCGACCAACCCGGCGTTCTCACGAGCCCAGGCGGCTACCACTGCCCCGGCGTTGGCTGGTGGATCAAACTCCCCGGCCAGGGGAACCTGCGCAGTTGGGTCGAAGCCTTGCCATCCAATCCCGGGGAAGTAGACCTCCGCCCAGGAGTGAGCATCCGAGGCGCGGACTTCGTATAGGCCGGTGAGTGAGTTGCGTTCACCTGGGATGAACCCGACCGCCAGGCGACTCGGCACGCCAAGCGACCGCAGCATGACGACCAGGCTCGTGCCGATCTGCTCGCAGAAGCCTTGACGGGTCTCAAATAGGTATTCGTCGACCGAATCAGCTCCCTCGGGCAGCGGAGGGATGTCCAAGCTGTAGGTAGTGTTCTGGGCCATCCAAGCTTCGAGCGCCTTGATCTTGTCATAGGTGGTGGGGGCGTCGGTGGTGACCTCGCGAGCCAGATCGAGAACTCGCTCGGGCACGTCGTCGGGGAGTTGGAGGAACGGGTCCAGGGAGACGGGGAGGTCGCTTCGCAGAGGGTCGCTGACCGTTAGGAGGGCTTCGGTCACGTGGGGCCGCTCGCTGATCACGGTATAGACCGCACCTCTCCCGAGGTCTGAACCGGCCCGTAGTGCCCCGTCGGGTTGCTGGAATAGGAACCGCGAGTCGAAGTAGACCTCTGAAACCCGGTAGGCGCCGAAAACCAGGTTTGGTCCTGGTTGTTCAATATAGAAAGTCTGGATGAAGTCGTCGGCCGGCACCGGTGTATCCCCCACCGTGAGTGGAACCTGGATCGGGGCGGGACCGCTGAGGGTTGCCGACGTGTCATCCGAGGCGGTCCACGTGACTCCGTCCCACACATCAAACGTCTGGCCCCGCCAGAACGCAGGCGCCGACGCACGCACCCGCATGACCAACGTGCCGTCAGGCCTTCCCCTGGCAGACGTGTCGAGTTGCTCGGCAAAGCCGAAGTAGCCCGAACTGGCTCCGCTGCCGGACGAGTCCTGTTGATTCTGGCTGCCCCGGTTGCCAAGAGACGGATTCGACAGCGAGCCGGGGGTACCCAGAGCATTCGATGACGGGAGATTCGCAGGAAACGTAAGTGCTCGCGACGCTCGCGCACTGGGGAGCGCCAGGAACACTGCGATCGCGATGATGGTGAGAATGCCGACAGCTTTGGCGCCTGCTCTCGCCGCTCCGTCGCCAATCGACGGACCTCGTTTTCCGAGGGCCGGCAAATCGGTGACCGAGCTGCGATAGGCGAGCAGCAATGAAATCATCAGTCCGCCTGCCCAGAGCAGGATAAAGGCCCCCAACGTCGACGAGATCGATAGCGCGGCCGTGATAGCCATCATGGCGGCCGATGACGCCAGAGAAAACATGAGGTCACGACGGGCCGGGACGTGGAGAGAATGGATTACCTGGACCCAGAGGAATAGTTCTGCGAGGGGAACTTGAATGTCGACGAGTCCCTCTTGGAACGACGAAACCAGCTCGCCAAAGAAGCCCACGACGGACACGACAAGGGCTACGGCCAGGACTGCTTTCAGCTTGAGCGCGTCCGAATGGCGCATTCGATACGAGATTGCGAATCCGACGGGGATGCCGATGATGGCGACGAGAGCGGGGGCCGTTCGAACAAATCCCTGCGCGATCAGAGCGACAACCGAAATCATCACGGTTGCTCCAACCGCGGCCCTCACGGAGATGAAGGGTTCCGGGTCGGTGGCGAGGTTGGCCTCCCGAATGGTGTCAGCCAACTTCATGGCACGTGCACGACGGTTGCGGCATCGCCGTCGTCCGGTGGGTTGCCCGGGTCGCCGCTCGTTGCGTAGGCGAGGCGTCGTCCGGCCTCGAGCATGGATCCAACCGAACCTGCATGCGGCCCGCTCTTCTCGGCCGTCAAGAGACGGACCGGAACCCCGGCGGTCAGTCCACGCTGCACATGTCCGTACGCCAGACTTGCCCGATGGTCGGCTTCGTCCGGCGAGCAGTTTAGATCGAGGCGTACCACGAGATGCGGAGCGTCGGGAGACTCCAGTTCCTTGACAACCGGATGGTTCAACCGGGCGGTGGCCGGCCAATGAATCATTCGGAGGGAATCGCCCTGCTGGTAATCGCGTATTGATCGAACCGTTTCACCGGCACCGGTCCGCCTGCCGACGGCTTCTGACCCCGTCGCCGGGCTTGAAGAAACCGTCGCAAAGGCCACCGATTCAACCCGGGGAGCGACCGCAATCGGCGGGTCGATGGCCACGGTGACCTGGCGGGTTGCCCAGACCAGCCCGATCGGAGACGCGGTCGCTAGTTCCACGAGCACCTGAGTGATGACTCCTCGTTTCGGGGCGATGGCTCGCACAGTTCCCGCGGTTGGAATGGTCGCCCCCACCCACTCGGATTCCGGCTTGAGCAGTCGCAGGCGCCCGGATTGGGGCCGTCCGTTCACACCGAGATGAATATCGAATGGCCGCCCGGCAACGGCATCGTCCGGCGCGTTGACCGTGACAACGAGGCGGCGAATGGCGAACCATGGCCCGATGAGACCCATAAGGAGAAGGCTCAGAGCGATAGCCAGCAGCACCGTCAGCCAGCCTGCACCGGTAGTGCGCGAAGCGACCAGGAACGCCAGAGACAAGGCTCCGATGGTGTAGACACCTCGGGTGGGCCGAATCCGAACCCGCGTGTTAGCCACGCGGTACAGGGACCGAACGCAACAAGTCGTCCATGATGGCCCTGGCAGCCGTGACGTTGGTTCCGCCCGACAGGATGATCCGATGGGACAACACGGCGCTCGCTACCGCTTTGACGTCGTCGGGTGTGACAAATCGCTGGCCGACTGTCGTCGCATGGCCCCTGGCTACTGCCAACATGCCAAGGCTGGCTCGAGGAGAAGCACCGAGTGAGATCTCCGGGTGCTGCCTGGTGGCGGTCACGATGTCGAGGATGTAGTTGGCGACCGACTCGCTGCAGTGAAGGCTGCGGACTTCCTTGATGGCTTTGGCGAGCGTTTCGGCAGTGACTACGGCTTGGAGGTCAGCTAGCTGACCAGCACCGCCGTCACCCATGAGCAAACCGATCTCGGTTTGACGGTCGGGAAGACCCATTTCAAAGATGGCGCTGAAACGATCCAGTTGGCCCTCGACAAGCGGGAAGGTACCGGCATGTTCAAAGGGATTCTGGGTCGCGATGAGAAAGAATGGTTCGGGTAGCGCATGGGTTGTTCCATCAACCGATACCTGCCGCTCCTCCATGGCTTCAAGGAGAGCAGCCTGGGTCCGGGGAGTGGCCCGGTTGATCTCGTCGACAATCACTACGTTTGCGAATAGCGGCCCCGGTCGAAAGTGCCACGACTCGGTGGACCGACGGTAGATCGCAACGCCGGTGAGGTCGGCGGGCAGTAGGTCGGGAGTGCCCTGGACTCGACGAAACGTCCCGCCGATGGAGGCAGCCAGCGATTTGGCGAGCAGGGTTTTGCCAACGCCGGGAACGTCTTCGACCAGGATGTGGCCGCCGGACAGGAGCGTGGCGACAATCAGGCGCAGTTCGGCCGGCTTGCCACGGATGATTTTCGAGAGGTTGCCGAACAGTCTTGAAGCGACTTGTGACCCCAACGGGGCTCCAGTTGGGGCCGAAGGGACGGCGGGCGGCGCAGTTTGCATAATGGTGTATCGGCACGGTTGTGGCGCTAATTTAGGATCGAATGCGCGGAATTAGGTTCAGACAGCCGGGATCAAATCGGGGGTCTGGTCCGAAGCGTTGGTCTGGATGATCGAGATCGCTCCGAGAATCATGACTCCGCCGATGATCTGCCCCAAAGTGAGCTGTTGAGCCAGGTACATCCAGGCAAGAATTGTTGCGACCAATGGCTCCCACGTCGCCGTAAGCCCGATGAGTGGAGCCGGGGCCATACCGAGTGCTTTGATTTCCAGAGCGAAGGGAAGAATGGTTCCGACCACCACCACTGCGGCCAGCTGCCACCAGCCAGTGCGGGAGATGTCGGTCGGGAAGGTCCAGATCGGGATAGCCGCAAGCCAGATCAGAGCGGCTACTCCAAATCCGTAGGCCATGATGGCGTATGAGCTCAGGTCCTTGCTGAGTTTCTCGGCCAGAGCCAGGTAAAACGCGAAGGAGATCGACGAAACGATCCCGGCCGCCAAGCCAGGGAGGTTCAGAGCGGCGCCGCTCCATGCCTGGGCGATCAGCGAAACTCCGATGAGCGCTGCGGCGGACGCCACCCACGCGGTTGGGGCAACACGATCACCCCGGACCCATCGGTTCCAGGCGAGCAGATAGACGGGTGCAATGAACTGGATTGTGGCTCCGGGTCCTACACCGATGAGGTCGATTGCCAGGTAGAACGAATAAGTGACCGTCGCGAGTGAGACGCCGAATGCGACGACGATCGGCCAGACTTTCCCCGGGAACTCTCGCTTCCAGAGCACATACGGCAAAAAGGCCATAGTGCCGCCGAGTGCTCGCACCTGGGCCACGCGCATCACCGGTATTTCGGCGAACACGGCTGCTGCCAATGCTCCTGCGAGCCCCCACATCGTTGCGGCGACCAGTGCCAGAATGATGCCCGTACGAACTCGCATCGGATACAGAGTAGGTGATTGCACGGTGGGTAGATTTCGTGCCCCGATCGACGGGTACCCTGGAATTTTGAGGAGGTAAGTGCTGGTGGCAGAGGATCTCAAGCTCTATTTGGCCGGCGAGTGGGTTGAGGGGACAAGCGGCGAACAGTATGAACTCATGTCGCCGGTGACCGGCGAACACATCGCCAATGTGCCGGTCGCCAGCCAGGCCGATATCGACCGGGCCGTTCTGGCCGCTCGCCAGGCCCAGGACGAGTACCGGCACTGGTCGGCATTTGAGCGAGCGGACCTGTGCTTGCGGGTCGCTGCTGAAATTGAACCGCTGATTAGCGAGATTGCCCGGATCCAGACCCTTGAGCAAGGCAAGCCCTATCACTCCGAATCCTTAGAAGACATAACCGAGGCGAATCAGTATTTCTACAACGCTGCCGAGGATGTCAAGCGACTGATGGGCGACGTCATTCCGACCTCGTCTCGCACGAAGCGCATGTTTACGTTCCGTCGACCGGTCGGGGTGTGGGCAGCCATTACGCCATGGAACTTCCCGGTGACCATCCCGCTTGAGTACATCGGACCCGGGTTGGCCACCGGTAACGCAGTCATCACCAAACCGCCGTTCCATACGTCGTGGGGCTTGTTGAAACTTGCAGAGGCGTTCGATGCAGCCGGGGTTCCCAAGGGACTCCTGTCGATCATTCCTGGTGCGGGGGCCATTGGCGAAGCCCTCGTTACCCATGACGGCGTCGACGCAATCGGGTTCACGGGGTCGTCAGAGACTGGCCGCAAGATCATCTCGCAAATGGGCATAAAGCGCTCGATCATGGAGATGTCAGGCAACGGCCCAACGATCGTTACCGCTGACGCCGACGTGGTGGCGGCGGCAGAAGCTGCTGTCTACGGGACCTATTACAACGCCGGTCAGGTGTGCTGTGCGACGGAGCGAGTGATCGTTGTCGACGAAGTGCACGATGAGTTCGTTGCCGCCAGCCTGGAGGCAGCCAAACTGGTGAAACTCGGGGATCCGTTCGACGAAACCACCAACATGGGCCCTCTCAACAACGAGCCGACTGCCGCCAAGATGGACCGGCACATTGCTGACGCTCGTTCGCGCGGCGGAGAAGTCCTCGTCGGCGGTAGTCGAGCCAGTGGCTTCCCAACCGGTCTGTATTACGAGTTCACCGTGATCGATCGGGTGCCTGAATCCAGCGACGTTTCAAAGGAGGAATCGTTCGGTCCGGTGATGCCGATCTTGTCCGCGAAGTCCGACGAGGAGGCTGTGGGGCTAGCCAATCGATCGAATCTCGGGCTCCAGGCTGCCGTGTTTACCAACTCGCTACAGAAAGCGTTCTGGTATGCCGACCGGATTCGCTCCGGCACGGTCGTGGTTAACGACTCGACAGACTTCTGGGAGACATTTCAACCGTTCGGGGGAGCGGCCGGCACGGACACCGGCTGGGGGCGAGGGTCGATTGAAGAATTCACCGATCTTCAGACCCTCGTCATCGACATCGGCTGAATTTCGGAACGAGCCTCGTTATGACTTGTGTCGGTAGAACCCGGCCTCCGATGGCGGCAGTGGGTCATTGCCGAGGATCAAGTCCGCGGCCTTTTCCGCCAGCATCATGACCGGCGCATAGATGTTGCCGTTGGTGACGTAGGGCATTACCGATGCGTCGACGACGCGTACGCCTTCCACGCCTTTGACCTTCATCGTGAGTGGATCGACAACGGCGTCTGGCCCCGTTCCCATTTTCGCCGTGCCGCACGGATGGAGGGCGGTTTCGGCGTCGTGCCGAACCCATTCAAGAATCTCCTCGTCGGTTGATACCGTGGGGCCTGGGGATAGTTCGCCGCCGTTGAAAGGGTCGAAGGCAGGTTGGGTCAAGATGGACCGGGCGGCACGAACTGCCTCTTTCCACTCGCGCCGATCCTGGTCGGTCGATAGGTAGTTGAACCGCAAGGCTGGTTTGTCTTTGGGGTCGGTTGATTTGATCTTCACCGACCCGCGCGCATCAGAGAACATGGGTCCGATGTGGACCTGGTAGCCGTGGCCCTTGGTTGGCACGGTTCCGTCATACCGGATCGCGATGGGCAGGAAGTGGAACATCAGATTCGGCCACTCGACCTCGTCGTTGGAACGAATGAAGCCGCCCGCCTCGAAGTGATTGGTTGCCGCCGCCCCCTTGCGTCGGAACAGCCAGTCAAAGCCGATCTTGGGTCGGCGCCACCAGTCAAGGGCCGGCGACATGGATACGGGTTGGGTGCAGGCGTACTGGATGTATACCTCAAGATGATCTTGCAGGTTTTCGCCAACGCCTGGTACGTCGGCAACAACCGGGATCCCCAACTCCTCCAGGTCGGCCGGGTTCCCGATCCCGGACAGTTGCAGGAGTTGCGGCGTATTGATGGACCCCGCCGAGCAGATAACTTCCCGGGCCGGCGCGAAGTGCTGTTTGCCGGCCTTGGTGTACTCGACGCCAACGGCGGTCGTACCCTCAAAACGGATCTTCGTGGTCATGGCCCTGGTGACGATGGTCAGGTTGGGTCGGTCCATCACCGGATGCAGATAAGCCCGGGCTGCTGAAAGCCTGCGACCACGGTGGATGTTGCGATCGAACCTCGCAAAGCCCTCCTGCCGGTAACCGTTGACGTCATCCGTCAGTGGATACCCGGCTTGAACTACCGCATCGAAGAAGGCATCGAACAGGGGGTTGACTGCCGGGCCGCGTTCCATCGCGAGGGGACCGTCGTCGCCGCGCCAGTCGTCGCCGCCTGCCAGGCAGTTTTCCATCCGCTTGAAGTAGGGAAGGCAGTGGGAGTAGTCCCAGCTCTCCATGCCCGGGTCGGCCGCCCATCGCTCGTAGTCCATCGCGTTGCCACGTTGAAAGATCATCCCGTTGATGCTGCTCGATCCGCCCAGCACCTTGCCGCGGGCGTGATAGACACGGCGGCCGCCCATCTCCGGTTCGGGTTCGGACTCGTACTTCCAGTCATACAGTCGGTTGCCGATCGGGATTGAGAAGGCTCCCGGCATGTGGATAAAGATGTCCCACTTACGATCCGGACGTCCAGCTTCAAGGACGAGTACCTGGTGGTCCGGGTTGGCGCTCAGTCGATTGGCAAGCGCCGACCCGGCCGAACCGCCGCCGACAATCACATAGTCATAGGTCATAGTTGCTCCGGCCGAGGATATCGTCGAGACCCTATCAGTCTTCGGTGTTTCGAGGCCATCAACGACCGTTATGAAGCTCGAAGGTTGCGCCGATTTGGGTTGTTGAACGTTGAGCGCCGCGACGTCACCACGACGCCGAGGATTCTTGGTCGGAGTCGCGAATCTCTATGCGATCGAGGGATCGAGCCAGGACAATCGTTGACGATCACACGTTGATCGTGTATAAACTTATCATGAAGCAGATCAGCATCCAGATCACCAACGAAACTGCCCGCCAAATCGCCGATCTCGCCGTGCTCTGGGGCTTGCCGAAGCAACGTCACAACACATCAGTGATCGAGCGGACTGTGGCGACGATCTACATGCTCGAAATCGGATACGACGAGTATCGGCAACGGTACGAAGCGCTCACCCAGGAGGAGCAATGACATCGACCGTCGATAGCGTGGAGTTGTTCCGAACGCTTGAACAAGCTCTGAGAGCCGGCTTCAGTTTGCGCCAGGGGTTGGCGAGGGCAGCCCACGACTTTGACGATGCGCAGTTGACGGCCGTCGCGACCGGCGATGAAGGGTGCCCCGTTGACGAGCCTGTTCACTGGTTGGGATGACCCCGATATTGACTTGCTGGCGGGCGCGGTGCAGCTTCAGATCGAGGCGGGGGCGAACCTCGCCGATACGCTTTCTGTGCTCCACCTCGTTATGGTCCGGCGACCCTGACCGCCGGTGATCGGCTCAGCGCATCGGGACTTCGTTGGGAAGTGTGATCTGCCTAATCTCGTCAGTCGATGACATGGACCATGATTCGGACTGGTATGTGGGCGACTTTCTACCTTGCATTTGGGGGCTCCTTGAGACGGGGCGAGTTCGTGCACAACCTCCCCGGGCAGCTCCGTGATTGGCGCATGTTCGTGACACCATGATCGTATCTGGCGGGCAAGCCACGTTCGACGTCGACGCCATTGTCTTCGACAAGGATGGGACGCTCATCGACCTCGACAGTACGTGGTTTGGAATCACCGAGGCTTGGATCGAGGCGGTCGCAGTCGAACCCGGCGAGATCGAAATCTTGAAACAGTCCCTCGGCCTCGACAACCGGGGGTTCCTGATACCGGGCGGCGTGGCCGCTACCGGTACCTTCCGGGAGATCGAGCACGCCACCCGGCACACCCTGGGTGCCAACACGTCAACTATCGACGACCGGCTCGAAGCAGCCCGTGAGATAGTCGCCAGGGCGATCCCCAACTTGCCGGTCCATCCGATCGGCGACGTTCGCGCCACGATGCGCCGATTGGCCGAGCATGGGCTGGTTCTCTGTGTGGCTTCGAGCGACGACGAAGCAACGATTGTGCGGCATCTCGATCAGCTGCAGATCGCGGAGTTTGTTTCGGCGCTGATCGGGGGAGACGGACCGGTGACGCCCAAGCCCCATCCAGCCAGCTTGTGGTACCTCAGCGAGCAGGTCGATATCGCCACAGAACGAATGCTGATGGTTGGCGACTCATTCACTGATCTTGGCGCAGCCCGAGGCGCCGGGGCGGCTGGGATCCTGGCGGTCGCGCCTCGCCACCATCCGAGCCCGATCGAAGAGCTCTCCGACGGACTCATTGGTTCGATTCAAGAAATCGTCGTGACCGGCTGAGCGGTTACGGCTCCCGAGGTTGCTTCGCGTATCGCGTCCACAAACTCGATGGCCGATCCGGCCCGGACCGATGCGACCACACGAACTTCTTCTCCGTAGTCAGACTCGACGATTGACGCTGCAAAGGTGGCCAGCACCCGGGTGATTGGTGATGAGAGTCCGTAGGGATACACGAGTTCCAACTCGCTCAGGATCGGTCGGCTCACGATGGTGGCGGCTTTGAGCACCCCTGCCGCTGCGCCGCCATACGCCCGGATCAGGCCGCCAGTTCCCAGGTTGGTTCCGCCGTAGTACCGGGTGACGACGACAACGATGTCGTGCAGATCGGCTCCCTGAATCCTGCGCAGAATTGGCGGCCCGGCCGTCCCACCCGGTTCGCCATCATCAGAGCTTCGCTCCCGCCCGTCACTCAGCCGATACGCCCAGCAGTGGTGTGTCGCCCCCGGTTCTTGCTGCTTGATGGAATCCACCAACGCCAGGCACTCCTGCTCGTTGGTCGCCGGTGCTGCATCAGCGATAAACCGAGAGCCATTGATCTTGTCGATCTCGTGACGAGTCGGCCGTTCGATCGTTTGGATCTCGTCGTTGTTCATCTGGTGGAACGTTAGCGATGGGTGCGGTTCCTACTGGCCGGGGATGTGCTTCGTCTATGTTGGTGCACAGCGAGGAGGGCTACATGGTCAAGTTTTCCGACGGCCCGGAGATCGAAGTTGTGGTGGATATTGCGGCCGCACCGGAACGGGTTTGGGAACTCATCTCGGACATCAATCTGCCAGCACGGTTTCAGAACGAGTTCAAACGGGCCGAGTGGGTGACTGAAGGTCCCGCTCTCGGAGCCGAGTTCACGGGCTACAACGAACGTAAGGGCTTCGAGTGGGACACCTCATCGTGGGTCGTTGAGTACGAACCGTTGCAGTCGTTCGGGTGGGCCGTATCCGATCCGGTGAACCCGGGAGCCACCTGGACCTATCGGCTGGCTGAAACTGCTGTCGGCTGCCGCTTGGTCTTTCATCGACGCCTCGGTCCTGGCCCCAGCGGAATCACCTCGATCATTGGCAGGCATCCCGAAGATGAGGAAGCGATCATCGCGGCGCGTGACGCTGAGCAGACTCGCAACATGCAGGGTGTCGTCGACGGGATAAAGCATCTCGCCGAAACGCCTGATTGATCGGGCGTTAGGCGTTCGCCCCGAAGATCGACTTGACCTCGAGGAACTCCTCGAAGCCATGCTCGCCCCACTCGCGGCCATTGCCGGACTGTTTGTAGCCGCCGAACGGCGCATTCGGGTCGCCTAGGGCTCCGTTCACGTGAACCATTCCGGTCCGGATCTGGCGGGCAACCCTGCGAGCCCGGTCCTGGTCGCCCGACGACACATAGCCGGACAACCCGTACTGGGTGTCGTTGGCGATGCGAATCGCATCAGCTTCGTCCTCGTAGCCGATGATGGAGACGACAGGGCCGAAGATCTCCTCCCGGGCAATGGTCATGTCGTTCGTCACGTTGGCAAACACGGTTGGCTTGATGAAGTAGCCGCGATCGTGGCCCTCGGCACGGCCCGTGCCACCGGTCACGAGTTCGGCACCTTCGGCGATGCCCGTTTCGATCAATGCCTGGATCTTGTTGTATTGCGCCTCGGAAACCACCGGACCGATCGCCGTGGCCTCGTCGCCGGGATGGCCAACCACGATGTTTTCTGCCGCTGCTTTGGCGTAGCCGGCAGCTTCGGCCATCCGGGCCTGCGGCACGAGGATCCTCGTTCCGGCATTGCACGACTGACCCGAGTTACGGCACATACCCTTGACGTCACGGGCAATGACAGCTCCCAGGTCGGCGTCGTCGAGGACGATATTTGCCGACTTGCCCCCGAGTTCCTGGGCAACTCGCTTCACCGTCGGAGCCGCGTTCTTGGCGACTTCGACACCGGCGCGGGTGGAGCCAGTGAACGAAACCATGTCGACCTCAGGATGCGAAGAGAGTGGAACCCCGACGTTGATTCCGTCGCCCTGGATGAGGTTGAAGACCCCGGCCGGCACACCGGCTTCGTCGAGGATCTCGGCGAAGATGATGGCGTTCAAGGGAGCCAGTTCCGAAGGTTTCAGGACCATCGTGCAGCCTGCCGCCAGGGCCGGTGCGACCTTCGTAGCGATCTGGTTGAGCGGCCAGTTCCACGGTGTGATCAAGGCACAAACCCCGACCGGTTCTTTGACCACGAGCGTCGTGCCGATCTCCTCTTCGAACTCATAGCTCTCGAGTACCCGGCGCACGGTCTTGAAGTGGTTCAAACCAGACGGCACTTGAGCCCGCGATGAAAGGGAAAACGGTGCGCCCATCTCGTCGCTGACCGCCGAGATGAGGTCATCCATGCGGGTCTTGTACACCGAGATTATTGAATCGAGGAGCTCCATGCGCTCCTCCCGGGTGGTCTCTCCATAGGTTGCGAAAGCGGCTCTGGCTGCGGTGACCGCTGCGTCGACGTCGGCCGGTCCGCCCATGGCGATGGTGGTGAGGACCTCTTCCGTCGCCGGGTTGATGACTTCGAGGGTTGTCGTGGCCGAGGGCGCCACCCACTGGCCATTGATGTAGAACTCGTGTTTGTGCTGCATATCCGGAATCGTAGCGTCAAGTTGACCGCTCAGTTCCCCCCTTTTCACGGGACGAGTGTGCTTACGGTTCGCTATATCGAGCCTGGATGCACACTCGTTGGGAACCGTCCGGGACCGAACCAGACGAGTGTGCTTACGGTTCGCTATATCGAGCCTGGATGCACACTCGTCGCAGAAGGGGGTTACTTCTTGTTGGCGTTGGCTACCGCGACTGCACGTCTTGCCCAAGACAGGAGTTCCGCAGGGTCACCCATGACGCCTGAGGGAACCAACCAGTAAGGCATGCCGTGCTTATGTGATCCGGCGGCCTCGAAGATCGCGTCCGTGGTCTCGTCCGACCTGAGAAAGACGGCGCCTTGTTTGTCGATGATTGTGAACATCACCCCATCGCAGAAGAGTCCGATGCCTCCGAACATGCGCTTGAACGTCACCTGCCCGAGCGGAGTCCATTCCTCAGTGAGTACGTCGGCAACTTCGGCAGGAGTTCCAGCAATGCGCATGCCATTACTCTACGGTTTTGCGATACGACCGGACCGCGAACGGTGCCGCCACCGCAACGATCCCGACTATCCAGGCCAGGGAGAGGAGTACCAGCGATCCGATTGTCGCTCCGCTGGCGGCGAGGTGTGGTTCTCCGGCAATGTAGGCGTCGCCAAGGATCAGTGCTCTGGCGGTGTTGGCGAGAACCGTCACCGGCTGGTTTTCAGCAAACGAGGCCAGCCACGACGGCATCGTCGACGTCGGGACGAAGACTGAACTAGCAAATACCAACGGAAAAATCGGCAAGAAGCCGGCTGTTTGAGCGGCTTCGGGCGTCTTTACCTTCAGACCTACCCAGGCCATGACCCATGACATCGAGTATCCGAAACCGAGGGCGAGCACGACGGCGAGCACCAGAGAGAAGAACCCGTTGAGCGGACGAAACCCGATCAGGTAGCCAACTGCGGTCATCAGGCTTATGACGAATGCCGCTCGACCTACGTCGGCGAACGTCCGTCCGGCCAAAACTGCCGATCGTGCCATCGGTAGCGACCGGAAGCGGTCGATAACCCCGGCTTGGAGGTCTTCGGTGAGCCCGACGGCGGTCGCCGTAGCCGCGAATACAACGTTCTGGACGATGATCCCGGGTAACAAGTAATTGATGTAGTCACCGAAAATCGGAGGAATGGACCGGGCGATTGAGCCTCCGAAGACGTAGTTGAACAACAGCAGGAACATGACGGGCTGAACCGTCGAGAACAACAACAGTTGTGGGAGTCGGATGTTTCGGAGCAGGTTACGGCGGGTGATGATTCCAACGTGGCTGGCGGTTTGTGAGAGGGTGGTCATCGTGACCTCCTGCCTTTCTGCTTTTCATTAGCGGGAGTTTCTTCGGTTGCTTTGCCCGTCAACGTCAAGAAGACGTCGTCGAGGGTCGGTCTCCGAAGCGCAATGTCGTGAACTTCGATGCCTGCATCGTCCAGAACCCGGACGGCTTCCAGCAAGGAAGTCGCGGCTCTCGGGGCGGGGATGGTGACGGTCTTACGGGCGGCACTGATGATGGGTTCGGCAATGGAGCCCCTACGTAGGGCATCGGCCACCGAGGCGAGTTCGTCGCCGGTGTGAATCTCGATGACGTCGCCGCCGACCTGAGTCTTGAGCTGGTCGGCCGTGCCTTCGGCGATCAGCTTGCCATGATCAATTACCCCGATCCGGGTGGCGAGGCGGTCGGCCTCTTCAAGGTACTGGGTGGTCAGCAGCAGCGTGGTTCCGTCCGCCACGAGCTCGTTGATGATCTCCCAGAGACCAAGCCGCGACCGAGGGTCGATGCCAGTAGTTGGTTCGTCGAGGAACAGAACCTCGGGACGGCCGACGATGGAGGCGGCCAGGTCGAGGCGTCGCTTCATGCCGCCCGAGTAGGTCGTTACCTGCCGGTGGGCAGCGTCGGTGAGGTTGATTCTTTCCAAAACATCGTCAGCCCGCTCCTTCGCCTGCTTCTTCGACAGGTTGTAGAGCCGGCCGACCATGATGAGGTTCTCGCGTCCGGTTTGATAACCGTCGACGGCGGCGTTCTGGCCAGCCAATCCGATCTTTTCGCGGGCGCCCTTGGCGTCTTTTATGACGTCGATCCCTGCCACATACGCCGAACCGGAGTCTGGTTTGAGCAGGGTGGTCAGAACTCGAATGAGAGTGGTCTTGCCCGCCCCGTTCGGTCCGAGCAGTCCGTAGATGATTCCTCGCTCGAACGAGACGGAGATGTCGTCGAGTGCCTTTACCGTGCCGCCGAAAGTGTGAACGATGTTGTCAGCTTGGACGATGATGTCAGTCATAGCTTCTCCCTGAGGCAGCAGGTTGCGGCCAAGATCGTGAAGTTTACGACAGCGTGTCGTTAAGGATCAATTGGCTAGAACATGGCGTTTAGGGTCCAAAGCGTGACGAGGCCTGCGACCATCGTCAGCGAAAGATTCTTGGTTCGATAGCCGACCAGGCCGGCGATGATCGCGGCGTAGATCCGATGGTTGTCGAAAGCGATTGCGTAGCTGCCATCAATGAGCAATACCGCGGGTAGGGCGATGGCCGGAAATACGGCCGCGGGTACGAAGCGAAGCGCTCGCTGCAACGCTGGCGGAATGCTGCCTGGACCAAGAAGAGCCAGGAAGGAGCCGCGTAGGAGAATTGTCCCAGCTCCGATGGCGACCACGAGCAACCACGGATTCATGTCGGGCGATCCACGACTACGCCTACGGTGATGCCGACCACTGCCGCGACCAACAGACCGAGATTGAACGGCAAGGTCGCGGCTGCAATTGCCGTAAAGCCTGAGGCGGCGGCCGCCGCATAAGTAGCCCGATCCACCAGCGCCGGAAACGTCAATCCGATGAAGATAAGCGGTGCTGCGAACGTGAGCCCCCATGAAGCCGGAACGCTGGCACCGATAACCGCCCCGGCCGAAGTCGCCGTCATCCAAACCACCCAGAGCGTCACGCCGATGGCCGCCGAATACCATTGGAGCTGCGGGTGGTCCTCGCCATCATTCGACCGGGTAACGGTCAGCGCGAATAGCTGGTCGACCATCAGATATGAGAGAAACCAGCGCCATGCTCTGGGCAGATGTCCGAGGGGTTGCACGAGCGTCGCTGAGTACATGACGTGGCGGGCGTTGATCACCAGGGTGGTCCCGATGATCGTGGGCCAGGCCGCCCCGGCGCCAAGCAGGGTCATGGCGGCGATCTGGGCCGCCCCGGCGAAGATGAGACCCGACGAGGCGATAGCCAATGTCGTCGACACTCCGGCACCGACCGCGGCTACCCCGACCACGAACCCAAATGGCGTGACGGCCAGCAGCAAAGGGAGAGTGTCAATGAGGCCCGAACGAATCTCTTGTCGACGGGTTGGCTGGGGACTAGACGGAGTCACGAGCCGATCGGTCGCGGGCGGATCTCGGATGCTACCGGGAACCAGCGCAGGGCCTCGGCTTCGAGTTCGAGACCGGGTTCTGGGTCGCAGGGCGGTTCGTCGAGCGCACGGTCGAGCAAGACCCGCGCCTCGTCGAGGTAGTCGGTAAGGGCGGTGCTGTCGGCGGTCCTGCGCCGATCGGGATAGACCATCGCTCCCGACTCGTAGCTGATCTCAGACAAGGCCATCGCGGTTCGTTCGGGCGCGTCTCGGTGTCGCCAACTGCCGGTGTGGGCATCGAATCGGTAGCAGGCGAGCAGTTTCCAGCCTTCGTTGGCGATGAGATGAACCGCATCGACAATGAACCGGAACGTCTCCTCGGCGAGGAAGTAGTTGAAGTTCACGCGCACCCAACCAGGCTTGATCCCCTCGCAACCCCGCAGAATCTCCTGTTCGTATTGATGCGAGGTGTCCATGTCGATGCCGAGTAGTCGATGCCCATACGGGCCGGCACATGAACACCCTCCCCGGCTCTGAATCCCGAACAGGTCATTGAGGAGTGCAACGACAAAGTTGTGGTGGAGGTACCGGCCTTCGTACCGAATCACGAATGACACGATCGAGAGTCGGTCGGCGTCAGGATTGCCGAGTATCTCTATGTTCGGATTGGCTTGCCAGGAGGCAATCGCCCGCTTGATGAAAGCATGCTCGAGGGAACGGATACGGTCCGACCCGACAGCCAGCTTCAATTGGAACACCAGTCCCGCCCGGATGGATTCGATGATGGCCGGCGTGCCGCCCTCCTCGCGGTGTTCAATGTCGGTCAGGTAAAGATGCTCTTCAGTATTCACATAGGCCACGGTGCCACCGCCGGGCACGGCCGGGACCTTGTTCTTGAAGAGCTCCTTTCGGGCCACCAGGACCCCGGGAGTACCGGGACCTCCGATGAACTTGTGGGGGCTGATGAAGATGGCGTCCTTATGGGCATCGTTGGGTCCGCCCGGGTCCATGTCGATGCCGATGTAAGGAGCCGCGGCCGCGTAGTCCCAGAACGAAAGAGCGCCGTATCGATGGAGCAGAGATGCCACCGCGGCGTGGTCGGTGATGATGCCGGTGACGTTGGAAGCTGCCGAGAAACTGCCGATCTTGAGCGGGCGGGCTTCGTATTCTTTGAGCGCCACTTCGAGCGCCGCTAGATCAATGTGCCCATCGCGGTCCTCGGGGATCCGGACAACGTCCGCTATCGATTCGCGCCAGGGGAGCTCGTTCGAATGATGTTCATAGGGACCACAGAATACGACCGGGCGTTCTTCGGCAGGAATACGGTCGCTAAGTCCGTACTGCTCGTCGAGCTCGGCAGGGATTCGTAAGCCGAGCACCCGGATCATGAGGTCGACGGCGCCCGTCGATCCCGAACCGACAAACAGGACTGCATCATCCTCGGTTGCTCCGACCCCCTCACGGACCAGACGCCTAGCATCGTCGCGGAACCTGGTTGTTTGGCGTCCGGTACCAGATGTTTCGGTGTGGGTATTGGCATACAGCGGTAGGACTTCATGCCGGATGAAGTCCTCGATAAACGTCAGTGAGCGCCCTGATGCGGTGTAGTCGGCGTAGGTGACGAGGCGAGGACCGAACGGTCCGTCGACGACATCGTTGTCACCGATGACCGATGACCGGATGGTTTCGATGATGTCCATCGTGGAAGGTTACTTGACTGGCCGCGACGCCACTGCCCGCACCAGTGCCTGGATCGTGAAGATGCCGATGATGATTGGTGCAAAAGTGAAGCCGCGTTGATAGAGCAAATAGGCCACGGCTGCGCCGACCAGCAGTCCAATGATGGCTCCGTGCAACCGACCGGACCCCGGCAATGCCTTCTCGATCAACTCGCTCATGATCGTTCCCCCATCCAGACCCCCGATGGGAAGGAGGTTGAACGCACCGATGACCGTATTTGCCCACACGAACACGGCAAGGAAAAACACGACCGAGTCACCCGCGTTCAGCGCATCTCCGAGGTAGACCCGCCAGGGAGTGTCGAGGACCAGTTCTGCCAGACTTCCGAAAGCGCCCACCGACGCTGCCAGCCAAAGCAGGACGCCGATCGTGATCGACGTAACCGATCCGGCTGCCGCAACGGCGATGCGCGGCCACCCGGTATTACGGCCGCCCACCCAGCGTGTGACGCCTCCCAATCCGTGAAGTGTGATGCCCTGGACCTCGCCGCCAAGCGCCCTGGCCACGAACGCGTGGCCGAGTTCGTGCACGAGGATTGACAGAACGGCAGCAAGTCCGGCGACGACGGCGACGGCCGGTTCGAAGCCCTGGCCAACGAAATAGAAGAGCAACAACAAGGTGATGTTGAACTCGATCGGAAACCCGAACAGTCGAAACCGCATTTAGTAGTCCTCGTCGGGGCGCCGCTGCTTTGAGGGCTGGACCCGAGGAGGCTCGCCGGGTTGTTTGGGATAGTGGGGAGGCCACGGAGCATCGCCGATTCCGTTGTCTTCGTCCCGTGCCATCCACTCCAGCAAGGTCGTTATCGAACCGGCGTGGTCGTCCATGTTGGCAGTGAGCTCGCCGACATCGGCGTATCGGTTGGCGAATGTGTCCATCGGGAATCGCTCGATCGAGATGTCGTCCAATTCGGCCCAATCGAATGGAGTCGAGACGAATCCGGTCGGTCGGACGCCGTAGGCAGAGGAAACCGTTTTGTCGCGGGCCATTTGATTGAAATCGATGAAAACGCCGGACCGCTCTTCTTTCCACCATTTCGTAGTTACTGCACCTGGCATCCGCCGCTCCAGTTCCCTGGCGAAAGCGAGAACGGCCCGTCGCACCTGAAAGAAATCCCAGATCGGCTCGATCCGCACATACACATGAATGCCCCGACTGCCGGATGTTTTTGGCCAGCTGACCAGGCCGACCTCATCAAAGAGATCCTTGGCGCCGCGAGCGGCAGCCCGCACGTCATCGAATCCGAATCCGTCCGTTGGGTCGAGGTCGATCCGCAACTCGTCCGGATGATCGATGTCCTCAGCCCGAACGGGCCATGGATGAAAATCAAGACAGCCGAGTTGGGCCAGTCGTAAGACGTCCGCTTCGGTTCTGGGAACGTTCATGATCCCGGGACGTTGGGACGGGAAACGGATCTCGACGGTTTCGAACGGCGAGTTGTTGGCGGCGCGTTTGTGATAGACGGGTGGTTCATTGACGCCTTTCATGTACCGCTTCAACATGGTCGGCCGACCGAAGATCCCGTTGATGGCACCTTCGGCAACGAGAGCAAAGTGATTGGCGACGTCCAGCTTGGTCCACCCCCGATCGGGGAAGACGATTCGATCGGGCGAGGAAATCCGCACCGTCTCGACGTCGACGTCGATGAAGGCTTCTTTAGCCATTGGCAATCATGTCCGAAAAGCCCAGCCCATCGGGGCGTTCGAGTTGGTCCATCGTGCAGTCCTTGGCGTCTTTGTCAGGACGCCATCGATGGAACCGTGTGGCGTGACGGAATCGGTAGCCCTCTAATTGGTCGTAGCTGATCTCGATGACGACGCCCGGCACGATCGGCACCCATGAAAGGTCCTTGCCTGTCGACCATCTGCTCTCGCCGCCAGGAGCCCTGGCTTCGTCGCCGAAGGACTCGTCCGACTTCAATGCTTCGAATTGAGCGAGCATATCGACGCGATCCGCGTCCTGGAACCCCGAACAGTGACCGATGAAGTGCAGTTCACCATCATCGTTGTACAGGCCGAGGAGCAGCGATCCGATTTTGTCGCCGTCCTTGTGTATCCGGTATCCGCCGACAACGCAGTCGACAGTACGCCGATGCTTGATCTTGATCACCGCCCGCTTCCCGTGGATGTAGGCCTGGTCGAGGGGCTTGGCGATGATGCCGTCACAGCCGGTCGGTTCAAACTCGTCGAACCACCGCTTGGCGAGTTCCTCGTCGGTCGTGGATGGCGTGAGATTCCACGGATTGTCGAGTCCGGCGAGCAGCTGTTCAAGGCGAACCCGGCGCTCATGGAATGGAAGCGCACGTAAGTCTTCTCCGCGGTCGGCGAGTAGATCGAAGGCCACCAACTGCGCCGGGATCTCTCCCGACAACTTCTCCACACGGGAGGAGGCCGGATGGAGTCGGAGTTGCAGCGTGTCGAAACTTGTTTCGTCGTCGATCACCACCACGATCTCGGCATCGACCACGGTTCCTTCCGGGAGCTGAGCGATTGCGGGAGCGAGCTCAGGGAAGTACCTGAGGAGTGGCCGTTGGTTGCGCGAGTCGATGCGCCCTTCCGGGTTCGACCATACGACGGCGCGGAAACCGTCCCACTTTGGCTCGTAGGCGAACGAGCCTTTCGGCCACTTTTCGGAAACCTTGGCTTCCATGGTTTCGATCGGGGGAGGAAAGGGCCACGTCATGATGCAATACAAGCACGCAACACCATTTGTGAATAGCAACACACGGCCGGTACGCTCTACCGGGTGTCTGTGGCGGACAAGGCATCCATTCGTGCAGTTCTTGCACTTCTACTCACCGGATTGATCTTCGGGCTTATTTGGCTCACCGGTGGCGCGAACGCGCGTGTACGGGATGCGTCGGCGGCTGCGGCTCTTCCCTCTACCTCGATTGCTACGGCCTCGACCGTCAATATTCCGGCCGACCCGCCCCTTGAAGCCGGCATGCTGATCGAGCTAGATGTTCTCACGGAACCGAAGGAAGGCGCCGCCTTCGCGGCACTGGCCGCCCCTGCTACAACCATGGAAGTAGTTCCGACCACTCCGCCTCCAACCACCCAGCTGTCAACTACGAGTACCGAACCGTCGACGACCACCACCGCCCAGGTCGAGACAACCACCACCGTCGAAGCGACCACGACTACCACCGTTGCGGACACGACCACCACGACGGAAGCCCCGACGACGACCACAACGGTTGCTTCGACGACGACCACAACCGAGCCACCTACGACGACCACCACGACCGGTGGTGATTATTCGGGAGTGCTTACCGAGTCCGAAGCACGGGATCTGTTCGGTCAGTACTTCTCGGGTGACGATGTCGAGGTGGCGCTGCGCATCGCGATCTGCGAGAGCAGCCTCAACACCAATGCGTACAACCCGGCCGGATACGGCGGGCTCTTCCAACACTCGATCGCCTACTGGGATAGCCGGGCGGCCGCGGCGGGGTGGGCCGGCGCCAGCATCTACGATGGAGCAGCAAACACGGCCGTCGCCTACTGGCTTTATAGCCAGAGCGGCTGGTCGCCCTGGCCGAACTGTTGAGAGGATCGTGTGGCTGCAGTTGACATCGCCGGGTTCGTCGCCGACCTAAAAAGCCATGCGATGGATCATGGTTTCCACGTTCACGACGAACGCCATTTCATCGAGACGTACTCACTGAGCCAGATGTGGGAGATTGATGTGCATCCGGAGCAGACGTGTGGTGGGGCATTGGACCTCCATATGGCCCTCGATGTAGATCCCCGCGTTCTCCTCGATTTCGAAGACCACGTTCGCGATCTCCCGGTCGATGTGGATGGGCCGGACGACGTGTTCGGGCTTACGCTTGGTTTCAACTGGGGTTTGCCTCCCCTCGAACAACAGCCGGACCTGCTGGTGCTCGCCACAGAACTGGCCGGTATCGGCGGCATGAAGTTTCCAGTTGAGGTATCGGCGATTGACTCGTTCGGGGCCGTTACCGACGCGGCCGAGCGCCGCGTGGTGGTCGTCGGACGGATCGGTATCTCGCTGGCCGACATTTTCATGGGCAATGAGCAGCTTTGTGATGAGCTGGACCTTGCCCACGACATCAGCATTTATCTGAACGATCTCCTGGTGAGCTGAACGGGCCAAGGACTGGTTCGGGAAGGTACCCTCAGATCGGCGACCCGCGGAACGAGCGAAACATGGACGATTACACCTTCTTGACCACGATGGGCAACGTGGCAGCGTCGGTGACCGTAGTCACGACCTTTGACGCATCTGGCAAACCCACCGGCCTGACTGTGAGCGCTTTTTCTTCGGTGAGTCTTGATCCACCCCTCGTACTGGTGTGTTTAGGTAAGGAGGCGTCATCGCTGGAAGCCATTCGGCAGCGAGGTGGTTATTCGGTGAACTTTATGGCTGCTGGAACCGGTGACCTGGCGCTCGCCATGGCTCTGCGATCCGACGATCGCTTCACAGGTGTCGCCTACGACAGTCCATCGACCGGAGTGGGCGGGCCGATCCTCACCGATTCGATATTCGCCTATTTCGAGTGTGCTTTGGAGACGGAGGTCGACGCGGGAGATCACGTGATCTTCATCGGCCGGGTCCTCGCCGGCGAGTTCCTTCGCGAGCGTGAACCGCTTGTTTACTGGCGGCGCGGGTTTGCCGAAGTGTCACACTGATGGCTTTGGGACCGGTGTGGCCGGCCGGGGTTCTGGTCTTCACGAGTTCTGACCGCTTCGAGGAGATGGCCCGGTTCTATCGGGATGCCCTGGCGCTACCGGTCAGATCGGATCGGCCCGGCTTCATCAATTTTGCCTTTGGTGATCAACGCTTGACGGTGGCAATCCACTCCGAGGTGAGCGGATCTTCTCGGGACCCGGACCGGATCATGATCAACTTTTCCACGGATGACGTGGCGTCGGCGGTGGCGCACTTGACCGAAGTCGGGGTCGACATCGTGCGGTACGCCGAACGCGAAAAGTGGGGTGGTTGGGTGGCGACTTTCCGGGATCCCGATGGGAACCTGCTCCAACTGCTGGAGTTGCCGCCGGTGACCTAGGCGAAGCCATCCAGACGGGCGAGGACTTGCAGCATGACTTCGTCCGCCCCGCCACCGATTGAGCCCAAACGAGCGTCGCGCACGTATCGGGAGGTCCAGGTCTCCTCCATATAACCAACGCCCCCATGGAACTGGAGGCACCAGTCTCCAACCTCCCTCGCCAACCGACCCGACTTGAGTTTGGCGATCGTCGCCATGCGAACCGGGTTCTCCTGGCGCATGTGGGCGGCGGCCAGGGCATAGTTGTAATGGCGCAGTAGGTCGACCTCGGCGGCCAGTTCAGCGAGTTTGTACTGGATGTACTGATTCTTGATGAGCGGCTTTCCGAACACCTCTCGCTCGTGCAGGTACTGCTTGGTCCGCTCAAGCGCCAGGTCCATGCCGCCGACGGCCGAGTAGGACGCCCACATTCGCTCCACGACGAACTGAGCCATTTGTTGTTGGAATCCGCTCCCGATCGTACCGATCGTGTTGGCAACCGGAACCCGCATGTCGGTGAACGTCAAGAACCCGGTGTCCGAGGCGCGGATGCCGAGCTTGTCGAGTTTCTTTGAGACTTCAAAGCCCGGGGTGTCGGTCTCGACGATCACCTGGGACATTCCCTCGTATCCGCCCTCGCCTGAGGTCCGTACGAGCACACACAACCAGTCGGCCTGCAGGCTGTTCGTTATGTACATCTTCGATCCATTGATTACCCACTCATCGCCATCGCGGACCGCCCGGGTTTTGATGCCGGCCACGTCCGATCCGGCGTCTGGTTCGGTTACCGCCACGCCGCAAACGACATCGCCGCGCAGCGCCGGCGCAAGGAATTGCTCCTTTTGTTCGGCGGTGCCGAAGTTCCCAAGGGAAGGAGTGGCCATGTCGGTCTGCACCCCGAGCGCCATGCCGATCGACCCGTTGTGGGCTCGTCCGGCCTCTTCGGCGAGGACGACGGTAAAGAGATGGTCGGCTCCCTGGCCACCAAACTCCGGATCGTGTTCAAGTCCGAGGAAGCCCAGGTCACCCATCTGCTTGAAGAGGGTATGGAGCGGCATCATGCCCGCCTCCTCCCACTCTGCTACATGCGGATTGATCTCCCGCTCGAAGAATTCACGGACGACCTTTCGGAACTGGTGGTGTTCGTCCGTGAACTGTTTGGCGGGGAGTGGTGTGGTGCTATTCCGCGACGTCATGGGCTGATCCTAGAAGCTGCCTGCACTGCTTCTGCTTCGGAGGTCTCCCTCGATGATCCGGTTTGAATCCTCCCGCTGCAGGGTATGGTTCGAGCCAATGAGGTCGAGGAGGAGCTATGTCCGAAGAGATTGAGGTTTGTCCAACCGCTGAGCTAACGCCGGGCAAGATTGTCGGTGCTGGCCCGTATGCGGTCGGCAACTCCCAGGACGAACTGTTTGGGGTGACCCGTCGCTGTCGGCACCTGCTCGCTGATCTGGCCGATGGCTCAATCGCCTCAGACGGTTGCCTGGTGTGTCCGTGGCATGGCGCCAAGTACGACGTGGACACCGGTCGGATGGTGCGTGGACCGCAGGGGATCTTCGCCAAGATTCCGTTCCTCGGAACAACTTACAAGATCCTCACGACAGTGTTGCCGCTCCGGCGTGGCAAGGTTTCCGAACGGAACGGTACGGTCTACGTCGAGTAGTTGGGACTGCGCCATGGGCCATCGGATGGGTCAACGGATCCGGATTCGGGTGTCATCCGGGTAGTCTTTGGGTTAACCAACTGATCGGGAAGGAGCCCGCACCCATGGGCGTATTCTCCTCAGACGACCGTGACGGGCATACCCACGTCCTCTACGGCGCTGATGACATAAGCGGCCTCAAGGCCATTGTTGCCATTCACTCGACGGCCCTCGGGCCGGCCCTCGGTGGAACCCGGTTCTTCCCTTACGAATCCGAAGACGAAGCTCTCCATGACGTGCTTCGCCTGTCGCAAGGGATGACACTCAAGAATGCCGCAGCCGGACTTGACCACGGCGGCGGGAAGGCCGTCATCATCGGGGATCCGCGGATGATTAAGACGGAGGCGCTCATGCGCGCCTATGGGCGGCTGATCGAGTCGTTGGGTGGGCGTTACGTGACAGCTGAGGACGTCGGAACCACGGCCCAAGACATGGAGTGGGTAAGTGGCGAGACCAGGTGGGTCACCGGGACCTCGACTGCTCACGGTGGGTCAGGCGATCCGTCTCCGGCGACCGCGTTGGGGGTCTTTTCTTCACTGGTGGCTGCAGTCGGATACACATTCGGATCCCCGGATCTTGCCGGTCGGAGAGTGGCCGTGCAAGGCGTAGGCAAGGTCGGCCATGCGTACGTAGGCCTGCTCGTCGCAGCCGGAGCCGAGGTACTCGTGGCCGACGTGTGGGAACCGGCGGTCGATCGAGTGGTGGAAGACTTCGGGGTGAAGGCGGTTCCTCATGAGGAGATCCTGTTTGCCGATGTTGATGTCGTCTCTCCCTGTGCGATGGGCGAGGTGCTCAACGCCGACACGATTGGACGGCTGCATTGCCGACTTGTGGTCGGTTCGGCGAACAACCAGCTCGCCCACGATGAGGACGCGGATCGTCTTCTCGCTAGGGACATTGTCTATGTCCCCGACTTCGTAGCGAACGCCGGCGGCGTTATCAATGTCGCCGACGAGCTACACGGCTATGACGCGGAGCGGGTGATGCGCAGGGTGCGAGGCCTCGGTGAGCGCACGAAAAAGGTCCTCGAATCTGCGAGGACCCTGTCGATCACCCCGAATGAAGCGGCCATCCGAATGGCCATGGCCCGGATTGAAGCAGCCAGCTAGAGCGGGGCGCCAATGGGTCGGGTTGAGAACCCTGCCGTCATGAAGGCGGGGTTTCGTTCCGATCTTCGATGGTCATGAGTGACTCCCGGCATTCCTCGACAAGGTCGGGATCCTCCGTGGCGTCATCGGCAACCTGATTGAGCGCAGCCGCTGCCTCGGGTTGATCAGAAGCGCCGAGATCCATCGCCGCGTCGTGGCGGTCGCCGAAAGGGGCCTTGCGGTCAAGCAAAACCGAGATCAGGCCAGCTGGCTGATGTGAGTCCTTGCCTGGTCCCAGTCGTCGATTCCTTGGCATGGTTGCGACTCTAGCTCCCGATGGTGGTGGCCTCTTAAGCCGATGCCACGACTGCGCGCCCCCTAACATGATCGGGTGCCAGACATCGACTCCAACCCGGTGACGGCTGTTCCGCCGGCTAGCCACGAAGATGCCCTCGCCCATTTCAAGTCCCTATTGACGTTTGAGACAGATTGCTGGGATGTGCATGAGGCCAGCAGCACTCGTGAGGAGAAGGGTTTTGTGCTGCTCGATGTGCGGAGTCCGGCATTGTTCGATTCCGGGCACATTCCAGGAGCGGTCAACCTCCCGCACGGGCGAATCTCTGACCGGAATCTTGCCGAGTATCAACCCGGCACGGTCTTCGTGGTCTACTGCGCCGGACCGCATTGCAATGGCGCGGACCGCGCCGCGATTCGGCTCGCTCGGCTCGGTCGGCCCGTCAAGAAGATGGTCGGTGGAGTCGAAGGCTGGAAGGACGAGGGGTTCTCGCTGGCGCGGTGACGGAGACAGCATCGCCTAGCCTCTTCCGCCTGTGGTTGGCGCATAACGGTTTATCACAGCGGCTCGCCTCTTCAAGACAATCAGAATGCGCCTCGGCGCATGCGCGACCACCAGGTTTACCACCAGACCGATCATGGTTGGCCAGACCTTGCGTATCACTACGTCGTTGATCGCAATGGGCACGTCTATGAAGGTCGTCCGGTTTGGGCGGTCGGCGACTCCAACACTGATTACGACCCGACCGGTCATTTTCTGATTTGTTGTGAGGGTGAGTTCAACGATCAGGTTCCAACCAAAGACCAACTTGACGCCGCCGCCGGACTGGCTGCCTGGGCTTCGGCCAGTCACGGCGTCGGCCTGGATACGGTCAAGGGCCATCGGGACATGGCCAGCACGTCATGTCCCGGGGATACACTCTATGCGGAGTTGGATGCGGTCGTCGCCCGGGCGCATCGCTTGTGCGATGGCCCGGGTGTTGACCTCTTGTTTCTGGACGACCAATCCGCACTCGGCCTGGTGGCCGACATCGAAAATGGCCGGGTTTAAGCGAACCTATCGGGGGGTAGCCGGATCGGTCTCGCCGTATACATCGGGGCTGTTCTCATAGGCGCTGGCTTCCAAGGCAAGGGCCTTGGAGCGAACCTCCGCCAGTCCCGCTTCGTCGAGCATGATGATCTCTATGAGTTCGAGTTCCTCCTGTGTGGCGTCGTTGTCGCGGAACCCGACCTTTATGTTGCCGACGCCTTCGGCGTAGTACTTGAGCTGCACGCCGAGGTCACGTTCGTCGAGCGCCCATTCGGCGATGATGAGCGTGTTCGGATAGCAACCGGTCGCCACGCATGTCTCGCCGCCGAGGGTGTCGATCTGGCCCCGGTCGGTCCATTCGACGGCTGGCCCCCATCCTTGGGCGTAGCTAGGCGTTCCTGTTTGTGGATCCGCCTTCATGATGTATCCGGCCTGAGCGCCTTCCAATCCGGCCAGCCATGCCGGGGCCAGCACCATTTCGCCTTCTTCGTACTCTTCGGGGTACTCCCCAAGATGCCACACGTTGCCGTCGTCGTCCTGCGCGAAAAACGCCAACTCTGCTTCGACAAGTTCGCCGTCGCTATAGTCCTCGTCCCAGCGGACCACTACCGGAACCCCATCAATCGTCTTGGTCAGGTCGGTAACGGTGAACACGATGCGATGATGGACCTCTTCGCCCTCATCCATGGTGTTGCCCTCGAAGACCAGTTGGGTACCCGGGGTGAGCGGAAACCACGGATTGTCGACATTCAGCGGATCGCTGAACGTCGCCGTCCCGATATCGGGTAGATCTTCTCCCTCATCGGGGATGTCAACAGTGTCGGTTCCGCCGGTCGTTGTTTCGGTCGACGTTCCAGTATCCGGTACTGGATCGGCTTCTCCGCCACATCCAGCCAAGACCAGCACCATGCCCACCGCTATTAAGACAAAACGTACAAGTTTCATCAGTCCCTCCCTTTGTTCCTCGGAGCTTATCTGACTCGACCACTATCTGCGCGATGGATCTCGTACATTTCTCGACGAATTCGAGTTCCTCAACTGTTCACCTGGTTCGGGGAAGGTAGGCGGAAGTCCCGTGGTTGAATCGGATGGAGGTAGTAAATGAGAAAACTATTGAAGCGCCCGTCCGTTCGCTGGGTGATAGGAATTGGGTTTGTCGCCGGGTTGGCGGCCGCCTGGTATTTGATCTCGCCATTGTTCATCACCAATGAGGTCGATGATGCGTTCCCCATGGCCGCCACGGCTCAAGTTCCCGATGACATGACCCGCGCCGAGGTGGAAGCCGAGATGGTTAAAGCGGCGGATTCGCCTTCGGTCGAGGCCACCGATGCGATGCCGGCGGAGACGCCTACGGTGCTCGCCACTGGCACGTTTATGGACGCGGACAACTTCCACAAGGGCAGTGGCACTGCGACGCTCTACACACTGGCCGACGGATCGAACGTTGTGCGCCTTGAGGACTTCGAGGTCACCAATGGCCCCGACTTGCATGTACTGCTCTCAACCAGTGACGATCCGGCCGCCGACCTCGGTGAATACGTTGACCTCGGTTCACTGAAGGGGAATGTCGGCAACCAGAATTATGAGATTCCAGCCGGTGTAGACGTCTCTCTCTATCAGTCGGTGATCATCTACTGCGAGCCGTTCCATGTGTTGTTCGCGAGTGCGATTCTCTCCGGTTAGCTCTGTTGTGCTGATTTGGCGGTGGCGATGAAAGACTCCATCGACATGGAGGCGATGGCATCTCCGACGACTTCCAGGGGTAATTCGTCTAGGCGCCGAAACCGCACGCAGCTCTTGCCACAGTCATAACGTTTCCCGGTGGCCGCGTATGCTGCCTCGAACCTGGCGCGGTGAGAATCCGAACCGTAGATAGCCGACAGGTAGACCGCCATATGGTTCTTCTGGTTGGCCAAGGCGGCGTACATCAGTGGCTGCTTGTTGTAGGTGTCCGGGTAGGTCTCAAGCGGAACGACGTAACTGATCATCCCGAAGCCCATCGTTTCTTCGTAACCTTCCGGCAACCGCCTGAGAATCTCGTCTCGGACCGTCTCTATGGCCTCACGGCGATCAGGTGGCAATTCGGCCAGATAGGCGGACACTGATGTTGCTGCCGACTTCATGAGTCGACACTACGCCGGTCGCGGCAGCCCACGCAACCGAACGACGCCCACCAGGGCTGCTGCAATCAGGAGACTCACGCCGGTAACCGTCCACGCGGTCTGGTAGGAGCGATTCTCGATGAGCCAACCGAACAGGGCCGGTCCGGCGCCCGCCCCGACGAAGATGCCCGCCTGCGTGATGGCCGTAGACCCGGCTGGTCGACCGGCATTGGCTCGGACCACTCCATAGGTGAGCAGTCCTGGCCATGCCCACCCGGTCGCGAAAGCCGCCAGGGTGACGATCGCGAACCAGGTGGAACGGGTGGTTCCGAGAATGAAGAAGCAGATCGCACCGAGGCTTGCGAGCCAGATCATGAATCCAAGCCCGCTTGCGCCTGAACGGTCGGCAAGGAAGCCGTAGGTTGCCCTGGCGACGATGGTTGTCAATGAGGCCGCCGCCAAGAGGGTCCCCGCATCTGCCTCGGAAAAGCCATACGTGATTGCCGCGTCAACGTGGAACGTTCCGAGAATACCGGCTGCCAGCGTGGCGAAGCCGCTCCCAAGACCGAGAACCGCCAGCCATCGAGAAGTCATCTTCCCGGGCGGCGCAGAGCCAATAAATTCGAACGTGCGGCCACGATCGGCCGGTATGAGCCAGAAAACCCCGACCGCGATCACCGCTCCGAGCGCATAGGCCCAACGCCATCCGAGGGTGAGTATGACCGCCGGAACGGCGATCCCGGCCAGCAAACTGGCCGTCGGTATGCCGGCATGCTTCAGCCCGAACACCAGGCCTCGTCGGTCCTCGGGAATGTGTCGGGCTAGCGCCAGGTTGGCGGCGGGATTGGCGGCGCCATATATCGCCGCAGTCGCAGCGAGTACGAGCCCCAGCGACCAGATATTGCGCACCGCGGTGGCGATCATCATCAGCATGAAGGCGGCGGCGACGGCATTGAAGCGCATCGTCCGGCGCCAGCCGATCCGTTCGACGAGACTCCCAACGCGCGAAGAGGATACGGCTGCTGTCAGGAAGTAGATCGAGGTGAGGAGTCCAAGTTCTTGAGCTCCGTAGCCGAGGTCAGGTCCGGCCTGAGCGATGGCGGCGGCCGTGATGAAGGCCGGCAGTGTCGAAACGGTCACCACCAGAACTGCGCTGGCGATGAGGCGCCAATCGAGGGCGGATACAGCTGTCACTTCGATAGTCTCGCCGGAAGGGGGCGGGAAGCCGAATTTGTCCGGTTGTGGCTGTCTGGAGGTCCCCCAGATCAGCCTTGACGGCCGGTAGCCTGCCGACGTGTCCCTTTTCCGGGCCTTGACGGCCCTGCTTGTTTGTGTGCTAATCGCGGCGTCTTTGCCGACCGTTCTGGTGGCGAACGCCGAAACAGAACTTGAAAAAGCGGAGCGCCTGGCGGCTGAGACCCAACGAAGTAGGAACGTTGCCGAGTCGGCCTATGTCACTGATCGGGCAACCGCCTCCGACCTCGAGATACGCCTCAGCGTGACGTTGGAGACGTACCAACGGGTCAACGCTGAGCTGGAGACGCTCGGTTTGCAGCTGGCCGGGGAGCGAGCCGACATGGACGTGATCCGCGCAGAAGTAATCGCGCTGGACAACGAAGCTCAAGAGAGGGCAGTCGGTGCCTACATTCGGAGTCTGGCGGCACCTGGGAGCTCGATGTTTCTCACTGGCACGTTTGAATCATTGTCCGTCGCCAATGAGACGATCAAACGAGCCACCGAACTCGATGAGAGTCTGTTTGAGCAACTGGACAGCCGGCGGGCGGATCTGGCTGAGCATACGATTGAGTTGCAGTCAGCGTTGGATGAGCTCGCAGCCCTGAACGATGAGCTCGCTGCCGCTCGCATCGAGCTCGACGAACTATTCACTCTCGCCGACGCCCGGGTAGCCGAGGCCTTTCGAAATCTAGAAGCCGCCGATGAGGAATACCGGGCGGCTCAGGCCGACCTGAAGGAAGCCCAAGCCAAGTATCGGTGGACGGGATCGGTTGAACAGTGGCGGTGGTTGGTCGAGACGTACTTTCCGGCTGATCGGGTTGATGAGGCGCTGCGGGTGATGGCTTGTGAATCGCGCGGAAACCCCAATGCCAAGAACCCCAGCTCGAGTGCCACCGGTCTGTTTCAGTTCCTTGATGGCACCTGGGCATGGATGAGCGTGATGTCTGGCTGGGGTGGCTATTCACGTCTCGATCCCGAAGCTAATACCGCCGTAGCGGCATATCTCATGAACTTCTCGATTCGAAGCGGCCACCCGGGCGGAGCCTGGGGTCACTGGGAGTGCAAACCCTAAGCCAGGGCCGCCGCCGGATCACGCTCAAATGACTTTTGGCATCCAGCTGCGCAGAAGTAGTACGTCGCACCGTGCCATTCGGTCGTGAATGCGGCTGCTGCAACATCAACCGTCATCTGACATATCGGGTCGATGGCGGTTTCCGGAGCATCAGTCTCGACCACCTGGGCGCCGGCACCGGACGCCTTGAGCGCGACCAATTCGGCGAGGATGGCCACGGCGATCTCTTCATGTTCTGTTGAGCCAAGGTTGATCCCGGCAGGTGCCCGTAATCGGGATAGCTGCTCGTCGGTCAACCCCCGATCACTAAGCCATTCCCGAACGGACGAGGCCCGTTTTTCAGAAGCAACCAGTCCGATGTATCCGGCTCTGGTCATCAAGGCGCGTTCGAGTTCTGGCTCGTCAGCATGCCCCTGCGTAGCAATCACGACGTACGAGCGATCGCTGACTTCTTCGCCCTCGAGAGATTCGACCAGGCGACCACGCCACCCCATCACATCGGCCAAGCCAGCAAGACGCGCACACATGGGGGAGTTCCCAACGATGACGACTTCCGGGGTGATCAAGATCGGTTCCACATATACCTCCATTGCACCTTCGCTGGCACAGGCCATTGCGACAGTCGTTACCCCGTGGCGGTGGTCTTCGTCACCAATAACCAGAAGGCGGGGGTGACCGTCGGCCAGTGCATCAAGTGCTTGGCGGACCACGGTTGGCCTTGCGCAGGCGCCACCGAGCCAGCCTTCGACCCGTCCATCGGGGTGAATGATCGCCTTCGAGCCACGTTTGCCGGAGGACGGTCCTCGTCGCCACGTCACCGTCGCCAGGACAAACGGGCGGCCCTCTTCAATGAGGTGAGCCGCCCGAATGAGCGTGGTTTGCATCAGGGCTTGACGTCGACGCCGTTGAGAGCCCCCCAGACCCGGTGTGGCAGAACTGGCATATCGATGTTCGTAACACCCCTTGACCAGAGCGCATCCACGACTGCGTTGACGTACGCCGCCGGAGACCCGACGGTGGCCGACTCGCCGACACCTTTGGCGCCGATCGGGTGATGCGGAGAGGGTGTGACCGTTTCGCCCAGCTTGAACTTCGGTGTCTCCCAGGCTGTCGGGACCAGGTAGTCCATGAAGTTCGAACCGATACAGTTCCCATTGTCGTCGAAGCTAATCCACTGCATGTTTGCTTTGGCAAAGCCCTCCGTGAGCCCACCGGTAGATCTGACCGTCGACGATCATCGGATTGATGCGCACCCCGCAGTCGTCTACAGCGACCATGTCGACCACTTCCCAGGTCCCGTCCTCCTGGTCGACCTCGACGACGACGATGTAGGTACCGAACGGGTATGTCATGTTGGGCGGGTCGTAGTAGTGCACACCTTCCAGAGCCGGCTTCCATTCCCTCGGGATGGTTGGTGTAGGCCGCAAACGCGATGTCCTGAATCGTGACGAACGACTCAGGCGAACCCTTCACGCTGAATTTACCTACTTCCCATTCGAGATCATCCTCCGACGCCTCAAGGAGATGGGCGGCCAGCTTGCGAGCCTTCTCACGTAGCTTGCGCGCCACCATCGAGGTCGCCGCTCCGCCGACCGGAGTTGACCGGGACGCATAGGTACCAAGGCCGTACGGTGTGTTGTCCGTGTCACCTTCGATGACCTTGATGTCGTTGGCCGGGATGCCGAGTTCCTCAGCCACGATCTGGGCAAAGGTCGTTTCGTGACCCTGTCCTTGTGACTTCACGCCGAGCTTGAGGATTGCTTTACCTGTTGGGTGAATCCGAAGCTCCGCCGAGTCGAACATCTTGAGTCCGACGATGTCGTAGTCCTTCGAAGGCCCAGCACCTACCACTTCGGTGAACGAAGCGATGCCGATGCCGATGAGCTTGCCGTTCGGGTCCTGGTTCCGCTGCTTCTCGCGCCAGCCGTCGTAGTCGATCATCTCTTTGGCCAGCGTCATGGCACCGTGGTAGTCGCCCGAGTCGTAGACGAATCCGGTGGGAGAGTGATAGGGGAACTGTTCCTTCTTTATGAAGTTGAGTTCCCGGAACTCGGCCGGGTCCATCCCGATCTCGTGGGCTGCCTTATCGGCGAGACGTTCAATGAGATAGGACGCTTCGGTAACCCGGAACGAACACCGGTACGCTACACCCCCCGGCGCTTTGTTGGTGAAAGCTCCCTTGGCGGTGACGTGAGCTGCCCCGAAGTCGTATGAACCCGTGCAAATGTGAAACAGGCCAGCCTTGAACTTGGTCGGTTGGGCATCGGCATAGAACGCGCCTTGATCGGACAGAATCCCGGCACGCATCCCCGTTATCCGGTTGTTCTCATCGAGCGCCAACGATCCAGTCATGTGATAGTCGCGACCGAACCCGGTGGAGATGATGTTCTCGGATCGGGATTCGACCCACTTGACGGGCTTGCCGATGACGAGCGACGCCGCCGTTGCGACAACGTAACCCGGATAGATGGGCACCTTGTTGCCGAATCCGCCACCGATGTCCGGGGATATGATGCGGATTTTCTCCTCGGGGAGACCAGCTACCAGCGCAAACAGCGTCCGGTGGGCGTGGGGGGCTTGTGACGTCAGGTAGATCGTCACCTGGCCGGTGATCGGATTGACGTCCGAGACGCAACCGCACGTTTCGAGCGGTGAAGGATGTGAGCGCGGATAATGGCTTTCCAAGCTGACGACCCGATGGGCGGCTGCGAAAGCGGCGTCGGTGATCGCCGCATCGCCGGCTTCCCAGGTGTACGCGACGTTATCGGTTTGGCCTTCCTTTTCGTCGCGAATCAGCGTCTCGGTCAACAGCGACTGTTGGGGAGTGGTGATCGCTTCCAGCTCTTCGTAATCGACAAAGATCGCGGCCAGGGCGTCCTTGGCGATGTAGGGGTCGGTCGCAATTACGGCGGCAACTTCCTGGCCCTGGTAGCGCACCTTGTCGGTCGCCAGAACCGCCTGGGTGTCACCCGAAAGCGTGGGCATCCAAGCCAGGTTGTATCCCTCGAGCATGGCCCCGGTCACGACCGCTACGACGCCTTCCATCGCCTCGGCCTCGCTGGCATCGATTCCCAGGATTCGAGCGTGAGCAACCGGCGATCGGAGGATCGCCATGTGAAGCATGCCCTTGAGGACAATGTCGTCGACGTAATTGCCGGCACCTTGGACAAACCGATCGTCTTCTTTTCGAAGTACCGAGTGTCCGACTCCTCCGACTTCAAAAGTTGTGATTGGCTCGTGAGTCGTTGTCATATCAGTTCCCCTCGATTGCTGCGCCGGCGGCCTGGATGGACTTCACGATGTTGGTATAGCCCGTGCACCGGCACAGGTTTCCGCTGATCGCCCACCGGACTTCGTCGTCGGTAGGGCTCGTGTTCTTCTCCAAGAGCGCCTTTCCCACCAGCATCATCCCCGGGGTGCAGAAGCCGCATTGCAGTCCGTGGTTCTGCTTGAACGACACCTGCAATGGGTGTAACTCGCCGTTCTTGAGACCCTCCACGGTCTGCACCTCGTGTCCATCCGCCGAGGCCGCAAACATGGTGCACGACTTGATCGGAGTTCCATCAAGAAGCACCGTGCACGCTCCGCAGGATGTTGTGTCGCACCCGATGTGGGTGCCAGTCATGCCGAGTTCTGTGCGGATGAAGTCCACCAGAAGCTTGCGCGGTTCGATGTCGGCCGATTGGGCCGTGCCATTGATCGTGACGGTCACTTTCATGACGCACCTCCCTGAGCCTGAGCGAGGGCTTTCGACAGGCCCCGTTTTGTGTAGGCATTGATGACGGCCCGCTTGTATTCGGCCGGGCCTCGAACGTCACTCTCGGGATCGCAGGCGGCCGCGGCGACGGCGGCAGCTTCGGCGAATAACTCGAGCGAAGGCGTCTGCCCGATCAGCATTTGTTCTGCCTCGGTGACTTTGAGGTTCTTCGACGCCACTGCGGTCAAGGCGATGCCGGCGCTGGTGATGGTCCCATCCTTGGCCAGATCCAGGAACGTGGCTACCGCGGCCGTGGCGTAGTCGCCGATCTTTCGTTCGAGTTTGAGGTAAGCCCCTCCAGCCGAACCGGTTGGCCGGGGGATCCGTACCTCGGTAACCATCTCGCCTTCGGCGAGTGAGTTGGTAAAGAAGTCAACGACGAAGTCGCCGATCGGGATGACCCGTTGTCCGGACGTCGAACTCGCTACGACGGACGCTCCAACCGCAAGCATTACGGAGTTCCAATCGCCTTCGGGATCGCAATGAGCGATAGATCCGGCGACGGTCCCTCGATTGCGGACCAGAGGATCAGCTACCCAGGGCGCCGCGGATGCCATGGTTGGGCTAATCGTTTTGACGTGATCGTTGTCGACCACGTCGGCGTGTCGAGCCAAGGCGCCAATGGCCAGGTGGCCGTTGTCCGCTCGTACGTAGGCCAGGTCGGTGACGTTGTTGATATCTACAAGGTTGGCTGGCGAGGCGAGGCGCAGCTTCATCATGGGAATGAGACTTTGCCCTCCTGCCAGAACTCGTCCGTCGTGTCCGAGTTCCTGGAGCTTCGAGAGCGCTTCGTCGAGCGACTTCGGGGACCAGTACTCGAAGGCGGGGGGATACATACGCGCCTCCTCCAAAGGTGGTTACCTACGGAAACTACCTGCTTGCGCCATCACGTGGACCAGATAGCGGGATTCGTTTTCTCCTACCCTTCGGCAAGATGAGCAGGAAAGCCACCGCGCGAGATCGGTCCCCATGAATCGATGGTGATTCGGATTAGCACCTTGCCCTGATCGATCATTGCCTGGCGATATTCGTTCCAATCGGAATGTTCGCCGGAAATGACGCGGAAGTACTCGACCAGCGGTTCGACGGCGGGCCGTCCCCCAAGGACCTCGGCGATCCCATCGATCTGAACCCACTCACCGCCAAAGTCGTCAGACAGCACACATACCGACACTTGAGGCTCCCGGAGCGCGTTGATTGCCTTGGCTCGGTGGGGATATGAGGCAATAACGATTCTGCCGTCGACGTCGAGGCCCATGGTCACGGGTGACATCTGGGGGCGGCCCTCAAGGCGAGTCGTCGATAGGATCCCGTTATGGCGCGGTCTGATGAAATCGTCTAGGACGGCTCTTGATACCGACCGGTTGGTTGCCACCTGCCGAGCCATCAGACGCCCTCACTAGCCGCGAGTCGGATGCCCATCTCACGTCGAAGAGCGTCGACGGCGTTAGGCGGGCGGATTACAACCTCCAGATCGGTGATCTTGCCGTCCTGGAGCGTGATCAGGTCCACACCTTTGAGGGCGAGGTTCCCAATCCGAGCTGTGAACTCGAGAGCCCAGTCGTTTTCGTCGATCCATTGGCGGTGATATTCGAAGTCTTCGAAAACCCCCATCACAACGGAAAGGATCAACAATGTTATGGATTTGCCAGTCCTGGGCTTCCAATAGGCCGGGGACCGGAACGTGACGTCGTCGGCGAGCAGGTCGTCAAGGAGGTTGACGTCGCGATCGGTTATGAACTGGTGCCAGCGGTCGAGGGGATTCGTCATTGGGTAACCCTATAGCCTGGTCGACAGACTGCCGGCGTTGAGCCGCCACATGTAGAGGCCGATGCCGACCGAGGCTGCCAGATTGATGCTTGAGACGCCCGGCCGCATGGGAAAGGAGATCAGGCGATCTGCGGCAGCCTTGATGCTTTCAGTCAAGCCGGTTCGCTCGCTTCCGAAAGCCAGGATCGCATCATCGGGAGGGACGAAACCGCTGGCATCGTCGCCGTCGGGATCAAAAGCAATCATCGGGCGATCGATCGATGGCAGGGTTGTGACCTGGATCGTTGGCAGGGCGAAGTGCAGTCCCGCCGATCCCCGGATGGCCGCCGGGTGCCACGGGTCCACGTCGCCGATTGTGACGATGCCGGACGCCCCACCTGCTGCGCAGATCCGGACCGTCGCTCCGATGTTGCCGAGGTGTCTTGGGTCGTCGAGCAGGACGATCGGAGCGCTTCGGTCAATTCTGGCGAGCTCAATCGGGTTCGACCGGCGAGCGACTGCGGCCAGACCGGTTGGGTGAGGATGACGAAAGAGTGAGGAAAACGTCTCACCGGATACCGGTTCGGCGGTGTCGAGTACATCGAGCATGTCCGGTGCGACGGTCGCCGCCAGATCTCGGAGTGATCGATCTGGAGCCTGGATAACAGCGAGAATCTCAGCTCCGAATCGGTGGGCGTGCTTGACGGCGTGAAAGCCCTCCAGGACGACGAGGGACGCGTCCGAACTCGCTCGCTCAAACCATTCGATCATGGCCATTCGATCATGTAGCGAGGCGGACCGAAGTGAGATGTGCCTCGCGGACCCACACGGGACGTGGTCGGCGCTCGTCGACAACGAGGTAGAGGGTGCCCACCGGGTCGTGATCGGGGTCGTCGGCGGCGCCCGGTTGGACCCACCATCCCAACGAGATGACATGGCCGGCGATCGGACCATAACCATCACCCGGATCGGCGCTGGTGGTGACGAGTAGGTGTTGGGTGAGCGCTACGGCGAAGTCGGCATGATGTTCCATTGTTACCCCCGAGGGTATCCGATCGTGCCGAGCGCTTCGCCGATCTCGTCAAGGATGATTGGATCATCGATCGTGGCCGGGACCGACCACTCGTCGGCGTCGGCCATCTTGCGCATTGTCGATCGAAGGATCTTTCCCGATCGGGTCTTTGGCAACCGCGCCACAACCGTCGCGTGTTTGAACGAAGCGACCGGGCCGATGCGGGCACGCACCGAGGCGATGAGTTCGGCGACGATTTCGGCGTGATCTCGAACGACTCCGGTCTTGAGCACCACAAATCCAACCGGTACTTGGCCTTTGAGGTCGTCGGCCACTCCGACAACGGCACACTCGGCGACGTCAGGATGATCCGAGAGGATTTCTTCCATGGCGCCAGTGGACAACCGGTGTCCGGCCACGTTGATAATGTCGTCGATCCGACTCATGATCGATAGGTAGCCGTCGGCGTCTTTGAATCCGGCGTCTCCGGTCAGGTAATAGCCAGGGTATCGGGAGAGGTAAGAGGACTCGTATCCAGCATCGTTGTTCCAAAGGGTGGGGAGCGTCCCCGGAGGCATTGGCAGGCGGATGACGACTGACCCGATGTCGCCTGCCGGGACGATCGTGCCTTCATCGTCCACAACGTCGACGCGATAGCCGGGAACCGGCACCCCGGCCGAGCCGGGTTTGACGGGCAGGAGTCCGAGTCCGAGCGGGTTTCCGGCGACCGGCCACCCCGTTTCGGTCTGCCACCAATGGTCGAGCACGGGAACGTCGAGCTTGTCGGCTGCCCAGTTCAGTGTGTCAGGATCGCAACGTTCGCCGGCGAGGAAGAGGGCGGCCAGAGAAGTGATGTCGTAGTTGCCGAGGTAGCTGCCGGTTGGGTCATCCCGCTTAATGGCGCGAAAGGCGGTCGGAGCGGTAAACAGCACTTTGACACGGTGGTTGTCGATGACCCGCCAGAAGGTACCTGGATCGGGAGTCCCGACCGGCTTTCCCTCGAACAACACCGTCGTGCATCCATGAAGCAGCGGGCCGTACACGATGTAGGAATGGCCGACCACCCAACCAACGTCCGAGGCTGCCCAAAACGTGTCGCCCGGATCGACGCCGTAGAAGTTCTGCATCGACCACTTCAGCGCCACGGCATGTCCGCCGTTGTCGCGTACGACGCCTTTCGGTACTCCGGTGGTCCCGGATGTATAGAGGATGTAGAGCGGGTCGGTCGCCAGCATGGCAACGCACTCGGTCGGCTCGGCTCCCGCGATTGCCTCGGCCCAGGTGAGGTCCCGTCCGTTGATGAGGCTCGCTTCGAGTTCGGGTCGCTGCAGGATGATGCAGGCCGCCGGTTCGTGGGTCGCTAATTCCAGGGCGTCATCGAGAAGCGGCTTGTACGCGACGGTCCGACCCGGCTCGAGGCCGCATGAGGCGGCGACGATGACCGTCGGCCTGGCATCGTCGATGCGGGTGGCAAGTTCTTTTGAGGCAAAACCTCCAAAGACGACCGAATGGATGGCTCCGATCCTGGCGCAAGCCAACATCGCGACCACGGCCTCCGGCACCATTGGCATGTAGATGATTACCCGGTCCCCTTTTTCGACGCCCAGCCCTCTCAGGGCTCCTGCGAACTGAGCAACCCGTTCCAGCAGGTTGGCGTATGTGATGGTCTGGACCTGACCCGTCATCGGACTGTCGTAGATGAGCGCAGCCTGATCGGCTCGTCCCCCGACGACATGGCGGTCGAGGGCGTTGTAACAGGTGTTCATAACACCACCACTAAACCAGCGATAGAAAGGTTGTCGGGTGTCGTCGAGGACTACCTCATAGGGGATGAACCAGTCAATGTCTTCCGCAGCTCTCGCCCAGAACGCCGACGGGTCCCTTTGGGATGCTTCGTAGGTCCGTGCGTAAGACATACCGTTTCCTCCACGGCCCACGGTACCGACTTGTTCGTCGGTCTGCCTTGGACGGTGGCCTTAAATCGTTACGGGCAGAGTCCGATATCGGTGATGCCTCGACCGCACATCTCTTGCTGTTCAATGCTCTTGAGCGTGAACCCGTCCGATGAAGGCGTGCCGAAGATGTGCAAGCGAATACCGAACAACGCGTCGTCTCCGAGTCCGACGACGTCGATGGTGATTTCTCCGAGATCGCCCTCCGAGGGAGCGACCGTGACCGTAACGCGGGACGGCGGATCCTCGGACTTGGCTACCTCAGCCACGAGCATGCCGAGTTCGAGCATGGTTGCCGCGCTTGGCGTAGTCCCGCCGAAACCGTTCGCTATGTACCGAGCAGTGGCGTCGTCGACAGTCCCGAGGTAGGCCATGAACGATGAGTTCGCCCATCCGGTTCTGCCGTCAACCACGATCTCGTTCCATATCGACCGGGTCAAGAGGCGGTGCCGTCCCGTTGCGACTATCTGGTCGAAGAGCGGATCGAGCGTAGCGACGATTGGCTGGTTCGTCCCAGGTCCGGATCGGACGTTCAGTACATCGTCAAAGGCGACGCCGACGACCCCCAGCACGTCACCTTCCGCTGGCCCAAGGTCGAAGGGCTCGCCTGCCAGCGTCGTACTCGTAGTGGTCGCCGCGATCGTGGTGGTGGTCGTAGTTGTCGTGGCGACGGTTGTTGAGGTCAATGGCTCTGGGATCGTCGTCGTACCCACCGACGTCGCTGGGGATAGAGGTGTCGATGTGGTCGTCGATTCGATCCCAGGGGTCGGCGTGACGGTTGTGGATGGCGACGCATCTGAGCAGGCGAAGGCCGTAAAAGTGAGTACGGCAAGCACGGTGGTTCGATACATAAGTCGCCCTCCTGGTGGACGCTTCTATCTAGTTCCTAACCCGGAGCGTACGCCCTGAACGTGGGTTATTCAGGCGATTCGATTGCCATCTTCTTCGAGGTGTGTAATGATGTAATACATATTACGACTTCGAAGGAGCAGCAATGAACGACGTAAAAGCCTGGTTTGTTGGACGACTTCCTGAGGACTGGTTCGAAGACTTCACGATTACCGGTGATCGCGACGAGATCGTGGTGATGGGTCGTTTGGCGCCGCCGGCGGCAGGCGATCTCGACGGTGATCAGATGGCCGTCGCCGAACGCAGCCGGATTGATGGATTCCGTGAAGACACGCGATCGCAACGCATGAAGATCGCCGATCAAGCCCAGCGGACCTTTGAGCGGAAGGTCTCCTGGGGCGCGAGTTGTGGTGACACTCAGGTGCTCTTCACTCACCTGGCCGTTCCGGCCATGACGAGGCTCCGGCTCAAAGAGCGGGCGTTGCTCGATACGCTCATTGACGGCGGCGTGGCACGGAGTCGCAGCGAGGCTCTGGCCTGGTGTGTACAGCTCGTCGGTCAGCACGAAGCCGATTGGCTGGCAGATCTTCGTGAGGCATTGGCGAACGTAGAGGCAGTCCGCGACCGCCAATAGCCGGACGAGTGTGCATCCAGGTCGAGTATTCCGAACCGTAAGCACACTCGTTTCCAACGCCCGGACGAGTGTGCATCCAGGTCGAGTATTCCGAACCGTAAGCACACTCGTTCAGGAAATGGGGGTGGGGTAGTCTCGGACCATGGCGACGTACGACTTCATCATTGTTGGGGCCGGCTCGGCCGGTTCGGTTCTCGCCAATCGGCTCTCGGTCGATCCAGATATCCGGGTGCTCGTTCTCGAGGCGGGCGGCTCGAACAAACACATCAATGTCGATACGCCGGCCGCCTTCTCGAAGCTTTTCCAAACCAAGCGGGACTGGAACTACTTCACCCAACCCGAGCCGGATGCCGACGACCGGCAGCTCTATCTGCCGCGCGGCAAGATGCTCGGGGGAAGCTCTTCTATGAACGCCATGATCTATATCCGGGGCAATCGGATCGACTACGACGGATGGGCAGCCGACGGATGTAAGGGGTGGTCGTACGAAGAGGTTCTCCCGTACTTCAAGAAGTCCGAGCACAACGAACGCGGAGCGGACACGTTTCACGGGGTGGATGGCCCGCTCAATGTGGCCGACCAGCGATCGATCAATGAACTGTCCCGGGCGTTTGTTGAAGCGGCGGTCGAGCGCGGATATCCCCGTAATCGTGACTTCAACGGAGCCGACCAGGTGGGGGTGGGTCCGTACCAGGTCACCCAGAAAAAGGGCGCCCGGTGGAGTACCGCTGACGCCTATCTCGGGCCAGCGATGGGTCGTTCGAACCTGACGATCTGCTCGGATGCGCATGCCCACCGGATCGTTATTGAGCAGGGTCGAGCGGTGGGGGTGGAGTATCGACAGGACGGCGAGGTGAAAACCGCCCGGGCGGATGGCGAGGTCATCGTTTCTGGTGGGGCTTACAACTCGCCGCACTTGCTCATGTTGTCGGGAATCGGGCCAGCGGAGCATCTGTCCGAGTTTGGTATCGACGTAGCCGTCGACAACCCCAACGTTGGTGACCATCTGCAAGATCATCCGGTCATCATGAACACCTTCCACGTTCACAAGAAGGTGAGCTTGGCCCACGCCGAAAAGCCGGCCCGGCTGGCTGAGTATCTTCTCTTCAAGAAGGGCATGTTGTCGTCGAACGTCGGCGAAGCGGGTGGTTTCATTCATACCCGCGACGGGCTGGACGGCCCGGATATCCAGTTCCACTTCGCGCCGGGTTATTTCAATCGGCACGGGTTCGACGTGATCGATGGAGACGCCATGACCGTTGGGCCGACGCTTGTTGCGCCAAAGAGCCGTGGCCACATTCGGCTGCGCAGCACCAACCCGGAGGTCCACCCGGACATTCTCACGCGGGCGCTGAGCCATCCCGACGATGTCCAATCGCTGGTCGATGGCCTCAAGGTCACGAGAGATATTGCCCACTCGAAGGTCTTCGATGAATACCAGGGTGGAGAACTGCACCCCGGCGACGACGCCAAGACCGATGATGAGTTGGTCGAATACATCCGACGAAAAGCGGAGTTGCTCTATCACCCGTCCGGAACGGCACGCATGGGGACGGACCCCGCTTCTGCAGTGGTTGATCCGAAGTTGCGGGTGTTCGGCGTTGAGGGCCTGCGAGTCGTCGACGCATCGATCATGCCGACCGTGGTGCGTGGCAACACGAATGCTCCGACCATCATGATCGCCGAGAAGGCGGCCGACCTGATTCTTAGTGACTGAACCTCCGCGGCGGGGGATTCTCGTCCTCGGCCGCCGACTCCGCAGCCAGGTTCGACGAGCGACCAGGATCGGTCGGCTGCTCATGAGTGGCCGATTCCGGAAGTGGGGGATTGCGACCCTGCGAGAGCCGTCCAATCCAGTCGCCGAGACCCAACGGGCCGAGTGGCTTAAGGCTGACGGATCTGTGGGCAAGCATTCAATCCGGGTGCTTACAGAAAGGGCTAGCAAAGACGTTCACGCTGATCGGTTGCTCGCTGCGTTGGTGCGCAGCCGGAGGCCGAGCCTTGTGATCGAACTTGGTACCAACGTCGGGCTTAGCGGTACCTATCTGGCGGGTGCCTTGCCAGATGATGGGCGGTTGAAAACAATCGATCAGTCCGGGGAGCGGCAGAGGCTTGCCAGACGGCTTTTTGACGCTGCAGGCGTCGCCGATCGGATTGATGTCATCACTGGGTCATTCGTTGACTCCTTGGATGATGCGGCCCGTGACGGTTTCGAGATCGCTTTCATCGATGGCGATCACACCTACGACGCCACCTTGTGGCTGATGGACAGCTTGCTTTCCTACGCGGCTCGGGGGTCGGTGCTGGTGCTGGACGACATCAACCATTCGCCCCAAATGCGTCGCGTCTGGCGCGATCTCCGCAGGCGGCCCGGGTTGGCGAGCCTGGCGTTGACTGACCTGGGAGTTCTGGAGGTTATCTAAGACCTAGCCACGAACTGCTGCGGCAAGAATGGGCGCTAATGACAGTGCCGACGGTTGGGCTTCCATGGCTACCAGACCTTTGGCAATCTTGTGTGACTGTTTGTTGGATGCGAACCACAGCGGTTTGAGCGGTTGTCGGAACGGCCCGCGGATGACGGACTTCTGAGGTTCGTTGAACATAAGCGTGTTGTGGACGACGCCCCGCCCGGATCGGATGTCGTTGAGCGGATGACCGGGAAACGCTCCCCACGTAGTGCTCATGAACGCGAATCCGAGTCCCGTCCACACGTTCACCCCGACGGTCCCATAGCGGAGGTCGGCGACGGCCTGTTCAACAGCCGTGGCGACTTCTGGATCCTTCAGCGAGGCCGGGTGGACGATGAGCGACGCGCCGAGCGTTCCCCAGGCAGTTTCGTTGGCGAACCGGACGGCATCCTCGATGAAGGCGACCACTGACCGTTCGCTCTTGAGCGGCGCCTCTCCGAAGATCCCTGCAAATGCCTCGACGGCAAAACATGAGTGTTCAGGGTCTTCGCTGTCGAGATCATGGATCAGTGTCCACGGCACGGCACCGTCATGGTGTTTGCCGTGATTACGAACGGATGGATGCGACGCTTGGAAGTGTTCCCACCGTTCCCTGGCGCCCGGGTAGTACGGGTCGCGATCGGGTGTGGCATGAAGGGCATCGGAAATCGCATCCAGTAGCCGTTCACGCTGGTTCCACTGCTCATGGGTTATGACGACCCGGGTTGCGATGCAATTGAAGCCGGCGTTGTGGGTAAGCATGCCGGCGATGTTCTCCCCCTGATAGGTGAGGTCCTTCTCGGACCACGGACCTGGGACGACGATGACGGGACTCACATTGCCGAGTTCTGACGAGATCGGCTTTGTGAGAAGGGGTTCATTGGCGGCCTTACGGGCGGGCGCATCTGGTCCCGATCCGAACACGATCGCGTCATGGGTCTTGTCTGACCCGGTGATGTGGACCGAGTCCACCTTGGGATGGTTCGCCAGATGGCTGCCCACGTCGGATCCGCCGTAGACAACGCCCATGAAGTCACGACCGATAAGCCCGGCGAAAACCTGTTCGAGGAACGGTCCGATGTACTCGTTGACCGGGTTCATCTTCAAGATGACGACGGCATCTTCGACGAACATCTTGTAGAGCGTGTCGGTGGGGGCGATCGAAGCTATGTTGCCTGCCCCAAGGACCAGCGCCAATTCCGGAGTTCGCTTTGCGTGTGGTTGATAGAGGGTGGCCATGGTCGAGCTGAGGTTTCCAGGCGTTACCCCTGGCTGCATCCAAACTTCACCTGAGTACCCCTGCCACAGAACCTTGTCCCAGTTGTCCACCGGAAAGACCTGAACGACGGTCTGCCCGTTGGGCCGGGTCGTGACTGGTCCGGGGATCGTGGGCTGGCCCGTTTCGCGGATCGCTTGAAGGGACCGGATCAGCAGGCGGGCGTTGCGAATCGTCAGCACCGGCCCGGCATGCCACTCCTCACCGGCGACGGGGTCATCCATGGAGATCCCCTTCGCGTCGCAGGCGGCCGCTACCCATGCCTCACCGACCGTCTGAGCGTTTTCGATCACCGATTGCAGAAGCGCGATTCGCTCGTCGATGTTGACATCGATCCAAGCTTGTCGGAACTCGCTCAAGACATTGACAAGTCCGTCGAGTTCCTCGATCGGGGTCGGTTGAATGTGTGAAGCGCCCTCAGGCTTGATGATGCTGCCGGCCAGTGCGGTCATTGCTTCCTCCGTGTCGCCCCTACCGTATCGTATTCGGTGGCGGTACACACCCTGTGGAGCGCTAACGTTTCGGACTCAATTAGCAAGGATTCGTAGATGCAGGCCGGAATCGTGGGACTCCCCAACGTGGGCAAGTCGACCCTCTTCAACGCGCTCACTGCCGCAGGGGCAGAGGCTGCCAACTATCCGTTCGCCACCATCGAACCCAACGTCGGGATTGTCCCGGTACCCGATGAGCGCCTTGAGCGACTCCATTCAGTGATCGATACCAAGAAAGTGATCCCGGCTGCGGTTGAGATTGTCGACATAGCCGGATTGGTGAGAGGGGCCTCAGAGGGCGAGGGTCTTGGAAACCAGTTTCTCGGACACATCAGATCAGTCGATGCCGTGCTGCATGTCGTCAGGTGTTTCGACTCCGATGACATCACGCACGTGGAAGGCAGCGTCGATCCGCGCCGTGACATCGAAACTATCGATACCGAATTGATCCTGGCCGACCTCGCCGTGGCCGACCGGAGAAGAGATCGGTTGGCAAAGGCGGTTCGCGTCGGCGACAAGGAAGCCGCCCTCGGCCTGGAAGTTACCGATCGATTGATCACGTCGCTCAACGAGGGAATCCCGGCCCGAGCCGTCACCTTCACTGCCGAGGAACGTGCCACCCTCTGGGACTCACAACTCATAAGCATGAAACCAGTCCTCTACGTCTGCAACGTCGACGAGGCAGGATTGGGAGGCAACGAACACACGGCCGTCGTAGAGGCGATCGCTGCCGAACAAGGCGCCGGTTGCATCATTTTGTGCGCCCAGGCCGAGGCTGATATTGCGGAGCTGCCTGAGGAAGAACGACCGGAATTCTTGGCCGAGCTAGGGCTTGAAGAGCCAGGCCTGGCGGTCCTCGCCAGGGCTGCGTACTCCCTGCTGGGACTCGAGACGTATTTTACGGCTGGCGAAAAAGAGATCCGGGCGTGGACGGTCAAAGCGAGGACCAAGGCTCCGCAGGCGGCCGGCGTCATCCACTCCGATTTTGAGCGAGGATTCATTCGGGTCGAGGTCTATCGCATCGATGACATGCTGGCGCTCGGCTCTGAAGTCGCTCTGAAAGCCGCGGGCAAGATGCGGGTCGAGGGTAAGGATTACATCGTTGCAGATGGCGACGTGATGCACTTTCGCTTCAACGTCTGAGTAGCTTGGCACCTATGCGCAAGACCCTTTTCCTTTGTTTCGTCGTGCTCGGCGCTTGTACACCGGCCGTAACCAACACCACGCCGGTGGTTGACACATCGGTCCTCGTTCCACCAACGACCGCGGCTGCATCAACGACGGTTCCGGACAACGCTTCAACGACTTCGACGGTACAACCGACTGCCGGAGATGGGCCGGAGACCGCCGGGCCGCCGACTGGCGACGTCTTCCTGAAGACCGACCTGGAGCGGTTCCGGTCGTCGACGGACATCTTGCTCAGCCGGGACGAAGCAGGCAATGACGTGATCATCTCATCGAGTGTCGAAGCGGCATACGTGCGAAGCCCGGAGAGCATCGAGGCCACCATCACGTCGGGTGAACGGGTGGCGCATGTCATAGGTATCGACAATAGGTTCTGGCTAGATGACGGGACGGGTTGGCAGGAGACTCCCGCCGCCGCCCAACTGCTGAGCCTGACGAGCGTTACGGCGCTTACCCCAGAGACGCTGGCCCCAATTCTCGACCAGCTCACCAATGTTGGTGTCGAGGACGTCAATGGGCGACCGGCCATTCACTACCAAGGCGGTACCGCGGACATCCAAACCTGGCTGGGCGGATCCCCTGAGCTTGACCAGTTCTCGACGCTCGACGTCGGTTCCATCGACGTTTGGATCGACGAGGCCGGATTCGTTACCAAGGCAGTCTATGTGTTTGGGGGGACCCGCTTGAACTCATCGGCGACGGAGTACTACCGGGCAGCATTCGAACTGCTCGATTTCGATGCCGAATTCGAAATCGTCCCGCCGCTGTAGGCCTACCGGCCCGAATAGTTCGGGGGTCTCTTCTCAACAAATGCCGCAATGCCCTCTGCCGTGTCGTGGCTCCGCGCCATGTCGGCGATGTTGCGCGCCTCGGTTTCCATCTGAGTTTCCAGGGACTCGCCGAAGGTGCTGAGGAGCATGCGTTTGACCCGTCCGTAAGCCAGGGTCGGTCCGCTCGCTAGTTCGTGCCCCAACGCCGTTGCGTCGGCGAGGAGGTCCTCGTCAGGCACCACCCTGGTGACGAGCTGCCAGTCAAGGGCTTCTTGGGCGCTCAGCACCCGGTTGGTCAACATCAACTCCGCAGCGCGACGTAGCCCAATCGCCCTGGGGAGGAAATACGTCGAGCTGCCATCAGGGGACAGGGCCGATCGGGTGTACGCCGCAACGAACTTGGCGGACGCCGCGCTAATCACCAGGTCGCCTGCCATCGCGAGGCTAAACCCGCCTCCCGCCGCCGTTCCGTTCACCGCCACTACCAACGGTGGGTCCATCCGTGAGAAGCGCGAGATGGCGCCATGAAGGTGCAGCGTCATCTCCTTGAGTAGGTGCGGCATACTCTCGGCGGCCATAAACGCCTTGATGTCACCACCGGCCGAAAACATCTTGCCAGATCCGGTGATGAGGACCGCTCGGATTTCGGGGTTCTCGTCACATTCGATGGCGGCAGTCATGAGTTCCTGGCTCATCGTCAGGTTGAGCGCATTTGCGTCGTCGGGACGATTGAGGGTGATGGTGGCGAGGCCGTCTGAAACGGCGAACAGGAGGGTTGAGAAGTCCATGACCAGGAACTTAGCCCGGCGCGTTAGGGCGTGGTGGACAACTCGTCGACCATCAAGCTGGCGTGCGCGGAGATGTCGAACGTGGGATCGATCGACCAGCGGATGCTCAGTCCGTTGAGAGCCCCGAGCAGAATTTCCATACGATGTCCAGCAAGGTTCGAAGGCACTGCCGGGTGTTCGCGGCACATAAGCGGCCGTGAAACGCTCGACCCGTTGTTCGTGGTGGCGTTGGATTCTCCGGGCTAGGTGTTCCTGGGTTAGGGCCGCCGTGACTGCCATCTGGGCGTACACCCGACCGAGTTCCAGGTCTTTCGTGACGAAGCCCGTGTAAGCGTTGACCAGGCTCTCAACGGTGTCGTTTCCGGCTCCATCCGGGTCAGGGTCGAATGAGCTGATGGCGTCGCGAACCACCGTGAGGACAGCCTCGTCCTTCGTGGCAAAGAGGTTGTAGAACGAACCGGCCTGGATCCCAGCCTGGGCACAGATGGCCTTGACGGTAATCGCCTCAAAACCCACTTCGCTGAGAAGACGGCGAGTGGCCTCGAGGATCTTGCCCTGGGTTTCCAGTCCGACCTTGTAGCGCGCCATAAGAAGTTCATCGTAGGTGGTTCAGCCTGGCTGTGCATGTGCCGATAACTGATTTAGAGAATTTGATCATCATGATAAATTTGAATTGGTTCTCAAAATTGAGTGTATACTAAAAATTGACCGTATCGCCGAGTGAAGGCCAGCCATGAGCCACTACAAAGCCAACTTGCGAGATCAAGAATTCAACCTCTTTGAGGCGAACCCGATCACCGAGTACCTCGAGTCTTTCGGCGGAATGGACGAGGACACCGCCCGAATGATTCTTCGCGAAGTTGAGCGGTTCGCCGTGGGGCCGTGGGGCGACTCGTTCGTCGCGTCCGATCGTCACGAGCTGAAACTGGTCGACGGTGTAGTGGTCCTCCCTGATGAAATGAAGAAATCGATTGACGCTTATCGAGAAGCAGGCTGGGCTCGCCTATCCATGCCGGCGGAACTCGACGGAGCGGGAGCTCCACCGTCCGTTGTCATCGCCACACTCGAACTCATGACCGGATCGCAACCGACCGCCTATTTCTACGCATCGGGTGAGTTGATGGCCCGGGTGCTCTTCTGATGAGGGTACGGAGGACCAGCGCAAGATCGCCCGGTACATGATGGATCGCAACTGGGGCGGCACGATGGTTCTGACCGAACCTGATGCAGGTTCCGACGTCGGCGCCGGCACGACCAAAGCAGTGCAACTCGACGGTGATATGTATGCCATCGAAGGCGTCAAGCGTTTCATCACCTCCGGAGAATTCGATCACGCCGAGAACATTATTCATCTCGTTCTCGCCCGCCCGGAAGGCGCCGGCCCTGGCACCAAGGGCCTGTCGCTGTTCATGGTTCCGAAATTCCTTATCAACGACGACGGTTCACTCGGCGAGCGTAACGGCGTTTACGCCACCAACATCGAAAAGAAGATGGGCATCAAGGGCTCGGCAACCTGCGAGTTGAGCTTTGGTATCGAGACCCCCGCCTACGGGTGGCTGGTCGGTTCGAAACATGACGGAATCCGCCAGATGTTCCAGGTCATAGAACATGCCCGGATGCTCATCGGCACGAAGTCGACTGCCACGCTGTCGACCGGGTATCTCAATTCGCTGGCCTACGCCAAAGAACGCGTTCAGGGGCCGGACCTGACCATGGCGACCGACAAGACCGCTCCCCGGGTCGAGATCATCCGGCATCCGAACGTGCGCAGGATGCTGATGCTGCAGAAGGCCTATTCCGAAGGCTTGCGAGCTCTGGTCATGTATACGGCCTGGGTCCAGGATCAAATTGTCCTGCATCCCGATGACGAATATCTTGAGGCGCTCAACGATCTCCTGCTTCCAATGGTCAAGGGCTACTCGTCCGAAAAGGCCTACGAACTTCTGTCCACGTCTCTGCAGGTGTTTGGCGGATCTGGTTTCACCATGGACTATCCGATCGAGCAGTACATCCGTGACGCCAAGATTGACACGGTGTACGAAGGAACGACAGGGATCCAGGCCATGGATCTGTTCTTCCGCAAGATCGCTCGGGATCAGGGGGCGACTCTGACCCGGATGGCCAGTCAGATCGTGGAGTTCGTCAAAGGCGGCGGGGACGACGATGTTCTTTCGTCTGAACGCGAGTTGCTCGGTAAAGCGCTCGATGACGTGCAAGGTCAGCTCGGAGTTCTCGTTGGCTACCTGATGGCGTCCGTGCAAGACCGTCCGGAGATCTACAAGGCCGGGCTGCATCTGGACGGATTACTCAAGTCGCTTTCGGAAGTCGTCATCGGTTGGCTGCTCCTCCGGCACGCCGAGATTGCCGCAGCCAAGCTGCCGACCGCCAGCGGGGATGACCTTTTCTTCTACGAAGGGAAGATCGCCAGTGCCCGGTTCTTCGTCAGGGACGCGTTGCCGAACGTGGCGGTTCGTCGAGCAGCTGCCGAGGGCGAAAATGGGGCGCTCATGTCCTTGCCCGACGAGGCTTTCTAGCGGTCCGAATAGGTAGGGGCGGGCTCGAGACTGGTCAGGATGGCCAGCGCCTGGTTCCGGGCAGCTTCATCCGCTTGGGATCCGATCGCGCTGACGACTTCCAGTGGTACGCCGTTGTAGACCAGGGTCTCGACGCGGATTTGAGCGTCGACACCTTCCAGGCAACTTGATCCATAGTCCGGAACGATCGGGCCAAGCTGGCCCTCATCGAAATACGACGGCCACTGCCGATCTGCTCGTGCCTGACTTACGGTGACGGACAGAACGACATCGTCGGGTCCCATGTTCCTTATTGCCGCCGCCGGGAACCGCCTGCATGTTTGGCCGTCGTCCAACGGGGATTCGAAAGTCGCCACCGCCAGGATGTTGGCGCGATCGGGATTCTGGTCTGGTGCACTCCAACCGGGTGGTGAGGCGAATTGCCAGCCGCCCGTGGTGCGATTTGTCCACTGCGTCGCCGGAACGGAGAGCATCTCGACCCGGGCGGAGTATTGATCGTCAACCAGAAGCTCGATGTCAGCACCGGTCGAAACGATGTTGACCGTTGACGGGGCAGTGAAGGGTTCGCCAGGGACCTGCCGGTGACGTCGAGCACTCTGGCCGTCAGGGGAGTTGTTGCCAGCGATGCCAGGCTTGGAGTAGTAGCTCAGCGGGGGACTGAGATCCACCACCAGATTCCCACGAATGTCCGTTGGAGTGATGAGCTGACCGACTTCCTCTGGACTCAGCTGCGAATCTTCAGGCACCTTCAAGACGAAGCTGTAGAAGCCTCCGATGATGCGGACGGTCCTGTCTTCGACCTCGACGCGAGGAGCCCGTCGGTGCGGTGAGATCGACCAGAGTTGGCGACCAAACGGTTGGTCGGGACCTAGGGAGATGGCCGAGCCGACATCGAGATAGTCCTGCTGGGGGAGGCCACCTATGGCATACATTGCCCCATCGCCGAGCCAGCCCACGATCGGGGTGATAAGCGGGGCCGGGCAAACCTTGCCGAACTCCCGGTCGTACAGCGAGTCCTTGGTCAGGTCGACGGCCGTGCAACCACCGAACAACAGGTCGTCGGTCTTGTAGGCGGTTCCGGCTTCGGTATTCAAGACGAGGATGGGTTCGTCGAGATCGGGCGAGGCGACCTCGTTCAACAGGTCTTTCATCGTCAGTGGTACCTCGTCCCATGTGATGGTGGGACCACCGGAACTGAGAACCAGATCGATCTCGTCGTAGTCGAATACTTCCGCACCGGCCGGCGGTGTCTGGGCCGATACGGTTCCGACCTTCACTTGCGGGTTGGCGATCCAACTGGCCCGCTCTACCGCTTTCCGATCGAGGCCGGCATCTCGGAGTTGGTTCCCGGCACCGATCAGGCTGCTCCCCCGCAGATCGGGCATTACCGCGATTGCGAGCCGCGGCGGTGTCGTTAGCTCAGCCGGGTTCGGGGTGGGTGACTCAATTGAGCCAAGGAGTATCCAGGCGGCGACAAGGGCACAACCGGCCGCGACGAGCAGAGAACCGGTAGGTCCTCGGCGAGCAGGGGGTTCCTCGTCGTACAGGATCCTTGTTTGGTCGGCCATTGCCTGTCGATTGTATGGCGAATCGCCCTTTACCGGTTATCGAGGTAGTCCGGCAGCGGCTCAAGACTGTCGAGGATCGCGAACGCCTGTTGGCGCGTCTCTCGGTCGATGTCGGGTCCGAATCCGATGACGATGTCGAGTGATCTTCCGTCATAAAATCGGCTGCTCGTTCTGATTTCGGCATCGAGGCCCTCAAGGCAATCGAGGTCGGGGTCCAGTGCAGAAACGGGTCCGACATCCTCGGGGTCAAAGTGCTCCAGCCATACTCTGAAGTCGAGGGAACTGCCGTGCGCCACGTAGACGAGGGCGTCCGTTGGGCCCACCTGGCGGAGTAAACCGACGGGGTAGAGGCCGCACCGTTCCCCGGTAGCGGTTGGCGCAAAAGTGGTGGCGCTGACCAGTTCCCTCTCCGACAACTGGCCCGACTGCCATACCCCCGGCAGGGCGTGCTGCCATTCGGTGTCTGCGGAATCGACGCGCTGCCAGGTGGAAGGTATCAGCGTGGTCACTTCCGTGCTGTCGATAAACGCCGGGCTGATCGTGATCGATGACTCGGTTTCGCTGGCGATAACGTCTGCGTTGTCGAACCGTACGAGGGCGCTGCCGAAGTCCGACTCGACGAGTCCTGGGTGGCCAAACGTCAATGGTTCGGTCAGGTTCAAGACCAGGTTCCCGCGAATGTCGATCGGTTCGATGAGTGAGGAGAGCTGGCTGGCGAGTTCAACCTGGCCGGCGGTCCACACGAAATACTCGTCATAGCCACCGACGATCCGGATCCCGTTGGCCTCGATCGTGACAGCCGGAAGGCGACGCACACTGCCAACGACCGACTGGATGTCCCAGAACTGCTCGTCGAGTTGCAGGAGTGCCGAAGACGACTTGTGGCCCTGGCGGGGAAGCCCTTCGATCGCAAACATGCCTCCGTTCGGCGTCCATCCGACGATGGTTTCGGGCGGACCGACCTTGCAGAGACCGTCAAAAACTCGATCATAAAAGGCGTTCTGCGCCAGCTCAACGGCGTTGCATGGCCCAAACAGGAGTGCGTCGGTCTTGTACACACGACCTGACCCGGTCTCGACCACCAAAACAGGCTCCGAACGGTCCGGGGTGTATTGGGTAGCGATGAGTTCCTGCAGGTCTATCGGTACGTCGTCCCAGCTGATTACCGGACCGCCGGCGCTCATCACAAGGGTCACGACGTTGATGTCAAAGACCTCTGTGCCGGCGGGAGGAGACTGCAAGTAGGCCGCTCCGGCAGGGACCTCCGGATTGGCCAGCCACCTGGCCTGGCTGACGATGGTCGAGTCGAGCCCGGCATCTCGGAGGAGATCCACGACTTCAATGAGGTCCCGGCCGACGAGATCCGGCATGATCGCCAGCGGCTGCTGGGGAGGAGCAGTGATGTCTGGCAGGGAATCGGATGGTACGTCGACTGGTGAACCCACCGAACCAAGGAGCGCCATCGCCGCGATCACGGTCACCGCAGCCGCGATGAGTGTTCCGATTTTGGCCGCAGGACGTTCGGTCTGGTCCTCGAGAACGATGCGATCGTCGTCTGCGCTCACCGCCGATCTTAGGGGCGGTTCGCGCTAAAAGGAACCGAAGTGCGTGCCTGGCGACGTTCTTGATCGGGCCGGCGGTCGGTCAGCGTGTGGCGGCTTTGCTCTGCACCATGATGCAAGGACCCGCCAGATACTCGAACTCGTTTGCTTCGAGGTATTCGATGATGGCCGAGCTTTCGCTGCCCGGCTGATACCAGATTCGTTTGTAACCCAGCTCGTTGGCCTGTTCCGCGATCGTGATGCCGACGTCGGCCGGGACAACAACATCGATGATGTCGGGCTGGCTAGGCAGGTCTGCCAGCGTCGCAAAGGCTGGATCGCCGTCGACCGTCTGCCTGGTCAGGTTCACTGGAAAAACGCGATAGCCCTTTCGCTTCAGATCCCGGTAGATTTTGCCACCGAATTTGAAGGGATCGTCGGTGGCACCGACGACCGCGATAGTTGAGTTGTGGTCGGCAAGCAGATCCTCAAAAGCACTCATATTGCGAGCCAGGCTAGCGATATTGTTGAACGAACTCGGCAAGGAATTCGAGATGCTCGGCAACTTCGGCCGGTTCTCCTTGAGGCAGCCCGAACAATGCTCGAGCAAAACCCGCCTCAATAAGCGGGTCGACGTACTTCACTTCTGGTCGAATCTGGAAGACGCCAAGTTCGATACTCGCCGGGTCGCGTCCGGCGTCCTCGGATGCTCTCCGGAGGTGGGTTACCTGTTCGAGGACGGGGGTGCGACTGGCGATCGGCATCCAGCCGTCGCAGAATTCGATGATGTGCTGGAACGTCTTGGGCCCGCCTGACGAACCAAGTATCACCGGCGGGTGAGGCTTGGTGGTCGGTTTGGGCCACGACCAGCTCGAAGAGAAGTTGACGTGATCGCCGGCGAAGGCAGCTTCGTCCTTGGTCCACAACTCTTTCATGGCGAGGATCTTTTCTCGGACCACGGCCCGCCGTTCGGCGTATTGCACTCCGTGGTGAGCCATCTCCTCCTTGTTCCAGCCGTATCCGATGCCGAACAGGAGGCGACCGCCCGAGATCATGTCGAGCGAAGCGACTTCCTTCGCCAGCCAGATCGGGTCGCGCTGGGCGACCAGGGTGATGCCGGTCCCTAGCTTGAGGGTGGTGGTGACGGCGGCGGCCGCCGCCAGCGCTACAAATTGATCGTGGGTGCGCCAGTATTGCTCGGGTAGCGGCGGCGCTCCCTGCTCTCCCGCCCCACGGCGTGGTGCGATCGGTGGGGATGTGGCTGTGCTCGGGAAACCACAGCGACTCAAAGCCGAGTTCCTCGGTACGTTTGGCCAGATCCATCGGCTGCATGGTCGTATCGGTCGGGAAGATATTCACACCAAAATCCATCCCGCCACCCTACCAACCAACCTGATCGCTGGAACCCTGGGTTTAACCCAGGGTTGCTACACGCGGATTCCGATAGTTGTGGCCCCGAGAATGGGTCGGTTGGGTGGCTGGTGCCCAGCGTGGGACGTCGTTTCAGCTCGTCCGGCGCTGACGAGCGCTACCGTTGACGCATGACTACTACGTCGATCAGGACTTGCCCGCTCTGTGAGGCCACCTGCGGTCTCGAGCTGACTATCGACGAAGGCTCGGTCAAGGTCATTCGGGGCGACAAGGACGATGTTTTCTCCCACGGGTTTATCTGCCCGAAGGGCACAACGCTCGGCCGACTACATGAGGATCCCGACCGACTCCGGATGCCGCTCATCAAGAAGAAGGGCGAGTTTGTCGAGGTGGGATGGGATGAGGCTATCGCCGCGGCCGGAGCAGGGCTTCGCCGCATCATTGACGAACACGGTGCATCGGCCACGGCCGCTTATGTCGGGAATCCCAACGTCCACAATCTCGCCGGCAGCCTGTACCTGCGACCGCTCCTCAAAGCCCTCGGCAGCCCGAACGTCTTCTCTGCTTCGACCGTCGATCAGATGCCCAAACACGTGTCGAGTGGTGCCATGTTTGGTAACCCTGATCTGATCCCGGTTCCTGACATCGATCGAACCGACTATCTCCTCATGCTCGGCGCCGATCCTCACGAATCAAACGGGTCTTTGGCGACGGCGCCGGATTGGCCGGGTCGCATGGCGGCGATCCAGGAACGGGGTGGCAGGATCGTCACCGTCGACCCTCGAAAGTCCAAGACGGCCAAGGCCTCAGACGAGCATCTCTTCATCCGCCCAGGGACTGACGCCGCCTGGTTGGCTGCCCTGATCACGACTGTCCTTGAGGCGGGGGATCCTGAGCTGCCCGAATTCATGATCGGGCTGGCCGATGCCAAAGTGGCTCTGGCCGAGTTCACAGCCGAGTCGGTCGCCGCTGCTACGTCGATTCCCGCCGAGACCACTCGCCGCATTGCTGCCGAGTTCACGAACGCGCCTACCGCCGTCGCCTACGGGCGGATGGGCACCCACACAACGGAGTTCGGGACCCTCGCCTCCTGGCTGGCCGACCTCCTCAACGCGGTTAGCGGCAACCTTGATACTCCTGGCGGTGCCATGTTCCCCCTGGCCGCCATCGTGACTCCCAAGACCGACCCCGGTGGGCGGGGATTCCAGACCGGTCGTTACCGATCCCGGGTTGGCAACCATCCAGAAGTGCGCGGCGAAATGCCTTCGGCCGCCCTGGTCGGCGAAATCGAAACGCCGGGCGAAGGTCAGGTCCGGGCGTTGGTGGTCGTCGGTGGCAATCCAGCCCGTTCCATCCCTGATTCGGCACGAGTCGAAGCCGCGCTCGACCAGCTGGAATTCATGGTGGCGGTAGACGTCTATCTGACCGAAACCGCCCGCCACGCCGACGTTGTGTTGCCGCCACCCTCGGTTCTCGAGCGTGCCCATTTCGATGTGGCGTTCACTTCGCTGATGGTGCGTAACACCGCCAATTATTCACCACCTACGTTCGACAAGCCCGATGATCATCCAGCCGAATGGGAAATCCTCCTCGGTCTGACCGCCGCCATCCAGGGGAACGATCTGCCCGTCGATCACATGGACGAAGCCGGGGCAGCAGCTCTCTTGGCCAAGGCGCTCACCAATCCGGCGTCGCCGGCATTTGGCACGGACCAGGTCGTCGCATGGGATGCGGTATCGCGCTTCACGGGTCCGCAACGAATTCTCGACATACGCCTCCGGACCGGGCCATATGGCGACGGATTCGGATCCAACCCGGATGGACTCAGCCTTCAGAAGCTGATTGACAAACCGCATGGTATTGACCTTGGGCCTCTCGAACCCCGGCTCCCGCTGGCTTCCAACTGCACCGATGGCCAGGTCCACCTTGCCCCACCCCAGTTCGTCGCCGATGTGCCCCGGTTGGCGGCGATCCTCGAGCGGACAGCGGATCCGTTCGTCCTGGTCGGGCGGCGGCAGCTTCGGTCGAACAACTCGTGGATGCACAACGTGGAAGTGCTCGTTAAAGGCAAAGACCGGTGCACGCTGATGATGAACCCGTCCGATGCCCACGCGCTGGGAGTCGAGGCGGGAGGCTCGGTGACCGTTAAGTCAGAGGCCGGTCAAGTCGATGCCCCGGTCGAGGTGTCCGACGACATCATGCCCGGCGTGGTTTCGCTGCCGCATGGCTGGGGCCACGACGATGACCAGGCCCGGCTTCAGGTGGCGGCGAGGCGTCCGGGAGTAAATTCCAATATCCTCTCGGATCGATCCGCTTTGGACCCCCTCTCCGGTAATGCTCGTCTCAACGGCATCCCTGTATCGCTTGCCAGGGTTGGCTGAAAATCACTCGACTCAAAACTGCGGTCACGATCTCGGCCGTCTTCCTTAGCGCCACCGGGTGTAGTGCCGCCGACCCCGATCGCATTGAGGCGCGGTGGCTGCTGGATTCGGTAGCGGTTGACGGTGTGTTCCGTGATCTCGAGCCGGATTTGTCATCGCAAAACGCGCTGGGAGTTCCCGCCTGGTTTGAGTTCGAGCCGGACGGGAGTTTCGAAGGGAGCGGACCGTGTAATGACATCTCTGGTTCGTATGACTTCGATGGCACAACGCTCGTGGCAATCGATGCCGTTCAGAGCGCTACAGCGTGTTCCACCGAAGACGTTTCTATGGAAGAATTCATGTCCTTGGAGAACCTGGTTTTCGAGGCCCTGATCGGGGTTGAAGTGCACTTCTCCAGTGACATCCGAATGCAGTGGCAAGGCGAGAACGCCATCGTGACTTTTCGGCGCCAACCATGAGATTCGAAGCGTCCGCGCGGTGGGTCAAGAAGCGGGCAGTCAGCTTGATCGTTCTAGTCCTTGCACTCATCATTGCGACCGCGGTCCTCATCGGCGTCTTCTGGGTTGTCAATGGCGAACTCCCGCCAGTCCTGGATCCCGAGCGAGCCGGGGTGAAGGCCCAGCTTGCCGACTTTTCTGTGAGCACGGACCTGCTGTTTGCCTACAACAGTGCTGAACTCGAAGCGGACGCTGTTCAGCGCCTCGATTCGATCGCCGGATACCTGGTTGACCACCCCACCTATCCGATCGTGGTTGCCGGCCATGCCGACTCGACGGGTGAACCGGACTACAACCTCGGGCTGAGTAAAGCTCGAGCTGAGGCAGTGGTCGTCTATTTGGTCACCGCCGGAGTCACCAACGAGCTGGAATCGATTGGATACGGAGATACGGAGCCGATTGCCACCAACAGCACTGAAGAGGGTCGAGCAGCCAATCGCAGAGTCAGCTTCGAAATCGCCGGCTGATCAGAGCGAGAACGCCTCGATTACTTCTCCAAATGTTTCGAGGGATCCCGGGCGGTGAAGATTGGCGATTGCCACGATCGCAAGGTCGACACCTGCCTCGGACAAACCCGTGAAGCGAGTGACGTTATCGGCAACGGTCCCTCCCGAGAACGGCCCAAGCAACACGTCCGTGTCCATGCCCAAAGCCTCTGCCTCGGCTTCGAGTTCGGGTTTGGTCGTGTAGACGAAGGTCGGCGAGAGGTGGGTGACTTCGATCTCGCTGCGATCGCGCCCAACGGCCTCACAGTGGGCGTGTAGCACGGCGAGCTTATGGCGGACGTCGTCGGGGCTACCCATCAGGTTGCAGGCGTCCGCGTATTGCGCCACGAGCTTGAGCGTTCGCTTTTCGCCGCTACCGCCAACCAGGATTGGGATACGCTCTTGAACAGGTCGCGGATACGCCAGCGCCTCAGGGATGCTGATGACCTTGCCCTCAAACGATTTCGCCCCCGCCCCCCAAAGGATGGGAAGGGCTTGGAGGGCATCTTCGAGCAGATCGAGCCGTTCCTTATCGGGTGGGTAGGCGTACCCGAATGCCTCGTGTTCTTGTTTGAACCAGCCTGCGCCGATGCCACATATTGCCCGGCCTTCAGAAAGAACGTCGAGCGTTGAGATGATTTTGGCCAGCAGGCCGACGTTGCGATAGGTCAGGCCAGTCACAAGCGCACCCAGTTTGATTGTGTCGGTCACACCTGCGAGCCATGCCAACGCCGTGTAGGCCTCCAGCATGTCGTTCCATGCCGGACCGACCTGGGGGATCTGGCGAAGGTGGTCCATCAGCCACAAACTCTCAAACCCGGCCGCTTCGGCGCGTCGGGCGATGGCGGCCAGGGTGTCAGGTGTCGATACGTCACCCCACTCGAAGTTCGACACCTGAAGTCCAAACCGGATGCGCCGGGTGGGCCTGACCCGATCAGCAGACCAACTGCCCAACGCGACGGGCGTAACCGTGTCGGCCGCATAGACGGCCGCGAATCCCTCTCCTTCAAGTGTTGGTCGGGTTTCTGCGTAGCGAGTGATCTGGCTGTCGAGTACCTTCGGAGGGATGCTCCGACTGCGCCGTTTGTTGCGGTCTTTGCAGGTTTTTGCGTCCGTATCAAAGACGATGGCGATGGCCGGCATGCCGGCGTCCGATGCCTTCTGGCGCCAACGCTGGCGGTCATCGGCGTTGAGACCGAGCGTATCAATGACCGTTGCGAGTCCCCGCGCGAGTCGCATATCAACGATTGATTCGAGCACGGCGAATGCGTCGGCGGATGCCTTCTGGTCGTGTTGGCCAGTACCTACGGCAGCCCGAAGGGCGTCCGACGAAACGACCTGGCCAGCTTTGAAATTGGCCTCCGCCCACGTGGTTTTGCCACTTCCAGACGGCCCGACGAGGACGATCAGGGACGGAATCGGAATGCGAATCGCCATCCCGACAGCCTACTTCGAGACCGACCGGCGGTCCCTCCTGCTGGGCGGACCTTCGCTCAGCTCGAAGAGAGGTTCTCAATCTTTGTAGCGGTGCGGTTTCCATCTACGTGTGCTCCAGCTCCAGACACTCTCGTGAATTTGGCCAGGTTCGCCGTCGGATGTGCACTGAGACCGACGTGCCCTTCCTGACAGACCGTTTCCTTGGATCGGGTGGGGATCGAGCATCATTAGTGGATGTGACCCAACGCGTCTCTCGCATTAGGGACGAAAATCAACCCACTGGTGAGTCCTCGGGGGCGGGCAAATGAAGAGGGTTTAGCTCGCGGCGCACTCTTCCTCGAGATAGAACGGGTTAGTCCTCGACAGACTCAACCAGGGCGGCGAAACCGTCGATGTCGCTTGCCGTGGGTTCGTGAGTCCACACCTGTACGCCAGCTAGTAGTTCGGCGTATTTCTCCACATCTGGGGGCGCACCACCGCTCGGATTGGAATGTCGGGTCCAAGAATCTCCTGGTACTTGGCGAGGATCGCTCGATGCTGCGCTCGATCAAGGTCCAGATCGAAAATCACCCCGCCAGCTGCAGCTACTTTCTCGCAGAACTCACCCTTGAGGATCGGGCATAGCGTGGCGTGCGCAGGCCCGGGGCAGACCTCAACATGGTGGCCGAGGCGCTCTAACAGGTTGGTTTGCGTTGATCGGTCAGACCCACAGTCCACGAGGACGGTGTCGAGAGTTTCCATGACGACCTCCTTCTCTTCTGAGAATGCGCCGGTCAGGCGGGCATGACCAGAGGACTAAGACTCGCAGGCGCGGGCACGACCTGGTGATCTGCTCCTTGTCAGGTCCGGTCCGCACGGATCGGACCTGCGCGGGCAGACCTTTCGCCTTCTCTCGGAGTGGACCGAGGCGGAACTCATTGAGCGTTATTCGGTCTTTGCGACAGTCAGGGCGGCTGATTCATGCGGCCCAGCTCCCAATACAGTCGTCAATCTGTCCAGGTATGTTGTCGGCTGTGCGGTGGGTATCGACCTGCCGTCTCTCCCAGATCGCTTCATCGGATCAGGGATTATCCAAACCACCCTGGTGGATGTGACGGATCGAGTTTCGTCGACGCGTCGTTGAACCGTCCCCGTTCAGCATGAAGTGGCTGATAGCCTCACCGAATGATCACACCGGAAGGCCTTGGGTTCGAGACGTTGGCGTTGCATGCCGGCCAGCGGCCCGATGAAACGTACGGGGCTCGGGCCCAGCCGATCTACATGACCACGTCCTACTTGTTTGATTCTGTCGACCATGCCGCCTCCTTGTTCAACCTTGAGACCCCCGGACATATCTATTCCCGTATCTCGAATCCGACCGTGGCGGCATTCGAAGAGCGTATGGCTGCACTCGAGGGGGGAGTCGGGGCGGTTGCGACGGCGTCCGGTCAGGCCGCACTGTTCCTCGCCGTGGCCACGCTCATGGGGCAAGGTGGGCACATCGTGGCATCCGGCTCGATCTATGGCGGGTCGCACAACATGTTCAACCTCACCCTGCCGCGCTTCGGGATTACGACCACCTTCGTCAACCCCCGCAACACGGATGAGTTCGCCGATGCCATCACCGACGACACCCGTCTGGTCTACGGCGAAACGCTCGGCAATCCGGGGCTAGAGATCATGGACATGCGGGCGGTTGCGGATCTAGCCCACGCTGAAGGCCTGCCGCTGATGATCGACAACACGTTCGCTTCGCCGTATCTTTGTCGGCCGATCGAATGGGGAGCCGACATCGTCATGAACTCCGCGACAAAATTCATTGGCGGCCACGGTGTGGCGATTGGGGGAGTGATTGTGGACGGGGGAACCTTTGATTGGGAGAAATCTGGCAAATTCCCCACCCTTACCGAGCCATACGAGGGATATCACGGCATCGATTTCTCTGAAGAGTATGGGCCTGCGGCCTTCATGTCCCGGGCCCGGGCTGAGGGGCTGCGTGACTTTGGCGCTTCGATGAGTCCGCAGAACGCCTTCTACATGTTGCTAGGTCTCGAAACGCTTCCTATCCGAATGGAACGTCACGTGGCCAATGCCATGGCTGTCGCTGAATTCCTCAACGCCGCTCCCGAGGTCGAATGGGTTTCGTATCCGGCCTTGGAGTCCCATCCTGACCATGCTCGTGCGCAACAGATGCTCCCCAAGGGGCCAGGCGCGATTTTCTCCTTCGGCATCAAGGGTGGTCGTGAGGCAGGGCGTCAGTTCATCGAAGCCGTCAGCGTCTTCTCTCATCTGGCCAATGTGGGAGACGCCAAATCTCTGGTGATTCACCCGGGATCGACGACCCACCAGCAAATGTCGGCCAAGGACCTGGAAGCCGCCGGCATCAGCGAAGATCTCATTCGTCTGTCGGTCGGCATGGAATCGATCGAGGATCTGATTGGTGACTTGAGGCGCGCGCTGCGGGCGTCGCAGAAGTAGAGCGTATGGACATCACGGTCGGGGACAAGCGAGTCTTTGCAGCCACCGGAGGTCGACCGATTGACCTAGCCAAGCCGTTGCTGGTTTTGTTGCATGGTGCGGGTCAGGATCGCACGATCTGGGTTCTCCAAACGCGCTATCTGGCACATCACGGTTTCTCGGTCCTGGCGCTGGACTTTCCGGGCCATGGGGGGTCAGACGGGCCACCTCTAGCCACCGTTGAGGAGATGGCTGACTGGGTAGCCGACGTCATTCGGGCAGCCGGGGCCACTTCAGCCGCGTTGATTGGCCACTCGATGGGTTCGTTTGTGGCCATCCAGTGCGCCGCGGATCACCCGGAACTCGTCGACAAACTTGCTCTGGTGGGTGTCTCGGTCGAGATGCCGGTCCACCCTCAGATGCTGGCCGCCGCCGAAGCCGACGAACAGCACGCGATCGACCTCATGGTGGGCTGGTCGCATTCAAGTCATGGTCACCGAGGTGGTCACCGGCAACCCGGGTCATGGATGGTGGGTGGTTCGAAGCGGGTAGTCGAACGGTCCGCTCCCGGGGTCCTGTACGCCGGTTTCAAGGCTTGCATGAATCGCGGGTCAATCCTCGACGCCGCCGGCAAGGTGACGGTCCCTGCCCTGTTCCTTCTTGGGGGCGATGACAAGATGACGCCACCCGCGTCGGGTCAGCAGGTGGCATCCACCGTTGCCGATTCCACCGTTGTGGTTCTCTCGAATGTGGGGCACTCGATCTTGGCCGAAGCTCCGGATCAGGTCACCAAGATCTGACGGAGTTCCTCAGTTCGACGTGACCGGCCGCTGGTCGCCGAAGAGGTGGGAGTCGGCGTCGGCGTAGAGCCGTTCCATCGCCTCGTTCGCCCATCTCAGCGCATCATTGCGGTCGGCATCGGTGGTGACCCCCGCCAAGAGCCTTATATCCCACGACTGGCTTCATTAGAGAACGGCAGTTTGAGATATATGCAAATAATTGATGGTCTATTGGGCGGGGAAACGCCAAGCGACGACAAGACGATTCGGATGCGCACCGGTCGTCAAAGCGACTAGTTTGTTGGCACGCTCCTTTAGCGAGCGTTCACATGGAGGAACAATGAAGAGACACCTATCACTATTTTCGTTGCTGTTGGCCCTCGCGCTGATAGCCGCGGCCTGCGGAGGCGCAACAACGGATACCACCGCAGCCGCAAGTGGCGAAAGACGACCACCACGGTCGCGGCGAGCCCCGATACAACTCAACCAGCCGAGCCATCACCTGACTTTATGGGTGCGGTCCTCGACGCGGGTGGCTGTGATTACGGCGGCAAGGTCAACACGATCACCGCGGTCGACGAGCTGACGGTGCAGTTTGAGCTCTGTTCGCCCGACCCGGCCTTCGTGGCGAAACTTGCCTTCGGTGTCTTCGGCATCCAGCCGTCAGAGCATCTCGAAGCAACCGGCGGTGCGCCCCTTGACAACCCGATCGGTACCGGTCCATACGCACTCCAGGAATGGGTGCGAGGCGACTCGGTTGTCTTCTCGCGTAACGACGCCTACTACGGCGATCTAGCTCCTTCGCAGACGGCAGTCTTGCGTTGGGCGACAGAGAGTGCTGGTCGCTTGCTTGAGCTCCAGTCGCTCCAGGTTGACGGAATCACGTTCCCGGGCACCGAGGATCTGGCGACGATCGAAGCCGATCCGAATCTGGTGCTGCTCGACAAGCCAGAACCAAACATCTTCTACATGGGGTTCACGAACACGTTCACCCCGTGGGACGATGTCGAACGTCCGTAAGGCTGTAGCGCTGGGCATCGACCGTCAGCGCATTATCGATACCTTCTATCCAGCGGGTTCAGAGACTGCATCGCACTTCACGCCGTGTTCAGTTGAGAACGGTTGTGAAGGTGACTCTTGGTATGACTTCGACGTCGACGCCGCCAAGGCACTCCTTGAGGAGGCTGGCCTAGCTGACGGGTTCTCGACGAAGATCTACTACCGCGATGTAACCCGCGGGTATCTCCCCACCCCGGGCGATGTGGCTGCCGACATTCAGGATCAGTTGAAGACCAATCTGAATATCGATGCTGAGGTTGTTGTGGTCGAGTCTGGTGAGTTCATTCAGACATCATCGGCTGGTGGCTACGACGGCATCCATTTGCTTGGTTGGACGGGTGACTACCCGCACGTGACCAACTTCCTCGATTTCCACTTCGCAGCCTCGAACGCTCAGTTCGGCGACGGCTACCCGGAGATCTACGAACCGTTGGAAGCAGCTTCCAAGCTGGCAAGTGCCGCCGAGGCTGCGCCGCTCTATGCGGACGCCAACAATGCGATCAAGGAACTGGTGCCTATGGTGCCGATCTCGCATTCGGCTGCCAGCTATGCAGCGCAGGCGTCGGTTGAGGGTGCGTACGCTCCGCCATGGGGCGACGTGCAGTTCAGCCTCTGGAACAACGGCAAGGACACCCTGGTGTTCATGCAGGGCAACGAGCCTATTTCGTTGTACTGCGCCGATGAGACAGATGGTGAGTCGCTGCGGGCCTGTGGCCAGATCATTGAGGGGCTGTACTCGTACACCCCGGATGGTTCGGTGCAGCCGCAGCTGGCGACCGAGTGTGTCGCCAACGAGGAACTGACCAGTTGGACGTGTAATTTGCGTTCCGGTGTCGTGTTCCACGATGGCTCGGCATTCGATGCCAACGATGTCGTGGCAACGTTCACAGCCGGATTGGATGCGGCTTCGCCGTTGCATTCAGGCAACAGCGGTGTGTTCGAGTACTACGACTACCTGTGGGGTCTCATCAACGTCGAGGAGTAATCGACGAAGTAATCCAGTTATCTAGCAAGGGGGAGGCCACCGGCCTCCCCCTTGCTCTATCCTGACGCTCCGATGATCAACTACATCATTCGACGCATCTTGCTTGCCATCCCGGTTCTCTTCGGGATCGTGCTCGTGGTGTTTCTTCTGATTCGGGCCATCCCGGGCGATCCGTGCACCTCCCTGTTGGGGGAGCGAGCCACCGAAGCCGCCTGCGAGCGTTTTAATGAGGCGAATGGGCTCAACGAACCGGTGTACGTCCAGCTGGGCCTCTATATGAAGAACGTGGCGACGTTCAATCTCGGCGAGTCGATCAGGTTCTCGCGGCCGGTCAACCAGATGCTGATCGAACGGCTACCGCTGACGACTGAGCTGGCAATGATCGGACTGGCTCTCGCCGTTTCGGTCGGCGTTCCTTTAGGCGTTCTGGCCGCCCGGCGGCATAACTCTGTCGCGGATACCGCCACCATGGCACTCGCCAACGTGGGTGTTTCAATGCCCGTCTTTTGGCTCGGCCTGATGTTGGCGTATGTATTCGCGCTCTTGCTTCGCGATACTCCGTTCGCGCTCCCTCCCTCGGGGCGGCTCAGTGCCGGCGTGTTTTCGACTCCCTATTTTGAGGTTTGGGGGTGGGATCTGGAAGCAGGCAGCCTCACCGCCAAGACCCACGAGTACATTGCGAATCATTACCTGTTCAACAACCTGATTACCGGGCAATGGCCCGTCTTCTGGGATGCGGTCAAGCACATGATTTTGCCGGCCGTGGCTCTTGCGACGATCCCGTTGTCCATCATTGCCCGGATCACCCGTAGTTCGTTGCTCGAAGTGATGGGCAAGGATTACATCCGGACGGCCCGGGCCAAGGGGGTTGGCGATGCCGCGGTGGTCGGGAAACACGCCTTTCGGAATGCGCTTCTGCCGGTAGTGACGATTGTCGGACTCCAGTTGGGGGCCTTGCTGGGCGGAGCGGTTCTCACCGAAACGGTTTTCAATCTCGCCGGGGTTGGCCGGGCCCTCTTCGACGCGATCCAGGGTCGCGACTATGCGATTGTTCAGGGGTTCACAGTTGTGGTCGCGGCGGGATATGTCCTCGTCAATTTGTTGGTTGATTTGTCGTACGCATACCTGGATCCAAGGATTCGCCTCGAATGAAGATGATGAGCCGTAAGGAAGCCCTTGAGCAACTACAGGCGGAAGCCGCCGACTCGTCGCGCCTCTTCGAGAAGCCCCTCACGCAGTGGCGTCTGGCTCTGCGACGCTTCCGCGGACGAAGGTCGGGGATGATTGGGCTCGGGATAGTTGTGTTCCTGATACTCGTGGCGATTTTTGCCCCGCTCCTGGCTCCATATGGTCCGACTGAGATTCTCATCGGGAAAGAAGACGTCAGCCGCTACGGACCTCCCTGCATTCACGTGCTCGGGTGCGATCAAGCCAGCCCCCAGCACATTCTCGGTCTGGACGGCAACGTTCGTGACGAGTTCTCGCGCGTTATCTACGGCTCGCGGGTGAGTTTGACCCTGGGGTTCTTCACCGTCACGCTGGCGCTGTTAGTTGGAGCTTCGATCGGTGCATTGGCCGGCTATTTGGGTGGGTGGTTCGACAACATTGC
>CAWKAG010000013.1:0-5217 GCA_963847455.1 uncultured Acidimicrobiia bacterium
ATGTGAGACGGCAATTGCTCAAGTTCCTTGCTTCCACTCAATGACGTCGGGTACTCAGCCTCTTCGATGGGCACTCATCTTTCGGGCACTATTCGGACCTGCCTTCTTCGGGCCGATGGCCCTCTGGGCGTCCAACGCTGGCCGATTTGTTGACGTCGCCGTTGTGATTGGCGCCGGGTCTGGCGTCCTTGCGACGGCCGCCTTGCTAACGAGACATTTCCAGGCGCGTGATAGCGGGCACCTCTTGGGAGCCCAGCTCGCTTTGCTTGTGTTCTGGACCTGGAGGGTCGTGCCCTACGCATGGTTCGGAAGCGTCCCGGTTGACGTCATTGCCGGGATTGGAGCTATTTGGGCTGTGGTGCTCCTGGGTGCGCATCTAAGCGCTTTCGGCACGCTCCCCAACGTTCTCGGAACTGCACTCGGAGTCTCGGTGATAGCGATGGGTGTGACTGGTTGGATGGGTGATCAAGCTGCGTTGGGAGTTGCTGATTCGGCGGCACCTACATCCATACTTGGAGCCTCCGCCGGCACTGACATCCTCGTTTTGATTCTCGACGGGTATACGAGCCCCCTCGTGCTGGATCGGGACTTCGCGTTCGAGCCTTCGCAGACGGTCGGTGTTCTGGAGGCGGCAGGGTTTCGTGTTCAGGATGCGGCTTGGTCGAATTACTCATATACGATCAACAGTGTGCCGTCGCTTCTTCGGCTTCAGTATCTTCCATTGAGGGACGACGATCTTATCGTGGGCCCTGATCCGGGACGAAGTCGGAGTTTGATATCTGGCAACGAAGGCCTCGCTGCCTGGCTTGGAGAGATCGGTTACCGCACGACGAAGTTTGAGAGTGGTTGGGAGGACCACCGGTGTGGACTGGTGGATCGTTGCATTCACACGTCACGTATTGGTGGGTTAACCAGCTGGATCCTGTGGCAGCGGACTCCATTGCGGGCAATCGCCGGCGAGGTCCTGCTCCACCCCTATCCGGCGGCAGCGCTGTCAGTAATGGATGAGTTACCTGCCGTTCTTGTTGAGGCCAATGCCAACGATATCCCCGACCTTGTCCAAGTCCATATCGTGAGTCCACACTCGCCGTATGCGTTGGCTGCGTCATGTGAACCGAGAAAGGATCTCAACCAGACTTCGCCTGCGTCGACTGCTACAGGATCAGTGTTCGACGAGGAGCGTAAGTTGTACGTGGATCAGGTGATGTGTCTCAACAGTTACTTGGAGGCACTCGTCCCGATCATTCCCGGCCTCTGATATGACAGTTCTCATTACTGGTGATCACGGCAGCAGCGTTCGAGGTCAGCTCTCAAAGCAACCGACGTCGTGGTCGAATGAAGACCTGGTTGAACGCTTCGGGATATTCCTCGCGACGAGAACAACGAGTGGGTGTTATGTCGCTTCTCACTCGTTGGTCAATGTCTCTCGGGAGGTCATTGCGTGCGCACTTAACATCGACCTTCCCCCTCTGCCAGATCGCCATTACGCTTCCCATCCCGAATCGAGAAGGCTTGGTCGACGTGACCGGTCGGCTCGAAGTCGCCAAACCGTAGCAAGATCACCAGATACTGACGGAGTTCCTCAGTTCGACGTGACCGGCCGCTGGTCGCCGAAGAGGTGGGAGTCGGCGTCGGCGTAGAGCCGTTCCATCGCCTCGTTCGCCCATCTCAGCGCATCATTGCGGTCGGCATCGGTGGTGACCCCCGCCAAGAGCCTTATATCCCACGACTGGCTTCATTGGATAACGGCAGTTTGAGATATATGCAAATAATTGATGGTCTATTGGGGCGGGGAAACGCCAAGCGACGACAAGACGATTCGGATGCGCACCGGTCGTCAAAGCGACTAGTTTGTTGGCACGCTCCTTTAGCGAGCGTTCACATGGAGGAACAATGAAGAGACACCTATCACTATTTTCGTTGCTGTTGGCCCTGGCGCTGATAGCCGCGGCCTGCGGAGGCGCAACAACGGATACCACCGCAGCCGCAAGTGGCGAGACGACCACTACGGTCGCGGCCAGCCCCGATACAACTCAACCAGCCGAGCCGTCCGCGGACTTTGTCGGCACCGCCCTCGACGCAGGAGGCTGCGACTACGGCGGCAAGATCTCTTCGATCACCGCGGTCGACGAGCTGACGGTGCAGTTCGAGCTGTGCTCACCTGACCCGGCCTTCGTTCCGAAGATCGCTTTCGGCGTGTTCGGGATCCAGCCGGCTGAGCACCTCGAAGCGACCGGCGGCGCTCCGCTCGACAATCCGGTCGGTACCGGCCCTTACGCGCTCCAGGAATGGGTGCGAGGCGACTCTGTGGTGTACACCCGGAACGAGAACTACTACGGCCAGAAGCCGACCCACTCGACCGCCGTTTTGCGGTGGGCAACGGAAAGCGCCGGACGCCTCCTCGAGCTCCAGTCGCAGCAGGTCGACGGGATCACGTTCCCCGGCACGGAAGACCTGGCCACGATCGAAGCCGATCCGAACCTGGTGCTGCTCGACAAGCCCGAGCCGAACATCTTCTACATGGGCTTCACGAACACGTTCGCTCCCTGGGACAACGTCGACGTGCGCAAGGCCGTGGCGCTTGGGCATCGACCGCCAGCGGATCGTGGACACGTTCTACCCACCGGGCTCCGAGACCGCTTCGCACTTCACCCCCTGTTCCGTCGAGAACGGCTGTGAAGGCGACTCGTGGTACGACTTCGATGTGGACGCCGCCCAGGCGTTGCTCGATGGCGCCGGATTGGGAGACGGTTTCGAGACGACCATCTACTACCGCGACGTCACACGCGGCGTACCTGCCCAGCGCCGGGCGACGTGGCCGCCGACATCCAGGCACAGCTGGCCGACAACCTGAACATCACCGCCGAGGTGGTGGTGGTCGAGTCGGGCGAGTTCATCCAGACGAGCTCCGCCGGCGGATACGACGGCATCCATCTGTTGGGATGGACGGGTGACTACCCGCACGTGACCAACTTCCTGGACTTCCATTTCGCGGAGACGAACGCCCAGTTCGGCGATCGCTACCCGGAGATCTACGAACCGCTTGGCAGCAGCGTCCCAGCTGGCTGATCCGGCCGAGGCGGCCCCGCTCTATGCGGACGCCAACAACGCCATCAAGGACCTCGTTCCGATGATCCCGGTCGCGCATTCGGCCGCCAGCTTCGCAGGCAGGCGCCGGAGTCGAAGGGGCATACGCTCCGCCATGGGGCCAGGTGCTGTTCAACCTGTGGGACAACGGAACCGACACCCTCGTCTTCATGCAGGGCAACGAGCCTATCTCGCTGTACTGCTCCGACGAGACCGACGGTGAATCGCTGCGGGCTTGCTCACAGGTCGTCGAGGCTCTGTATTCGTACACCCCCGATGGCGCGGTGCAACCGCAGCTCGCCACGGAGTGCGTGCCAAACGACGAGCTGACCAGCTGGACCTGCAACCTGCGGTCCGGCGTCGTGTTCCACGACGGGTCGGCCTTCGACGCCAACGACGTCGTGGCTTCGTTCACGGCCGGCTTGGACGCCAGCGCCGCGACCCACACCGGTAACAGCGGTGTGTTCGAGTACTACGACTACCTCTGGGACGGTCTGATCAACGCCGAAGGCTGATCTGACGATTCTCAGATGAATCTCGGAAGGGGGAGGCGCCCGGCCTCCCCTTCCTCTATCCTGACGAGTCGATGCTCAACCTACATCCTTCGCCGAATCTTGCTCGCCATTCCGGTTCTCTTCGGGATCGTGCTCGTGGTGTTCATGCTGATTCGAGCCATCCCAGGCGACCCGTGCACGTCCCTGTTCGGGGAGCGGGCCACCGAGGCCGCCTGTGAGCGTTTCAATGAGGCCAATGGCCTCAACGAACCGGTCTACGTACAGCTGGGCCTCTATATGAAGAACGTGGCGACCTTCAATCTCGGCGAGTCGATCAGATTCTCACGGCCCGTCAACCAGATGCTGATCGAACGTCTACCGCTCACGACCGAGCTCGCAATGATCGGACTGGCCCTCGCGGTTTCGGTCGGCGTTCCTTTAGGCGTTCTAGCCGCCCGGCGGCATAACTCTGTCGCTGATACCGCCACCATGGCCCTCGCCAACGTGGGTGTTTCAATGCCCGTCTTTTGGCTCGGACTGATGTTGGCGTATGTATTCGCGCTCTTGCTTCGCGATACTCCGTTCGCGCTCCCTCCCTCGGGGCGTCTCAGTGCCGGCGTGTTTTCGACTCCCTATTTTGAGGTTTGGGGGTGGGATCTCGAAGCAGGCAGCCTGACCGCCAAGACCCACGAGTACATCGCCAATCATTACCTTTTCAACAATCTCATCACACGACAGTGGCCAGTGTTCTGGGATGCGGTCAAGCACATGATTTTGCCGGCCGTGGCTCTTGCGACGATTCCGTTGTCCATCATTGCCAGGATCACCCGCAGTTCGTTGCTCGAAGTGATGGGCAAGGATTACATCCGGACGGCCAGGGCCAAGGGGGTGGGTGATGCCTCGGTGGTCGGGAAACACGCGTTTCGTAATGCGCTTCTGCCGGTCGTGACGATTGTCGGACTCCAGTTGGGGGCCTTGCTCGGTGGGGCGGTCCTCACCGAAACGGTCTTTAATCTGGCGGGGGTCGGCCGGGCCCTCTTCGACGCGATCCAGGGTCGCGACTATGCGATTGTGCAGGGGTTCACTGTCGTGGTGGCGGCGGGATATGTTCTGGTCAATCTGTTGGTTGATTTGTCGTACGCCTATCTGGATCCAAGGATTCGCCTCGAATGAAGATGATGAGCCGTAAGGAAGCACTCGAGCAACTACAGGCGGAGGCCGCCGACTCTTCGCGTCTCTTCGAGAAGCCCCTCACGCAGTGGCGTCTGGCTCTGCGACGCTTCCGGGGAAGAAGGTCGGGGATGATTGGGCTCGGGATCGTCGTGTTCCTCATACTCGTAGCCATTTTTGCGCCGCTCCTCGCTCCCTATGGTCCGACCGAAATCCTCATTGGGAAGGAAGACGTCAGTCGCTACGGACCTCCGTGCATTCACGTGCTCGGGTGCGACCCGGCCAGCCCTCAGCACATTCTGGGGCTGGACGGCAACGTTCGTGACGAGTTCTCGCGGGTGATCTACGGTTCGCGGGTAAGTCTGACGCTCGGATTCTTCACGGTCACCCTGGCGTTAGTGGTTGGAGCTTCGATAGGGGCTGTGGCCGGGTATCTGGGCGGTTGGTTCGACAACATCGCTATGCG
>CAWKAG010000014.1:0-25623 GCA_963847455.1 uncultured Acidimicrobiia bacterium
GGCAGTGCAGTCCGAGATCGGCTGCGGTCAGTCCCGGGGCGATCGACTACATCTGCGCCACCCTGATCATTCCACACTGCAGAAGCGTACGGTGTGGCGACCTTCTACGCATTGATCTCGACTACTCCCCTGGCTCCGATCGTCGTGCACGTATGCGACGATATTTGCTGTCGCGGTCGTGGTGCCGTCGAGATCATTGCCGCGGTTGCAGCAGTTTTTGGTGAGGCTCGATCCGCGGACGGTCCAGCCACGTGGACGACCAGCCCCTGCCTCGGCCAATGCGACCGGGCGCCGGCCGTTTACATTCAGCGGGCCGGCCAGGATGACCTGGTGATCGCTCCTGCCAGTCCGGCCTCGGTGTTGGCCGCCATAGATGGGCAGATCCGACCGATGAAGGCTGCTACGGCAGCGACGACACTGCTCGGGCGACCGGGAGGAAAATCGCTGGAGGCCTACCAACGGGGCGGCGGGTATGTTGCTTTGGCTATCGCAGCCTCGCAAGGCGCTGAACGCACCATCGCCGAACTCAAGGCATCCGGCCTGCGGGGCCGGGGCGGGGCAGCATTTCCGATCGGCATCAAGTGGGAAGCCGCTGCGACCGCCGATGAGCCGGTGCGCTATCTCATCTGCAACGCCGACGAGTCTGAGCCAGGGACGTTCAAGGACCGGGTGATCATGAAGGGCGATCCTTTTTCGCCCTCGGTCGAGGCAATGACGATCGCAGGGCTCACCGTCGGTGCGGAGAAAGGGTTACCTCTACGTCAGGGCCGAGTACCCCGCATCGACGGCAAGGGATGCAAGGCCAGCCATCGATGCCGCCTGTGAAGGCCGGCACTGCTCGGCGCGCCCTGCAGCGCAGCGGCTCCGGCTTCGACATCGAGTGCGGCGCGGCGCCGGTGCCTACATCTGCGGTGAAGAGACCGCCCTGTTGAACTCGATCGAGGGGCTCCGGGGAGAGCCGCGCAACAAGCCACCCTTCCCGACGGAGGCCGGGCTGTTCGGCAAAGCCGACCGTCGTCAACAACGTCGAGACCCTCGTCAACGTGCTGGGATATCGTCAACGGCGGCGCCGCGTTGGCGACGGGTCGGCACCGCCGACTCCACGGGCACCGAGCTGTTCTGCGTGTCGGGCCACATTGCCTCCCCCGGGGTGTACGAGGTGGCCTCGGCACGACGCTCGGAGACCTCCTGGACCTGGCCGGAGGCGTGGACGGCGCTCTCGGCACCGTGCTTCGGAGGTGCCGCCGGGACGTTCGTCGGCCCGCACCGTCTCGACCTTCCGCTGACCTTCGAGACCGCCGGCAATCAGGGAATCGCCCTCGGATCCGGCGTCGTCTCGTCATCGATACGACCACCGACTTGGGCCATCGTCGCCGCATCACCGCGCTTCTTCCGGGACGAGTCGTGCGGCCAGTGCGTGCCGTGCCGGGTGGGCACGGTGCGGCAGGAGGAGCGCTGGTGCGGACTTCGGGCGGTCGCGCGGCATCGAGCACGGCTCTTGCTGGCCGATATCGACGCGGCCATGGACGACGCATCGATCTGCGGCCTCGGACACACTGCGGCTACCGCAGTCCGGTCTGCGGTCGCTCTCGGCCTCCTGGGCCCGTCATGATCGAGCCGTCACGATCACGGTTGACGGCGGGCGGCCCGCGTCGGTGGCGGCGGATCGTCCGTCCTCGATGCGTGTCGCGGGCATGGGAAAGCGACCAGCCGACCCTTTGCTATCTCGAAACGTTGACGCCGGTCAACACCTGCCGGGTGTGCGTGGTGGAGGTCGAGGGTTCGCGGACCCTGGTGCCTTCCTGTTCCCGCCCGGTCGAGGAGGGCATGGTGATAGCGACGGAATTCGGAGCGGGTGCGCCACTCGCGAAGCTCGTATTCGAGTTGCTGGCGGTCGTCGGCGACCTCTCGCTGGTTGATCGGGCCACAAGAGGCTGGATGGAGGAGTACCAGGTCGATCCGGGTCCGCTCGGATCCTCGGCACCCCGCCGACGGATCGTCGATCTCACCGCCCCGGCCATCATGAACCGCCAGCGGGCGAGGCCCGCCACGGTGACCCAACCGGTCAAGATCGACGACGATCTCTACATCAGGGACTACGCCAAGTGCATCCTCTGCTACAAGTGTGTCGCTGCCTGTGGCGAGGACGCCCAGAACACCTTCGCCATTGCGGTCGCCGGCCGGGGTTTCGACGCCCGCATCACCACTGAGTTCGACGTGGCCTCCCCGACTCAGCGTGCGTGTACTGCGGTAATTGCATCGGCGTTTGCCCGACCGGAGCGCTGATTCCCAAGACCGAGTTCGACCTCGGCCGCAGGCGACTGGCACGAGGACCGCCAATCGGTCACCCGACCATCTGTCCCTACTGCGGCGTTGGGTGCAACCTCGAACTGCACGTCCAGGACAATCGTGTCGTCAAGGTCACTTCACCGCTCGACCATTCGGTGACGAGCGGGCACCTGTGCATCAAGGGCCGATTCGGCTACGAGTACGTCCAGGACTAGTCGGCGACCTGGCAGCGACCCCCATCGATGTCGTCCTCCGATCAGTGCGGGGTCGCTAAAACTCTGGACATCCGCCAGACGGGGACGACAATGCAACGATGGGTAGGTTGTCATCACAAATCGAATCTCAACGGCTGATCATCCGCCATTGGCGACATCAAGACGCTGGAGCCCTTACCCAAGCGATCATTGACAGCTACGAGCACTTGCGTCCATGGATGGGTTGGGTCGACCTGGATGAGGCTCAAGACGTCGATGCCTATCGAACCCGTATCGGCCGATGGGCCGAGGAACGGGAAGCAGAAGGTGACAGCGCCTTCGGAATCTTCAACGGCGACATCCTGGTCGGCGCCTGCGGCCTACATCGTCGAGGAGCTACCGACAGTCTCGAAATCGGCTACTGGATCCACGTCGGGCATACCGGGCTCGGATATGCCATCGAAGCGGCGGCAGCACTCACCGAGGCGGCACTTGATATCCCCGGCATCGAACGAGTGGAGATTCACCACGACAAAGCGAACGTGGCTAGCGGCCGGATTCCGCCGCGCATCGGATACGAATTCGCAGGCGAGTGGCCACGAGACAAGAGCGCCCCAGCTGAGGTTGGTATTGAGTGCCGATGGGTAATGACCAGGTCCGATTGACGCTCATCGAGAAATCGTGACGGATGGCCGTGGGGTGGATTTACGGTGGTTCGGGTTTGTTGGTGTAGGTGTGTCCGAGTCGGCTGGTCCATTGATGGTGGCCGTTGGGGAGTTTTGGTACGTCCAGCCGCATTGGTGTTTGATGCGGTGATCGTGACGAGGGCTGGCTAAGCGTCACAGACGGCACATCTGGGAAACAGACGCGGTTACCTGCTCGGAAACAGGAACCGGTCCCCACTTGCATGCTCGGAGAGAGGAATGGATCTTTACTGCATGCCGGGAGAGGAGAACGGACTCTCACTTGCATGCTCGGAGAGGGGACGAACCCCCTTCCCGCCGCCTTTCGGCAACGGAGTCCCTCCCCTTCCGGACGCCGCCCTTTCGTTCCGCCGGGGGAACCGCCCGGTCGTCGCGATCCCCGACAACGGTGGGGAGGGGGCTGGCTAGGACCAGGCCCGATTCGGGGGAGGTTTCCGCGGCTGTAGCGATGCGGAGGGAGACGGGCTGGCTTGGCGACGGGCCCACGGTGCATCTTGGTGGGACCGACCCCAATCGCCACCAACAACCAACGTCTGGAGCGGGCGTTGTCGGTTCCCCCAGGGCCGAAGGCCCGACCGGGGGAAAGGTTCCTGCGGCCGTAGCGAAGCGGAGGTCGGAGGTAGGGGCTGGCTAAGCGACACAGGCGGCACGTGTGCATCTTGGTCGGGCTCGGAGTTGAATTACATGCTCGGAGCGGGAAGCTGGGTATGCCTTGCATGCCCGGAGAGGAGAACGAGCCCCCCCTTCCCGCCGCCTTTCGGCGACGGGTCCCATCCCCCCCGGGACGCTCCACTTCGTTCCGCTGGTGGGACCGACCCCGTCATCGCAAACCCCGCACAACCCCACTCGCTTCGCTCATTGGGGACCGACCTCTAACGAACTACTCGACGGTGAAGTTCTCGGCCTGGAGGGCTTCGCGGAGGGCTTCGGCTTCGCCGGGGCGGACGGAGAGGCGGAGGACACCGCCACCGCCGTGTTCGCCGTGACGGAGTTGGAGGTCGCGAATGTCTACCTGGCAGGCGTTGAGAGCCCGACCAACTCCGGCCAGCTCCCCTGGTTTGTCTTCCATCATGACAAGAACAACCGTGACCGGCGGGGCGAGCGACTGGCGGGCTTCGCGAGACATCTGGAGACGGTTCACCAGTGTCTCCTGGTCGCCTGAGGTGATGAGCGCCGACCAGTCTTGAAGCTCCTGGACCAGGTGAGCCAAAGTGATCGTCACCTCGGCCTGGTTGGCAGCGAAGAGGTCTGCCCAAAGATGAGGATCCGACAACGAGACCCGAGTGATGTCCCGGAAGCTGCCTGCCGCCAGGGACATGGCCGACGGGTCATCCATCACCAGATGCAGAAGCGACGCCGAGATCACATGCGGAACAGCCGAAACAAGTGCGATCGCCGCATCATGTTCGCTGGCCGTCATACGGCGCGGGATAGCCCCGAAGCTCGAAATGATCTCCTCGGCTTCGACCAGGTCGGCCTCGGCCGCTCCGTCGGTCGTGATGATCCAGGACGCACCTTTGAAGAGGGCAGCTGAAGCGGCGGCAGGTCCTGACTGTTCTCGTCCGGCCATCGGATGGGTACCAACAAACCGCGCCAGTCGTGCTCCTGCCATGACGACCTCGTGCTTGACCCCGGCCACATCGATCACAAGTCCCTGAGGGCGCATGTCCCGCAACATTGCGACCATGGCGTCGTGAGGTCCGGCTAGAACGACCAGGTCCGCAGCATCCACGTCCAGGGTCTCTGCGGTGTGATCCAGTGCGCCAATATCCACGGCTGTGGAAAGCGCTTCGGAGGATGGATCCCACCCGGTGACGGTCCATCCGTTGGCGCGGAGCGCCAATCCAACCGACGCCCCGATGAGACCGGTCCCTACCACCAGAGCGTTGCGCACCGTTACATCTCCAGATCTACGGCGGCAGCCAAGGATCGGACGGTGTCCATGAGGTCCGAGAAGTCTCTGGGCAGGAGTGCCTGGTCCCCATCAACCAGGGCGGTGTCAGGCGAGGGATGGACATCGACCATAATGCCCGACGATCGAACGGCCACGGCAGCTCGGGCCAGAGGGGCAACCAGGTACTGATGGCCACCCGAATGCGACGGGTCCACCATGATCGGAAGGTGCGAGAGCCGTTGGACTACCGGTACTGCGGTGATGTCGAGGGTATTCCTGGCGGCCGTTTCGAACGTGCGGATTCCCCGTTCGACGAGCACGATCTGATGGTTGCCTTCCTTATAGATTGTCTCGGCGGCATGCAGCCAGTCCTCGATCGTGGCGGTGAACCCTCGCTTGAGCTGAACTGGTTTGGGCTGCTTTCCGACCTCGGCCAGTAACGAATAGTTCGACATGTTCCGGGTCCCCACCCGCAGCATGTCGGCGTAACTGGCGACCAGGGCGACGTCGTGTGGATCAAGGACTTCGGCCACAAACGGAACGCCAAACTCCTCGCGGGCAGCGGCCAGCAACTCGAGACCGGCTTCTGCAAGCCCCTGGAATGCATACGGGGAGGTGCGCGGTTTGAAGGCGTCGCCCCGCAGTACGGTAGCTCCAGCCTTGATAACCAACTCGGCCGTGCGGAACAGTTGGTCCCGAGACTCGACGGCGCACGGACCGGCAATAACCGTAAAGCGGTTGCCGCCAATGGGAACATCCCCGACCCGCACGATCGTGTCCTCCTGGCGGAAGTCCCGCGAAACGAAGGTGAACGGCTTGAGGACCGGGACAGCCTGCTCGACGCCCTCCATAGCCTCCCAGGGCAGTTGCTCGAGGTCGGTTCCGGCGCCCATTGCCCCGATCACGATGCGATCTTGACCGTCGGAAATGTGAATGTCACATCCCCGCGACTCAAGGCGATCAACAACCGCCTGAATCGCCTCGGGCGAACAGGAACGCTCCATCACGATCACCATTGCGGTCACCGCGAAGGCGCCTCAACCGTGGGAACAGACAGGATCATGCGACGGACCGACACGGCCGGATCCATGGCTGCCAGAGCCGCGGCCACATCACCGGCGACTTCGGCGGCCCACATGGTCGTGAACACCACACTCTCGTCGTCGGCTCCCACCATGACCAGATGGCAGTAGGGGTCTTCGGTGAATTCGTCGACCATTTCCTGCAACCAGGCAGGCTCATGATGACGGGGAAATTCGACGGTCACGGATTCCATTGGGTGCCATGCTATCGGGTCCGGGCTAGTTGCCTACACTGACGCCGTGGAACGAGTGTTAGTAACGGGAGCGGCCAGCTGGATTGGCGGGCGGGTCGTCCAAGACTCGAACCCCACCACGACGTCATCGCCGTCGATGAACTGGAGCCGCGCCTGGCCTTCGCCGCCCGGCTGCATCGCTACTCGATGGACTCACTCGACTTCGCGCAGTTCGTCGTTGACCGCAAACCCACGACCGTGATCCACCTCCAGACGCTCGACAGATCGGCCGAGATTGGAGCTACCCGGTCGCGGAGCGGTGCCGTGCTTGGAGCTCAAGCACTGTTTGGGGCAATCGAGCGGGTCGGATCGGTCCGCCACGTCGTTGTTAAATCCGACACAGCCATCTACTCAACCGGTCCGCGTCACGCTTCGGTCCTGTCCGAATCGACCCGCATCGGCGGCCGGGCAACACGCTACGAGCGCAACCTTCGCGACATCGAAGTATTCGTCACCAATCTTCGGCCATCCATGCCCGAAGTGTCATTCACCGTGCTCCGGCTCGGCCCCATCTTCGGACCAACCGTTGGCAACCCGATCAGTCGCTACCTGACCCTGCCGGTCGTGCCAACCCTGATGGGTTTTGATGGGCGCATGCAGTTGCTTTATGAAGACGACGCCGTACAAGCCGTCGTCTTGGCGTCACATGAAACGAAAGCCGATGGACTGTTCAACGTGGCTGGTGATGGCATCGTTTACCTGAGCCGGATGCTGCGGATGGGGCGTCGGATCGGCCAACCACTACCCGCGCCGCTCCTCCGTCAGGCCCGCCGCTTGATCGGCGCGTCTGGCATTCAACTTCCCGAGCACACCGCCAACCTCCTCAAATACGGCCGCTATGTCACCACCGACCGCATGGCTCAGGATCTGGGATTCCGCCCCAGCAGAACCACCCGCCAGGCCATCGAGCGCACCTACGGGGGCCGAACGTGATGAATCGCCTCGCCACAATGCTCGACGCCCTGACCAAGGACGAGCTGGTCGGATTGGCCAGGGCTGCGGAGCTACGGGGCCGGTCGACAATGACGAAGGCCGAGCTCAAGACGGCTCTCATGGCACACCTCGGAACCGACGGTCCGGCCGCGCCGGCCGCACGGGCCGATCGGCGCCCCAACCGTTGTCAGTCGATCAACAACCAACATCCGTGCGGGTTGCCCGCCGCGGCTGGCTCGAAGTTCTGCGGTCTCCATGGCGGATACGCCGTGTCGGATCTGGCTATCCCCGTGGCCGGCAAGCTGGGGTTCGACACCTGGCCCGCGCTGCTCCGTCAACTGGCGCTGGCTACCTACGACGTCGACCCTCTCGGCCTGGACCCGGTCGTCGCCGACATGGTCTGGCACCTCATCAACTTCTTGTATGTCGACTACTTCCGGGTGGAGGTAGAAGGGATCGAACATGTACCGTCGGAGGGCGCTGGCATTCTCGTTGCCAATCATGCGGGGGCGGCTCTGCCCTATGACGGGGCGATGCTGGCGGCCGCAGTCGCCAACGAGGCAGCCGTGCCGCGCCGGGTTCGACTGATCGGCACTGAGATCTTCAACATGTTCCCATTCGTTTCGCACCTCTACCGAAAGAGCGGTTCGGCTTATGCGGCACGGGACGACGCGATCTGGGTACTTGAGCAAGGCCATCTGCTCGGTGTCTTCCCTGAAGGAGTCGCCGGATTCCAGAAACCCCAGGACCAGGCCTACCAAACGCAACGATTCGGTCGGGGTGGGTTCGTAGATCTCGCCTTCCGAACCGGTGCCAAGATCGTACCTGTGGCGATCGTCGGCGGCGAAGAAGTCCACCCGGTGCTCTTTACGTCCAAACGACTCGCCCAACTCGTTCGTATGGTGTTCCCTGAACAACGGGTGGAGGAGATGGCCGTGTGGCTGAACCCCCTTCCGCTTCCGATCAAGTGGAAACTGAGGTTTCTGCCACCGATCGATGTGAGCACCATCGAACACACCGATCGACTCGCTGTTTTGGAAATCTCCGAAGCGGTCCGGACTCAGATCCAATACGCATTGAACTCGATGCTTGGTGAGCGGGACTCCCTATTCTGAGCGAGTGCTAACATCAGCAAGCATAAAAGTAGCGACAGCTAACGCTTGCAATAGTTAGCAAAGTGCGTTATTCTGCTAATATGAGCGACGAAGCCCCCGACAGCGGAAGCCAGGATATTGGCAGCTTCATTCGCGAGCAGAGAACCCGCTCGAAGATGTCGTTGCGTCGACTGGCCGAAAAGGCAGGGATTTCAAATCCCTACCTCAGTCAGATCGAACGGGGTCTCCGCAAACCATCCGCCGAGATTCTCAAGTCTTTGGCGAGAGGGCTGTCGATCCAGGCTGAATCGCTCTACATACAGGCGGGATTGCTCGACGATTCCAACGTGCCACCCACAGTTCGGGCGGCCCTGGAAGCCGACGAGTCACTCTCACCCCGCCAAAAGCAAGTGTTGCTCGATCTCTATCGAACGATGGTCGAGACCCAACAAGGAGAAATGTTATGACCGATACCAAAATCAGAGAAGATGCCCGCAAAGCCATGTTTGCGGCAGTGGGCGCCCCCGTGCTTGTCGGCAAGACCGTCAGCGAGAAGCTGACCAGCCGGTTCACGGACGCCAACACCAAGGCCACCGACTTTCGGGCGAAGTTCCTCAAGGACGCTCGTTCAGAGTTCGAGAAGTGGGCCACCGAAGGCGAGTCGCTCGTCAAGAAACTTCAGGATGGCGAAGCCCTTGAAGACCTGACCCAGCGCGTCGACGTCGATCAGTTCCAGCAGCAGGTCGGAAAACTCCGCACCCAGCTTGAGGACATCATCGAATCTTGGCGCTCGAACTTCATGCCCGACTCAGAACGAGCCACCAAAGTGACCATCGAGGTCGAAGAGGCTCCGAAGACGGCAACCAAGCCAGCCGCAAAGCCGGCCGCCAAAAAGCCAGCAGCGAAGAAGCCAGCTGCCAAGAAGCCAGCTGCCAAGAAGCCAGCGGCGAAGACGGCTGCCAAGCCAGCTGCCAAAAAGCCAGTAGCGAAGACGGCAACCAAGCCAGCCGCAAAGCCGGCCGCCAAGAAGCCAGCTGCCAAAACAGCTACCAAGCCAGCCGCCAGAAAGACGACGGCTGCCAAGAAAACCGCCTAACACGGTCTTCTAGAGACCTCCTCCAAGAGGAAGAACGGGAGCGCTTCGGCGCTCCCGTTCTTGTTGACGCATGCACATCTCTCGCTAATAGGTGATGACCGCGTCCAACTGATTGGCGTGTTCGATCCACCCCGACACCATTGCCTCAGTGGGTAGGCGCCGTACGAGCCGCTTCGAATCGTTGATCTCGATCATCTTGGCCGTAAGGCTGGTCGGGTTCCGCCGCCGGAGTTCCTTGACCGTGTCGACGCCAGCGGCTTCGAGGAGGTCCGAATACTCCGAACCGACTCCCTTGCATCGCATCAAGTCAGCCCGGTTTATCCACTCAAGGAGCAGCTTCTCGTCGAGCCGAGTGACGCCTGCCAGTTCCTTGCGTCCTCGCTTGGTGGCGCCCAGCTTCAGAAGGGCTTCTGTCGTGCGAATTCCGTTCTTACGAAGCGTCGTCGCGCGTTTCTGACCGATGCCTTCTATGGCGTCAATCGAGGGCATAGATGTCCTTTCAAAGCAGACACAATCGAGGATACTGGACCTGCCCATGGGCAGGGGGTGGAAGGCTAGGACTTTCCGAACAGCTTCTTGAAGAAGGCGACGATCGCAGCCCACAAGCTCGAGACGACCAGAGCGGCCGGTTGCACCTCGGCGGCGGTCACAGCTTCGGCCTCTTCGACCGTCGCGGCACCAAGCTTGCCTTCGAGGCACAGCACGAATTCTTCGACGAGTCGATTGGAAATCTCCTTGATCAGTCCGGTTCGACCAAATTGGGCAGCCGACCCCGACAGCGTGACATCTGCATCTACGTAGACGTGAGTGCCGCCATCTTCGGCTTCGAGTCGGTAATCCACCGCGACCTGACCGCGACTACCCCCTCGACGGTCGGCGCCTTTGCCGCTGATATGACCGGACTTGGTAGTGGGGTCCGGAGTGACTGTTGCATCACCCTCGAACGTGGCAGTCATCGGGCCAAGTTTTGCTTCGACCTTGCCTGCATAGGTTCCGTCACCGCGATCCTCCGTGAGTTCCGCGCCTGGCAAACACTGTGCGACCGCCCCAATGTCCTGGAAAAAGTCCCACACGGCGTCGACCGACTTAGTAACCGTGAACTCCTGATTGATCTTCAATGTGTACTCCTCGGGGTTAGTTCTTCCACGTCAGCCGCCGTGTCAACGTCGCGCGGAGCCAGCTTTTCCACCCAGACCTCTTCCACCCATTCCGGATGGGCTTTCAACAGCTTCTGAGCACCAACATCGCCCTCCAGGCTCATGAGGCGAGGCCAAAGTGACTCGTCTACAAGAACCGGGTTACCAAAGGTATAGCGATATTTCGGGACCAATGCCTTGGCAGTCGACATTTCATACCGGTCAGCGATCAGCTCGACGACTTCTGGATCGATGAAGGGTTGGTCACCAAGCGCTACGAACGCCCCATCGATCTGTGCGCCTGAGCGTATAAGCGCGTCAAGGCCAACGCGCAACGACGAAGCCAGACCCTCGTCGTAATCGTCGTTGATCACGATGTTGACGTCCTCCAACTGGCACGTCTCCAGGATGTCCTCCGCGCAGGCGCCGAGCACCACCCAAACCTGATCCACCGGCCAGGCTTTCGCTCGATCTACCACCACGTCGAGCATGGGGCGCCCACCCCAGTCGAGGAGCTGTTTTGGTCGTCCAAGCCTCCGGGAGCTCCCCGCGGCCAGGACGATGGCGGCGATCTTACGCATGAGGCCAGTGTAGGTGGGTTGAGCCGGGCCAAACCAAACGATCGGGTTTCGTGTTGAGACGCTAGACGTCGCCGGGATCGTCGGTTCGTTGCATGTGGATCCGGCCGGCCCGACCCGTTAGTGATGCGCCGTTACCCGAGCCATAACGCACCTGGATCATCTCGGCGAGAATTGATATAGCGGTTTCTTCGGGGGTCTCGGCACCGATATCGATGCCGACCGGGCCGTGAATGCGAGCAATATCGGCATCCGAGTAGCCGGCCGCTGCCAAACGATCGCGCCGTTTGGCGGCCGTACGACGGCTGCCCATGGCGCCGATGTATTTGGCGTCGGATGCCATGAGCATGGGAAGGACCGGATCTTCAAAACGAGAGTCATGTGACAGGAGAACAACAAATGTCCGACGGTCGATCACGAGTTGATCACCTAGTTCATCTGGCCAACCCAGGAGCAGTTCGTGGGCATCCGGGAAACGTTCCCTGGTCGTGAAGGCCGCCCTGGCGTCGGACACCGATACCCGATAACCAAGCTGGGCCCCGAGGGCACACAATGCTTGAGCGATATGTACGGCTCCAAAGATGAGCAAGCGAGGCGGTGGGCCGATGGTCTCCACAAACACTGACTCGTCGTCATAGGTCAGCGTCAAGTTCTGTTCACGGTCCATGAGTTGTTTGGCATCCGCCACGAGTGCCTCCGACGGTACGAGCGTGCCAGCGACGACGCCTCCGTCGTAGTCGTACACGACTCGCTGTCCGACCCTGTCTCCCTCGACGACGGTTAACACAGCCCCGAGACGTTCGTCGGCGATGAGGCGCCGGACGGCCTCGTCGAGGCCGTTCACCATTTCTCGATGAAAACCTGGATGGTTCCGCCGCAGGCCAGTCCCACCTCAAAGGCATCTTCGTCGGCGATGCCGTACGTTACGAGCTTCGGCTCACCGGTCGTGAGAACTTCCTGGGCGTGGAGAAAGACATCGTTCTCGACGCAACCGCCCGAGACTGAGCCCTCCATGTCACCCGCCGACGAGACCAAAAACTTTGCGCCTTCCGGGCGAGGCGCTGAACCCTGGACCCGAACTACCGTCGCGACCGCGACGTCTTTGCCGTCTGACTTCCACTGACCAACGGTGGCAAGGGCTTCTTTCATCATCCAATGGATTCTAGGAGATCGACCACCTCACTGAGGTCACGCAGGTTGGCCGATGGCAGAAAGTCGTCAACATACGGCAGCACCGCCTGCATGCCGCGGGTTTCTGGCGCATAACCCGGTCGACCCGCCAGAGGATTGAGCCACACCACCCGATGCACACTTCGGGACAGCCGGGCCATTTCCTGGCGAAGCAGGGCAGGCTCGCCACAGTCCCAACCGTCGGACACGATGAGAAGCACCGGACCGCCTCGACAGACCCGGCGACTCCAGGTCCTGTTGAAGGTGGCGATGGCTTCGCCGATCATCGTCCCGCCCGACCAGTCATCGACGGCTTCAGATACCTTGCTGAGAGCAGCCCGCACGTTGCGCCGCGACAATTCCCAAGTGATGCGCGTGAGGTGCGTCGAAAAGGCAAACGTCTCTACCCGCTGGATTCTGGCTCGAGCCGCATGAGCGAAGGTGAGCATCATTTCGGCGTACGCTTCCATCGACCCGCTCACGTCGGCGATGACGATCAGTGGCCGGCGGCGCAGACGCCGATCGGACATTGCCAGCTCGAGTAGGTCACCGCGCGGGCCGACGGACCTTCGAAGGGTACGGCGCATGTCGGGCCGGCCGCCCGAATTGTCGGCAGCCCATCGACGGCTCTTGACCGACGACGGCTGCCATTGCATGTTGGCAACCAGGCGGCGGGCTCGCTCCAACTCGGCATCATCCATGTCACTGAAATCACGATTGGCGAAGCGCCGTAGTGAAGAGGCCCCTACCTGATCGGAGACCTCTTCTTCGACTTCCTCATCGTCTCCAACCGAAGGGCTACGGATCGTCCACGACTCCACCCGCAGGACCTGATCGTCATCGTCAATGTCATCGCCTTCTTCGGACGGCATTTGCGCTTCACCGAAGAAGGCGTCGAAACACTGATCGAACAGAGCCGACTGCTGCGGGTTGGTGACAGTTACTGCTTTGAGGGCGGCACGGACATCGTCGGAACGTGCCACATCAACGGCCTTCAAAGCCGAAAGCATGTCGGCCGCCGTGTCGGGAACGACGCTGAACCCGCGCTCGCGAAGCAACCTCCCAAAGCGCACGACCGAAGCTGTTGCCATCAGCGAACCCTAGTGGTGGCCACAAAAGGGTGAGCCACCCAACAATGGCCACGCATACGATCAGTTGATTGCGAACCTCAGCAACCCGCCAACTCCGTGAGCGTCAAGGGACGTATCTGCGCCGATGCCTTCGACGGTTCCCCGATCGCGAATGACCGCTTCGATGACTTCATCGACTACGTCACAAACGGATCGCATCTCGGCACCACATCCCTGGCATTCCCCACCGGACAGCGATATCCAGGTGCACTCATCACAGATGGCGCCCGGTACCCGCGGCGACTCCGTGACCACCAACAGATTCTGGACGGCCTTCAGATTGGTCGCATCGACCAGATTCGAAATCCCGAGGGCAGCCTTACCCGTCGAACCAGCCGCGTCCATAATCGACTCAACGAGGGCGATGCGACGATCGCGCTCGGCAGCGGCCTCCAGCGTGGACGCCTTTTCGAGGACGGCCGCGCCTGTCATGGTATGCGGATCGATCACGAACTCGCCTGCCACATGATTGCGGAGGTAGGGGTGCAACGACTCTACGAACTCGTGCGTGTCCGTACGATGACCTCCAACGATGATGTAGTCAAACGGCTGCCGTTTGTGAAGCGCGAACAACTCCTCGGCGGTTTCTCGATAGTGCCGCTGCATCAGCTCGTCGGAGCGGGCTTGAGCCTTACGCTCGGCGTATCCCTGCCACCCGCCGTAATTCTTCTTGACCGTCTCATCGACGACGATGTCTTCGATCTTCTCGATTCGGCCTGCCTCCATCAACCAGAGGGCAGCCGATCGGCTTTCCACAACGGCCACTTTCGTACGGGTGTTCCTCGGAAGCGTCCGGACCGGGCGAAGATATGGACGATGACCGGTCGTAGCAAAGTCGGGAACTGATCGATGGAGACGCTCGATGTGAAACCACCCCTCCCCTTCGCAGCTGAAAATGCCGATCGCCGGAGCAACTTCGCGCTCGAGGCGGAGATTGGAAATCTTTTCTATGTCGGCTCGCAGCGACATCTCCTGAGCACGGTCAAATTCAAGCTCTTTGATCGGTTTGAGTACGTCGGTCAGCTGAGCGCCGAGCGCCGGCCCCTTGTTCAAGTAGACCGATAGAACCGGGTACGTCGATGATGTGGACTGAGCGAATGGAAACACTTGACTCCTTTCGAGGTGACCAAAAAAAGGACACTTTCGGAGTCTGGTGGGTCGCGGCCATTTGAACTGGGAAACCGCTTCTCGCTTGCACCCTGTAGACCATGCAACGTAACCCGAGACTAGCGAACCGGCGAAACCAATGAGACGAGGAACGAGGCGAAAGTTATTGCCCGGTACTAGGTATCAACGATGGCTTGGGGTAGTCGGGTCCATTCGAAATGTGCGCCGTCTGTGTAGACCCAGCCTCCTCCCCAGGCAAAGCCCCACTTGTGAAAGATCTCTGCGATGCGGGGATCCATCGCCACCACGCCACCGTACGGGTTGCTCGAAGGGTTGATGTCAACGGCTATCCCCCAGGAGTGGCGCGAGATGGCACCACCTTTATCGCCGCCACGAATGAGCCGGGCGTTGTAACAACCGCCGGCGATTTGAAAATCCGCCCGGTCAACAATCGAGTCCAATCCAGCCGCGATGACCTCGTCGATGGCGCTCTCCAAATACGGAACCATCGACCGATGGCACTTGAATTGGCCGAGCACGGGGAGATTGACCGTGACGATGTTGGCTCCCACCCAGGCCGGATCAATCCGGATCTTGTCGCCAGGACCCGTGAACTCGTAGGCAAACTCTCCATACATGCGCTTCGCCGCCACATCGGACAGCACGTCGTCGACCTTGCGGCCCGGGTCAGGATCGATCCCGACGAACTCGCCGGTGAACGTGCTCACCAGGTCCCGGTAGAGCGCCTCCTTGTCCGAAAAACCCGAGATCGTCACCGATGAGAGTCGAGTAAATCCGAACTGGGCGGCGGTCTCAGTCGAGAAGACGAGTTCGGCAGATCGAACTCGTTGATCCGGCACCAAAGCTCCGATCGGGAGCTGTTGCGTCGTGCCGTCCCACCCGACAAACCTGACTTCATCGCCAACCTGAGCCCCGCGCAACCGGGCCGACGACTCACCCATCACGACGGCGCCCGACTGCAGTGCGTCGGCCACACCGGTTCCGATAACCGATCGACTTTCGTCCGGGTCCAGAGCGAGCGCAGCCATGGGGATTACAAACCCGGCCGGGGCGCTCTGAATAGGTGCGCCATCGCGATTCACGGCCAGGAGCTTGACGGTCCCTCGGTGCTCCTGAGCAAGCACTCCCTGATGTCTGCCGGCAACCACCGAAATGCGCTCCAACGTGGGCTCGGTCATGCCTCCCGACTCCCAGATGTAGATGGTGTCGGTACCCGGTACTGTCGCCTGAGCCGGTAACACCGCGACCAGTATGGCCAACGCCGCCAGCACGGCCACCAGTCGGATCATGATCCTTTGGCGATCAAGTGTTCGAAGCCGGCATCCTCGACACGTTCGATGTCGTCCTGATACTTGAGGATCACCCCGACCGTATCGTGAATGAGTTCCTCGTCGAGGTGGTCCTCCCCGAGTACGACGATGGCAGCGGCCCAGTCAAGCGTCTCAGCGACTCCTGGTGGCTTGAACAGATCCATGGCTCGCAACCGCTCCATCGCCGCGGCCAGCTCGCCGGCCAGAGCCTTACTCACGCCGGGCACCTTACGCTCGACGATCGCGACCTCTCGCTCATACTTGGGGTAATCGATCCAGTGGTAGATGCACCGACGCTTGAGCGCATCATGGATCTCCCTGGTCCGGTTGGAGGTCAAGATAACGATCGGCCGGCTCTCGGCTTTGACGGTTCCCAGCTCGGGAATCGTTACCTGGAAGTCACTCAAAAGCTCCAGCAGGTACGCCTCAAACTCTTCGTCTGCCCGGTCCAATTCATCAATCAGCAGAACTGGCCGGCGGCCGTCGCGGCCGGCTTCCACAGCTTGAAGGAGCGGACGGGCGACGAGGAATTCCCGGCTCATGATGTCGCGGACCGACGCAGCCGACCCTTCGCCGCGAGCTTCGAGTAGGCGGATGGCCAGCATCTGTTTGGCATAGTCCCACTCATACAGAGCATGCCCGACATCGAGGCCCTCGTAGCACTGAAGACGTATCAAATCTTCGCCGAGGAACGAAGCGAGCACTTTGGCGACTTCGGTTTTCCCGACGCCAGCCTCGCCTTCCAGAAACAACGGCTTACCGAGTTGCAGAGCCAGGTGAATGGCCACCGCCAAGCCGCGATCAGCTTCATATTGCTGACTGGCCAGCGCGTCAAGAACCTCGTCTACGGAATTCGGGATCACGAGCGTGAGCGTAGTGGAAGACGGTTCGGGCTGACCTTCAAGGCCGGGCCAGCGGGGTAGCGTCGATCGGTAATCCTGCCTCGTCCCACGAGACAATGCCGCCGGCGAGGTTGAAAACGTTGGTCATATGTGCCTGGTTGATCAGGGCGTTGGCGGCAATGCCGGATCGATTGCCGGTCCGGCATTGGAGAATGACGACCCGGTCCTCGGGGAGATCCTGATACCAGTCGTTGAGCTCGGACATAGGTTTGTATTCGGCCCCAGGGATTCGACTTTCTGCCCATTCGGCCCACTCACGGATGTCGACGAGCAGCGCGCCTTGCGTGATCCGATCTACCGCTTCGACAGGCGTGACTTCAGGGACAGGTTTGAGTTGATCCATCCCGGTATGCTCCCAGAAATCAGGACATATTCAAATATGGTTATCCGGCAGCAGCAAAGGCCTGCTCCAGGGCCCGCCTCGTATAGACCTTGGCCAGGTGCGACTTGTAGGCTTCGGAACCGTAGAGATCCTCGAGCACGGTTACGCCTTCGAGGGCGCGTTCAGCGGCTGCGGCGATACCATCTGCGCCTTGGCCGGTCATCGCCTCCATGGACCCGGTAGCCAAAGTAGGTTTGGTGCCGACTCCGGTGATTCCAATCGAACAGTCGGAGACGACGCCACCCGAAACCGACACCCAGGCGGCGACACCGGCCACGGCATAATCGCTATGACCTCCACGCCTACCGAGCTTGTCATAGGCCGACCCCCCGCCCCGTTTCGGGATGCGTGCCTCGACCAGGATCTCGTCGGGGCTCAACGCCGACATCAACGAATCGACAAAGAAGTCCCCGCCGGCGATTTCTCGAGTTCCATTGGGGCCCTGAGCCACCATCGTGGCGCCGAGCGCCAAGGCAGCCGCCGGTGTATCGGCTGCCAGATCAGCGTGCGCCAGGGCACCACAGAGCGTCCCCCGGTTACGAACCTGTGGATCTCCCGTCCACGACGCCGCCTGCTGAAGGGCTTTGGCATGGTCGGCGATAATCGATGAACTCGCCACGGCACTGTGCCGCACGAGGGCTCCGATGGAGATGTAATCGCCTTTGTCCTCAATCGTGTCGAGACCGCTGATCCGGCCGATGTCTACGACCGTTTCTGGGGAAAGCAGACGCAATTTCATCATCGGGATCAGGCTCATGCCACCCGACATCACCTTGGCTCCCGGATTCGATGCCAGGACGCCAACTGCCTCCTCGATGGAACCGGCGGCCACATAGTCAAAGTTTCTTGGATACATGGGTCTAAGCCTCCTGGGCGTCTTGAATGGCTTGCCAGACCTTCTTGGGTCGCATCGGCATATCGATATGTTTGACACCCAGCGGCGCCAGAGCGTCGACGACTGCGTTGACCAGCGTTTGGGCCGAGCCGATGGTTCCCGCCTCACCGATGCCTTTGACCCCCATGGGATTGATGTCCGTGGGCGTCACGGTTCGGTCGAGTTCAAACGTCGGAAGGTCCGCTGCGGTCGGAAGCGGGTAATCCATCATCGAAGCCGAGAGTAAGTTCCCCTCGGCGTCGTAGACCGCTTCCTCAAACAGGGCCTGCCCAATGCCCTGCGCAATGCCGCCGTGCACCTGCCCGTCAACGATCATCGGGTTTATCACGTTGCCGCAATCGTCCATTGCCAGGTAGCGCAATATCTCGATGTTGCCGGTCTCGGCATCCACCTCGACGAGCGCAAGGTGTGTCCCGAATGGCCAGGTGGCATTGGCCGGCGAGAACACGACGGCCGATTCGAGGCCGCCTTCGACGCCCTCCGGCAACAGGTGGGGCTGATAGGCGTTTAGCGCGATGTCGGACCACGAGACCTTGTGGTAGGGCGATCCGGCCACATGGGCTTCGTCATCGGCGAACCGAATATCCTCCGGCGCCGCTTCCAAGAGGTGAGCGGCGATCTTGGTGGCTTTCTCTCGCACCCGATCCGCAGCCATCCACGTGGCAGAACCGTCAACCGCGGCCGACCGGCTTCCGAAGCTCCCGATCCCGACCGGTGACTCTTGCGTGTCGCCATGGATTACCCGGACCTTGTCGACTGGAATGCCCAGGTGATGCGAAACGATCTGCGCCCAGGTCGTTTGGTGACCCTGTCCGGACGGCCCGGTACCGATGATGCACGTAACCGTCCCATCCGGGTTCACTCGCACAACGCCGTTTCCGTTGAAGGCCGAAGGGAGACCGTAAGCCGACCATGAGAAACCGAGATCCACGAGGCCCGAGGGCCCAAACCCGCAGACCTCCACATAGCAACTCATGCCGAGTCCAACGTTGCGGCCCTCGGCACGTGCGGCGTCCCGGTCGGCTTTCATCTGCTCGTACCCAAAGGCCTCCAGTGCCCGGTCCAGGTTCATTTCGTAGTCACCGGTATCCATGGCGAACCCGATCGGACTCATCGTGCTCGGGAAGGCTTCAGCCGGGATGAAGTTCTTCCTGCGGACCTCAGCCGGATCGACCCCAATCTCACGAGCGTACGCATCCATGACGCGCTCGAGGTAGTAGATGGCCTCCGGGCGTCCCGCCCCTCGATAGGCGTCAGTCGTCATGAGATTCGTGACGACGCAGTCCAACTTCATATACGTCGGCATCTTGTACTGGCCAGACCCGACGAAGACGCCAAGGAACGGAATGGCAGCCGTGAAGTTCTGGGTATACGCGCCCATGTCACAGGCCCCGATCAACTCGTAACCAAGCAGTTCCCCGTCCCTGGTGCCGACAACCGTTGCGGTGGCGACCCAGCCTCGACCTTGAATCGTGGAGGTGGCGGCTTCGCGCCGGTTCTCGGTCCATTTCACCGGGACGTGAAGCTGCTGACTGGCGAACGCCACCAAGATTTCGTCGCTGTACACGTTGAGCTTGGCACCGAAGCCTCCACCGACCTCCTGGGCAGCGCAACGCACCGAGTTGTACGGGATACCGAAGGTCTTGGCGACCGCTCCCGCCAGTGCGTGAGGAATCTGCGTCGACGAGAAGATGTCGAACCGACTGTATCCCCGGTTCCAATCCGCGATCACCGCTCGCGGTTCGATGGCGGTTGGGATGAGTCGTTGGTTGATCATCTCAAGAGATACCACCACCGTGTCTTCGCGAGCCTTGGCGTCGGCGATGGCCTGCCGGCTTGCAGCGATTCCATCGGCGTCACCGAACGGTCCGCCCTCCCACGAGATGATCACGTTGGACTCAAGGTCGGTATGAGCGAGCACCTCATTGCGGGCGGCCGCCTTCAGGTCGACGGCAGCCGGGAGCGGGTCGTATTCGACATGGACGAGTTCGGCGGCATCACGAGCCCCGTAGCGGCTCTTGGCGACCACCATCGCCACGGCCTCACCGGTGTGGTGCACTGCCCCATCGGCCAGAAGCGGACGAGCAACGATGGAAACCTGCGCCAGGAGTGGACCGAGATGGCGTACATCGTCGGCCGTGTACACCGCCAGGACGTCGTCCCGAGCCATAGCCTCAGAGGCATCAACACTCACGATGGTGGCGTGCGCAAAGGGGCTTCGGACAAACGAAACATGAGCCATGTTTGGCAATTTGATGTCATCGACGTACCGGCCGCGCCCGTGGACCAGGGCTGGATCCTCCCGGCGCTTCACGACGCCTCCGAGAACGCTCATCGTGGCGGTCATGCGGACACCTCTTCCCACTCGGCAGGTGGTGGGGTGTCCCCACGCATCTTGGCGGCGGCGTATTCGATGGACTTGACGATGTTGTGGTAGCCCGTGCACCTGCACAAGTTCCCCTCGATGCCGTGGCGGATATCATCATCCGTCGGGTTGGGATTCTCTGCGATGAGCGCCGCCCCCGACATGATCATGCCAGGAGTGCAATACCCGCATTGCAGGCCATGCCGCTCCCAGAAGCCCTCCTGGACCGGATGCAGTTCGTCACCAGCCAAGCCCTCGATGGTGGTGATGTTGGCGCCTTCGGCTTGGACGGCCAGCATGGTGCATGACTTCGTGGCCTCACCCTCAAGATGAATCGTGCAGGCTCCGCAATAGGACGTCTCGCAACCCACATGAGTGCCGGTTCAGCGCGAGTTCTTCTCGAATGAAATGAACCAGAAGGGTACGCGGCTCTACGTCACCGCTGACCTGCTGACCGTTCACGGTCATGGATACCTTCATGTGACGACTCCTCCGTGTGGCGCATGGGACGACGCTTCCGAACCTACCGAAGTGCACAGGTTGGTGAATGGTCTAACCGAGTTAATCTCAGAAATGTCGCCGGACTACTCCGGCGGATCAACCCGATCAAAGCGGGAAACCATCTCGATGTGATAAGTCTGCGGGAACAGGTCAACCGGCGTCACCCACTCCAAGGAGTATCCCTGCTCCACGATCAACCGAGCATCACGCGCGAACGAAGCCGGATCGCACGACACATAAGCAACCCGACGGGGCCGGGCACCGACGAGCGCGTCCACACCCGCTGCGCCGAGCCCGGTTCTGGGAGGATCACAGACCGCGATCGTCCAATCGTCGTATTCGCCGGCCGACTCCTCAAACGGAATGGCGACAATGTCGGCCGCCGGGCCGTCGGCCTCTTCCAGGTTGTACTCGAGATCGCGCAGCCCCAACGGTGAGGTTTCGACGGCAATGAGCTGAGAGACGGCTCCGCCGAGGGCAACCGAGAACAGGCCACCGCCGGCATATGCGTCGAGTAAAACGTCATCACGGTCGGGTTCGAGCGCTTCCCCAACCAGGCGAACCAACGCTTCGGCCCCCCAAGTGTTGTTTTGGAAAAAGCCATTGGCCGTTATCCGGTACCGGTGACCGGCTACCTCCTCGTAGAGGTGCATTTGGCCCACCTCGACGGACGGAGCACCTCGCCGCACCCGGGCAATCGGGACGTCCCACTGCTTGACAGACTCCGGCAAACGACCGGTAACGATGGCGAGGAGCTGGTCAGTGTTGACCCCGGCTCGGATCGTGAGCGAGTTCAGGCCGTCAACGTTCCCCAGGCGCTCGTAGAGCTCGGCCAGCGACGGAACCAACAGGTGACAATGCTCGATCGGCACCTCGGTCCGGGAAGCGCCCTGATAGAGGGCTGGCCGCCCATCGGCGATCTGGAAGTCCATGCGGTTTCGATACCCGAACGCCGGACCAGGAGTTTCGGTCTCGCGCACCACGACATCTGGCAGCCCGGCAATATGGGCAAGCTGGGACTGCACGACGCTTCGCTTCCAGGCGGTCTGAGTTTCGAGCGGAGCGAATTGCCACTGGCACCCTCCACACACGCCGAAATGTTGGCATTGCGGCTCGATACGATCGACCGACGGCACCGTAACTTCGACGAGCTCAGCCCTGGCCCACGAACCCTTGTCTTTCACAATGCGTACGGTTGCTTGTTCACCTGGCATGACACCGGCAACAAAAACGGTCTTGCCATCAACCCTCGCCACCGATTCCCCACCATGGGCAAGATCATGTGGGGTAACCGTCAGTAGTTGTGCGATGGGCTCGGACATGGGATCAGGCTAACGGGATCGCCAACGCTTCAATCCGCACCGGAGCTCATCTCACCCACCCGCGTCGGTCAGTCACCATCGGGCAATTCGTCTGATAGGACATCAATGAGGCTCGCCTGCAGCCACGACGGGTAATGCAGGACGGCAACTCTTCTGTCTCTTCGTCCTCTTCCCACACAGCCGATGTCACGCCGAGTCGGCTAGCCAGAAGCAAACGACTTTCCCCAAGAACCCTGAGCCACGCTTCCGCTTCTCCCCGACTCAGGTACACCCCGGCCTCAGCTTCTTCAAGTGTGAGGCTCATCGCCGATTGATCCGCGGCCCGGGCTTGCTGACGCTCAGATGCGAGAAGACGTCGATAGTCGGCATCATCGACTGGCCGATCCGGGTAGGCGGAGCTTGGCAGGGCCGGGTCGTCAGACGAGTCTTCGACGAGCGCGACGACATCGCTGAGCAGCTGGATTTGCCAGTCTGCTAATTGGACCTTGATGCCACCGGCGTCGAGTCCGAATGCCTCGCTCACGCTCGTTCGATCGTGGCGGACAGCCCGTAGCGATGTAGCCGGTGACAATCCATTTCTACCTTTTCGCGTGGTCCCGATGCCACCGCCGATCGGCCCTCGTTATGGACCTGGAGCATGAGCTTGGTCGCCTTCTCTTTCGGATACCCAAACAAGGTGCGGAGAACATATACGACGTAGACCATGAGGTTGACTGGATCGTCCCAGACGATCACTTGCCACACCGGGGTGGTCACGGTGGAATCCTCGAGTGTGGTGGAAGGTCGGGTTGTCACAATCAATACGGTACCAACGACCGACGGCTGACCGTTAGAACGCGAAAACATTTCTTCCAGTCCGGTCGGATTTATCACGGTTTTACGATAGTTTACAGTGCATAGCACGAGATCGGACCCCCATGGACCTTTTGCGACACCCCGACCTTGTCGACATCTCGCGGACTCTGCGCCATCAACTCGACGCGGTTCTTGACGCCGAACAACAAGCCGCTCGCGCCACGTTGCGTCGACGTCGCACCCTCCGTGATCGGCTACTCGAGGCGAAGGATCGTCGAGAGATGGTCGACGTGACCCTCACCAATGGCGACTCCTTCGGTGGCCGACTGATAGCGGTCGGGGCTGATCACGTCCTGGTGATCGGCGCCGGTACCGAAACGTTTGCTCTGCTCGACCAGGTCGCCAGCTGCACATTTCGGACCTGACGTGAGACCCAAGGTCGCCACGATTCTCAGCGCCCAGCCCTGGGAGAGCAGCAATTCGCTGATACAGCGAGAAGCTCTGGAGGAGTTCGGCTCGTCTGTCGGGCTTACGATCCAAGCGACCTGCCTTTGGACGTAGAAGTTATTATCGGGGGATCGGAAACCTCGTGGATGACACCAGCCTGTGTGAAGGCGTGGCAGGCCCGCGGTATCAGGGTCATCGGCATCCACCCGGCCACAGATGCGCCTGGTCGTCAACTCTTCGAAGCGGCTGGAGCCGACGCGGTTTTGAGCGCACTCGAACCACCCGAAGTGCTCCTGGGTACGGCTCGAAGCCTGGCAGCCTTCCCGAGCCGGTTTCTTGACGGACCTCGCATCACGGTCGTCTCGGGGTCCGGCCGGTGCACCCGGGAGAACCGAGTGTGCTGTGGCGATCGCCAGCCTTGTCAGTCGAAAGACCAGAACGCTGCTCGTAGATCTCGACGATCGCTCTCCGTCGGTCGCCCTACGACTGGGGCTACCGCCTTTCCCCAACGTTGACGACGCCATTGATGGGACCCGGGCCACCGGCATGTCTCCATCCACGCGCTCGAGGGCCGTGGGTGACCTGCAGGTACTAGCCGGAACGTTTCGCGGCTCCAGGATCGACCCGCGGATGCGCCGCGAGCATCCTCTGGGCCGCCCGTGGCCTCGGCGCACACATCGTCGTCGATGCCGGCGCTCCCGACGAAGATGATCCGATTCTCGAAATCGCCACGGACACGATCCTCGTGCGTGTCCAGTCCGATCGTGTTCGTCAGGGCAGCCACGCTGGCAGCCTGGTGGAGGGCCGACCCACCGCGAGTACTCCTCAACCGGATTGGAACCGATCAGGAGGACATGCTGCGCGCCTGCCGACATGCTCTGGGCTTGGAGCCGTGGGCGTCGATCGCCTATGACCCGGAGGTCCGTGCGTGCTTGCGTCCGCGTGGAACCGTCGCCCGAGGATTCAACATCCGGGCAGCTGGAAAGCTTTATCAACTAGTGGTAGGTCTCCCGGCCGGGTAGGTACCGAGATGGTGAACGAACTCCATGGCCGACGGCATGGGATCGAAGATGCGTTCGATCCATCCTCCGCCCAGAGTCGTGGAGCAGGTCAACAAAAAAGCGATATTGCCATGCCTCATCGCCAGGACGCGGTCATCTGGTCAGATTCGCCCCTCTCAACCCCAACTCGGTGAGAGCCAAGGCCAAAGCACCCGGCTTGTGGGCTCCGGTGAACGCAACTGATGTCTTGTTGGCATCGGAGGCAAACGGTGATTCTCCAACAGCCAGCACCACAAATCGAGTTGTGTTGTGTTGACGGTCAACCACCCCTTCGGCCAGCACCTCTAGACCATACGCGGCAGCTGCCTTCGTCGGGGCTAGCGCGGCGTGACCGGGATCTCCTAGCTCCGAGACAAGCCGCACGGCGCCGGCAGTGTCATGCTCCGGCATGGCGACGAACCCACCAGCAACCAGGGCACCCTCTGCTTGCCGGAGGGCCTCGGGATGCGAATGAACTGTTGCGACTGGTGCTGCTTCGGCGCCAGGGAGACCCAACAGGGCGTAGTGGATTTCGAGCAGGTGCTCTCCCACGATCGTCAGTCCCCCACCGACGAGACGATCCAGGACAGGCAGGATGCTTCCGGTCGTTGAGTTTTCGATCGGCATGACGAGAAGTTCGACGGAGCCTTGTGCGATCGCCTCGAAGGCTTCGGCAAAGCTTGTGATACCCCACCGATTGTCGATCGGGAAACATCAAGGAAGCCGCCTCATAGCTATTCGAATAGGGCTCGCCTTGGTATCCAATCATCGGGGTGGAGCATAACCGTACGGCCTGACCGAGTAATGTCCTCGCTGCATGTCTGTCAACCAACCACCCGCCTGGGTAGCCGACGCAATCTTTTACCAGATCTTCCCGACCGATTCGCATCTTCAGATCGCTGGGAAAAACCAACCGGCCTTGAACCGTGGGATGCGGCGCCCACCTATCACGGATACAAAGGCGGCGATCTGCTCGGAGTGATCGAAAACCTCGACTACCTCG
>CAWKAG010000015.1:0-38229 GCA_963847455.1 uncultured Acidimicrobiia bacterium
CGCCGCCACCCTGGACGTTGTTCTGTCCTCGGATCGGGACGAGGCCGGAGCCATAGTGGCCGACATGGCCAGTCAGCAACGCCAGGCTGATGAGCGCTATGACGTTGTCGGTTCCGTTCTGGTGTTCCGTGATCCCAAGCGTCCAGCAGATTTGAGCCGTCTTGGCCGTTGCGTAGTCGTGGGCGAGTTGTTTGATGATCTGGGCCGGGACGCCCGTAACTTCTTCGCCTCGTTCCAGCGGCCATTCCTCGACGCCCGCTTTGTACGCCTCAAAGTCCATCGTCGAGTGCGCCACAAACGCTTCGTTGACCAGGCCGGCAGCAATGATCTCGCTGTCCGATCGTGTTGGCGAGAGCAATGTCTGAGCCGACGTCGATTCCTAACCAAACGTCGGCGAATTTGGCCGACGAGGTGAGACGCGGATCAACGGCATACATCTTGGCGCCGTTCCGAACGCCCTTGAGGAGGTGATGAAAGAAGATGGGGTGGGCGTTACGCGCGTTCGAACCCCACAGAATGATGAGGTCCGTGGTTTCGATTTCTTCGTACGAAGAAGTGCCACCGCCAGCTCCGAGAACAGCCGCCAGACCGGCGACCGAAGGAGCGTGTCAGGTTCGATTACACGAGTCGATGTTGTTCGAGCCCATGACGACCCTGGAGAACTTCTGCGCCATGAAATTCAACTCGTTGGTTGCTTTCGAGCACGAGAACATCCCATAGGACGTCCCTGAGTGCGCTGCCAGGCCGGTTGCCGCTGCATCGAGTGCCTCGTCCCAGCTAGCTGGCTCCAAAACACCGTTGCGGCGTACCAGAGGAGTGGTTAGTCGCGTCTTTTTCATCTCACCTCCTCTCTGGTCAAAACGATAGCCCTCTTAGGTCAGTCCTGTAGAAGGTTGTCGTGAAACACAAAACTCGTTGCCATCGGGATCGGCCAGGACAGTCAAGGCATAGGACGGCTTGTCGACCGTCGAGACGAGGGAACCGCCTAGGCCGATGACTCGCTCCACCAGTTCGTCAGTGTCCCCGCTGATCAGGTCGAAGTGAACCCGGTTCTTCACGACCTTGGGATCCGGAACTATCTGGAGCACTAGATGGATCTCGTCGACATCGAAGAAGATGAATTCGTCGAACTCAAACGCAACCTCCACCTCGAACACGCCCGACCAGAACGCCGCTGCTCGAGGTCCGTTCGAGACATCGATGATGATGCCGCTGATGCGGGGAGCAGCCATGAAAATCTAAAATAACCCGACGACGTTGCCGTCTTCGTCGATGTCGACTTTCATGAATGCCGGCGTAGCGCCGAGCCCGGGCATGGTCCGCATCTCACCAAGCAAGGGGTAGATGAACCCGGCGCCTACGGAGGCCCGCACTTCTCGCACGGGGACGGTAAAGCCTTTGGGTGAGCCCTTCAGGTTGGGATCGTGACTGATCGAGAGGTGGGTCTTTGCCATGCAGATGGGCAGGTATCCATATCCGGCCTGTTCGAACTCGGAGATCTGTTTCTCGGCCAGCGGTGAGTATTCCACCCCATCGGCTCCGTAGATTTCGGTGGCGATGGTTTCGATCTTCTCTTTGATCGACCGGTCGAGTTCGTACAGGAACTTGAAATCGGACGGCGAGTCGGCGGCGGCTACGACAGCCTTGGCCAGTTCGACGGCCCCGTCACCGCCATCCGGGTGGTGTGAGCTGGTAACAGCGGCGAAGGCGCCGTGCTTCATGGCGGTCTCTTTGATCAGTTGGATCTCATGCTCGGTGTCGGTTGGGAACACGTTGACGGCCACCACCACCGGGACGCCGAATTTCCCAACGTTTTCGATGTGGGTGATCAGGTTGGCCAAACCAGCCCGCAGTAGCGGCAAGTTCTCGCCGGTGTAGGCCTTGTCGAGCGGGCGGCCCGCCACAACCTTTGGTCCGCCACCATGAGTTTTCAGTGCCCGCACAGTTGCGACCAGCACTGCGGCGTCGGGCTTAAGGCCCGAGACGCGGCACTTGATGTCGAAGAATTTCTCAGCGCCCATGTCGGCGCCGAACCCGGATTCGGTGACGACGTAGTCGCCGAGTTGGAGCGCCACCCGGTCCGCCAAGATAGAGCTGTTGCCGTGGGCAATGTTGGCGAACGGCCCGGCATGCACCATGGCCGCCTGTCCTTCGAGCGTTTGCATGATCGTCGGATGAAGCGTTTCCTTCATCAGTACCGTGACCGCGCCAGCCACGCCGAGATCTTCAAGCGTTATGGGATCCCCCGCCTTGCTCCGCCCCACCACCACCCGAGAACACCGCTCGCGGAGGTTCCGAAGCGCCTCGGCGTAGTTCGATCCGTCGACCAGCGCCAGGATGGCCATGAGCTCGGACGCAACCGTGATGTCGTAGCCGGTTTCGCGTGGCCGACCTTCGAGCGCCCCTCCCAGCCCAACGATCACGTTGCGCAGGGCACGGTCGTTCATGTCGACAACCCGACGCCAGGAGATCTGGTTTGGGTCGATACCGAGTCGTTTCAGGCCAAGGCTGGCGAGCTGGTCATCGGTCATGCGACCCTCATGGAACCAGCGCGGCATCTATCGCGGCTGCCACCAGGTTGTGGGCAGCCGTGATGGCATGGATGTCACCGGTGAGATGGAGGTTGAACTCGTCCATCGGGATCACCTGGGAATAGCCGCCGCCGGCTGCGCCACCCTTGATACCGAAGGTCGGGCCCATCGACGGCTGACGAATCGCCGCAATCGCCGTCTTGCCGATCTTTCCAAGACCCTGCGTGAGGCCGATGGTGGTTGTGGTCTTCCCTTCGCCGAGTGGGGTCGGGGTGATTGCGGTGACGTCGATGTACTTGCCCGGATCGCGCCCACCAATCCGCTTGAGGATGTCGAGATGGACCTTGGCTTTCGTGGCACCTTGCAGAATCAACTCGTCGAGTTCAATGCCGATTGAGGAGGCAATGGAGGTTATCGGCTGGGGCGTGGCGGCCTGGGCGATTTCGAGGTCGGACGGGAACGGCATGGTGAGTTTCCTTCGGCAGATGTCGCGGGCGCCACGATAGACAGATCCTCCTTGATCCGGTTGGCTGTGACCACTTTTCTCGTGGTCGTCGGAGAGCGAGCGGTAAGGGTGTACAGTTCTGTCGGCTCCGCTTCGAGCGGACGACAAATCTCTTTTCGGTATCGGCGTTTCACCGTGACGGCACAAGCCCCACAAGCAACCACCCTTTCTCGCACGAGCGCTACCTGGCCTCTGTTTCTAGCCGTTCTCTTCATGATGATCGGCAACGGTCTTCAGATCTCTCTGATCGGGGTGCGCTCGACGTTGGAAGCCTTCCCAACGACGGTCACAGGCGTGATCATTGCTGCCTACTACGTCGGGTTTCTCTTTGGGTCTTTCCAGGTACCCAAGGTCCTCAAATCAGTTGGACACATACGGGTTTTCGCGGCCCTCGCCTCGGTCGCTTCAGCTGCCGTGCTGTTCAATGGGCTGTTCGTCAACCCACCCGTTTGGATCGTGATGCGCGGCGTAACGGGCCTGGCAATGGCCGGCCTGTACATCACGTCGGAGAGCTGGTTGAACGCTCGGGCGACGAACGCGACCAGGGGCAGACTGCTCGGCACCTACATGATCATGTCCATGGGTGGTGTTTCGATCGGTCAGGCGCTGTTGGGGGTGGGAGATCCCCTAAAGATCGACTTGTTCGTGATGGCCTCGATCGCCGTATCCCTGGCGCTGGTGCCACTGACCTTGACCAACATCGCTGCTCCGGATCTCGGAATATCGCGGTCCATCAACATTGCAACTCTCTGGAAGCTGGCACCGCTTGGCATAGTGGCCGGGTTTCTCACCGGGATGGCCAACGGCGCCTTTTCTGGCCTGATCACCGTGTATGCGACGCTCGAAGCCTTTCCGATTCGCCGAATCGGTCTTTTTGCGGCCCTCGGGGTTCTGGGCGGAATTGCGCTGCAGCTTCCGATCGGACACCTCTCGGATCGGGTTCCTCGTCGTCGGGTTATCTTTGGTTGCGCCCTCGCCGGAGTCATCATCATGTCGGTCGCGGCGACCCTCACCCCGGGTAGCCCGCTGATGTATCTGTCAGTGTTCCTGTTCGGTGGGATCTTGTACCCGATGTACTCGCTCTCGATTTCTCACATCAACGACGTACTCGACCGTGAACAGATGCTCGGAGCAGCGGCTGCGTTTATGTTCATCTTCGGAGTCGGGGCGATTATCGGTCCAATCGTTACCGCGTTCGTGATGGATCAGTTCGGTACGAACGGCTTCTTCCTGACGATTGCGCTGTATTACCTGCCGGTGGCCGGGTACGCCTTGTGGCGGATCTTCACGAGGAAGGTACCGAACCGTACCGACCTGTCCGACGTGGCAAGCCGGGCCGTTGCCGGTAGCTGGGCGCCCTTCCTACGGAGAAGGTCGAACGGTGAAACCGTCTATACGGAGCGTAGGGGTCTTCCGTAGCTAGAGGCGACCGAGGTCATCCGAAACCTGGGCGGCCTTGGCCTTCACCAACTCGGCAATGCGGCTCGCGTCGTCGCCGAGCGGAAAACGATAGGCCGGCCCATGAACGTGGATCGCTGCGACAGGTCGTTGTTCACGGTCATATACGGGAGCGGCGACTGAGTTGATACCTTCGGCGAACTCTTCATAAACCCAGCAGAATCCGTCTCTGCGGATTTGTTCGAGTCGGTTGCGAACGGCGTCCGGTTCGACGACCGTGTTTGGGGTGAAGCGTTGGAGCGTTCGGCTGAGATAGCGGTCGACTCGCTCTGCGGGCCAGTTGGCCAAGAGAACCAGCCCGGACGGTACGCAATGCATGGGGATAAGTTCGCCGGTCCAATCCCGAATTTGCACTGGATTGTCCGAGTCGGACTGGTTGACGTAGTGGACCATGTACCCGTCTGGAATCGACAGACCGGCGTCTTCATCGAGGTCCCGTGACAGTGACACCAGGTGGGGGCGCACCCGGGCGATCAGATCGGGACCGCTGGACATGCTCCCGGTGAGTTCGGAGATCTTCGCTCCGATCGTGAGGATCCCATCATCGGCTCGCCGTATGGCTCCAAGCGATTCGAGAGTGCTGACCAATCGGGCCACCGTACTCTTGGGTAGGCCCGATCGACTTGAGAGATCGGTCACCCCCATCGGGTCAGAGGCGAGGACCTCGAGCAGCAGAAAAGCTCGCTCGATCGATTGGACGTTGGACACGTTTTGACTCTCCCGGTATTGCTCGCGCCCACAATACAGGACTGTCCCGCATCGTGGAACTCGGAGCATGGCGTGGGGCGGCTCCCGGTGGCATTCGGGGAAGCTACTCTCTGTCTGGATGAGCAGTATTGGGGAGCGTTTCTCGAAACTGTGGGGAGCGGCGGCCATCTCGAACTTTGGCGACGGCCTGATGGCGGCGGCTCTCCCGCTGTTGATGGTCCGCCTGACGAATGACCCCGTCGTGGTGGCGGGTACGGTGGCGGCCGGAACCCTCCCGTGGTTCATCTTTGCGCTGTTTTCTGGGGCACTCGTGGACAGACTCGACCGCAAGCTGATCATGGTGTCAGTGAACCTGGCGAGGGCTGCGGCGGTTGGCGGGCTGGCCTGGACCGTGGGGCACCAGACGGTGTCACCTCTGATGGTCTACTTCGTGGCATTCGCGCTCGGCTCGGGCGAGACGCTATTCGATTCGGCTTCTGAAGCCCTCGTCCCGAACGTCGTGGCTGCCGACAACTATGACGTTGCCAACAGTCGTCTGCAGTCGACCGAACTCCTCGGCGATACTCTGCTCGGGCCACCAGCAGGAGCGCTGCTATTTGGCGTGGCGGCAGTGGCCCCTTTTGCGCTGAACGCCGTGAGTTTTGTCGCTGCAGCCATCTTGATCGCCGCTATCGGCGGATCGTATCGGGCGGATCGTACCGAGACCGGTCCGATCGTTGCCGAAATCAAGGAGGGTCTCGCATGGTTGGCCGGCCAGAAGATCGTTCGGTCCCTGGCCTTGATGGCAGGCGCTGCCAACATTCTCATCACCGGAGTTCTGGCCATCTTTGTTTTGTACGCCAAGGAGTTACTGGGCGTCGGTGACCTGGCCTACGGGTTGTTGTTGTCAGTAGCGGGAGTGGGAGCATTCGTAGGAGCCATGTCCGTACCGGGCTTTTCCCGATGGTTGGGCATCAGGTTCTCCATCAGCGCAATCTTGATGCTCCAATCAGTCGTGTCGCTAGCTTTCGTGGTGTTTCCAAGCCCGCTTCCAGCTGCCGCCGCCATGTTCGGCCTAGGCTTCGGAGTGACGTCGCTGACCGTCATCAACATCACCGTCCGACAGAAGCTCACCCCCGACGAACTGCGCGGACGGGTGGCGAGCGCAGTCCGGATGGTGGCCTGGGGGTCGCAACCGATTGGCGCACTGTTGGGCGGAGTCGTGGCGAGCCAACTTGGTCTCCGGGCACCGTACTTTCTGGCCGGGGTGGGGTGGATACTGATTCTCGTGCTGCTCAACCCGGCCATCGAGGGTGAGTTCGAACCGGTTGGCTATGTGGGGCGTCACCGCCGAACGGCTACGTAAGCAACAGGCGGTGCAGACGTCGACCGACGACCGCCGTTCCCAAAGCGCCCATGCCGATCAAGACGGCGATGTGGCCAAACAGGCTCGCATCGAATACGCCAAATGTGAGAGCTCTGATGAGTTCAACGGAGTGATAGAGCGGTGAGAACCGGGTGAGCTGCTGAACTGCCGGCGGATATACGGACAGTGGGTAGAACGTCGCCGAAAACAGAAACAGTGGCAGGGTGACGACTGTCACGTAGTCGAAGTCTTGCCAGGAGCGCATGAAGGTCGAGCAGGCCATCCCGACCGCTCCGAACGCAAATCCAATCAGCACGGCTGCGGGAACGGCAAGTAAGCCCCACCACGATTCGACATAGCCGAGGATGGTCATGACCGCCATGAACGAGGCGGCATAGAGGGCGCCTCTGACCAGCGACCAGCTGATTTCACCAACGGCAATATCGGGCACGCCGATCGGGGTCGACAGCATGGCGTCGTAGGTTTTCTGATACTTCATTTTGAAGAAGATGTTCATGGTCGATTCGAATACCGCCCCGTTCATCGCGGACGAGGCAAGGAGCGCAGGAGCCACGAAGGCGGTATAGCTGACCAATTCGCCCCCTGGCCCGGTGACTTCGCCGATATATCCGCCCAATCCCACGCCGATCGAGAACAAATAGAACAGCGGTTCGAAGATGCCCGAAAAGATCACCATCCAGCCACGCCGGTAGACCATGACGTTACGTTCGAAAACGTATTTGGCCCGCTGAGCCGAGCGGAGCGGCCGCGGGATGACTCGCAAAAGCAGGGTGGTCATACGACAAGTCTCTTTTCGAATTGTCGTGTTGCCATGGCGGTCCCCACGATGATTAGCCCGATGAGCACGGTTGCGTGAACGAGCCAGTTCAATGGTGGGTCTATCCCGAGCGCGACGGCGCGGGTTAGTTCGACGCCGTGCCACAGCGGGGTGAAGTAGGCAACGGGTTCCATCCAGTCAGGCAAACGCGAGATCTCGAAGAACGTACCTGAGAACAGAAAGAGGGGCATGATGCCGAACCGAAACAGGTTGGTCAGCCCAATCCCGTCATCGAGAGTGGCGGAGAACCAGGACACGAAGCCGGCGAAAGCCAGTCCGGTCAGAACCGCCGGAAACACGGCGAGCAGGCCGCTTAAGAGGGGTGTAGCCCCCAGTCCCGCTGCGACGAGAACATAAATCACCGACACAAGCGTTACCCGGGTCGCCACCCATGCGAGGTGGCCGATAACCAAATCGCGGCTGGTGAGTGGCGAAGCCAGGGCGGCGACGTAAGTCCTCTGCCATTTGATCCCTGCCAGGACTGGCCAGGCTGAATCACCGGCTCCGGCCTGCATCGCTGTAGCCGCCAGCAACCCTGGCGCCAGAAACTCAAGGTACGAAACGCCGGCGATGCCGCCGGTCTGCTCATCGACCAGTCGCCCCAGAAACATGCCCATGGCGATTAGATAGAGGAACGGGTTGACGAACGAGGAGAACACGCTACCCCGCCACACGCCGCGATACACCCGAGCCTCGCGTTCGTACATGCGCAGGGATTGGATCATTCGACGAGACTCCGACCGGTCAGCTTGAGGAACACATCTTCGAGGGAGGAACGCCGACTTACCTGAGCGACCGGGCGGATTCCGCGAGCGTGCGCTTCGGTCGAGATGGCGTCGGCGTCGGGCGTGTACAGGAGAACCCGATCAGGCAGAATCTCCATCCGATCGGCTAGTCCGCCGAGTTGGGCGATATTGTCTTCCTGGGTGCCGGGCGGGAAACGCATCTCCAGAACCTCGCGTGTTGAGTGCTGGACGATCAAGTCAGCCGGGGCACCCTCGGCGACGATCCGAGCCTGATCCATCACCACGAGCCGATCGCACAGTTGCTCAGCTTCATCCATGTAGTGCGTGGTCACAATGAGCGTGACGCCGTCCTGCTTGAGGCGGTAGAGCCGATCCCACAGCACATGGCGGGCTTGAGGATCAAGTCCGGTAGTTGGCTCGTCAAGGATGAGCAGTTCCGGTTGGTTGATCAGTGAGCGAGCGATGGTGAGTCGACGCTTCATTCCGCCCGACAGTCGGTCGACCTTTTCATCTCTCTTGCCGTTGAGCTGCACGAAGTCCAGGAGCTCCTCGATGCGCGGCCGGATCACGGAGCGAGCCAGGCCGAAATAGCGTCCGTAGATCATCAGGTTCTCGGCGACTGTCAGTTCGACGTCGAGCGAGTCCTCCTGCGGAACAACCCCGATTCGCGCCCGAAGCTCAGGGCCTTGAGTGGCCGGATCGAGGCCAAGTACTGACAGGGAGCCAGACGTGATGGGCGAGACGGCTCCGATCATGCGCATGGTGGATGACTTTCCGGCCCCGTTCGGACCGAGAAATCCGAACGCCTCTCCCTGCTGAACCTCGAAGTCGATGGAATCCACCGCGGTGAAGTCGCCGAAGCGTTTAGTGAGAGCGTGGGCGATTACGAGGGCATCCGACATAGACCGAACAGCCTATCTGTTTCTCGGGTGGCACCCAGCTGATAATCGAAACGGCATGAGTAGATTCGGCATATGAACTTTGGGTATGGGCTCATCACGTGTCAGCGGCATCCGAATGATGTGCGATCGGACCGGCAGCTCTACGCCGAAGCCCTGGACCTGGCGGTCGAGGCCGAAGCTCTGGGGTTTGACTCGGTCTGGACGAGTGAGCATCACTTCCAGGACGACGCCTACATGCCATCGGTTATTCCGATGTCGGCAGCGATTGCGGCCCGGACGGAGCGCGTCGAGATCGGGGTCGGGGTTGCGCTAGCGCCGCTCTACGATCCAATCCGGCTCGCCGAAGATGCTGCCACGGTCGATCTTCTTTCGGGCGGACGCTTTATCCTCGGATTGGGACTGGGTTGGCTCGATTGGGAGTTCGAGGCGTTTGGGCAGGTTCGTCGCCAGCGAGTTCCCCGAACCGAAACGACGATCGCCACGTGTCGCCAGGCCTGGGCATCGGGATTGCTGCAACCCCAAGGCGTGTCCATAACCCCCAAGCCGCATCGTCCCGGTGGACCGCCCATCTGGATCGGCGCAACCGCCGAGCCCGCCATCCGACGGGCGGCGCGAATCGCCGACGGGTTTATGGCGTCCGAGCCAGGGGTCGAGGATTGGGCCGCCCAGGTCAGTTGGGTGCGCGATGAACAAACCCAGCACCGTCGCAGTGGAATTTCGTTGTCAGGATATTGGCCGGTGTTCACCTCGACCGACGGAGACGCCTGGGAACGGGTGAGACCGCATGTGCATTACATGGCCTGGAAGTACGAGGACTCGGAGTCGAATCGAGGCCGGATCGGGCCACTGCCACAACCGCCAGCATTGGACGCCGAAACAGAGGCGCTTCTGCGGGCGACCACGATCTGTGGGACACCTGACGAGGTGGTCGATCAGATCCGGCTTCTGAACGATGTAACCGGAGGTGATGACTTCACGTTTGTCGGCCGGTTCTACTACCCGGGAATGGACCGAGTCGAGATGCGTTCTGCCACGCGGCTGTTCGCTGAGCGAGTCATTCCGGCTCTAAGTTAACGCGTAGCGATCGCCCAGTCGGCATGGAGTGAGGCGTAGACCCCGCCGAGTTCGATCAACTCGGTGTGGGTGCCGTCTTCGACGATCTCGCCAGACTCGAACACGAGGACTCGATCGGCCGCTTCTGCCGTCGAAAGGCGGTGGGCGACCGTGATGGATGTGCGCCCTTGCGCGAGGCGCTCAATCGCATCGCGCAGTCTGAGTTCAAGAGCAGGGTCGACGGCTGAGGTGGCCTCGTCCAGAATCAGCAGGTCCGGATTGGCCACCCACGCACGGAGAAGGGCGACCAACTGTCGCTCACCCGCCGACAAATTCTGGCCCCGCAATCCCGCCATGGTCGACAAGCCTTCTGGCAAACTCTCGACCCAGTCGCCGAGGTTCAGGTCGGTGATGGCCTCGGTGACCTCCTGATCGGTAGCCGCGCTACGTCCGTATCGAATGTTTTCGATAATCGAAGTGTCGAAGAGGAACCCCTGCTGAGGTACGTACGAAACCCGGGACCGTAGATCGGCGAACGAGACGTCACGGACGTCCACGCCGCCAATCTGGATCGCTCCGGCCGTCGGATCGATAAGTCGGGCAACCAGCTTTGCAAACGTAGTCTTCCCGGATCCGGTTTGCCCGACCACGGCGACCCGTTCGCCGGGGCGGATGGTCAGGTGCAGACTCCGAATGACCGGTGGTCCAGTCGGGTATTGGAAGGTTGTGTCAACGGCGGCGACCGGCAAGGAGCCACCGGGCAGCCGCTGAGGGTTCGGCGAGTCTGGCAGGTCGACCGGTTCATCGATGACGGTGAGAACCTTACGCAGGCCAGCACCAGCTGCTTGCGCACTGTCTGATGCTTCGACGATCATCTGGACTGGTTCGGTGAGCAAGTTCACGAGGAACAAGAACGCCAGAAGCGTGCCTGTCGTCAGCTGCCCCCTGGCTCCGAATATCACGCCGAATCCAATGACGGCGGCCGTGATCAGTCCGGCGAATATCTCGGCCGAGGAGAATAGGAACGCCCCGAACCTCGCGGTTCGGAAGCCGGCCACGAACTGGCGGCTGAGTGCCTGATCGACCCGGCTCAGGGTTTCGGGTTCGGCCCCGTGAGCTCGGATGATTGGTAGCCCGGTGATTGATTCCGAGACCGCCGACATCGAGTCCGAGATCGTGTTGCGGTGGGCGCCATGAGCCCGTTTGAGGAGCCGCTGAAACCACAGCAACAACGTGCCGTAGACGGCTACCCCGGCGATGACGATGAGCGCAAGTCGAACGTTGTAAAACAGCATGGTGGTCATCGCCAGCACCAGCTGGGTTATGCCGATAAGCATGCCGATGCCGGCCCACTCCATGAAGTGTTCGAGTGACCTGACGTCGGAGGTTACGCGAGCGACCATGGCGCCGCGACGGTTCGTCTCGGTGTGAAGCGCCGACAAGCGATGCAGATGAGAGAACGCTTCGTTCCTAAGCTCAGCCAATCCGGCCGGTACGAATCTGGCGATCCGCATGAGTGAGGTCCATCGAGCGATCGAGGCCAGGATCACCGCTCCGACGGCCACCAAACCTGATCGAAGAACGGCGCCAGTGTCGATCGTATCGACCCCGACGAGTTGCGTGTCGACGATGCGCTGCAGCGTGACGGGTACCACCAGTGACATTGCCGTACCAAGCCCGGCCAGAAGCAGCGTCACGATGAGACCTTTCCGCAAGGTCGGTGCCACTTGGAATGCTCGCCGGAGGGCTTGGACGACGGTGGAATCAGACATCGGCGTAGGCCGTGAGAATGTCGGAATAGACCGGCTGGGTGGCCAAGAGGTGTTCGTGGGTGCCCGTTGCGATGATTCTCCCGTCTTCGACGAGGATTATCCGGTCCGCCAGGGTGATCGATGCCTGGCGGTACGCCACGATTACGACGGTGGACGGAAGCTCCGCGTCACGCAATCCGGTCAGGATGGCGGTTTCGACACTCGGGTCGATAGCCGAGGTTGCGTCATCGAGGATCAGCAGCCGGGGTTTCCGGATGATGGATCGAGCCAACGCGATTCGTTGTGCCTGGCCCCCCGACAGGGTGGCGCCTTGTTCTCCCACGATTGTGTCGAAACCTTGGGGAAGTTCCAAGACGAACGGAGTGGCCTGCGCCAGGTCGGCGGCCGCCCGGACTTCTTCCTCCTTGAACTGCTGGCCAAGCGTGATGTTTTCCCGCACGGACAGGTTGAACAGGAACGACTCCTGAGGAACGATGGTCACCTCGGATGACACGCCTCGTTCGGCGAAATCTCGCAGATCGCGACCGTCCAATTGGATCGTCCCATGATTTGGATCCCACAACCGTGCCAGGAGCGAAACCATCGTGGACTTTCCGGACGCAGTGGGCCCCACGACAGCGACGGTCTCGCCCGGCTCGATGTGGAATCCCAAGTCGGACAACACGGGGACTCCGCCCGGGTACGAGAAGGTCACGTTTTCTCCAGAAACCTCGGTGCCTGTGCCCTGATCGGACGGGTCCATCTCGCCGTGGTGAATCAAATCGTCGGCCTCGACGATCCGAGCGATCCGTCGCCAACTGGCCAGCGCGAACGTGGTTTCCCACGTGACAAATCCAATGAGTCGAATCGGGAATGACAAGAGCGACATGAGATAGAGCGCCGTGACGACCTGGCCAGGGGTGATCGCCCCTGCCTGAATGCGGTAGCCACCAACCACAATCACGGCGATCAGACCGAGGGTCGGGATGATCTCGGAGACGGTGCGGAAGCTCTCGGCCCGGACCGAAACCCAGGTCCGCTGATCGCGCAGCGCATTCGAGACCTTCGAAAACCGTTCTACCTCGAGGTCTTCAGCTCCAATTGCCTTGACCGTGAGTGCGCCGTCGAAGCTTTCGTGGGCGACTGCTGAAACGTCACCGACCATTCGTTGGAGCTTTTCGAAGCCGCCAAAGATGAACCAGGCCGACCCGACATCGGCCGTGACAACCAACCCGAAGCTGATGAAGGCGACCAGACCCAGCCAAACATCGATGCTTGTTACCAGGACCAGTGCTCCAATGAGCAGCAGGCTTACTCCGGTCGCATAGGGTAAGGGACCCAATACGAACGTGGCTTGTCCTGCGTCGTTGTCGGTAATGGCGAGAAGGTCCCCGGTGTCCTCGCCGTGGTGCCACGGCATCGACAGCTTGTATTGGTGGTGAATCAATCGTGAAACGAAGTCCATCTGGGAGCGGATCTGCAGCCAGGACGCACCGACCCTTCGGATGATGATGCCCACTGCTTTGTACAGAGCGATCCCCGCAATGAGCAGAACCGCCGGCCTGAGTAGATCGGCGTACGGTTCGCCCCCGTCGAGTACGGGGATGATGACGTCGTCCGTGATATTGCCGATGACGACGGCGGCGATGGCGATCGCCGAGACGAACATTGTTGAGCCGAACACGGCGATCGTGAAGGCGATCGGGTGGGCGCGGATGAGGCGCCCCACGTGGGCGCCTCCTTGGCGGAGCACTGTCCCCATTGATTCTGTCGTTACGCTGCGCACGACGGTGAATGGTACCTGGACTGTGAGCGCACCGATTGCTGATTATTCGGCCGATCCTCCGTCACAACTGGTAAGTTCGAACCCATGATCCATACCAGTCCTTTCCCAGATGTTGTCCTGCCAGATATGCCGCTGACCCCCTATGTCCTGCGTAATTCTCTCGCCGACCCTGACCGCCCGGCGCTGATCGATGGTCCGACCGGCCGCATAATCACCCACGGCCAACTGGTTGACGGGATCGCCCGGGTGGCAGGCGGGTTGTCTGCTCGCGGTTTCGGTAAGGGGGATGTGCTGGCCATTCTCGCTCCCAACATTCCTGAGTACGCTCTCGCCTTCCATGGGGCGGCCACCACTGGCGGGACCGTCACGACCATCAACCCAACGTACACATCCGATGAGGTGGCTCATCAGCTGAGGGATTCCGGCGCCAAGTACATTGTGACCATTCCGATGTTCCTCGAAGTGGCTCAGTCGGCCGCGGCCTCGGCCGGGGGCGTCGAAGAGATCTTTGTGTTCGGCGAAGCGGAAGGCGCTTCGCCATTTACCGACCTCTTTGGTGATCCGTATGTCGGGCACGCCGACGTGGACCTCGACAATGATGTGGTCGTGATGCCGTATTCGTCGGGCACCACCGGACTGTCGAAGGGTGTGATGCTGACGCACCGCAATCTGGTTGGGAATCTCGCCCAGTCAGAACCGGTGATCAGCATCACACCGGATGACGTCGGAATTGCGGTCCTGCCGTTCTTCCACATCTATGGGATGCAGGTCCTCATGAACGGCGCGGTGGCCAACGGTTCGACGCTCGTTACGATGCCGCGGTTCGATCTCGCCGAGTTCCTGCAAATCTGCCAGGACCATAAGGTCACCCGCTATTACCTCGTACCGCCAATTGTCCTGGCCTTGGCCAAACATCCCCTGGTCGACAACTATGACCTTACGGCAGCTCGCCAGGTGTTTTCGGGTGCGGCTCCACTCTCGGCCGAAGTTGCTGCTGAGGCTGCGGCGAGGATTGGCTGTGAAGTTGTCCAGGGATACGGCCTCACCGAGACGTCTCCGATCACTCATGCCACGCCTCCCGGAGGCTTCAAGCCCGGCTCGATTGGGGTTTTGATACCGAACACGCAATGCCGGATTGTTGATCCTGAAACTGGTGAAGATCTCGAGCTTGACGTCGACGGCGAGGTGTGGATCCGTGGCCCGCAGGTAATGAAGGGATACCTGAATAATCCCGAGGCGACGGCCGCTACGGTGGATTCTGAGGGGTACTTGCACACCGGCGACATCGGCCATGTCGACTCGGATGGACACTATTACATCGTGGACCGGCTGAAAGAGCTCATCAAGTACAAAGGCTTTCAGGTGCCACCCGCCGAGCTAGAGGGCCTCCTCCTCACGCATCCTGCGATTGCCGACGCAGCCGTCATACCGATCCCCGATATCGAGGCGGGGGAACTTCCCAAGGCCTACGTGCAGCTCAAGCCTGGGCACGAGGTTACTGCCGAGGAAGTTATGGAGTTCGTGGCAGGCAAGGTGGCCAACTACAAGCAGATTCGTCGGGTTGAGTTCACCGACTTGATACCCAAATCGGCTTCCGGCAAGATTCTTCGGCGGATCCTCAAAGACAAGGAACGGGCCGAAGCCGCGGGCAGCTCAAACTGAGCCGCGCGTTCGGCCGAGCAGCTGGACCCTCAACTCCCGAACGGCTGGTCAGCTAGTTCGGATCAGTTCACCATCGTTTGCAACCGGGGCGGCCGCCTGGCGCTGCTCAAGCAGTGCGACGGTACGGTCGCTGTTCACCCGGATCGCCTCGATGCTGTCAAGCATCACGCGCAACGGGAAATCTTTCGGCATATCCTCCATGCCGACCACAATTTTTTCCCAAATTGATGGCTTCGGTGCCGTCTCGGCCGGCTTGTTCCTGGCAGCGGAGATGGCCGCGATCGCAGCAGCTCCTGCCACGGCTCCAATAATGATCTTCTTGTTCATGACAATCCTCCAATTGGTACGACAGGCCTCACACACCGTGGGGCTCGGTCCGGTGGAGGTCTCTTCTGACCAAAGCACAAACCGTTGGACGATTGAAGGGGCGAAGGTCCCTCCCGTCACCGCACGACCGAAGCGGACGGCCGGTCGGGTGTCGTGCGGACTCGCCTCGCGAGCCTGTGACGCCTCACTTTCTAGGCATGGCTCCGCAGGCCTATTGACCCGAGTGCGGTCGTCGCGGCGTTCCATCCGGCCATGCCATGGACGCCTGCTCCCGGGGCGGTTGAAGCGCCGCACAAGAAGACCCCTTCAATCGCGGTCGTGTACGGGTTCGGCGACAGTTTGGGCCTACCAAACATTTGGCGCGGGGTGAACGCTCCAGCTCCGATGTCGCCCCCTACATAATTGTCGTTGTAGTCGGCATACCAGCCGGGTGTTTTGACGTGTCGGGCGATGATCTGGTCCCGAAATCCCGGAGCGAATCGCTCGAGCTGAGACTCGATTCGGTCGACCATGTCGACGTCGGAACCGTTTGGCACATGACAGTATCCCCATGCGACGTGTTTGCCGTGCGGGGCCCGGCTCGCGTCGATGTTGGTTGGTTGGGTGACGAGAACATAGGGGTTCTCGGGATGGCTGCCTTGGTGCACGGCGTTTTCCGACGCGGCGATTTCCTCATAGCTGCCGCCAACATGAACCGTCGAAGCTCCCCATACTTCAGGATTCATCCAGGGTATGGGACCATCGAGAGCCCAGTCGATCTTGAAAGCCCCTGGCCCGAAGGTCCATCGTGGCTCCGGCAAGTCGAAGATCGACGCCAGCGCAGTGGGGGTCGACGAGAGCAGTTTGAGACGAGTGGCAGGCAAATCAGACGCCGTACGGATGCGCCGGTCGGTTTCGATAACGCCACCCAGCGACGCTAAGTACCCGGCCATCGACGAGGTCACGTTTGCCGCTCCACCCTTAGGCACAGGCCAACGGTAAGCGTGCGCCGCGACCATCATCGCCAGACCGACGGACGCCGAGGTTGGCTGGGAGAACGGTTGAACGGCGTGAGCGGCGACCCCGGCGAAGAGCGCTTGCGTAGCTGGATCGTCGTATCGGGCCGCAAAGCGATCCGCCGACCTAAGCGCAGCCAGCCCGAACCTGGCCAGTTTCAGAGGGTGCTGAGGAAAGCGAAGCATTGGACCTAAGGCGTAGCTGAAGATGTCATCCGCGTCAGACGCAAGCTGGCCGAACAGCGACGAATAGGCTGTCTGGTCTTTGCCGAGGGCTTCAGCGGTTCGCGCAATGTCGTAGTAGATGAACCGAGCGTCACCCCCATCTAGAGGATGAGCCACCTCGCTGTCTGAGTACAGCCATTCCAATCCGTATTCTTGTAGCGGCATCGCTCGAAACGCAGCAGAGTGTTCGGCGAATGGCATGACTGCGGAACAGACGTCGTGGAGAAACCCCGGTTCGGTGAGCTCGACGGTTCTGGTACCCCCACCAATCTGAGGGTTGGCTTCGAGCACGAGCACCGACAATTCGGCTTGAGCGAGCCGGATGGCCGCCGCCAGGCCATTTGGTCCCGACCCAACGACTACGGCGTCGTATCTCATTCGCCGGACACGAACGTTCGGGCCTCAGCCATGAGAGCCGACCAGGTCACTTCGTCCTCTGCGAAAGCTTGACGATGAGATCTCCTAGTCGGCGGTCTAGCGATGCGAAGAAAGCTCCATCAACGCGCACACAGGGCCATCCCATCATGCTGGATCTGCTCACGCGGTCGTTGTAGATGGGCTCGACAAGATCCCAGAACAGCTCCGTTTTCGATTCGGTCGACATGACGCGACATTACCTGCGTATGATCTGAGTCAGGGACGCGAAGACACATTCCCTCGGTTTTGGCGGGCAGGTATGAAGATCGAAGTTACAGCACACGGCCCTTACGAGGTGTCGGGGGGTGTTCCTCTGCGCCCCAAGGACGAAGTCATGTCCGAGTACGGCGAACCGCTCACTTGGAAGAGCGACCCTCCTCTTGAGACGCCCGGCACTTACCTCTTGTGCCGCTGCGGAAAGTCAGACAACAAACCCTTCTGCGACGGATCGCACGCCTTTGACGGGTTTGGTGGCAAAGAGCGTGCCCCGGCCGATCGGCCTCCTGAAAACATCAAACGCCATGAGGGAACTGGCATGGCGGTGCTCCACGACGGTGAGCTGTGCGAACACGCCGGTTTTTGCGGAAATCGCATGACGAATTGGTTCAAGATGCTGGCCGAAACCGAAGACACGATTATCCGAGGGCATTTGATGTCGATGCTGGAGAAGTGTCCCTCGGGAGCCCTTTCATATGAGATCGACGGCGAGCTAATCGAGCCGCCCTTACCGAAGGAGATCGCCCCGGTACCGAACGGCCCTCTGGCCGTGACGGGCGGGATTCCGATCGTGATGACCGACGGGACCCAGATGGCGATTCGTAATCGGGTAACGCTCTGTCGATGCGGGGCTTCGAAGAACAAGCCGTTGTGTGACGGTACTCACGCCGAGATCGGATTTGAGACCTAGTGCCGATCGATACCGTGAAGGAATTGCATGCGCATTTGCGCCTGGCCGGCATCGTCGAACTCACCACGATTCCCACCTACCTCTATGCGATGTACTCGCTCGACGACCTGGCGTCTGACGCCGCCAAGTTGATCAAGAGCGTGGCGGTTGAGGAGATGCTCCATCTGGCGTTGGTCGGGAACCTCCTCTTGGCGACGGGAGGCGAGCCGAAGTTCTATGCGCCCGACAGCGTTCCCAGTTACCCGCTCGTCCTTCCACACCATGTTCCCGAGACGATCGTGAGTTTGGAACCATGCTCGCGCGGCGTGATTCGGGATCTGTTTATGGTCATCGAGCAGCCCGCCGAGGCGGGAGCGCCTCCCGAGGCCGATGAGTACGAGACCCTTGGTCAGTTTTACGCGGCGATTGAGGAGGCGGTCAAGCGATTGGAGCCGTTTGACAATCCCCGCCTGGACCGACAGCTCTCCGACCCGGCGTTCTACAATCCGGTCAAGTTCGATGCAGCTGACAGCGGCGGCCTGGTGGGGATCTATGACTGTGACACGGCGCTCGAAGCCATGGAGATCATCATTCACCAGGGGGAGGGGGTGGGTGATCATCGCTACGCCGATCCCGACCACCAGGAGCTGACGCACTATTACAAGTTTGAGCAGTTGGCCGAGGGGACGGTCGAAATCGGGCTTGTTCGTCCGGTGATGTCCAACCCCCACGTCACCGACTTCCCGCCATACATCCGCCCGGTTGCGACTTTGGCGAACGCGCTCTATTCGTTCGTGCTGTGGGTGATGGATGAGATTTACGCACCAGGAGCCGACGCCAACGTCTTGATCTCAGACCTCTACGGGTCCATGGCAGGCCTGCTCGGCCCGGTTGCCCATTACCTCACAACGCTCGATGTGGGTGGCGACTATGTGGCCTCTCCCACCTTTGAGTTCTATGAGTTCTCGGACGATCCGCGTCACGAAATTGTCGAAATCGCCAGGGGCCTGGTCGAGGATCACCCGGGGTTGGAGCCAGTCGTTCACCAGATCGTGAAACGCTGGAGCTGACCTGGGAGCAGTCTCCTAGGTGTACGACCAGTCGGCAAGGCGACCAATTGAGACAACTATCCAGGGTCCGCCTGGCGGCTTGTCTCGATACTGAGGGTATTTTGCGCTGAGCGCTTCGATCCACTCGGGCTCAGCCTGGTCCCGCACCTCGGCGGTGCCGTCGGCCCGGACCCACCAAAGCTGATCCCAGTCTTCGCCCTGGTTGAATACCAGTACCGAGACATTTGGGTTGGCCTGGATATTTGCCAGTCGGGCGAGGCGGTTGGTGCGCTTTGGCTTATGGTCGATGGCGGTCACGAGCTTTCCAGCCACGATCGCAAAGACAATCGGAACCGCATGTGGGCGTCCATCGGGTCGGACTGTCGTGAGCGTTGCGAATCGTGCCTGAGCGAGCTTGGCGAAGGGCATGTCCCCAGCGTACGCGGTAGCGTATGGGCATGAACGTTGCAGAGGATCTCGCTACCGGCTTCGTAAGGAATACCGGATACCTGACCCGCCAGATTGAGTCGATCGATCACGACGGAAGCCTTCGACAGTTCGATGGTGTGAACTGCCTCAATTGGACCGTTGGGCACATCGTCCATTACCGAAATGTGGTCCTGGACATGCTGGAAGCTTCGCCAATCGATGGGCTCGGGCCACGCTATGACCGTGAATCCGATCCCATCTTGTCCGATGGGCCGGGAGTCTTGGGTTTCGATGGGCTCCACAGCCTGCTCAAGGCGTCCGGCGAAGCTGTGGCCGCCGCGCTGCGCGGGGATGAGGGGAGCCTCGACCGTCTGGTGATGACCGGAGATCAGGAAGTCGCGGTCGGATCGCGGATCCAGTTCTACTTCTTCCACGACACGCTGCACGTCGGGCAAGCAGACGTCCTCGCGGCGATGAGCCGATAATGCGAGTGTTTCTGGCTGGCGCCACCGGCGCGATTGGATCGCCGCTGGTTGGGCGTTTGCTGGCGGATGGTCACACGGTCGTTGGGCTGGCGAGATCTGCCCCTGCGGCAGATCGCCTCAGCCAGGCGGGTTGTGAGGTCGCTCGGGCTGACGCCCTCGACCCCGAGGCACTAAAACGTGCGGCAGTCGAAGCGCGACCGGAAGTCATCATCAATCAGCTGACGAGTCTTCCAAAATCGATGCTCAATCCGATCGAAGCCAACAAGGACGGCAAGCTCACGAACCAACTCCGGGTTCTCGGAGCGCCCGCCCTCGCTGAAGCCGCCCGTGATACTGGTGCTCAGTTGATCGCTCAATCGATTGCGTTCGCACAGAAACCTGGGAGCGGAATACGCAAAGAGGATGATCCGCTTCACCTGACTGCGCCGGCCGGTCATCGGACAGTCGTCAAGGCGATCGGGGTTTTGGAGGACGCCACGATCTCGGCCGGGGGAGTGGTGCTTCGCTACGGCCACTTCTACGGCCCGCGGACCTATTTTGCGCCCGACGGTGCGTATGTCGAGATGCTGCACAAACGTATGCTGCCGATCGTCGGACGAGGGCGGGGTTCGTTCCACCTGCTCCATCTTGACGACGCCGTTGACGCGACCATGAAAGCCATCGGTGCACCGACCGGCATCTACAACATCACCGACGATGTCCGCGTCACGGCCGGGGATCTCCTGCCGTGGATCGCCAGGGAGATCGGCGCGCCCAAGCCCGTGACAGTGCCCGGCATAACGTTCTCGGTCGGCCCTTTGACCATTCTCAGGTACCTGATCGATGAGCAGCCAGCCGTTTCGAATGCGAAAGCGAAGGACGTTCTTGGATGGCGCCCACAACATCCTGACTGGCACGAACCGCTCGCCGCGGCGCTCCGCGGCTAGTCAAGCGGCCGAAGCTGGCTCAGCGGCGGGCCGAGAACATCCATCCACGAGTTGTTGGCGATCTCCCGGTAGCGATCCGGGTCCACCGGCCCGGCAGGCAGCTCAGCGTGTTCTTCGAAGAATCGTTCCATCCCCGAGGGTGTGAACATGACGAGCAATTTCCCCACCGAGTCGCCAAGGTTCTGAAAACAATGGGCGGTTTGGCGGGGTACGTAAAAGAACGATCCGGGTTCACCCATGAAGATTTGGTCGTCGGCAATAAAGCGGAAGTTGCTTTCGAGGATGTACCACATTTCATCTTCACGTCGATGGGAATGAAGCGGCGGTCCTTCCTTCGGTCCGATGCCGACCTCAAGAAGGGTGAACGATCCGTTGGTGGTTTCGGTTCGGGCTTTGACGGTGGCGGGTCCACCCGCCGGGCCACGGATTATGTGACCTTCCCCCGGATCGACGATGAATGCTGATACCCCTGAACCGGACACGACGAACCTCCTACGCAAGGGCCGTCGGATTGGCGGCACGTCCAGCACGCTAGGCCGATTAATGGGTCTGTTGGTGTAAGAGGGCTACTTATTTTGGTTCGCTTGCGCGACGCTTTGACGACTCAGAACTGCGGTATCGACGGTGCGCTCGGTCGGTTCGGATCTCGTGCTGGGTCGTCGGCCGGCAGGGTTCCCGCGAACCACTCGTCGAGCTTCCAATCTGGTACCGGTGGCTCGGCTGCACGTTTGGGTACGAATGGTGACCGCTCAACGAGTTTGTATTGGTGCACGTAGCGCCGGCAGTTGGCAAATACCTCCCTGGCTCGAACCCGTACCACGAACTGCGCTCCGGGGAAGGCATCGATGAGCGGGTCGTCCTGTTCGATTGCGGCGTGGCCGCTCAAACGCAGGCGGGTACCGGTCTCCCAGTCTATGAAGAGCATCCCGACCCGGGGGTTTGCAGTTAGGTTGCCAGCGGTCAGAAACATCCCGTTCCCGTTGTAAACGGGAAACGCGAGGGTGTGTTCGTCGAGCACCTTCACAAAACCGGGGTCTCCACCTTTGTACGACGCCTCAGGCCACCCATCAGGGTCGGCGGTGGCGATGAAGAACATGTCACGCTGCTCGATGAATACCCGGAACCGTTCGTTGATCAAATCCGAAGTCGATTCCGCTAGCCGATCCGCCAATCGGCGGGTGTCGAAGACATCTTGAAACCCACGCTGGGCGTCGCCGTACCGCTGACTCATGATCATTCCTCCGGTGGCCGGCGAGGGCGGCTGTCCGCTGTCTAGTCCCGTCCATCGCGTATACATATCGGCTGGTACGGGTGCTGTCAAGAGGTGAGTGCGCACGTGGTGGAGCCTCCCACCAAGAGCCTGGATACGAGACCGGATTAGGGCCGGTCCGGCACGGCAAATGCTCGCGCCTGAATTCGGATACGGGAGGTGGGTTCGTGCAGGCTATCTCGCGTCTCGCACCAGAGACCTGATGAGCCAAGCAAGGACCGCCAGCGGAGCGGTAATGAACAATATCGCTCCGAGGACCTGCAGTGCATCTATCGTTCCGGTCTCAGCCAGTTCGCTGGAAGCTCTAACACTTACCAACGGTAGTAAGAACATCGCGAACCACCCACCTGGCCAAACCAGGGTGGCAGCCATCTTTTGGGCCTTCGACCACACCGGGGAAATCCACACCAGGACAACGCCGACGATCCAACCGACGATGGGGATGAAGAGCGAGCCGATACTGATTCCGATCAAGGCCGACGATTTCTTTGACACGCGAGGGTCCCTTCTTCACCGAGACGATTACGTCATCAGCGCCTGCTTCGGCGGCGATGGATTCCGGTGAACCCAACCGATCGAGGACCGTGCGGACTTCAGCTTCACCTGCATCGGCGGGCAGCGCCTGCTCGATATGGGACTCAAGGTCCCCAACGATCGTCTCCCGTTTGCCGATGGGCAGGGAGCGCGTCGCGTCTCGTACTGCCGTGAGGTAGTCGTCGATCAGTTCTTGGTTGGTCGATTGCATGAGCATTCATTCTCCTGATATGGATAGGACTTTGTCGACGGTGTCTCGAAATCGAGCCCAGTCATTACGGAAGGACTCCAGTGCGGCGCGGCCCGCACTGGTTAGTGAGTAGTACTTGCGGGGCCGGTTGGACCCTTCTTGCTGCCAGTTGGTGCTGACGAGCCCGGCGTCGTGAAGGCGGCCGAGCAGGGGGTACATTGTGCCCTTCGCTCGTGACCAATCCATCGTGGCTGGCCAGCGTCTCAACGAGTTGAAATCCATACATCTTCTCTTCCGAGAGCATGGACATGACGCAGTACTCGACGACGCCTCGTCTGAGTTCTGTGAGTCCGGGACCTTGATACTTAGCCATGTGTGACATGATACCTTGTCAGACAAGGTTTGAATCCAAAATGATAGGAATTTCAGAGATTTCTTTTCGGCTAGGCGTGACGAACGAACTCGTCGAACAGGGATTGTTGAGTCGGGTCGATCGCGGCCGTGACCTCCGGGTGCCACTGCACTGCCACCAGCCACGGATGGTTGGGCACTTCAACCGCTTCGATGATCCCATCGGGAGCAACTGCCGTCACTACCAGAGCATCGGCCACGACATCGAGGGCCTGATGGTGCCCGGAATACGTTGTCACCTGATCAGTCCCCATAGCTTTCGCAAGCCGCGAGGACGGCGTCACGTCGATGACGTGGGTTGTCCAGAAACCTTCTTCGTCGCGGTGTATGTCGTCAGCGATGATATCGGGCAGGTGGGCGTGGAGACTCCCGCCCAAGGCAACGTTGAGGACTTGCATGCCACGACACACGAATAGTGAGGGAAGCGTCGAACCGAGGAGTGCTTCGGTTAGTGCTAGTTCCGATTCGTCTCGTGCCGGCGACTTGGCTACCACCCGGGGATGTTCAGAGTCGCCCCCGTACCGTCCCGGCGCCACATCAGTCCCACCCGAGACGAGGACGCCGTCGAGAACGTCGATCCATCGAGTCCAATGCTGCTCGCCCGGGGGCAACAGCATCGGGACGCCCCCGGCGCGGCGCACGCTGTCGACGTACTCGGTCGGAATCGAATAGTGCGCTGCATAGTGCTCACTCGGCGCCGGTCGCTCGGCCCGGTCGTACGTTGTGATCCCGATCAGTGGCTGCATAAGGCGATTGTATCGGCGGCGTCAGCGATGCGGTTGGTCGCACGCACGGCGCTAGGTGACGTGTCTTGGATTGGTCAGCCGATCATTGAGAAGCTGCTCGAAGGACTCCAGTGGGTCGGCGTCGTACGCAGGGTCAAATGATTTCTGGTCGTAGTCAGCGCAGAACTTGACGGTGTCGGCATACCATTCGTGATTCCGGTAGGCGTCGCGGGCATTCGGGTCCTGGCCGTAATGGTGGAAGTAGTAGACACCTTGAAACAAGCCATGGTGTCGGCAGATCCAATAGACCCGATCCGAAACGTAGGGCCGGATGACCGCTGCCGCCGCTTCCGAATGGTTGGCGGGTGCCAGGATATCGCCGACATCATGGAGCAGTGTCATCAGGACATACTCTTCGCTCTCGCCGGCTCGCCTGGCCCGGGTGGCAGCCTGTAGCGAGTGGCCAAGGCGGGTCACCGGATACGGTCCGACCTCATCCATCGACCGCAGCCACCCAAGTACTCGCGACGGGTAGGCGAGCATTTCCTCGTCTTCGACCTGCTTGAGGTAGACGTACTCCTCTTCGGTCCCGTCGGCCATCTGGATGAAATCAACTTGTCGCATAGCTCTCAATGTACCCGTGATCGCCGGGGTCAGCTGGCCTCTCATCTAGGGTGCTCGCCATGGATCAAGAGGTAGGCGATGTGGCGACGACCAGAGGCTATCGCCGATACGTTCTGTGGGGTGTGCTGGCAGTCATCGTGATAGCCGTTGGCGGGGTCTTTTGGTGGGCGTCGAGCGATCGAGTGGTCGGTGATCGAAGATGATCTGGCAAACGCTCTAGACATCGCCTTGGGCGCTCGACCTGAGGAATCTTGGTGCCGGGGCGGTTGCTCTCTCACCGGGCATGAGTGGCACAGTCAGGGTGTTCTCGAAGATGTCGCTGAACTGGTTGCCGAGAGTGCCCGGTCGATTGGCGCCGAGTCTTCGATCGAGTCCGGCGACCCGGGAACGATGCTGGTGAGTGTCAAGCGTGGACCGGCCGAGGTAGCCGTGGCAGTTACCGACGCGACTTGGCCAAATGCGGCACTGGACGCCTCGGGGGTAGCGGTGTGGTTCACGTCCGTCACGGCCTTCGATCAAGGTGCTTCCGGCTGATGTGCGTGCGTAGTATCGCCGACGTGACTACTGCAATCGAACTCGCCGACGCATATTGGGACTATCGCAAAGAGACCAACCACTTTGCAGGCATGATGCGAGGCGACCTCTCGTATCTGGAGCGCTGGACTGACTTATCGGCAGCGGGAACGCTGGCGGCTGTCGCGCAGTACGAGAGCTTTGCGGCGCAGGCCAGAGCGCTGGCGTCCGATGATCTGACGTCGAGGGTGCTGGCCTCCACCGTTGCGGCCGCAGCAACCACGGATGCGTTGACGTACGCAGCCCAGGCCGAGCTACTGGGCCCAAACATGCAGATGGGCGTCATCTCCTGGCTGCTTCCCGGGCTGACCGTCCAGCCACTCGTCACTGCCGACCATGGTGCCCGCTACCTGCAAAAACTCGATGCGTTCGACGCCTTTGTGGATCAGCTGATCGAACGTCTAGAGGAGGGTGTTCGATCCGGTCGGGTTCCGCTGGAGCGACACGCCCGAGACACCGTGGCCAAACTCACGATTTTGCTCGAAGACAAAAACGAGCCGTTCAGCCGGCAAGCCGCACCGATCGAGTTCACTTCGGGAGAAGCTGAAGGGTGGGCCGTCGAGGTTACCGAGCGAGTTGATGGTGTCCTCAAGCCGGCTTTGCGTCGCCTGATTGCCGACCTGAACGCCACGACGGTCCCAGCCGGTCGTCCCGACGATCGCCCCGGCCTCCTCCATCTCGAAGGTGGCACTGAGTTGTATCGAAGACTGGTCGGAGCTCACACCACCCTTGATGTCACGCCCGAGCAGGTCCATGCGGTTGGACTGGACCAAGTCGCCCGCCTCGAAGCGGAATACGTCAGCCTCGCCGGGCCGCTGCTTGGCACCGACCAGATCGAAGAGATCTACTTCCGGTTGCGGACTGACGAATCGCTCCACCACCACGACGCTGAGGCGATCATCTCGGACGCCGTTCGAGCTTTTCAAAAGGCCAAAGCCGCTATGGGTGATTGGTTTGGGATCTTGCCGAAGGCCGATTGCCTGGCCAGCGCCACCGAGGTCGGCGCCCTCGCCTACTACCGGACGCCGAGCGAAGACGGCACCCAGCCTGGCCATTTCTTTTTCAATACGTCAGAACCGTCCATGTGGGCGACGTTCCAGGTAGCCGCGATTGCCTACCACGAAGGTATTCCTGGACATCATCTCCAACTCGCCCTGGGCATGGAGAACGACAACGTTCATCCGCTTCACCGCCACCTCTACCTCCCGGGTTTCGGCGAGGGGTGGGGCCTCTATACGGAGCGGTTGGCCGACGAAATGGGTCTCTACGCAGACGACTGGGAACGCGTCGGCATGCTCTTCGCCGACTCCCTGCGGGCTTGCCGACTGGTGGTTGACACGGGCATGCATGCCCTCGGCTGGACTCGTCAGCAGGCGATTGATTACATGGTTGCCCACTCACCGATGGCCGTCTACGAGGTTGAACAGGAAATCGACCGATATATCGGGGCGCCTGGTCAGGCCACGAGCTACATGATGGGTCGTCTGGAGATTGACGCGATCCGGAGCGAAGCCGAGGCTGTGCTCGGCGATGCGTTCGATGTGAAGGCGTTCCATGATGCCGTGCTCAGCTTCGGCACGGTGCCACTACCGGTGCTGCGGGAGATAGTGTCGACCCGACTCGGCTATTGAGGGTCCGACTCGATTAGAAGCCGGGATCGCCGTTGACAGCCACGACCCTCTCAATGGCGAATGACTCGCCTGGTTTGTCGGCCGTTTCGATCGACTCCGAGTAGTGGATGATCCGGAGGTCGCTGAAGGCCCGTAAGTATTCGCCCGGTCGGAGCCGGAAGTCGTCTGTCGGTGGCCCGGCCACCGGCATGGACGTTTTGAAATGATGCTCGGCGATCAACCATCCGTCGGGTTTGAGAGCGTTGGCCAATCGAGGCCACAAGGCTTCACTGCGAAAACGGAAACAGGTGATCAGGTCAAAGCTCTCTGGCTCGATTGCCAATGAATCTAGATCAGCCACTTGCCAGTTGATCGATAGGCCGCGTTCCGCCGCGGATTGTTGTCCCATCGCTATGGCCGTCTCCGAAATGTCGACTGCGGTCGTTTCGAACCCGATTGCGGCTAGTGCCAATGCGTTGCGTCCGGCCCCGCACGCAATATCAAGCGCAGTTCCGACGGGAATCCTAGGGAGCCATTCGACAAGAAAGGCTGAAGTCCAGGTGCGCGGCTGATAGGCACCTGAGGCATACCGCTGTTCCCAAACCTCTTGTTCCTGGTCGGCCATGGGTTCGATACTACGTCTCGTTCCTGCCGATAGTCGCCCGACCCTACATACACTCGGCACAGAAGCGAAGGAGAACCGGATGACCGACCCCCGCGACGAACTGGCCCGACTGGCGGCCGATCTAGCCGATCTTCCCGACGACGCATTTCGTGAGAAGTACGACATCCACATTCAAATGGATGCGATTCGAGCCGACCTGCCCGTCCTGCGCAAAGACGACGGGAGATCGGTCGAAGACATGAAGGTTGAATTGCGTGAGCATCGCGCTCATCTCAATCAACTCATGAAAACTTCGGCGATCGCCATTACTCCGATGTCCGACGGTGCAGGTGGGTCGGGTGATGCTGCCCACGTTGTCATGCGGCAAAAATTGATTCACACTGGCGACTGGATCAAGGTCCGAATCGGCGAGCTGGAATCTGCGATCGAGAAGTCCACAGGCGCCTAGCGGCTAACCGAGTGTGCGGTCCGGGCATTTGATCGGTATTGTCTTAAGCGCCCATCGGGCCAACTCGGAGGAACAAACATGAAATTCTCGAAATTCTTGGCGGTGTTAGTGCTGCTGACCATGGCTCTCGCCGCCTGTGGTGGCGATGAGGTCGCCAGCGTCGACACCACAGAAGCACCCACATCGACCGAAACAACGATGTCGAGCGGAGAGTTTGATCTCGGCGGTCGCGAAGTCACCGTTGGGGTCGAAAACGCCTACTTGCCGTTCAACTATGTCTTGCCAGGTGAGACGGAAGGTCAAGGGCTGGGACTACGACACATGGGATGCCATTTGTGATCTTCTCAATTGTGTACCGGTCTTTGTCGAGGCCGGATGGCCTCAGGTAATCGATCAAGTCGCTAGCGGAGAGATCGACACGGCCGCCGACGGCATCTCTATCACCGACGAGCGCAAAGAGATTGTCGCTTTCTCGGACCCCTATATGGTCGTCGAGCAGAAGTTCATCGTCGGACTGGATGACGACCGGTTCGCCGATGCTGATGCGTTGATCGCCAGTGATGCCGTTATCGCGACGCAGGTAGGCACGACCAACTACGAGTTGGCGGTCAGCCTGGTGGACGAGAGCCGGGTTCAGGCGTTTGACCAGTTCGGTCTTGCGATTCAGGCGCTGATAAACGGCGATGTTGACGCAGTGATTATCGACGACGCAGCCGGCCTTGGCTACATCGGCGAGAACTCCGATGCCATCGTGACCCTCGACGGCGCGTTGCAGTCTGACCCCCTCGGCTTCATCTACCCGCTTGACTCGGATCTGGTTGACCCGGTCAACTATGCGTTGGGCGAGCTACGCGAAAACGGCACCCTGGAAACTATCGGTCGTAAGTTCTTCTCTGACAGCTTCACCGTCACCTATGACGATCTCTTCCCAGAAGAAGAAGCGTCGCTTCCTGATCTTGGAGGCATCGAAGTGACTGTTGGTGTTGAGAACGCGTACTTGCCGTTCAACTACATCCTGCCCGGTGAGACGGAGGGTCAGGGTTGGGACTACGACGCATGGGCGGCAATCTGTGAGCTCCTGAATTGCGTCCCGGTGTTTGTGGAAGCGGCCTGGCCGGCAGTTATCGATCAGGTGGCTCAGGGCGAAATCGACACTGCGGCTGACGGTATCTCGATTACCGACGAGCGCAAAGAGATCGTCGACTTCTCAGACGCTTACATGGTGGTCCAGCAGAAGTTCATCGTCGGTCTCGACGACGCACGTTTTGCTGACGCCGATGCCCTCATCGCCAGTGATGCAATAATCGGAACCCAGGTTGGCACGACCAACTACGAGTTGGCGGTCAGCCTGGTGGACGAGAACCGCGTTCAGGCATTTGACCAGTTCGGTCTTGCGATTCAGGCGCTCATCAATGGCGACGTTGACGCGGTCATCATCGATGACGCAGCCGGTCTCGGGTACGTTGGTGAAAACTCGGATCTCATTGTCACATTGGATGGTGCTCTGCAGTCTGATCCACTCGGTTTCATCTATCCGCTTGGCTCCGATCTGGTCGGTCCGGTTAACGAGGCGTTGGCCGTGATGAAAGAAGATGGGACTCTTGAGGAGCTCGGGCGTACCTACTTCACCGATGCGTTCACGGTGACCTACGACGATTTAGACGGCTGAGCAGTCATCTAACAAGCCGATTCGATATGATGCGCCGGGGCCATCCCCGGCGCATCTTCGGTTTAAGGGAGTAGTAGTGGCCAATAACCCAATTGGTGATCCTCCCGCACCAGGGCCGAAGGCCGTCATGGAATTCGACTCGCACGATTTCCCGTGGTGGCTGATTGGCATGATTGCCATCATCGTCGGGATGGGTGCGGCAGTCGTCCTCAACCCTGATTACAACGAAGCGTTCCGCAATATCTTCCCGTGGCCGTTGTTCGATGACGTCGTCGTGGACGAGGAAATAGTCGGCAAAGCCTTCGTTTGGGGTCGGGGAATTGTTGTCACTTTGCTTCTCACGATTGCCTCATTCGTCATCGCGACTGTGCTTGGCCTGCTCATCGGCCTTGGCCGGATAGCGGGACTTGCTGATGCCGATCAAGGGAACCGTTCGGTGGTTAAGTCTGCTTTGCGCAACGTGTCTCAGCTTTACATCGAGTTGATCCGCGGCATCCCCATGATCGTGTTCATTTTCGTTGTTGCTCAGGTGTTGGCGCCGGACTTCGCCGACTTGATCAACATCGAGAGCCGTTCAATCAGCCCCATCATCCGGATGATCGCGGCACTCTCGCTTTTCTACGCAGCTTTTATCGCCGAGGTTTTCCGGGCGGGCATCCAGTCCGTGCCGGTCGGCCAGATTGAGGCTGGTCGGGCGGTCGGCTTGTCCGAGGGAGCGATCATGCGCAAAGTGATTCTGCCCCAAGCGATCCGCAATATGCTGCCTGCTTTGGGCAATGACCTCATCTCGTTGATGAAGGACACGTCACTCGCCTCCGTGTTGGCCGTCCGAGAGATCACCCAGATGGCCCGCCTGTACACCGGATCGACGTTCCGGTTCCGCGAAGGCTTTTTCGTGCTGGTAGTTATCTATGTCACGTTGACGCTGTCACTCAGCCTCCTGCTCCGCTGGTACGAAAAGCGCATCGCCATCCCGGGCGGTAGAACGCTCAGCCCCCCTTGATACGGGTCAACCGATAGATGTCCTGATGAAAGTCACCCTCCGCCACCGTTTTGGCTACTCCCACGGTCCAATCCGGCGATGCCTCCGCATCGGAGACCAACTCGTGGAGGCTGCCACCGCCGAGCCATGGATACTCAAATGCGACGAATAGCGTTTCAGGAAGGTCTCGGAGATCCAGACGTACCTCGCGTTGTATAGCTTGTCCTCTAGGTTCGCAATCTGCGTAGCCCATCTGCGGGTACTGGAGCCGATATGCTTCTGGTTTCGAGTACCAAACCGGAGCCTCAACAGACAATTCGCATAGGGCAGAGGTAGCGGCTATTTCCAGAGCCAGTAGTTGGTCGTAGGCATCAGAGCGTTCGGCCAGGGCGAAGTTGTTGGTTGATTCGCCCGGGTAGATTGCGCCGTTGAAATTGAGGACTGCGGAGGAGACCAACAGAGCCGATGCGGCCCACTTGAATGCCTTGGAGCCGTGTCTGTCATGGGTCGCGACCAGGATGGTGGCTATCGCGAGGGGAGCGATCTGGGTGTAGTAGCGCGGTAATGTCGTGAATCCGAAGTTCATCAGCCCCGCGTAGAAGACGATAAATGACAAAGCGAACGTCTGCAGCATCGTTCCCAGCTCATTGTGAACTGTGTTGGGTCGGCGACGGACAAGGTGTCCGCTACTCAATATGCCGATGAGGAGGACGAGGAGTAGGTCCGGTGTTGTTGCCAGATACCACCAGGAGAAGTTGGCGACGTGTGCAGACGATCTTAGTGAAAAATCAACAAAGCCGGGACTCGCAATAGTTTGGAGGCTCAGGAGAATTGCCGACGGGCCAAGTATTGCTAACGCCTTTGCTGCCGACCGGCGCTCTAACAGGTAGAAGAGTGCTAGAGCACCGGCTGTAATAGCGCCGCTCGGTTTGATCCCCGTGGCGAGAAGGCTGAACCCGGCGGTAGCGATCCATCGGCGCTCGATGGCGGCGACTAGGGCCCAGGTCGTGGCGGCGAGTACGGGGGCTTCCAGGTAGACCATACCGAACTGGGTGAGAACGAGCGGCATCGCCATTGCGGCGGCAGCAGCCCACACGGCTTGGCCGGGACTCAGGAAGTGGCGAGCGAAGCGCACCAGGCCGACGGCCGTTAGCGCTCCAACGAGGAAGGTCGATAGATGGAGGATGACGAGGGCCGTAGCTGGCGCAAACAGCCAGTAGACGAATGCCGCGAAAGCGGTGTAGAGCGAAGTGCTATGGGTGTTGGGGCCGCCGTCGGCGTAGCCGGGACTCGCTAGCAAGGCGGGGTAGTCGAATCCGGTTTCGGCGAGGGTGATCGCGGCGGGGTGCACGGACATCGCCGCGTCCCATGCCGGCGGCTCTGAAAGCGTGTCGAATTTGATGATGAGGAGCGCCAGAAAGGCCACGACTCCTATGACGGCTGGTCGGGCATACCAAGGAGTGGATTGGCGGGCGAGTGCGGAAATCGCATCTTCCGTAGCAGGGGCCTCCGTCTCCAGCGCTGGTTGAGCGTGGCTTCCTTCGGGGCTCACCCTGTCGAATTCCAGGAGACAGGGACGATTTCTTTGAGGGCGTCGATCATCTTGCGTTCGTAGCGGTTGGGTCGGCGTCCGAGGCCCAGCATTGGCATGCGGCGTTCGTCGCCATCGACGAATTGCAGCATGACCGGGTTCACCCATTCGCCTTCGTTGACTTCGATTCTCTTGATGGTCTCGTAGGGATATTCCCGTTTCATGTACCAGTCCGTGAAGACGACGAGTCGGTCCTTGCGCAGGATCACTCCCGGGCGACGGAGGAAGATGACGATCGAAAGCACCAGCGCTACTGCTGGGGGTCCGACTGATTGCCAGGAGCCGGCCGAGATCTCGGACAAGAGACTCACAGTGAACAGCGCTGCAAAGAACAGCGCCGCGGCGGCGTGATCCCATCTGCGAAATTGGACCGTACGTTGGCGCATCGTTTCATTCTGGCAGGTCGCTAGACGCTTCGGCTAGCAGCCAGCACCGCTCGGGATGTCGGGGATTGATGGGTCGATGACCTCGATGTGGACGTGGGGCCAGCTTGGTGCCGACGTCGCCTCGTCGACCTGGGATCGGAAGGGGAGTGGCGTCGGACCGTCGGCGATGACGGTCACGCCGGCTTCCACCCGGTCACCCCGGAAGACTTGTACGTTGTTGATGTGGAGAATCTTGACTTCCCACCCGGGTTCGTCGTCTGGTTCGATGACGGCGAAGTCGTCGGAGTACTCGCAATAGAGCACGTACGTCCCTGACCGAATCACCGTGCCGGTGACCGGCGACCGCACCGGTCGATCAGGGTCGATGGCGACATCGGCAGCCGTGCGCGAGTCAGTAGGTCGTTCCCGGGTTTCCATGGTGAATGGCGCTGCGGCAGTATCGAGGGGGGTCTGTTGCTGAGCGCCGTCGTTGGTCGATTCGTGAAACCCGATCGTCTCCACCCGATCTGAGGGGTGGGTAAGGGTGATCCGCCCGACGGAAGCGAACGGTACAAAGGGCTGTTCGACTATGACCCGGGCCGGGTACTCCACTGGCTCACCGGCGATTGGATCCCAGGAGCCAAGCGGCGCCACGACGTCGGCCGGAACAAATGGTTGGGTGTCGGGTTCGGGTGCCGGCGCAGTGGTCGAGACGACCGGGGCGATGGCGACGACTGGTTGGTTCTGCGTGGCAGCGGCAGAAACGCAGGCTGAGAGGACAACCATTCCGATAGTGGCGAGGACGAACTTGCGCATGAGTGAACGGTACTCGCCTGGCGGGCCAATCCGGAGAGGCCGTTAGCCCCGGTACCGCCGGACGAGGTCCAAGATCGAATCGCATCCATGCTGGAGGGCGGTGACCGGGATCCGTTCGTCGGCGGCATGAACCGTTCTCTGGAACGCAAAGTCGTCGGGGAGGCTCATCGGCAAGAAGCCGTAGTGCTGAATCCCGAGTTGATTGAACCACCGGCCATCGGTCACCGCCGGAAGAAGGAACGGAACCGGCACTCCCTGTGGATCGCGCTCTTTCACGATTGCGGCCAGTAGATCAAACAGGCCCATGTCGGGTTCGGGCAGCGCCGAGATCGACTCGGTGGTGTGCGACACCTCTACATCACGGCCCACGAGGTGCTGGACTTCATCTGCGAAGGTGTCCGCGGCCAGCCCTGGGAGCATCCGACCGTCGAGTTGCAGCCTCACCTCGGCGGGAATGACGTTGTCCTTGTTTCCCCCGCTCACGATGGTCGGGCTGACCGTGTTGCGCATCACAGGCTCGAGCACCCCGAGCTGAGAACGGAGAGCGGTGAGGGTGGCACCAGCCGTTCGCTCGTTGAGGAGTGACCGTAGGGCTCGTTGCGGCGCACCGGTTGTGTGGTCGATCATCGCTTCGAGCATCATGCGATTGGCATCGACGATGTGCACGGGCAGGCGTTTGCGGTCGAGTCGCCGCAGAGTCCTGCCAAGGAGGGCCATGGCTCCACCATGAACGGGAAGCGATCCGTGTCCTCCCTCGCCACGCATCGTAAGATCGAACTTCACGCTCACCCGCTCGGCGATCTGGATCGGGTAGAAGCGAACGCCCGCCAGGGTGATGGGAAACGCCCCGAATTCGCCGATTGCGTAACGAACGCCCGCGAAAACTTCCCGGTGTTGCTCGACGAGGAACCGGGCTCCCAAGGTGCCGCCGTCCTCCTCGTCAGCGACGATCGCCAGAATGATGTCGCCGGCCGGCTTCTCCTGGGAGGCGGCCAGCTTGACCATTGCGTCGATCATCATGACCGCGCCACCCTTCATATCCAGCGCGCCGCGGCCCCAGATGTACCCATCGATGAGCTCACCGCCAAACGGATCATGAGTCCATGGTTGATTGGCGGTCGGGACAACATCAATATGCGCGTGCATCAGCAGTGGTGGGGCGTCGCCCGTGCCGGATATGCGGGCGATCAGATTGGGCCTCGTGGAATCGTGGGCGAGAAGCTGCGTTTCGATGCCGGCCTCCTTCAGGAGGCCTTCGATATGGCGGACGGCGTCGTGTTCGTTGCCAGGAGGATTGGTCGTGTCATAGCGGATCAGCTGTTGGAGCAGCGTGACAGGGTCGATCATGCGGGCGCCTTAACCGGATCCTGGAGTTGGGTAAACATGCCCAACACTTTGACGATCAGGGGGACAAGCGCCAGATTCGCCAGGGCCAGGAATCTGAAGACGGTCGTTATCCCGTACGCCTCGGTGAAACCGATCGCCGCTTCACCCAGCCCGAGTCCAATGTTCGACATCACCCCGAGTATTGCGAACATCGACCCGGCAATCCTCAGGTCTGTGACGTCCATTGAGAATGTTGCGTAGGTCGTCCATTGCAGACCCACGGCAATTCCCCAGAGTGCGGCTATTGCGATGATCGCAGTAGCCGATCCAAGCGACGGGATCAGGAGGCCGCCCGCCGTGACAGCTGCCAGGGTGATGAGCGCTGCCGTCCGATGGCCGAGTTTTCGCACAACCTTGGCGACGCCCCACGCTCCGAAGACCATGCCGATTCCTTTGAGGGTTCCGTAGGTGCCGATCATCGATCCGGATGCGGCGAACTCCTCAGAAAGGTAGAACGTCACGAGCCCGTCGATCCCCTGAAAGACCGTCCATGAGCCAATCAGAAACAGTCCAAATAGTAGATAGGGAGGCTCCTTCATTACCCGGAACGCCGCCCAATCGAACGACTGGCCAGGTGGGCGGTCGACGGACTCCCGGACCCGACTGACCTGGAACAGCGGGATAAGTAGCAGGGCGCCGATCACGAGAAATATGGGCTGATAGCCAACGCGATCGACCATGAACCCGAACACCGCTGAAAGGGCGATCAGCCCGATCGCTCGACCGCCGGTCATGTATGCCTGCACAACGGAGTGGTCTTCTGGCTCCATGATGTCCACGGCGTAGGCGTCGGCTGCGGTATCGAAGAGCGCCATCATGAACGTCGCCGACAGGACGACTGCGGCGAGAACGCCGAAATCGGTAGACGGGTCGACGAAATAGGCACCGAAGAACGCCGTAGCTGTCCCGACCAATCCGATGACCATGTAGGGCGCCCGGTGGCCCTTCCCGAACAGGTTGTAGCGGTCCGAAATGATCCCGTAGATGAACTTGAGCACGAACGGGAGAAGCGCCAGGCTTGCCACGAGTCCGATTCGGCGGGTGTCAATGCCAGCCGAGGACATGTGCGGCTTGAAGAAGTTCAACTGGTAGGCCTGAATGACGCCCTGCACGAAGTAGAGCATGGTGAACATGCGCAAGAGCTGTTGGCGGGTCATGGCTTCAGGCACGGTCACCAGACCCTAGTGCCTGCTGACAATCGTAGATGGGCCACGGCGGGTGTCTTTCGCCAGAGCGAGACCTACGAGAGTTGACGCCCCGACATCGACAGCACCATCGGTTCTGAGATGGATGCCGTCGGGCTACCAGTGATGATCACCGTGGCCCGAATGGTCATCTGGTAGCCGGCCGGCTCAGAGATGAACGTGACGTCGAGTCGGTGGGTTCCGGTCCACGTGTCGGGGAACTGGAACGTAACAAGCTTCTCAGCGACGTCATTGGCAACGACGACCGGGCGAACCACCACCTCGAGTTCGGTCCCATTGAGCGTCGCTTCTGTCCGTACTTGCGAAGTCTTGAACGCGTTCCGATCGGCGGTTGGGATCTGGGACCAGGGTCCGGTGACGAAACCTTCATCGAAGTAGAAGGATTGACCGGCGGCAATCGTGATGGTCGTCAAACACGTCTTGCCGCCGGCGAATGAGCATCCGCTATCCGCAGCCGCCTCTGAGACGGCCAGGTCGATGCCGTTGGTGGTCTCTCCCCGCGGCGGAACCGAGGGACGGGGATACCTAAGAGCCCGGGTAAGGAACGCAGCCATCTGGCCCCGCGTTACCGGGTCATTCGGGCAGAAGGTGTTCGTTGTTCCGCAGCCCTTGGTGATGCCTGCCGTAGCGAGCTTCTCGATATCGTTCTCGAATATCAAACCGTTGTCGTCGGTGAAGTCGATCGCCGGGTCCTGGGCGGTCAGGTTCAGGGCTCGAACGAGGAAGGCTGCCATTTCTTTCCGGCTCACGACCCGATTGGGGCAGTACACGGTGCCGGCCGCGTTGCAGCCCTTGGTGATGCCAGCGGTGGCAAGTTTCTCGATGTCGTTTTCGAAGATCGACTCGTTGTCGTCGTTGAAGTCAATCGACGGATCTTGTTCCTTGAGTCCGAGTGCCCGGACGAGGAATGCCGCCATCTGCCCTCGTGTTACGAAGCGGTTCGGACAAAACGACGTCCTCTCGTCATTGCATCCCTTCGTGACCCCCACCGCCGCAATGGCTTCGATGTCGGGTTCAAATATGTTGCCGTCGTCGTCGACGAAGGATCCGCCAGGAGGCAGGGAAGCGGCGCCGGCGGGAGCGGCAAAGAGTCCGAGAATGAGTATCGCGAGGAGCACTCGACGCATGTCTGTCCCTGGGACGGTTACGAAAAATCTACACGACCCTGGCGGCAACGCTGCGACGAGGCCGTTTCTCACCGCTCAAACTCGCTGGTTAGATGGAACCGCCGCCAGATGCCCGGGTACGTCGCAGGATCGGGTCGGCGACGGCTAGCACTCTGTCGGCTGCAGTCAGGACCTTCCCGGCAGTACCCGGCGTCTCCGAATCGACCAGGTTGCCCATGACTTTGAGCGTGATATTGGCGATCGCTTGTGTCCCGACCGCCAATCGCAGGCCGCTGTTGAGGATCCACGGGTGGCCGATGAGGAAGGAGAAGCGGCGTCCAGTACGTAAGAAACTGTCGAAGCGTTCACCGATGAGCACGTCGTATCGCTCGGGGGCGTCGCCGGGTTTTCCACATAGAGATCCGCAGCCAACATGCCCGACTCAAGTCCGTAGTCGATGCCCTCGCCGTTCATCGGGTTGATCAGCCCGGCTGCGTCTCCGATGGCCACCCAGCCTGTCCCGTGGCGGCGTTGCGTACTCATCGGGAGGCGCCACGCACGGGGCTTTTCGAGATACGGACCGAGGTCCCATTCCTCTCTGACCTGGTCGTAATAGATGTCGATGAGTTTGTTCAGGTTGAGCCCTTTGAACCCTTTCATGGTGTTCAAGGCGCCAACGCCGATATTGACGGTGCCGTCGCCGGCCGGGAACATCCATCCGTAGCCAGGCACCGAGTTGCCATTGCCATCACGCATCGTCAAACATGCTTCGAGGTGGCGATCGTCGTGTCTCGGTGATTCCACATAACTGCGAATGGCCAACCCGTACGGTTCGCCCGCGACCTTGTTGGCACCCAGCATTCGGGCGGCTTGTCCGGGAGCTCCGGCGGCCAGAACGACGAGGCCGGCTTCCCAGCGCTCCCCGGCCGCATCGACCCCGACGACGCGATCTCCTTCGAGGGCTGGCAGCGCCTCCGTCTCCCACACAAGTTCGGCTCCCGCCGCGCCGGCCGCATCAATAAGGGCTGCGTCGAGGCGTCGCCTTGGCCACACCGCACCATGGGACGGAAAGCGA
>CAWKAG010000016.1:0-8821 GCA_963847455.1 uncultured Acidimicrobiia bacterium
TGTCGTCTTCGAGTGTGGTACCAGTGCTGCCGGCAGTCGTGTTGCTGGCTTCTTCGTCGCTGGGTGTGCACGCTGCGAGGAGTGCTCCCGCGGCTGCGAATCCGGCGGCGCCGTAGCCGGCTTTCTTGATAAAGCTGCGGCGATCCAGCGTGCCTTCGGTGTCGTCGATTTGGTCGGTCATACTTGCTCCTCCTAGTGGCTAGCTCAGGTTGACGATGGGGTGAAGAAGTCGAATGAGAAGTCGATGATTCCGGGGAACGCAACCAACAATACCAAGGCCACTCCCTGGAGCACCATGAACGGTATGGCACCCTTGTGGATGTCGGAGGTTTTGACTTCGGGCGGGGCGACACTTTGTAGGTAGAAGAGCGAGAAACCGACCGGTGGCGAAATGAAGGCCATGTTCAGGTTGACGGCCATGAGAACCGTGAACCAGATCCTCTCGATATTGGTAAAGCCGAGGAGATCCATCGCCGGCACGAAGATCGGAACCACGATAAAGGTGATCTCAAGGAACTCAAGGTTGATGCCGAGCAAGAAGACGGCAATCATCGAAACGATCACAAAGCCCGTCTTTCCTCCACCAACGCTCGCCAGCCAGTCGGCGACCTGATCGGATCCGCCGAGCTGCAGGAACATCAGGCTGAAGAACGAAGACGCAAACAACAGGGTCATGACGAGGATGCTTATGTTGGCCGTTGATTTGCCGGCTTCCCTGAGGGTCTTGGCTGTGAGGCGCCAGCGTGGCTTGATATGGGTAGCGCCCCGCTTCACGAGGATCTTGTCGAACTGGAAGCTGAGGCCAGCCAGGATGAGGGCTCCGGCCACGCCGACGGCCCCCGATTCAGACGGCGTAGCGATCCCGAGGAAGATTGATACGAGTACCGACAAAATCAGGGCGATGATCGGGACGACGGAAAACAGAATCTCGAGCGCCAGGACTTTTCCGCTCAAGGTTCGTTCCGATTTTGGCATCGCCGGCCCAACTCCCGGCCGGGCGTACGAGATGGCAATAGCGTATGCGGCGTACATGCCGCTGAGCATCAGACCTGGAATGAGCGCACCGGCGAAGAGGCCGATGATGCCGACTCGCATCTGCTGGGCTAGCAGGATGAGCACCAGGCTGGGAGGGATCAGCTGGGCCAAGGTGCCGGATGCGGTGATGGCTCCGGTAGCGAGCTTGTGGTCGTAGCCGAGCCGGATCATCGTGGGCAGCGAAAGCAGACCCATGACGATCACCGTGGCGGCCACCACGCCGGTCGCCGCAGCGAGCAAGGTGCCAACGAGAATCACGGCCGCAGCGACTCCACCTTTTATCGGGCCGAGCAGCATGCCAATGGCGCTGAGTAAGCGTTCGGCGAGGCCCGATCGCTCGAGTATCGCTCCCATCAGCACGAAGAATGGGATCGCCAACAGGGTCGGATCGGAGACGGCTCCAAACCACCGGGACGGGAGCGTCGCCAGAACCGCCGGTTGGAACACGTCGAGAAGATCACCCAGGAACGAGAAAAGTAGGGCCGTTGAGGCAAATGAGAACGCCACGTTGTAACCAATCAAGATCATGGCGATAAACACCACGAACATAACCAGCGACAGTACGACCCCGAGTTCCATCTATTCGATCCTGACCGGAGCTTTGGTTTTTGCGATCGTCGCCAGGTCAGTGCGTCCGGCGAGCACCATGACGGTTTTGATGATTTCGGCGACGAGTTGGAGGGCAAAGAGAATAAACCCCACGAGCATCAGGAACTTGATAGGCCCACGAGTTAGGCCGCCCGCATCGCCCGACTGCTCCCAGATCTTCCACACTTGCCAGGTCGACCAACTGCCGTCGAACTTGCGGCCCAGACCGGACATCGCATAGGGCCACAGCAAACGAATTCCCAACCAGAGAAATGGCATGAAGAGGGTCACGTGGATGACCAGATCGATGAACGCCTTCTTCTTGTCGGAAAAGTTGGCCCACCAGAAGTCGATCCGAGGGTTGACCCCCTCCCGGAGGCCATAATTGAACGCCAAGAGGAATAAGGCTCCGAACAACATCCATTGCAGGTCGAATATCTCGCCAATGATGATGTCCTGCCGAACGAACCGGCCGACATAACGCGTAATGACGTTGAAGAGACCGAGAATGAAGACGACCCATACCAACACCCAGGCGATGCGCCCGGTGATCGTAGTTAGTCGAGATATGGCCGCCCGCACATAGTGAAGGACCCCGAGAATGCCGCTTGGGATCTCAACGACTACCGGAATTTCCTCGTGGTGCTCGAAACTCTCCAGTAGGGTCTCGGCAATCGTCGTCACGTCCGGTTCGGGCGTATCGCTCAAATCGGTCTCTCCTCCGGATTGGCGTATCTTCAAATTTGGGGCTGGTTATGGCGTGTCAGACATCTAGGGTGCTTCGCCAGTGACGGTACCAGCACCAACCCTGGCACGGCCTGTATTAGCCAGATTATTCCTAGTGATGGGACTGTTAGGAGCCTGCACGTCTGGCACGCAAACGGCTCTTGCGCCGGCTGACCGGGCGGTCCATCTAACGGTCGAAGGATGCGGGGTTTCGTCAGGTACTTCCGGTTCAGGTTTTGTCTTTGACGACGGCTTGGTGTTGACGACCGCCCACCTGGTCATACGGGCCGGAGGCGTGGAAGTCATCTATCCAGATGGCTCCCGTGCCACAGCTGAGGTGTTGGCCATGGACACATTGCGCGATTTGGCTGCTTTGACGGTTCCGGTAGTCGACGTAGATCGGCCTTTGATTGGCAAAGCGGAAGCAGGAGACACCGGGTTCGTGGTGGGGGGTTCGACTTCGGGCACCGTCGATTTTGTCGTCCGTCAATACGCCAGTCTGAACATCGAAGAGGTGCTCGGTACCGAGCGATCTGGTCGGCGCGGCTACGAGATTGAGGCAGTCACGGCGGACGGGGATAGTGGCGCCGGGGTTTATGACCAGGAGGGCCGGTTGCTTGGCATGGTGTTTGCGGTCACGGCCGGTGGTGGCTCAACGTGGGTGACCGCCAGCGAGGAGATCGACCAATTCGTTTCGCAGATCGATCGGTCTGGAATGCCGTACATGTGTGATCCCGAAACGTCGCGGGTTGTTGCGTCTCAGTAGGTGGCGATCAGCCGGATTGAACGTTCTGAGCTCTTCGGAACCGTGTATGAGCCGCCGGCAAAACTCCAGGAGGTTGCGAGCATGTTGCCGTCGACCATTTCGATCGGAGTCGTAATCGGGTAGTACTCCATAATTGATCGAGCTACCTGGCGGATCCGTGACGCTCTGAAAAGGACGAGCTGTTCGGGGGTTCTGGCGAGCACCCGGTAATCGGTTGTCGAATAGATAGCGATGGCGGCGGCGGCCGCTCCGAATCCGATCTCTTGCGGGCCAGTCTTGCCAGCCAACCGCTGCCGCCACCGCAACCAAGGCCGCGAACGCCGCCCCGCCGTACCACAGCATGTGGGGGTGGCGCCGCCACATGTAGGCGGCATCCACGAGTGATTCGCCGTCTTTGAGCAGTCGGGCGACCGAGCGGAGGAGAATGGCATGGCGCATTGGCGGCGAGTGTAGGCAGTCGCTGCGCGCCGCTCTCCCTGTCTAGAATGACAGCGTTGTAATTTTGGAGAGGGTGCGAATGGTTGTCACGATGGAGTCTGACGTTCTCGACAGGGCAGTCTCGGCGTGTTCGGACGCCTACCTGGCACACGGCACGACCGTGATCGTCACCGACGCTCCATTTATGACGGTCTTCTCCGACCACGAAACCGCCGAAGTTGCGCTCAATACGCCAGCTTCGATCGAAGCGGCCTTGCCGTACATTGCAGAGCTTTCCGAAGCCTGGGACGTTGTCGTCCTCGTCCCGACCGTGCTGGCAGGATCCAGTCACCGGCTACTCCGGGGTCTGTTTGAGAACGTCACGATCCAACCGTGGTGGACCGAGGGTGCCACGATCTGTTTTGGGCAGCCCGAGACCCCGTAGGTGCTGCCTGACACTGGCGCGGCGCTGCTGACCGTCGTAGCCTGAAGCCCATGCCACCGCCGCTTTACGTTCAGAATGTCATCGCGTTCATCTGGGACTACGACCGGACGCTTATTCCCGGCAACCAGCAGGATCCGATTTTTGACGAGTACGGAGTCGACCCGGGGGAGTTCTGGGCCGAAGTCGAGGGACTCGTCGACTATTACGCGACTCGGGGAGTACGCGCTTCGCGCGACCTCGTGTATCTGAGTCACATGATCACCTATGTCGAGAACGGTCTCTTTCCGAATCTGTCGCGTCGCAAGCTCGCCGAGCTGGGTGCCCTGGTCGAGACCGCTCCGGGGATCCCTGAGTTCTTCGCTTCGACCCGCCGACACGTCCAGGACAATCCGACCTACGCGAAGGAAGGAATCTCGGTCGAGCACTACGTCGTGTCGACCGGGATCGTGCCAATGATTCTCGGAAACAAGATCGCCGACGAGATTGACGGTGTCTGGGCCAACGATTTCATCGAAGAGCCGGCCCCGCCCGGGTACCTGGGCCACCTGGACATGGCCGAGGCTGACGTTCCGATTAGCGGGCTCGGCTACACGATGGACAACACCGCCAAGACCAAAGCCATCTTCGAGATCAACAAAGGTGTCAACAAGAACCCGTCGATCGATGTCAACAGTCGTCTATCAGAGGAACACCGGCGGGTCCCGCTGCGGCACATGATCTACGTGGCCGACGGGCCATCGGATGTGCCGGTCTTCTCGATTTTGAACCGCAACGGCGGCAAGACCCTTGGCGTCTACACGACTGAACCTGCCAACAATTTTCGGCAAGTGAAGAGCCTCCAGGAACAGGGTCGGATCCAGGGTATGGCCAAAGCCGACTTTCGACCTGGCGAAGCCGCCTACCTCTGGCTGATGGACAGTCTCGATCAGATCGCCGACGAAATCGTGGCCGCCCGTCAGATCGCCCTGTCCCAGATCCCGCGGGCTCCGGGCCACGTGTAGACCGGCTAGTCCCTGAAGAGCTCAGACATCGGCTTGAATCCGGCCGGGATTTCGGCGTAGGCACGGATAGCCAAAACGGCCCTGTGCGGAGCGGCAGCCACATGATGGGCGATGCTACGACTGAAATCAGGCCCTCCGGGAGCCGCGAGGACAACGAGATCTCCTTCGCGTATTTGATTGTCTTTGGGGAGCGGTGACTCGACCGGTCCCGGACCGTGAATCCACCAGGCGGCCACTTTGGCCGAGTAAGCCCGTCCGATTCGGATCGCCAGGTCCCTGGCGGCCTGGATTTCCACCGGCGAAGCTCCTTTGACCTCCTCGACCAGGACTCGATCGAAGTTCAGGTGTGGGAGATGGCCGACGATGACGGGTGCGGGAACTCTGCTCACCACATCGTCGACGACCGAGCCGAGCACGCTACGGCGAGTCGCTGATGTTTCGGTCCATCCGATGAGAACGGCCGAAGCTTCCGTTTCCAGCGATGCATTGGAAATGCCCCGAACGATGGAAACATCGATCCGGACCAAACCAGCCGACTCTGCGCCGAAGCTCGAAATGAATTGCTCGGCCGCCACCTGCATAGTCCGGCCCTGGGCTACCGACTCGGCGTCCCGGGTGGTGACGACGTGGAGCGGCACAACGGTCCCGCCATCGGACCTTGCAAGCATGAGGGCTAGTTCGATGAGGCGGTTGGTGCTGTCGAGCCGGGCTACTGGCACAAGCACTTTCCGTCCCAGTTTGGTTGAAGACACCGAGGTGGCCACCGGGATCTGATCGGCGGCGCGGCCGGCCGACCACGAGGCGACGATCACGGTGATGAGCACCACGAGCAGTGTGGCGTTTACGGCAGTCTCATCGATGATGCCTGCCCTGAGGCCGACGATCGCAGCGGCCAGGGTAGAAGCGGCCTGCGCAACCGAAAGCGAGAACATCACCTGCACCCGCGGCCCGTCGAAACCGAATATTCGGCCAATGATCCAGGCGGCTGCGTATTTGGTCGTAATCGTGACGATTGTGAACGCGGCGGCCAGGGCCAGGGTGCGCGGGTCGGTGACGGTGGAGAGGTCGACGAGCATGCCGACCGACACCAGAAACATGGGGATGAGAATCGCCGATCCCACGAATTCGATTCTGCCCATGAGGAATCCGGTATTGGGGACAAGGCGGTTCAGTGCCAGGCCGGCGAAGAACGCTCCGACAATCGGCTCCGTCCCGCCGAGGTCGGCGACGACTGATACTCCGAGTAGGGCGACCATCACGAAGAGGAATCGGAGAATCCCGTCTTGGCCGAGACCACGAAAGAACCACAGAGTGAGCCTTGGAACCAGGACGAAAGCGACGAGGCCGAGGACGACGAATCCCCCTAACAGCTGCAACCCGATCAGGATTGGGGGCCGGGTTGACGACTCGACAGCCACCACGACGGCCAGGACCATGAGCGCCAGCGTGTTCGTAATAATCGTGGCGCCGAGCGTGGCGGTCACTGCCGGTTCGCTCGCCAAGCCATGGCGACGAATCGTGGGGTAGACAACCGGGGTGTGAGACGCCCAGAACGACCCGATCAGGATGGCGGCTGCCACGCCGAACCCAAAGGCCAGGTTGGTGGCGATCCCCACCGAGATGGGAAGCAAGAACGTCAGGATTCCAAACACCACCGCGTGCTCCTTGTCCCGAGCCAGGACTTCGAGGTCGAGCTCCAAACCCGCCAGGAACATCAGATACAGGATCCCGAACCCGCCGAGTTGTGACACCAGGCCGGGGAGCTCAAGTAGACCGAGGACCTGGGGGCCGACCAGGAGCCCGCCGAGAACCAGTCCCAAGACGCCCGGTAGCCTCAGTCGCTCAGCGACGATCGGCATGACGAGTGCGACCAGGAAGATGGTCAGGAACACCCAGGCGGGTGAGGTCAGCGGTAGTGAGATGTCCGTCAAAGCTGAGGCCCCAGTGAGCGTCCCGCAGCGTACACCGCTCGAAGCGCCCACCGGACCTCAGTTGACGGAAATGCGCCGGTGCCTAGACGGGGGCGCGCCCCGAGGCAGCAAGGGACTTCTGAAACTCGTCGAAATGCTCCGGTGCATGAACGGGCGGTCCGAACAGCCCCGTGTCTTTGCCTCCGGCGGCAGCTTGGGCCGTGACCTGAGCGGCCAGTTCGGCAGTCGCTGGATCGAGTATCAGTTCTTGGCCGGTCGCTTTGGCCAGGTCCCATCCGTGCACGGTCAGTTCCATCAGCGTGATGCCCGCTGCGTACTCGGCCGGGAGCATCCCTGGGCCAAATGCCGTTTCGCCTTCCATGACGCCGTCTTCGGACCAGGCCGCGGCCAGGTCTCCAGCCAGCGCGTTGAACGTCTCGGACCAGCCATCAGCCGTGAAGTCCGGCGCTTCACCCTCGAGAGCTGGTCCTTTGCGGGCGGCGTTCGCCGAGTAGGGGAGGAAACCGGTGAGGTGATTGCCGAGTGCCCGAACATCCCACTCGGTGCACGGTGTGGCGAGTTCAAGTTGGTCGGGCGTGATCCCGGCTACAACGGCTTTCGCTGCATCGGCGGCTTTGGAAATGGCCTCAGAGATTGACATAAGAACTCCGTCTGAAGGGGACATTTACACCCTACGACGATCGCCGAGCCCCCATTTCGACAGAACAGAGATCGAATCGGGCGTGCCGCCTGTGTCGCTTAACCAGCCCCCTTACCTCCGACGTCGCTTCGCTTCAGTCGCAGGGACCTTTCCCCCGGCCGGGCCTCCGGCCCTGGGGGAACCGACAACACTCCAACGAACGGTGGATTGCGGGGGGTGAGATCACGGGGGTCGCCCCTACGAGCGGTGGATTGTGGGGGCTGCGATCACGGAGGTCGGTCCTCCCAACGAGCGAAGCGAGTGTCCGGCTTTGCGGGGGTTGCGATCACCGAGGTCGGTCTCCCCAGCGGAACGAAGTGGAGCGTCCGGGGAGAAGGTTCCTGCGGCCCGCAGGGTCGGAGGTAGAGGGGCTCGTTCTCCTCTCCGAGCATGCAATTTCAAAACCTGGTTCCCCTCTTCGAGCATGCGACGCAAACTGTTCTCCTCTCCCGGCATGCAAGCCAGCCGCGTTTCGAACACCGATCCGAGCGTGCTGTCTGTGTCGCTTAACCAGTCCCCTTACCTCCGACTTTCGCTTCGCTTCAGTCGCAACGTGACTGTAGGTCACGCCCTTTCCTCTACCTGAGCGAAGCTCAGGCGACGGCCCTAACGAGCCTGGGGGAACTGACAACACTCCAACGAGCGGTGGATTGCGGGGGTTGCGATCACGGAGGTCGGTCTCCCCAGCGGAACGAAGTGGAGCGGGGTGGGGTTACGGGACGGAGGTCGGTCCCTCAACGAGCGAAGCGAGTGTCCGGCTTTGCGGGGGGTCGCGACCACCGAGGTCGGTCTCCCCAGCGGAACGAAGTGAAGCGTCCGGGGAGAAGGTACCTGCGGCCCGCAGGGACGGAGGTAGAGGGGCTCGTTCCCCTCTCCGAGCATGCAACACAAACCCGGTTCCCCTCTTCGAGCATGCGACGCAAACTGTTCTCCTCTCCCGGCATGCAAGCCAGCCGCGTTTCAAACACCGATCCGAGCGTGCTGTCTGTGTCGCTTAACCAGCCCCCTTACCTCCGTCTTCCGCTTCGCTTCAGTCGCAGCGTGACCTGCGGTCACATCAGAACGGCTCTGCCGTTCTGCGTGCGGACTGGCCTAATGGGCCTGGGGGAACCGACAGAGCACTACTTCGACTCGAAACCGAGTCGGCCGCCTGGCCGGGCGAGCTCCCCGGGTTCTGAGGGCGCCTCGCTCGATGAACTCAGAGCGGTGATGCTGATCGTCACGATGATGCTC
>CAWKAG010000017.1:0-11903 GCA_963847455.1 uncultured Acidimicrobiia bacterium
GCTCGTGGCGGTGCGACAAACAGCACTGATCATCTGATCTTCACGCCCTAGCGTCAACCACAACTAGCGAATACGAGAACGGGGCCCGAATCGGGCCCCGTTCTCTATTGGTTGTGAAGTGACGCCTAGCCGGTTGGTGCGCCGCCGGCACCGGGGAATGCGGTGTCGCAGAAGGTGAAGAAGCCAGCCTTGCTTGCCCGGTAGTCGAGCAACGTATCACCGGCTTTTAGAACAATCCAGTAGCCGTCGACTTGAGCCTGGGTGTAGGACATGCCGGGTTGCGGGCAGCCAAGGCTGCCGTCGTTCCAGAGGGCTTGTTCGGCTCGGACGGCAAAGATGTCGGAAGCGGACATCCCCGTTCGGGTGGCCGCATCGGCCAGGATGCTCACCATCATGCCGGAGGGGATGGCTGATGTATCGACGGGTCCGTCGGGCAAGGGATTCTCCTCTGGTGGGACTTGTTCGGGCAAGGTGCTGGCGGTCCGGTCCGGTTGAGAAGTATCAGGGACTTCGGCGGATGAATTCGTCGTTGTGGTGGTCGTGCCCCCAGCTTGGTCGACAGATGATTCGGTAGGCACGGCCAAGCTGTCGCTAGGTGAGTTGGCTACTCCCGCGCAGGCACCGAGCAGCAAGGTTAGAGAGGCGACAAGAGCTGTAAATCGTTTCATACCCCTTTGACGTTAGTAGTGACCAGGATGTTCCGGACTGAGTCCGTTCTTTGTATCCGCCTAGCCAGAAACGGTTGAATCCACGACGAGGGTGCCGTCGATGATTTCGCCAAGAAAGGTCACTGGTTGATCGGTCCAGGTGACACCCTGTTCGCTCACCAACGGAATGGACGACGTACCCACATGCCCGGAAACGGGGACCGAGGCGCCCCCGCATTGCGGTGGGAACGACTCAGCCAACGCCTCACATAGTCTTGGGACCGGAGCCATCATCGAACAGGAAACCCTGGATCGCCACGACTCCGATAGCGCTCCTGCTCAGGGCTTCAGTAACGGTCAGGCCGCCGTCGACCGGCATGCCCATCGCCGGTGCGCTACTTCCAACGGCGTCGCTGGGTATCGCGTCGCCGCAGTCGGGAGCATCCGCTTCACAGTCACTGGCGACGATTTCGTGATCGGTTGCTGTCACCGACGACGGTGTAGCGAGTGGGGGCGCTGATGTCGAACAGGCCGCAAGGACAAGAGCGAAGACGAGCAAGAGACCGGCGCGTTTTCGATTCTGGTTGGCCACGTGCAAACTCCAGTCCGGGTCGGTGATTGTTCTTGTCGATCGGACGTGTCCAAATGCTGGTTGGTTCCACGATGTAGGCCACGGCCCACATCGGTCTCCAGTGGGCATGTCGAAATTCACGTCAGCTATTCGTTGTCTATGTGACCTCGGAGCGAGTCTGCCGGGTACGTTTACTAAGGACTAGGAAGCAGGAACACGGAGGAGCTTGTTATGGCATACAAGATTGTGCACTGGGAACTCATGGGGGCTGACGGGGCAGCGTTGAAGACGTTCTACCAGGACTTGTTCGACTGGTCGATGGAGGGCGTGCCCGGTTTCGGTGACTATTACATGACCAACGAGGCCGAGACGGGGCTTGCCGGTGCAGTTGGCAAGGGTAGCGAAGACATGCCCAACTACCAGGTGATGTACGTAGAAGTACCCGACATTGATGCCCACATGGCAAAGGTTGAAGCGGCAGGTGGCACCACGGTCGTGCCGCGTACGGTCATCCCGGACACGGTCATCTTTGGTATGTTCACCGACCCCGCTGGCAACCTGGTCGGCCTGGTCGAACCCGACTGATCCAGATCATCGTCGGTCGTCTTCGAACCCCCGGACCTACGGGGGTTCGTTGCGTCCCGGTGTTCCCGTGTTGCTCATAGAGCCAGCACGCCATTGCCCCACACATCCTTTCGCCAGCAAGGACTTGGCAGGTACCGAATGAGTCGATGTAAGCGCTGATGGCTGTTTTGCGGGCGGAATGCTGGGACCTAAGGGCAGTTTTCGCGACCCCGTCGGGTGTCCGACGCGCGCTCACGCTGCGTGGCTAGATTGGGTTGGCGGGCTTTGGGGCCGCTGACGGACTACGGGTCCGAATACTTCGTGTCCTAGGAGGACTTTCGAGATGATGCATGCAATACCGATGAGACGCAAGATGCTTACAGTGACCTTGTTGCTGGCAATGGTGGCGGCGTTATTGCCCACTGCTGCCGGGGTCGCCCTTGCCGCAGGGCCGCCCGTGTTTATCAATGAGATCCATTACGACAATGCGGGTGCTGATAGCGGAGAAGCGGTAGAAATCGCGGGTCCTGCGGGCACCAATCTCTCGGGATGGTCGATTGTTTTGTACAACGGCAGCGCTACGCAGCTCAACGTCTACGACACGATTGCGTTGTCAGGGACGATTCCTGACCAGTCCAGTGGCTATGGCACACTCAGCTTCTTGACCCCTGGGATGCAGAACGGCGCGCCAGATGGTCTCGCACTTGTTGACGCATCGAACGGTCTTGTTGAGTTCCTTAGCTACGAAGGCACATTCACACCGGTCAATGGACCAGCAGCTGGCCAGGTCAGCGTGGACATTGGCGTCTCGGAGAATGGTTCAGGAGCCGTTGGCAATTCTTTGCAGCGCACCGGCACTGGAATCGGTGGCGGTGATTTCGTCTGGGCGCCCGAGCAATCGGATACGTTTGGCGCAGTCAATACCGGGGCAGACTTTCGGTGATGGTGGTGGCGGTGACGATTTGCCGCCGGTGCGCTTCTCCGAACTGCATTACGACAACGCAGGCACCGATGTCGGTGAAGCGATCGAAATTTTTGGACCGGCCGGCACCGACCTGACCGGATGGACGGTGGTCCTTTACAACGGCAGCAGCACGAGCGGCGCGGCTTATGACACCGAAACACTGTCCGGATCAATTCCCGACCTTGACGCAGGCTCGGGCGTTGTCGTTGTGGAATACGACACCAACGGTATCCAGAACGGAGCACCCGACGGTCTTGCGTTGGTCGATGCGAGTGGGGTCTTGGTCGAATTCTTGAGTTACGAAGGAGCGTTCACCGGGGTCGGTGGCGCGGCCGATGGCGTCACTTCTGCAGACATCGGGGTATCCGAAACCTCCTCAACCTTTGCCGACCAGTCGCTACAACGAGTGGCCGCTGGAACTTGGGGTGGCCCTGCATGTGCTTCCTTCGGATCGATCAACGAGGAGTCACCGGACGTACTCTGTCCGGTACCAGTGCCAGACGTCTTGATTCATGACGTTCAGGGAAGTGGTGACGTCAGCCCCCTCGAAGGACAGACGGTGAAGATTGAAGGCATTGTCGTTGGAGATTTCCAGGATGGTAGTTGGTACCAACGGTGACCTGAACGGGTTCCACGTCCAAGAGGAAGACGCTGACGTCGACGGCGACCCGTTGACGTCCGAGGGCATTTTCGTCTTCAACGGCAGCAATCCGGCAGTCGATGTCCAGATCGGCGACCTTGTCACCGTTGAAGGTGCTGTCTCCGAATTCTTCGGGCAGACGCAGCTGACGTCGTTCACCGGCGTGACGGTGGTCAGTAGTGGGAACTCGCTTCCCGCGATCACGCCTCTGTCGCTTCCAGTGACGGCGGTCGATTACTTCGAGACGAGTCGAAGGCATGTACGTCACGTTCCCTCAGGCGCTTGTCATCTCCGAGTACTTCAACTTTGACCGCTTCGGCGAGATCGTGTTGACGTCTGAGCGGCACCTGACTCCGACCGCTGAGGTTGAGCCAGGACCCGCTGCGATCGCAGGTGCAGCAGACTTCTTGCTTGACAAGATCACGCTCGACGATGGCAGGACCGCCCAGAACCCAGATCCGGCCATTCATCCGAATGGCAACGTGTTTGATCTCACCAACCTGTTCCGAGGTGGCGATACGGTCGAAAACGTTACCGGCGTGATGGACTACTCGTTCGGTCTGTATCGGATCCAGCCGACCCAAGGCGCCGACTACACAAACACGAACGGGCGGACGGCTAGCCCGGATGCTGTTGGCGGGTCGTTGACGGTTGCAACTTTCAACGTGCTCAACTACTTCACGACCCTCGACAACAGCGGCCCCATCTGTGGACCCTTGGGAGATCAGGGATGCCGCGGTGCTGACAGACGCGACAGAGTTCACCCGCCAGCGTGACAAGATCGTTGCCGCCATGGTGGCGATCGACGCCGACGTGTTCGGTCTGATGGAGATTGAAAACCATCCGGGCGACGTGCCAGCCGCTGATCTGGTCGCTGGTCTGAACGCAGCAGCTGGTGCGGGAACATACGACTACCTGGAGACTGGGGCGATTGGCACGGATGCCATTCGTCAAGCCGTCATCTACAAGCCCGCGACGGTAACACCGGTTGGTGCGTATGCGGTGCTCGACTCGACGGTCGATCCACGTTTCAACGATGAAAAGAACCGTCCGGTTCTGGCTCAAACGTTCATCGACGATACGACCGGAGGCATCTTTACGGTCGCTGTCAACCACCTGAAGTCCAAGGGCTCAGACTGCGACGACATTGGTGATCCGGATATCGGCGACGGTGCTGGTAACTGCAACCTGACCCGCTTGGCGGCCGCCGAAGCTCTCGTCGACTGGTTGGCGACCGACCCGACCGGTAGTGGTGATGAAGACTTCATGATCATCGGCGACTCTGAACTCATACGACAAGGAAGATCCGATTGATGCGCTCTTGGCGGGCGGATACGACGATCTGATCTACTCGTTCCTCGGCGAAGACGCCTACTCGTATGTCTTCGACGGTCAGGTCGGATACCTCGACTACGCGCTTGGCTAACGCTGGCTTGTCGAACGAGGTGACCGGAGTAACGATCTGGCACATCAATGCGGACGAGCCGGATGCGATCGACTACGACACGTCGTTCAAGCAGGACCGCATCAGGATGCGATCTACGCACCGGATGCCTATCGCTCGTCCGACCACGACCCGGTCATTGTCGGCTTGGATGTGTGCGACGAGATTGCTCCGACGATCGATTCGCTGTCGGTTACGCCCAACGAGTTGCTGAAGCCGAACCATAAGTACGTGGACGTGGTGGCCTCGATCTCGGTGAGCGATAACTTCGACATGAACCCGACGGTGACGTTGGTGTCGGTGACGTCGAGCGAACCAGACAACGGTGAGGACGACGGGAACACGATCAATGACATCGTGATCGTGGACGACTTCCACTTCAAGCTCCGGGCCGAACGTTCCGGTGCGGGCCAGGGGAGAACGTACACGATCACCTATCAGGTCGAAGACGCTTGTGGCAACACCACGGTTGATTCGGTCACGGTGTTCGTGCCCCTTTCCCGGGGTAAGTGATCGGGAATAGTTGACGGTCGGCCAGAAGTGGGGGCGGGCACATGCCCGCCCCCACTTCTATTGGCCCATCTCTTCGCCCCCCTTAGAACGAGTGTGCTTACGGTTCGTTATATCGAGCCTGGATGCACACTCGACCTGGGGGTGGACCGCCCGCTTGGAACGAGTGTGCTTACGGTTCGTTATATCGAGCCTGGATGCACACTCGTCGCAAGGGGTGGGGGAGGGCGGGCGTGGTTAGGTCGTAGGATCAGCCGTGATGACGCCGATTGAACCGCCGCCGAGTGCCTTCTGGTTACCGGACCCCGATTCTGCGGGCGACGAAGATCTGGTCGCCGTGGGCGGTGATCTAGCTCCAGGGACGATTCTTCAGGCGTATCGGCGCGGCATGTTCCCCATGCATCTTTCAGATGGGCCACTCGGTTGGTGGTCTCCGTATCAGCGCGGCGTCATCCCGGTTGATGGCCTCAAGGTAAGCCGCAGTCTTCGCCAGTCCGCTCGCCGTTACACGGTGACCATCGACCAGGATTTCGAAGGGGTCGTCGATGCCTGTGCCGATCCGGGTCGATCGGGCGGGTGGATCCGGTCCGAAATTCGGGAGGCATACATCGAACTGCATCGCCTCGGATGGGCTCACTCGGTCGAAACGCGCCTGAAGCGGTCGTCTCGTCGGCGGACTCTACGGCGTCGCCATAGGAGGGCTGTTTGCCGGCGAATCAATGTTCTACCAAAGCAGAGACGCCTCCAAGGTTGCCCTCCTCAGACTGGTGGGCAGCATGAAAGCGATCCCGGGAGCGCTCATCGATGTGCAGTGGGCGACCGATCATCTACAAACCCTTGGAGCAGTCGAGATCAGTCGCCAGGAGTATCTCGCCCGCCTGATCGTGGCGCTTCGAACCCCCGTCAGCTCGGCGGTGTGGGGCGGCTAGCCAGCCGCCGCGCCTACTGCTGGAGGCGGATCAGATCGCCTGACTCGGTTACCTGATAGAACTCGAACCGGTTGGCGCCGTCGACGAACAACTCGGGTGGCAACATAACCTGAAAACCGGCCACTGCGTCCTCGACGAACGTTCGGGTCATGCCACCGATCGTGCCGTTGATCGATACTGCCAGGACGATGTTCTGACCAGCTGCACCGAGCAGGCGACCGGATAGCCGTGCCGGGATGACGTCGCTCGACGTGTCGACTTCTTCGTACCAGGCGGAACGCTCGACCAGGATGCGAAGACTGTCTGAAACCGGCGTCGAGCCGCCCGGAGTTTGTCCCCGGACGTCGGGCGCGCCGGGCGGAAGCAGCTCCCAGGGGTCGCCGCCTGGCATCCACGATTCGATCATGGCTGCCACCGCCAGCTTCTCCTTGCCGGTCGTACCGAATGTGACCTCGCCCCGTCGGACCGATGGTCGTTGTTTCGGTACGCAGCGGTTCGGGTCCGAACAGCGATGACCCATCCGGCTCCCAGTTGAGATTGGCACCGACCACGTCGGCGATCGTCGGAACGATATCGATGGTCTCTGCTCGCCGATCGTCGATCACTCCTCCGGCATGTCCGGGTGCTTTGATGAACAGGGGGACAGCGGCAATCGATCCCACCGTGTCGTCTTCGATGTCCCGTTGATGGGGGACTCCCGGTCTGACCGTGATTCCGTGATCGGCGACGACCACGATCATCGCCTGGTCGTAGATCCCGGCTGCCTGCAAGCGAATCGACGATGCGGCCGAGCTCCGTGTCGGCGTACTGAGCTTGAAGCAGGTGACGCTGCATGGCCTGGCTCACCAACCACTCGTCTTCGCCCCAGCCAGGGGAAGCCGATCCGGGGGCGCGCTCCTGGTCGAGCAGGTACCGCTGGCCGCTCGGGAGAAATTGCCACGGGTGATGGGGGACGACGGCGTGCAAGAAATACAGGGGCGGTTTGGCGCCGATCGGGCCGATGTCGTCGATCAGGTTTTGGATGGGCACGCGGGGGTCGGCGTCGAGTTGTTCCCGGAAGACTGTCACCACATCAAAGTCGGTAACGGCCGCTTCGAAGTCGCCCCAGCCAGCCGAGATGCTCGGGAGGTCTGCCGTCAGTCCTTCGGGAAGCAGGACGTGGCCGGCGACGACGGAGATGTCGCGCCATACGGGCGTGGACGAGACCGCAACCGATTCACACAACGCATTCGGACAGAGTTGGGTGATGGTCTCGTTGACATGCATCTCGTACGTGCCCTGCAATGCCGTAAAGAGGTTGAACGGATACTGACCGGCAAATGGGGTCAACGACTGGCTCGGGATGTTGCCGGTCAGTATCGCTGGAACGGAATGTTCGGATTGCTGTTCGACGGTAACGGCGTTTCTGAACCAGGTTGCGTCCTGTGCGAGTCCCGCAAAGCTGGGAAATTGGTCAGAACGCAGATCGCCTTGTTCGTCGATCATCGACGCCAGCGGGAACTCGTCGAAAACGATCAGGACGACCGGGATGGGGCCAGCCACGTCGGCCGCGTCACCAATCCCGGTTCCTGTGTCTGTCACCAAGGCTCCCGTTGGGGTGGCGAGGATTACCAGTCCCGCCAGGAGCACGGGAGAGACCGTGAGGTACCTGGCGAAAAGGCGGGCTCGGCTAGATCGGTGGAATGCCACCAACAGAGCCGCACCGCCGGCCACCGACAGGATCGTCGGCACGATCCACGGAAGTGGTAGTCGGCGAAAGTAGAGCAGCATCAATGAGGTCCCCGCCACGACGAGGATCAGGTTGCCGAGCCATGTTCCGAGGCGACCGGGCAGGCTGGCGAGGAGGCCGCCGAGCAGGGGGATGCCGAACAGCAGCGCCAGTCCGATGAGGAGAATCTCCGAGTTCGGAGAACGCCTGGCGATGAAGAACTCGGCGTTGTTGGCCAGCAAATCGGCCACCGGCCAGGTGACGCCCAACAATAAGAGCACCACGGCCGCAGCGAATCGTTCGAAACGAGTCGGGAGCGTTGGCTCCACGGCCTGGTTCATCGTTAGCTGACCGGAACGAGGTGGAACAGGCGCCGGCCTTCCAGCGGTAGCTCTTCTCGGATTTCGAAGCGCCCGTCCAGGTAGCGACGGAGCGAGGTCTCGTCATAATCGGAGTGAACTTCGGTGCGCCGTTTGTTGGCGGTCAGTTTTTTGGACATCGGGTCCTCGAGTGGCACCCATTCGAAGACGACTTCAGCGTCGAAAGATGCGATCCAATCGATCACGGCGGCGAGCGGCAGGTTTGCGCCGATCACTAGATGGTGGACCACTGCCAACATGAGTACCAGATCGGGCAGGCCGCGGTCCTCCAGCTTGCGACGTTCGCTGCCCCGCCATCCAAGGCCCGGTGATGGATCGGCCAGGTCCATCACCATGGGCAGCACATTGTCTGGTCCATCGGACGACAAGCTTTGAAAGACCCGGTCAACGGTTGCCTCGTCGCCGTCGATCGCGACCACGGTGTCTGCCAGCCCGGCTATCGACTTGGAGAAGTAAGCATCGTTGGCGCCGAGGTCCCAGACGAGTCGGCGATGCTCCTGGCTTGCGACTCGTTTTACAAACTCCTCTTTGGGGCCTCGCTGGGTCGCGACATGCTCGCAGCCTGCATATTCGGACCAGGTTGATTCGCCTGGATCCCAGGTGGTCTTCTCGACGACTTTCTGGAGTCGCCTGACGTTCGTGAGGATCAGCTCGGCGCTGAATCCGGCGACGGACATTTCGCTGCGGACGTTGCGCGAGCTGTCCGACATGGTTTTCTCGGCACGGCTTTGCAGCATGACATCTGCAGCCACGCCGGGCTTGGTTGCTCTGCGCCCCCTGAGTAGGGATCGAGCTGTTTCGGCTGGGATCCCGTCGAGTGAGCCGCGGAGCAGTGGCTGAAACGGCACGTCGGCATGGGCGCGAACCATGAGCGGGTAGAGAAACTGTCGGCAGAACTGCCGGTAGCCAATCCAGGGTTCGCCCGGCTCGTACTTCGTGAACGAGCCTATGTCGACGAAGACGGGTTTGCTGCCAATGAATTGAACGTTGTAGGGCGTCGCGTCTTTGAGGGTCAACCCTTCGGTCAGGGCGTCCTCCAGGAGTCGGAGGTGCATGGCTGCCGCCGATTTGAGCATGGAGAACGACCACTCATATGGATAGCTCCAGAAAGGGATCTTGTCGTGGGTCAGGACGCGATCGTCTGATTGTGACGACTGTGTTCCGATGAGTTCGCCAGACTCGCTCCACTTGCGAAATAGGTCGGATTGTTCGAGCGTCTGCCAATCGGCTTGACCCTCGTCGGACAGCGATCGGAAGACCTCGTCGCCTCGATGAAATACCCGACTGGCGGGATCCCGAAACGAGCCGGGATCGAACACGGCGTCTGGTGACGCCGATGAGGAATCGATGTCTACGACTCGGGCTTCTGTTCCGCCAGCTCCGGTGTGGGCACGTCGGTCGTGGCGGGTTCCGTCACGGCTTTGCGGTCGGCGAAGCGGCGTTTCGTGGACTTGAACAAGACGGCCAGTCCGGCCGCACCGCCGAGGACGGTTTGGATGATCAGGCTTCCGGTTCCTGCGTCGAGATATCCAAGGATCATGGTCTAGGTCTCCGAATCAAAATATCGTAAATAAACAGTGTAAAGGAGTCTACGGCGTTGCGGACCCTTAGAGCCTAAATCGGCTCGCATCGACGTCTCCTTGACCAGAATCGCAGGATTCACCGAAGTGACACGTCCGAATGGCCGCGATGGCGACGTCCTTTAGCGCGATGCGACGCCTCAGCGTCAGTCCCGCCTGCCGCAGACGGAGTCGTATCCTCGATCGCCTCTACACCGGCACCGCCATCTCGACCACATCGGCTGGCCGCACGTCGAGGAGGGCCGCCTGAGCAGCCGCCAGACGGGCGACCGGAACGCGCGGTGGCGAACAGCTCACGTAGTCGAGGCCCAACGTGCGGCAGAAGGCGATCGACGCCGGGTCCCCGCCGTGTTCGCCACAGATCCCTGCCTCCAACCCTGGCCTTGCCTTGCGACCTTCTTCGACGGCAATCTTCATGAGCCGGCCGACACCGGCTTCGTCGATGCTGGCGAAGGGGTTGCGGTCGAGGATGCCTTCCTCGAGGTACTTCACGAGGAAAGCCTTTTCAGCGTCATCACGCGATATCCCATAAGTCATCTGAGTCAGGTCGTTGGTACCGAACGATATGAACTGGGCGTACTCGGCAATCTGTCCTGCCGTCAGCGCCGCCCTTGGGATCTCGATCATGGTGCCGAACTCGTAGTTGATGTCGACGCCTTCCTCGTGCATGACTGCCGCAGCTTCTTCTTCGAGGGACGCCCGTTGCCGGGCCAGCTCGTTTACATGCGCTACGAGAGGAATCATGATCTTCGGATGGACATTCACCCCGGCTCGTTGCACGGAGATGGCCGCTTCGAAGATAGCTCGCACCTGCATCCGGGTGAGGGCTGGCATCATGAGCCCGAGCCGAACACCTCGCAATCCGAGCATCGGGTTGGCTTCGCGAAGCGCCTCAACTTCATGCAGGAGGTGTTCGGCGGATTCCACCCGGGTGAGCAACTGATCGACCTCTGGCAAGCTCCGGGCCGAGAGCAACTGAATCTTCAGATCGGCTAGATCCGCCGTGATCTCTTCATAGCTCGGCAGGAACTCGTGCAAGGGCGGATCGATCAGGCGGATCGTGACCGGGAGCCCGTCCATAGCCCGGAAGAGTCCGGCGAATTCGCGCCGCTGGAACGGCAACAACTGGTCGAGCGCTTCGGTTCGTTCTGAAGGGCTCGTGGCCATGATCATTCGCTGAACGATCGGGAGGCGGTCGGGATCAAAGAACATGTGCTCGGTGCGAACCAGACCGATTCCTTGCGCTCCGTACGAACGGGCTAACTCGGCATCGGCAGGGTGGTCCGCGTTGGCCCAAACTCCGATGTCGCGAACGTCGTCTGCCCATTCGAGCAACCTCCGCAGCGCCGGGTTTTCGAGGTCGGGGGTGCGGGTATCCAGCTTTCCAGAGAACACCTCGCCGGTGGTCCCATCGATGGAGATCCAGTCACCTTCGCTGATGACCGTGCTGCCAACGGTCATGATCCTTTCGGACAAGTCGATATCGATGTCGTTCGCTCCGACCACGGCTGGCTTCCCGAACTGGCGTGCGACGAGGGCTGCATGAGACGTACGTCCTCCCCGGGTTGTCAAAATGCCTTGCGCTGCCAGCATGCCGTGGACGTCGTCGGGTTTCGTTTCGGGCGGACCATGACGACTTGCCGGCCCGATTCTGCCCATTCGGATGCCAGGTCAGCGTCGAACGCGATGACCCCGACCGCTGCCCCAGGGGACACGTTGAGAGCCGTCGTGAGGTGATAGCCGGCGTCGAGCGCTTCTCGCTTGCTGGCCGGAGTGAACGAAGGGTGCAGAAAGAACTCGACCTGTTCGGGCGAGATCCGCTGGACGGCCTCGTTCCGGTCGATGAGACCCTCCTCGGCCATGTCGACCGCAATTTTGACGGCCGCCTGGGCGGTCCGCTTCCCGTTGCGGGTTTGAAGAATCCACAGAACCCCTCGCTCGATGGTGAACTCCATGTCCTGCATGT
>CAWKAG010000018.1:0-16921 GCA_963847455.1 uncultured Acidimicrobiia bacterium
CTCCTGAACCACGATCACCGTTGGTGAACAGCAGCAGCCCCTCCTCAGGCGTGTTGCCGGGCAAAGGCCCGAAGTCGATGACACGTCAGGCCAGCCGCGTCTTCGGTGAACGGCACATCGTTCGGCACGCCGAAGTACTGCTCGCCGAGCGGCGCGACGGTCAGATCAAGGATCTCATCACCGGGACCGCCGTAGTAGAAGTCTTGGGTGATGACATCCATGTCGACATTCGTGGCAAGAAGTTCGAAGCCGTTCAGCCCGATCTGCTCACCACAGATCAGTAGCACGGTATTGCCCGTGTTGGTGGCGTGCTCGGCAAAGAAGAACGCCGATGCGCCCCGCCGGTGGCAAGTCGACCGCGTACGCCACTTGTCGACCGTCCGAGATCGTGTTCAAACCCGACACGTCACGATTCAACACGACGTAGTCGTCGATCCCGTCCTGGTTCGTGTCGAGCCAGATCTGATGCGACACCGGTAACAGGTGGCTTTGTTCCTCGTGCGTGGCAATCGCAAACGCCCAGATGAACGACTCCTCGCCGGAGCAGAAGCCGGCCGGAACCGGGAACGTGTTGATGCCCACCGCCGCCAGATCTGGCGTCGGCGACTGGCCACCCCTCGGGCCTTCAGGGATATCGGGACTGGTCGCCAAGAGTGCGTAGGCATCGTTTTGAGCGATGCCGGCACCCTGGTTGTCGAGGCCGATCACCGTCGGGAATCCGCCCGCGATGCCGGATGACTGCGAAGCCACGACCTTGGCGGCCTGACGAGGCAGCACATGCCACGGAACGTTCATCGTGTGACCGTTTCCGTTGTCGAGCACCAGGTAACCGTCGTACTCGTTGGCAGACAGCGCGGCACCGTTGGCACCGTTTGAACCGGAGTTCATGAAGTTGCCAGGCAGCTTGCTGCCGTCGATGGTGATCGTCACGTTGAACGTCAAGTCACGGCCCAGACCCGGCTTCACGGACACCTTGGAAGGTGCCGAAACCGAAACTGCGCCACTGGCTTGGTCGTCAGCGAATCGGAACGTCGGCGTAACCGAGTAGGTCTGCTTCTTGTTCGAGAAGTTGTGGACCTGAATCGGTCCGGGTGATGGTTGTGACGTCGTCGACTTCGACCATGCCGAAGCTGAGACCGGCTTGAGGTGCATTGGCATCCCACGCTGCGGCCGGAGCATCCATCGCCCAGTTCACTCGCACTTCTCCACCACCGATTCGGGTGATCTCTGCGAGTCCGCTGAACGGATCGATGTCAATGTTGGTCTCGGCGTTGTTCATCAGCAGGGCCTTGGTTTGACCAGGCGTCAGCGCCAGCCCATTGGCGTTGCCGCCTCCGCCGCTCTGCTGATTCGTCGCGAAGCCAGACATCAAGAGAGCTGCCGAACCGGAAACCATCGGAGCTGCACCAGACGTACCACCAAAGGCTCCCGTCCCGGTTCCGCTACCGGCGATCGCCGATACCGAAGCACCAGGAGCGCCGATCTCCGGCTTGATCTGCTGATAGTCGTTGGACGGCCCACGAGAGGACGAACCGACCATCTGCCCGGACAGCGGCAGACCGTTAGCTGGATCGACCGTCACGGTCGTCCCGACTTGAGCCTTCATGGCATTGAGTCGGCCTGGCTGATCATGTAGCCAGGGATATGTCGACTGGCGATCGCCACCGTCGCCACCCGAGAAAGGAGCGCCAGGAGCAACCAGACCGATGATTCCCACCAGCCCGCCAGCATCGCCGACATTCTTGACCTTCAGCGTGAAGTTACAGCCCCCACGGTCGATCAGAACGATCTTGCCGGCGAGCGATCCAGCCGCGAACGCGGCACAACCGTTCAGGTTGCCACCGGCCCGTCACCATATTGGAGCGGTCCCGAAATCACGCCGGCGGGTAGCACCGACCATGGCTGAAAGACAGCCGGAACTCCAGGCCACCGACCTCAATGAGCTGAAGCTCGGCCGAGGGAACCTGGGTCTGAGCAACCGACAGCGCGGTCGGAGCCGCTGATGGCGTGCCCGTAATGTAGGGCTTGTCGGCCGAGTTACCGGCCGAAGCAACCGTCAAAACCCCGAATGCCGTGGCGTTGTCTACGGCCAACGACAGGTCGTCGTCGAATGGCTGACCGTACGTCGAACCGAGCGACATATTGACGATGTCGACGTGGTCCTTGGTCTTGCCATCACCATTGGGGTCGACCGCAAAGTCCATACCCTGGATCAAGGCGATACCCGAGCACGAAGTACTCACGGACGAGCAGACCTTGACTGCATACAGGCTTGCCCCGGGCGCAACACCGGTCGCACCAGCAATGATGTCAGCCACATGGGTTCCGTGACCCGAGGCGGGTCCGTCGTCGAGAGGATCTGCGTCTGGCTCCTCGTGACGAATCCTTGCGCCCAGTTCGAGCCAACAAAGTCGTAGCCGCCGACCACTTTGGCCGTCGGGAATGTGCCGGGCTCAATGACACTCGGATCGTTGGCGAGGTACTCAGCCACACTGCCGGAGCCGCCAAGCGCGGCATGGGTGTAATCAATCCCGGAGTCAAGAACGGCAACGGTGACCCCGGATCCGTCAACCCCATTGTTCTGCACCTCGGTACCGCCGATGTACGGAACGGTCTCGTCGAGATCGAGCTGATACTCGCCGACCGGAGCAACGCGGGTGACCGCGGAATCTCCGGCGATGGAATCGAGTTTGGATGCGTCGACCTCAAGGAAGACTGCGTTCAAAACCTTGCTGACCTTGGCAAGAACCGTGGCGCCTTCTTTCTCAGCGCGCTTGATGAAAGCGTCCTGCTGACGAGCAATATCTTTCAACTGCTTGGTCGGGTTCGTGGTCTTCGATGCCGCCAGCGACAGTGTCGACAGGTGAACGATCACTCGCTGAGGTCCGCTGGCTGCCCACAGGCTTGGCTCCAGCACGTCAGCGCCTGACGCAGTTATCGGCGTATCGAGTTTGAGATCAGATACCTGATCTGGGATCGGCCTATCCGACCGATCAATGCCCTCCTGGGCTGCGGCCGGGAAGGCCGTCATAACTAACGCCAACGCGAGCACGCTGACAAAGGTCTTTCTTCTGAGCACGTGTATGTCCCCTCTCTTCGCCACCCCCGGTGGCTGTCGATGCCTCTCCAACCGACCCAGAGGCCGGCAACGGCTCCACCATAGACCAATCAAGACGCCAAATGTGCGGCCTAGCGAAAGAAAACTTGCGGTCCAGAGCAGCCCGCGGGTCGGCTGCGCAGAGTGGTAAAAACTGGGGGTACTGCTCCAGCGTTCCGAACGAAGTCAGTCGAAGCCGGCGAGGATTCGTTCCATCTCTTCGATTTCGGCGACGGGAAGTGCTGCGAGGATCTCGGCCGGCGCCTGGACGAACACGGCGGTCGCTTCGGCTAATGGGCTATCCGGTGCGTCTGCCGCCGCCAGATTCGCAGCCATTTCGACCAGACCTCGCGACCGCACCTGAACGATCCATGCCTCGGCCACCAAGTCGACATGCGGACGGATCGGTTTCCGATAGCGCGTCTCGAGCTTCGTGGTGAAGTGCAGCTTCTTTTCAAATCGCAAGAGGCACCATGCCATGGCTTCATCAAACACGGTGGCGATGATGCCGCCATGAATCACCCCTCCGGTACCGGTGTAGTCGTCGCCGAGGTGGAAGGACGTTCGCACCCGGTCTCCGACCTCTTCAAACGTCAGCCGTAGCCCTTTAGGGTGATCCGGACTACAGGCAAAGCAGTTCCAGAATTCGAACGGTGCGAGCGGGGTACCCATGCTGGGAGGTTACCTGGAGCAGGGGTCTGATGCGGCCGGCGGCGACGGTGTGGCCCACGTGCAAAAGCCCCCTCACACCGTTGTCGCACGCGGCCGTATCTTCTACTCAATGTACACGGTCAACCACTCGACTTCTAGGAAAATCTGGGAATTCGAGAACGCCGATCACCTACGGACGTGGCACAATGGGAACGTGGTCGCCGAACTAGTTCCCGGTCTTCCGATCGATGTGGTGGGACCGGTGCGCGCCGAGGTGTTCGTAGTCGCTCACGACGGTGTCCAGGCTGTGTTGACCGGACCAGATGGTCCGCACGCCTGGCACATCGAGACTGCCAACGCTGAGCACCCGCTTGACCTGGTCAGAAGCATGGCCACCTCCACCATGGACCACGTGCTTCTTGTTCACTCGACATCGTGGCGATGGGATCGCCAGGCCGTCATCCTTACGTTCCTCGTCGTTGTCGAAGCGTCCACCACGGGTTCGATGCGCTCGACTCCGATCGTACGATCCGACCTGGCCCGCTCGACAGCCCATGAAGCGCCCGCTGACATCGGCTCGAATCAGGTCCTCGAACACGCGCTGCGGCACCTGGCCTGGTTGGCAAAAGAGGATCCCGTCGTCGGCGAGACACTCAGCGAAGCTTGGAGAACCGAACTGTCAACCTACGTCCCAAGTCCATTCCAACAGATCGAAAAGGAGTAGCCCTATGAACTACAAACTCGCCTGCGATTGCGGCTGGGAAACCGAAGGCCCCGAGGCGGAACTTGTCGAAGCCACTCAGGAGCACGGTCGCAAACTCCACAACATGGACCTGACGTTCCAGGAGGCCATGGCGATGGCCAAACCCGCCGACAACCAATAAAACCCGACGACGGCAACTTGACAACATACGATGCTTGGTATATAAAAATCTTAGTGATATAGACTCAGATCACGTTCACAAGAAAGGAGCCAAACCATGGCACGATTTGCAGACCCATTCACGGATTTCGAGCGCACGTTCAATCGGCTCGATCGAGCGTGGCCAACCGGCATGATGCCGATGGACGCCTATACACAAGACGACAACTTCTATCTGAAGTTCGATCTTCCCGGCGTCGACCTGGATCACATCGACATGAGCATCGAGAAGAACGTCTTGTCCGTCACCGTTGAGCGCCCGCACGAAAACACCGAAGGTGTGACGTGGGCCATGCGGGAGCGCCCGACCGGTCGACACACCCGTCAGGTTCGCATCGGCGACATGGTCGATGTCTCCCACGTGGAAGCCGCCTACGACGACGGAGTCCTGACAGTGGTCATGCCGCTGCGCGAGGAAACCAAGCCACGGCGCATCGACGTCAACCGCAAGGTTCTCGAAGCCTCGAGCGCCTAGTCACGTTGAAACCGGGCGGAGCGACTGCGCTCCGCCCGGACAAAGCTGCAGACCCGCCCGTATCCCCATTCGACTATGCGCTCGGAATACGCCCTCGGAGCGCCCTCGATCCCCAGGTACGTAGTCCCGGAAGTCGAAGGAACGGCGCCACAAGATATGTGGCCGGTAACTCGTCAGCAATAGCGGTCACAGCCTGCCAGTCATCGGCCGATCTCCCATCTCGCTCGGTCGAGATCGTTTGGCCGGTCGTGACGCTCATAATCCCAAGGACATCAAGACGTCGAACCCACCGGGCGATTCCAGCTGGCGCTACCACTTGTCGTCCTTCTGCTCCCCGCGGGATGAACAACAGGTAGCTCGACAGCATCATCGACGAGAACACAGACAGTTGAACGACCGGTTGCATGACGAACGGGATCGCCCCGTGGAGCAGCACGCCGGCGCCGACTGCCAGAAAGCGCTTCTCAGGGTGCCAGAGATAGACCGCCAGGAATGCTTCGATGACCACTGAAGAAATCGCCAGGACCATCAGCACTCGAGGCACGCGCCATTGCTCTGGGAATGACACGAACCCTCCCAGCTGTCCGGCGAGGACCCTCCCGGTCAGGTACTCGGCGTGCACCTTGGTGAACGCCGCAAACAAATAGACAACGGAGATCTGCACCTTCATCAAAACCAGCGGCCAAAGCAGTGAGGTGACCGGCGCCTTGGCTCGTCGCAGATCGAAAGACCAGGCACCGCCGGGCCGTGAAAGTGTGAGCAGGCCAGTCAGGATGGTCAGCAGGTACAGATGATTGCTGTACGCCTGCTGATCTATCAGCAGTCCGACAGCCATCGCCAGCGTCAGTAGCGTTCCGCTGATCTGCGTCCGGTAACCAACCGCGAACGCGATGCCGGCCACCAGCCAGACCACGACGATCAACTGGATCACCAGCTCGGTTGGTGGAGGCATCCACGTCACGTAAGGGATCTTGACAACCGTCGGGAGAGCTAGCGGGCTCAGGATTCGATACGCCTCAAGGCCGCGCACCACCGCTGTGACACCCAGCAAGATGCGCACGAGAGCCGGTAGCCTCACCGATGTACCAGCTGAAACGAGATGCCGAAGCTGTTTCAACAGTCGTACACGGATTCCGTGCTCTGAACGACCACTTCGACGGCGACCGCATCGGGGATGACCGAACACAAATGCGGTGGGAGTGCCACGCCGAAGTCGATATCTCCACGCAGGTTCGCCGTGTAGACCGCGGCATCAACGAGCGTCTCATCGCCGGAGCTGTCAACCACCGTGAATTCTGGCAGGGGCTTGACTTGACTAAACATCCGCCAACCAAACCGATCCGCTCCGGCCGAAAGCTGCACGAGCGGCAGCGCGATCATTGATGCCATGATCAGCACAAAGACAAACACGCGGGCTAGCTCAGGCACTTTCCAGTTCATCACCACCAAGCCTAAACCGCGCCACTCAGTCCAATGTGGTACTCCGGTGGCCGCTAGAGAGACTCGCCGCTCACGCCGGAGCCCAGATCGTTTCGCCATTGATCGGGATCCACGCCGGCCAGGGCCAATGCTGAGCCGAGCTCGCCGTCGGGGTCAACCAGAAGAATCGCTTCGAGTAGATGAGCCGACGTCACCATCGTGCGACCCGCCGCCATGGCGAGGCGCATCGCTGCAACAAGCTCTCGTTTGACGACGTCGGACATTGGCAACCTGGCGCGTCCGGGATCTACCAACGGTTCGACCCTGAGCATTCCGGCGACCATGCCCGGTAAGACAGCATGGTGCGACAACATCCGTTCGATGTCGCTTTCCTCCTGGCTGAGACAGGCAAGCGCCAGGTGCACCGAGTCGACCGCGCCGGCGCCTGCCCGCTGCGCCTCGGTTTCTGCGCACACGAGCACTGCCCTGGCCTGTTCCGTGAACCTGTCGAACAAGAACCACTCCGTTCCGGGACCGAGCGTACCTTGCTTTCACCCAGATCTTGGGATCACATCTCCTGGCTATGGGACAAGAACGTGCGCCGTTCGGTACCCTGGGGGTGAACCGCTCGTGGAGGATCCGCATGAAGACCTTGAAAGTTGCTCGCACCACCAAAGCGACACCCGAACAGCTTTGGAATGCCATCACGGACCTGGCGGGCTGGGCCGATCGAATCTCGGGCATCACTGACGTGACCCGCCTCGATGAAGGTACCGGTTTCGGAGTTGGGACCAAGTGGCGCGAAACCAGAACCATGTTCGGCAGAGAAGCCACCGAAGAGATGGAAGTGACCAAGGTCGACGAAGGTCGTTCATACACGGTTGCAGCCGGCGGTCGCGGGGCTGACTACACGTCAGTGTGGGCGGTTGAGCCTCGGGGCGACGAAACCGAGCTTTCCATGACTTTCTCCGGTGAACCCACGAGCCTGATCGCAAAGATCATGGCAGTGACCCTGGGCAAGCTGTTCGAAGGCGCCACCCGCAAAGCCATGGAGAAGGACTTCGACGACATCCTCGCCAGCGTCACAGATTAACCTCTTGCAATAGTTTACCAATGAGCGTATAGTTCGCTGTATGGCGAATTATACGGACGTAGACGCAACAACCCTCGATCGGATCTTCATGGCGCTGGCTGATACGTCGCGCCGAAGCATCGTGGCGCAACTCGCCAGTCGAGGCGAACTACCGATCGGGGAAGCAAGTGCCGACCTCGACCTCTCCCCTGCCGGGATTTCGAAGCATGTCAAGGTGCTCGAAGACTCTGGTCTAATCCGACGCCGTCTCGATGGTCGACGCCATCTCCTCAGCCTCGAGTCCGAGCGGCTGCTCCTCGCTGAAGATTGGATCGACCGCTATCGCCTGTTTTGGAATGACAGCCTCAACCGACTCAACACCCTCGCTCAGGAAATCGAAGAACAAGGAGAAAGCCAATGACGACATCCTCAGAACTCTCACTCGACGTCGATCAACTCATCAACGCCCGACCCGAGACCGTCTTCGGGCTCCTCACGGATCCGGATCTCTACGCCCGCTGGTTCGGACCCGAAGGCGCCGAGGTGACGGTCAAGGAGATGAACGTTGTCCTCGGGGGCCGACTGGAAGTTCAGATTGCGTTTCCGGCCATGGACTTCGCCGTAGGCATTGAAGGCTTCTATGAGGTCATTGATCCACCGGTCCGACTCGTGCACACCTGGCGCAGTCTCGATGAGGAGCTTGTCACGACCGTCGAATTCGAGCTTGAGCCTCAAGGCGACGGCACCCGACTTGCCATCAACCATCGGGGGTTCGTTGACCCGGTCGACCTTGAGCAGAACCGTGGCGGATGGGGAGATCTCCTCACGGCCCTCACCGCCCTGGCCGAGGAGATCGATGGAGACCGGCCATGACCGGGCCAACACTCCCAACGGCCATCATCACCGGTGCCTCTCGAGGTATCGGACCGCACATCGCCAAGGCGTTAGCCGAAGCCGGCTATCCGGTGGTGCTGGTTGCCAGAACGCTGGACCTTCTGGAGGCAGAAGCGCAAGCCATCCAGGCCGACGGCGGGAAAGCCCTAGCGGTGCAAGCCGACGTCACGAGCGCCCCGGATAGGGAACGAGTGTTGGCGATGGCGAGAACGCTCGGCCCCGTCGGCGTCCTCGTCAACAACGCCGCCGTCGGCCCGATCGCCAACTTCCACGACCACACCGACGACGACATCGACCATGTCATTGCGGTCAATCTCGCCGCTCCGATGGCGATGGCGAGATTGGTGGTTGCCGACATGCTGCGCGAAGGTCGCGGTCGCATCGTCAACGTGGCGACGGTGGCGGCCAAACTGCCAATGCCGCACATGGCGCTCTACTCGGCAACGAAAGCCGGACTGGCCCAGTTCTCTACGGCGCTCGATCTCGAATACCGCGACCGAGGGATTCGTACCGGCACCGTCTTCCCGGGAGCCGTCCTGGAGGAAGGCATGTCCATTCGAAGCGTCGAGGAAACCGGCGTGGAGATCCCCAACGACGGCGCAGTCATGCCCCAGGTGGTAGCCCAAGCCGTCCTGGCTGCAGCAGCCAACGACGAAACCGAAACCTACCTCGATGCAGGATCGCGTTTCATGGCACGCCACCCTCGGGTCGCCTATGCGCTCATCAAGCGAACCGGCGTGTTCGAGTCCCTCGGCCAGGCAGCCGATCGGTATGAGGAGATCAACCGGATCGGCGCGTAGGACCAACGGGTCCTAGGCGATATCCGCAACGATCGCTCGATGATCGGAACCGGCAATGTCGATGACCTTGACATCGGTGACTTCGACGCCCCGCACCATGATGTGATCGATGCGCAACAGCTTGGGACTGCCGGCACCCCAGTTCCAGGTTCTCGTCGGCCGCGTACCGGCTCGTTTCGCCCAATCTTTCACGCCGTCGCGCAGGTGCCGCGTGATCATCCGGTAGGCCGGCCAGGCCGGTGACGAGTTGTAGTCGCCAACAAGCACCATCGGCTCAGTTCCCTGGATTTCTTCGATCAGGGCCCGGACCTGGTGACGTCGGAACCCCATGTCGTGCAGGCCAACCGGATTGGCCAGGTGGACGGCTCCGATCATTACCGTCCGATCACCGACTTCGACCGGCGCGCTGAGGAGCGGCCGGAACGGCAGGTCGGTGCGGGTGACGGTGATTGGATGATTCCCAACCAGGGCGCAGCCATGCACCCCGTCGGGGAAAGCCATGCCGTAGTCATAGCGGTCCGCCAGCACGGCGGCCGAAGGTTGGGACAACTCCTGGATCGCCACGATGTCGGGACGATGCTCGTCGAGCGTCTCGGCGAACGAGTCGACCGAGACGTTCACATTGAAAAGATTGGCGGTCAAGATGCGCATGGCGAGCGAGGGACAGTAGCGGATGCAGCAACGGACCGAGGACGAACCTCAGTCGGTTGTGACTGTGCCGGCTTCGTAGAGGTCGGGTTCGAGGTAGATCAGGTTGACGGCGGGCACAGCCGCACGGATGGCCGCCTCCGTCGTGTCGATCGCATCGGCCAGCGCCGCGACACTCAGCCCCGACGCAAACTCGACTTTGGCGGCTACCAGCAGATCGTCGGGGCCGAGATGCTGGGTGCGCATATGGATGAGCTTGACAACGTTAGGTGTCGCCGCGACGACCTCGGCGATCCTCGACTGCTCGGATTCAGAAGCTGACTCTCCGATAAGCAGACTGCGCATCTCGATCGCCAGGACGGTCGCGATCACCACCAGCAAAACGCCGATCGCCAGCGACCCGGCCGCATCCCATCGGGCTTCACCCGTCGCGAACGCAAGTGTCACACCGACCAGGGCGATGACCAGGCCGGCCAACGCTCCAAGGTCTTCCAACAGGACGACCGGCAACTCCGGGTTGCGGGACCGCTTAATGAACGACCACCAGGTGCTCTTGCCCTTGAGAGGTGTGGCTTCTCTAATCGCGATTCTGAACGAAAAGGTTTCGAGAACAATCGCGAAAATCAACACGCCGAACGCCCAGGCCGGCGAGTCGATTTCGTGGGGGTCGCGAATCTTCTGAACACCCTCGTAGATCGCAAACAGACCGCCGACGCTGAACAGCACCAGTGCCACGACGAACGACCAGAAGTACCGTTCCCGGGCGAACCCGAATTGATGCATTTGGGTTTCTTCCCGGCGGGCGCTGCGTCCTCCGAACAAGAGGAGCGCCTGGTTGCCGGTGTCGGCGCATGAGTGGATCGCCTCGGCCAGCATCGACGCTGCACCTGTGAAGAAGAACGCCACGAACTTGGCGATGGCTATCCCCAGGTTGGCAAAGAACGCCGCAACAATCGCTTTCGTGCCTGCACCGGCCATTGGTTTTCCTCCTCGAACCCACTCTATTTTGGCTTCTCATCGGCCAAAGTCCCAACCAGAGCGGAGTTAATCCACCGACTTCGCGCTGCGTCAGGTACTCAAACCAATGACCAACTGGGGCCAGAAGACCCTAATGTCCACTCCCCTATTGCGCGACCGTAGTCAGGCATGTAACGTGCGACCACTGTCCGTGGATGATGAACGCATCGCCGGACAGGTGGGATGTGGACGGTTGCTGAAGGCGGCCGCGGTGTGCTGGGAGCGCAAACATGGTGGCTGACCGGACGGTCGATTTGGATTACCGAACTGTTTGCGAACCCGATCTCGCAAACACACCATGACGACCGCTTTTCATCTCGTCATGCCTCGACGGACGGCGTCACTCTTCCGCGACACTTCAAATTCTGAGTCGTTCGCTGGGAGACGCCAATAATGTGGGGCAACAAAACCGTATCGGTCGTTCTGATGACATATGCTGAACGTCATTCCATCCGAGACGTGATCCTCGATTTCTATGGGACGGGTTTGGTCGACGAAGTACTCGTTGTCGACAACAACGCCGAACGGGGAACGATGAGAGAAGTGGCTTTGACTCCAGCGCGACTAGTGCGCGAAAAGCGACAGGGCTATGGTTTCGCATCGCGCCGTGGGCTTGCCGATGCCATTGGAGACATTGTCGTTTTGGCCGAACCCGATGGAACATTTGCAGCAGACGATATCAAGAAGCTTCTTGCCTATTCGGACGACTTTGACGTCGTGTTCGGCTCCAGGACTCATCCTCAACTTATCCACCCCGGAGCCAATATGCCTTGGCATCTCAGGCTTGGGAATGTTCTTGTGGGGAAACTTCTATCTATCGTCTTTCGTGGCCCCCCCCTAACAGATGTCGGTTGCACTTATCGTTTGTTGAATCGCCGTGCAGTAACAAATCTGTTGCCTTTGCTAAACGTCGGGGGTTCTCAATTCGGACCCGAGCTCATGGCACATACGTTGTTGAGCGGTCTTAGGTCGGTCGAAGTTCCATTGCACTACCTCCCTCGCGTCGGGGTGTCATCTGTCACTGGCAATCACTGGCGAGCGACTCTTTTAGGCCTTCAGATGATCGCTTTGATTTTTCGAATCCGAGTACAATCGCTAAGACGACGGGAGACTGTTGACCTGCCGCCCGTCCCGCAAAAGCGCAGCCTGCCTCAGGTAGAAGCTCTCCAAACGGCATTCTTCCCCGCATCGTACGCAGGTGACGACGAAGTGGTCATTGACTTGCGGGCTTCCCGGGTCCTCTGAGCATCGTCGGATACTATTGGAAAGTCTTTGGCAGGCGATCGTTCGAAACGCGAACGCGGACAAAGCCTAGTCCTCAACCCAGTCAGGCGAGACCGAAGATATGAGCATGCTCAACAGTCGTGAATTCACCTCGGTCTCGACCGTACTTCTCTGGACTGCGGCAGCGAACGTACTTCTGTACGTATTCATGGCTGGTGCTGCCGCGCTTGTTGGATCCGCCTGATTACGGCCTGCTCGCAGCCTTGTTCGGCTTCGTTGGCCTCGTGAATGTCGTGCTTGTCGCTGTCCAAATATCGGTTGCGAAGTTTGTTGCCCGGCTATCAGTCCGGGATGCGAGCGAATTTCTCCGTTTTTCGTGGCGGACAACAATGTATCTCTCGCTCGGCTTATTCCTTGTTTTGCTTGCAGCCTCATCGCTTATTGGTAGCTACCTACACACGGATAGCGTCATCGCGCTTGTCTCGATGGTCGCACTTGCAGCGCTCTACCTTCCTTGGGATGTCATGCTGGGGGCCTACCAAGGAAGTGCTCGATTGAAAGCTTTCGGCTTCCTGACTTTCTTTCAGGCTTTTGCTCGAGCTCTTTCCCTAGGCGTACTGCTCGTTACATCAGACCCCGATATCGTCATTCTGGCTGCAGCAGTGCTTATGATTCCGCCCATTGTTCTCGGTTTCTACCTGTATTCCCGGACCCTTAGAATCCGTCGGCCTCAGCGCGGGACGTCATCGATCATCGGAGCGTTGCGCCTGTCCCCTTCGTCCCTCGCGGTGACGCTTGCCGTGAGCTTTCTGAGTTTCGGCGACGTCGTTGTAGTACGACATGTTTACCCACCTACAGCAGCCGGTCTGTATGCGGGTGTTGCGCTAATTGGTCGGGTTGTGTTGTTCATGGCTTTTGCTGTCAATGCAGCCTTCTACCCCCGATTTGCTGGGCGATCCGCAGAAGACTCCTCAACTGGGTTTGCACTTCGGACTGCTGTCGTTATCGTACTTTTTGCCTCTGGCTTTGTGGCGATAGGAGTTTGGGTCTTTCCGCAATTTGCTTTACGAGCGGTTGTCGGCTCGGGCTACGAATCCGGCTTAGTGCTCGTGCGGGAATATGCCGTGGCCTCACTGTTATTCGCCGTTGGGTCGGTTTTCGCGTATTTCAATCTCGCTAAAGACATGGTTTTTTACGCTGCTTTGGTTGCTGCCCCATTCCTGATTCTTCAAACGATCCTCCCCCTGTTGATCGACAACGACCTAGAACACCTTGTGAGGGTCACGGCCGTGGTTGGAGGCGCATTCCTGGTATTCAGTTCAGTTTCAACTTGGATGGGTGGGTTCCGTGGGTCGATGCGTCTGGCGTCTGACATCCGTGGAACGTACTCCTATGAATAAACGACGACTTCTCAGGTCGCGAGATACGTGGTTCCTATTCGTGGCAGCAGCCATGCTCTTAACAGTCTTCATGCCTGCTGAATTTTGGTCGTCGCCTGAGAGCGATGGGTCCTACGTGGGATTTGACCAAGTCACGATGTATGTGGATCCGAAAGGTGAGGGGCGTTCCGATGGCCTAGTGCTCCTTGAGCAGGATTCGTTGACGATCTCAGCGTTGCCCGGGTCGGAACCGGCAGTGCACCTGGCGACAAGCCCTCTCAGCTATGGATCACACTTTCGGACCTCGATCAGCGAAGCAGCACCGGGGAGCGTTCCTCTGATCGTCAAGGTGTGGGCACCATTTGCCAACCTGCGGTACCAAATGGTCTTCGGGTCGGAACCCGAACGAAGAGTCACGCTGCAGCGGTTGATTCAAAACGAGGTCGTCGAGCAGCAGACTTTAGGCGTATACACCCTTGCCCAGCCCTACGACATCGACGTCACCGTGAACAGGGCCACTGGAGAGATTCAGATCGCAGCCGCATCCGTTGATCTGGGAGTGCCCGGAGCGAACGCGGTGCTTGTCGACCAGCCGGGTCCGCCCTTTACCTCCCACTTGATATCGGATGTAGTCGCGATCGAACCCAATGTGGAATACGAGCTTTCCGCGACAGCAAGGGTCCTCTCCGGCGGGCTCGTTGGAATCTCGATTGAATGGCTCGACGAATCAGGCGAGAGAATCGACGTTGAAAGTCAATGGGAGGAGAGTCAGGAGTCCACAGAGTGGGCAGGTATGCAATTGAAGGCTCGGTCGCCTGCTCAGGCGCTAGGGGCCCGAGTCGAAATCGCCACGAGCGCCGGTGGTCGTGCCCTCTTTACCGAAATCGGCCTGAGGCCACTAACCGATCCGACATTGAATCTTGTGTTTAACGGTACCTTTCAGGCTGGCACTGAGGGGTGGCGACGGGCTGAGGGTAGCCATCCGCTTGAGCTGCGCTCCTTCGACGTTCGCTCATTCAAAGGTACAATCAGCGCCGCTGAATGGCCGGAGCTCTTTGAGCCGAGGCGTCTGGCGACAACGATCTCAGCCGCCTCAACTTCTGGCCTGAGCGTCTCAGGGTTCTCCAACCACCACCTAGTTCTTGGGCATGACCGTTGGCTAGCGGTCAAGGTCGACGATGCTCGACTGAGGATTCTCGTCGGTCTCCTCGGGATCATCGGCACCTTCCTTGCGATACAGATGTCGAGGTCGTTCATTGCCAATCGAGACGCAAGCTCACGTCGATCGATTGGTCGCGCTTTGGGGCGCGTTTCGTTCAGGGGTTTTGTTGTTGGAGTCATCCTGGTAGTCATATTTTTCGTCGGCAACGGTCTCCTATCACGTGTGGGGCAGGCAAACGCAGACGTTGTCGGCGCGGAAATTTGGGGATACACGGCCTCCAATTACGGCCCCTCTGAGCTCTTCTTCCTTCCAAACCTCGCTAGTGCTGAAGCAGAGCAATGGAGTGGTCTCCCCTTACAAGAAGCGGGATTTCCGTACGGACCAGTTATGGCGTACATCACGGGGGCACAGGGGGCGTTTCACAGACTCTTCTTGGATCCCTTGGTGGCCAGTGGTGATGTGAGCTCAATATCGATGTTGGCAAAGGTCGTGAATAGCCTCTTTGCTTTGATATGCGCTGGCATCATCTACTTGATAGCCAGAGCGACTACTGACCATCCGCGATTAGGTCTTGCGGCGGCGGCCATCTTCCTCTTCAACCCTGCCATATGGTTTGCGGGTTCGGTTTGGGGCTCTTCTCAGGTGGTGAGTCTTTCGTTCTTGTTGGCAGCTGTATACTTCGCGATACGAAGATCATTTGTTTGGTCGTGGGGATTCCTGTTCGCTTCTGTCATGGCGAGACCGCAATTTGCCATTCCAGCGCTATTGCTCGCTGTCTACTTGCTGCGACAACTACGGTTTCGGGAAACCGTCTTGGCAATCGCTAAATCAGTTGTGGTTCTCTACGTGTTGCTCCTTCCACTGTCGCTGACGGTTTCGCCCACCCTCGCAATCGATAATTTGGTCAATGCGTTTTTCCTGCACGTCGGCGAAGGCAACGACGCGTGGACGTTGCCTCTCTCTTTTGGGGAGGTATGTCAATTTGGCCCTTGGTGATAGGCCTGAGATTCGGCGTGCATGGGGCAGACCGAATCCTGTTCCCAGCGACGACAGAAATAGGCGGATCTCTGACATACCATCAGGTAGGGTCAATCGTCACTTCCGTGGCTCTTTTGATCGTTGTCCTCATCATGTTGCGACTCCGAAAGGACGCCCTCAATGACAGGCTTCCGCTGCTCTTGGCGATCGGTTCACTTGCATTTCTGACGCTAAATACGGGTTCTGTCACCTATCACTACGTCCTCCCGCTGGGCCTGCTTATCGCAGCAAGAGGGTCATTGCCAAGGTGGGCATATAGTGCGAGCGTCGGAATTCTGAGCGCTACCACTTTTCTCGCGATGTACGCCATGGGGGCGTATTGGTTGACTCGCCACCCGAAATGGTCCGTTGGGGTATACGACGAAACTAATCCTGTGCCACAGTTCTTCAGATCTCTCGCAGAAAGTGACTGGTTCGTAACCACCGCTAGTCTCGCAAACGTTTTGCTGCTGCTTGGACTTGTCGCGCTGGCTCTCTGGCCAAATGCTCCGAACCGAGGGCGTTACCGCCCGGAGCGCCTCAGCGCAGGCGGCGTCGGTCGGAAGCGTTCGCCTGTGCTCTCGGTGGGGAGCCGCGACTGATGACCCACCCCAGGAGAGCCGACACGAAACGCCTCACTTTGTTGTTCCTCGCCGGGAGAGATGCTCGTCACTCCAAGACGGGCGGTGGCGATGCACAGGCGTGGGCTTGGGCGGTTTGCGGCTGCATCCCAGGGCCATGAAGTTGAATACTTCTGCCAGTCCGATCCGGACCTCCCGCAAGAAGAATTGACTGACGGAGTCACGATCCACCGTGCCGGAAAGGGTTTCGGGCCAGCGTTCAGGGCTTGGACTCACTATCGCGCCAATCGGCAACGCTACGACCTCGTGTACGAGGATCCAATAGGATCCGGTCGAACGCCCTACTTCTCTCCGCTGTATTCGAAAGCACCTGTAATTGCTGTATGGCATCAAGTCGCAGATAAGCTACTAGGCACTTCATCCGCGCCGGTGTCCAGCGCCTATCCTTCTTGAGAAGGTTCTCGCCCGGGCATATCACGGATGTTGGCTGTGGATCCCTCGGCGGAGCGTGCCGAGAATTAGTTGGCATTGGGCTTCGACGCGGCCCGCATCCAAGTAATCCC
>CAWKAG010000019.1:0-25329 GCA_963847455.1 uncultured Acidimicrobiia bacterium
GATCAGCAGATCGGCCCGTCGCGCCAGTGTTCGGGAAACCTTGGGAAGGCCGGCGACCTCGGGTGAACGGAGGCTGGGCGAGGGCCGACGCCACCGCCGCCGCGATGCGGGACTCTGGAGGTCGAGCATTCGTTCGACGGCCCGGTCGGGTATGCCGAGAATCCGGGTTGCTTCGATCAGTCTCCGGCGCCCGATCTCGCGAATGTTGGAGTTGCCATTGAGCGGTGCGGCCAGCGTCATGTCGCCGTAGATGGCCGTACATACGATGTCATACCAAGGGGATGGCTCCCAGACGCCGTCGGGCCTCCGCCATACCGACAGGTTGCGAGCATGCAGGTCGCCGTCGCCTACCAGGTAGGAGAACACGAAGCGCTCCACGAGCCGCAAGGCAGCCACAGCTGGGGCAGTGCACAGCGCGGCGAGACCGTCGATCACATCGAGGGTGTCGAGGTTGTACTTGTCGGCCGGGTAACGACCGAGCGCCTGGCAGCCGTCCTCGACGGGGTAGCGAACCAGATGGCCCTCCGCTCGTCCCCGGTCGAACCGGTCGATGACGAGTCCCGTAGATCCAACATGGTCCTGGACGAGCTGATGCGTTGGGGCCGGGTAACCGAGACGCCCAGCCGCGGTGAGCATGGCCGATTCATTTGCTACGAGGTGGCGATATTCGGGCGGGTCGAGTTTGATGATGGCCGGTTCCGTGGTGCCAGCCGCCGGGAAGCTGATCATCCGTCCGGAGATCTTGGGCTGGACGCCCGGGATCGCCACGGCGTCGTGGCTGGAGCTGATCGATCGGGTGAATAGTTCTGCAAGATCCACATCGGTCCAGGTGCGATGTTCCATGACGTGGGCCGGGTCGTGGGGTTCGGCACCCGCGGCGATGACTCGTACATCTCCGATCGTGTCGCCGCCGACGGCGAGTAGCTGCGATAGATCGTCGTCCGGGGCGACTTTGAGCAGCTGACGTAAGGCCGTGAGTCGCCGACCTTCGGGAAGGAGCCCCACAAAGAACGCCGGCAACTGGCCGGCGGGGGCGGTGTACGGTTCTGGTTGCACCGGGAGCGTCGGAGCAACTGGGTCGCCGCCGTAGCCAGGGTCATAGGCAAACTCGACGTGGTCGGCGTAGCGGGTGATGACACCGGCTTGGTCGTCGCCCTTGTAGACATCGGCATTCACGACACGTCGATCTGGAGACCGACGGCCGTCAAGACCTTGGCGAGCACGTCGAAGCGGATGGTCGGTTTCCCCCGCTCGATATCCGACACGGCCTTGCGCGAGACGCCGGCCAAATCGGCAACGGTCTGCTGATCCACCAGTAGCTGCTTTCTACGGGATCGGACCGCCCGGCCGATCGCCTCCATGTAACTGATCGGTTCCATCTACTCATAGTAGGCCAGATGAGTATCGTCGTCCAACGGTTTGTAACCGATAAGAAGCACGGGATGGCGTTCGTACAATACTTGGGGGGTGGCTTACCTCACTTTGTAACCGATCGTTTGCAGCCAGTCCGTACTCGCCAATTATGGTCGAGGCCGGTCTTGCGCCCTGGACCCGTGCGTAAATGGTATGGGACTCCGGAGTAGCGCCGAGCGATCGTTCTTCGACGATGACCGTGTCATTCTTGGGGCCACAGTGCCCGATATCGGGCACTGGAACCCAGGGTTCAACCCAGGGTTCCAGGGTTCAGGGAGTTATTTGATGCGGTCGAGTGGCTTCTTTGAGGAGGGGTGGTACACGGCCGGCTCCCGGCTCATCCGGATCACTTTCTGCCATGGACGGGTCAGATACCCGAACGGCACCGTGATGATGTGCACGAGCCTGGTGAACGGGAACGCCACGAGAAACACGAAAGCCATCAGCACGTGTGTCTTGATCACCCATGGCAACGCTTCGACCAACTCGGGCCGAGGCTGGAAGATCAGCAGCGACCGAACGTAGGGAACGAACACCGCAGTGCCCCAGTACGAACCCCATCGGTAGCCAATGGCGGTCCACAGGCCGGTGATGATGAGGACGGCAATGATCGCCAGCACCACCATGTCGGCGCGGGTTGTGACTGCCCGGACTCGAAGGTTCGTCAACCGTCGGTAAATCAGAATCACGAGCCCAACTCCGGCCCAGACGGCCAGCGCGATGCCGGTCGCCTCAAGCAGGTAAAGCCGAACCGGTGCGCCGTTCCAGTAGTCGATCCCATCCGGGATGACGAGTACCACCAAATGCATGAGAAGGATGATGGTGATGCCCCAGTGGAACGACACCGAACCCCAATACAGTTTGCGCTTTTCGAGGAGTTGCGATGACAACGCCGACACCGAGAATGGATGGCGTCGCCACCGGATGATCGTCACCACGATCGCCAGCGTCGCTGCGACGTAGGGAAACACAACAAACAGCAGGTTGTTCATCGGGGAGCTCCAGCTTCATTGTGGCTATCGGCTGCTTCGGACTGCCCAACCACGTCAGCGGTGGCGGCCAGCAGATGGCGGTACGGATTGGCTGATTCCGCCTTCTTCAGGGTGGATCGCATGATCCCGACCGCTTTGGGGAGGTCGTTCATCAGGTCGGGGAGGGGCGATGGGGTTGCGTCCAGGTAGCGGAGCACCGGGTCGAGGTGATCAGGCAACTCGCCGTGCAGCTCGACTCCTAGGCGTTCCATGTCCCGTTTCAGGTCGGCCATGAATTCACCCCGCCGGTAGTTCTCTCCCCACAGCACATACCCGACGTACGGGATGAAGAGCGGGGAGAGGTCGAGTGTGCGGGTATGCAACTCTTCCCACTCGCCCAGCTCAAGCTGTCCGACCGCGTCGACGAATCGGCGCATGTGTTTGCCGATCGGGCCGTCGAGGCCCGCTACGGCTGTGGTGAGCGCCTCATGGCTCGTAGGGGTTGGATATCGATATCCGGCCGCTACTACGGATCCGGGCTGCAGAGTGGTTGGGGTCAGTCCCATCAGGCACCTCTTCTCGGTGGCTCGATTTGCCCAAACCCGGTGGCGCCCTTGTAGGCGAGCGGATCATTGAGCGTCTCGATCGACATCTCCCTGTGATAGGGCGGCAGAACGAACCGTTCCTCAATCGTGGGAATGGTGGTCAGTTTGTAGATGGCTTCGACCTCTTCAGGGGTGGTACCGGCTGCTTCGAGCAAAGCGAGTGTCACTTCGCTGATTTCACCGTCGACGCTTTGGCGGCGTTTGTAGGTGCGTACCGCCAGCATCTTCTTCAACACTTTGCGGATCACCTCCTCATCGCCAACCGAGAACAGATTCGCTAGGTACTGAACCGGGAGCCGGGCCTTATCGAGGTCTTCGAGGAGTTCGAAATCTTCCCGTTCGTCGGGTAGGTCGAGGCGGGTGAGGTTTCCCTCGATGGAACTGATCACCGGTGACAGCGGCGGGATGTAGAACATCATCGCCGCCGTGCGGTACTCGGGGTGAAGCGGCAACGCCATACCCCACACCTTGACGAACTGGTAGACCGGCGATCGACGGGCTGCGTCGATCCAGTCGGACTCGATGCCTGCGGCCGCCGCGGCAGCCACCACCTGCTCATCCCAAGGGTCGAGAATCATGTCGAGTTGGGCGTCGAGCAGTTGGTCCTCGGGCATGGAGGCGACGTCGGCGATTCGGTCGGCGTCGTACAGCAGTACTCCCATGTAACGGATGCGACCAACGCACGAGTGAGCGCAGGCGGGTGCCTGGCCCGTTTCGAGGCGCGGGAAGCACAGAATGCACTTCTCGGATTTGCCGGTCGACCAGTTGTAATAGACCTTCTTATACGGACAGGCCGCCACGCACATCCGCCACGCCCGGCACTTGTCCTCGTTCACGAGCACCACACCGTCTTCGCTGCGCTTGTAAATCGCTCCGCTCGGGCACGCCGCGACACAGGCGGGGTTGAGGCAGTGGTTGCAGATCCTGGGCAGATAGTTGAACACGACTCGCTCGATCTCACTCATCTGATGGCGAATTGCTTCGTCGATGCCGTTCATGCTCGGGTCATTGGCGGCGTAGATATCGGAGCCACCCGAGATCGTCATCCCAGTTGGGACCCGACGTGATCTCAATCGGCTCCCAGGTGATCTTCGAAACCGGCTCGGCGGTCGGCTGGTGCTCGCCCTGAGGCGAGTCGAAGAGGTCCCCGTACTTGAAGGTGAACGGTTCGTAGTAGTCGTCGAGTTCGGGAAGCGCCGGATTGAAGAACAGGTTGGCAATCGCACCTGGTTTCGACTGGAGCCGCAGTTTCAGGCGACCCTTCTCGTCTCGTTTCCAGCCGCCTTTGTAGTGATCCTGGTCTTCCCAACCGGTGGGGTAGCCGGTGCCGGGCCGGGTTTCGACGTTGTTCCACCACATGTATTCGGCACCCTTGCGGTCGGTCCACAAGTTCTTGCAAGCCACCGAACAGGTATGACATCCAATGCACTTGTCGAGGTGGAACAACATGCTCATCTGGGCACGCACTCTCATGGTGTCACCTCCCCGTTGTAGCTCGGTTTGTCGATCCTTCGCAGATAGACGAACGTGTCGCGGTTCACGCCGGTCGGCCCCCAATAGTTGAAGGCGTACGTGAACTGGGCGTAGCCGCCGCTCATGAGGACCGGCTTGAGGCGGGCCCTGGTGAGCGAGTTGTTCATGCCCGCTCGTTTGTTGCGACGAGGCGAGATCGGGATGCCCACGGTCCGCTCGGTGGCGTGATAGACAAAGATCGTGCCACGGGGAATTCGGGCCGAAGTGGTACACCGCTGAACGAACACGCCGTTGTCGTTGTACAGCTCCACCCAATCGTTGTCGACGATCCCCAGGTTGGCGGCATCCTTGTTGTTGATCCAGACGGGATAGCCACCTCGGGAAAGCGTCATCATGCGATCGGTTTCCGAATACGTCGAGTGGATCGACCACTTGCCGTGCGGCGTGATGTAGTTGAACAACTGACCATCCTGGCCTTCGGCGAGCGATTCCTCGGTCTCGGACAGCATGGCGTGATCGGGTCGCGGCTTGTACACCGGAAGGCTTTCGCCCCACGCCAGATACTGCTCATGGTCGAGGTAGAAGTGCTGCCGGCCTGTCAGCGTTCGCCAGGGAATGAGTTCCTCGACGTTGAGCGTGAACGGGTTGTACGCCCGACCCTTGCCGACCTTTCCGCTCCACGTCGGGGTGGTGAGGATCCGTCGGGGTTGGGCGACAATGGCGGCAAAGTTGGTCCGAATGTCCCGTTCGCCTGCCGCCAGGTGGGTCAGATTCAGTCCCGTCTTGGCCTCTTCGGCTTCGAAAGCCCGGTGGGCAAGTTCGCCGTTGGCGGCCGGGTCGAGCGCCAGAATCGCTTCAGCGACTTGTCGTCCTCGTTCGAGGGTCGGCATAACCGGGCTGTCTGCCGATTCCCGGGAGCCGGGCTGCTTGCGAGCCAGTTCGTCGTAGAAGTCGGTCACCGGGATGGTCAGTCCGTGGGCCGAAACCCCATTGGTTCGGACCCCCTCGCCCAGGTTGATCATCTTGTCGTAGGTCCGCTGGTATTCGCGTTTGACGACCTTGAATTTCGGCATGGTCTTGCCAGGGATCGCCTCGACCTCGCCGGTCCGCCAATCGCCCATTTTGGGCTGGGCGAGTTCGTCGGGCGTGTCGTGAACTAGCGGCTGCATGACCACGTCTTCGACCACGGTCGGGCAGATTGCCGGCCGACAGTTCGGACACCTTCTTGGCGATGGCCTTGAAGATGTCCCAGTCGTCCTTCGACTCCCAGGCGGGCGGTACCGCCGCTTGCATCGGGTTGATGAACGAATGCATGTCGGTGGTGTTCAGATCGTCTTTTTCGTACCAGGTCGCGGCGGAAGGACGATGTCCGAATACAGGGCAGACGTGTCCATGCGGAAGTTGAGGTCCACGACCAGATCCATCTTGCCGATGGGAGCGTCCGGGCGGACCGTCACCTCGTCCACTCCGTGATCGTCCGGTTCGGCGGCGATCGCCGTCGAATGGGTTCCCAGGTAGTGCTTGAGGAAGAACTCGTGGCCCTTGGCGGAAGTACCGATGGCGTTGCCGCGCCAGATGAACCACGTCCGCGGCCATGACTCGGGAGCGTCCGGGTCGTCGATGGCGAACTCGACATCGCCGGATTTGAGTCCGTCCACGACATGTTTGACGACGGCTTCGTCGGTCTCGGCACCCAGGCGACGCGCTTCTCGGACCAGGTTGATCGGGTTCTGCTTGAACTGCGGGAAGAACGGCAACCATCCTTGGCGGACGGCCGCGGGCCTGATGATCGATCGTGTGATCGAATCGTTCGGGGTGGTTCTCCGGCAGCGAGTCGTATTCGCGGTAGCCGCGTTCGTAGCGCCACTGATCCGAATGCACGTAGTGGAACGAAGGCGTGTTCTGATGGCGGGGCGGCATACCCCAGTCGGCGCCCATGGCAATGGAGCCCCAGGAGGCGTGGGCGACCAGCTTTTCCTGGCCGACGTAGTGAGCGAGGCCTCCGCCGTTGACGCCCACGGAACCGGTCAGCATCAGGGCCGTGATGGCCGAGCGATACAGCAGGTTGTTGTGGTACCAGTGGTTGGCGCCCGCACCGATAATCACCATGTTCTTGCCGTTGGTGAGTTCGCCGTTGCGACCCCATTCTCTGGCGAACTTGATCAGCGTGTCACGGTGGATTCCGGTGTACTGCTCCTGCCAGGCGGGCGTGTAGGGCACGTCCTCGTCGTCATAGCTCTTGGCGTCGAACCCGGGCAGTCCACGCTCGACCCCGAAGCGAGCCATGAGCAAATCGAACGTTGTCGTTACTTTGATCGGCCCGTCGGCGGTTTCGATGACCCGAACGGGAACCGAGCGGACGATGGTGCCATCATTTCCGAAGAAGTCGAGTTTGACCTCGACTACCTCGTCGTACTTGTCGATGAAGCTGAGTTGCGGCTTGATGGCCTGGCCGGTGACCACATCCTCAAGCTTCAGGTTCCAGTTGCCCTTCTTCTCTTTGGCCCACCGATCGCCAATGGCACCGTTCGGCATGCGGGGTGCGTCGGTCGCCTCGTCCCACATGAGGAGCTTCCAATCTCCGTTTTCGATGTCCCGATACGGTTCCAGAGCGTTGGCGCGCACGTATTGGCCGGGCACCCCGTCATCGACCTCGAATGAGAAACGGGAGATCGGTGTACTGCTTGGCATAGTCCTGGAAATAGGGGACCTGCCGTTGGGCATACAACTCGGTCAGAAGCACATGGTCGACGGCCAGCCAGAAGGCGGTGTCCTGCCCTGGATTCGAGGGGACCCACCAGTCGGCGTACTTTGGCCACCTGGGAGAAGTCGGGGCTGAACACCACCAATTTGGCACCGGCATGGCGCACCTCAGCGATGAAATGGGTGTCGGGAGTTCGGGTCATGTTCAGGTTCGATCCGACCACCGCAATGAATTCGCGAGTTGTACCAGTCGGCCGATTCTGGGACGTCGGTTTGCTCGCCCCATACCTCCGGTGAGGCGGGTGGGAGGTCGCAGTACCAGTCGTAGAAGCTCATGATGGCGCCACCGATGAGCGACATGAACCGACTGCCAGCGGCGTAGCTCACCTGGGACATGGCGGGAATCGGCGAGAAGCCGGCCATCCGATCCGGTCCGTGCCTCTTGATCGTGTGGACCGTCGAGGCCGCGGCCATTTCGACGGCTTCGTCCCAGCTGATCCGGCGGAAGCCGCCCTTGCCGCGTGCGTTTGATACCGACTCCGCATTTGCGGATCGTCCTGGATGCGCGCCCAAGCCGCTACCGGGTCGTCGAGCGATTCCTTCTTGGCTTTTCGATACATGTCGATCAGTACGCCGCGGGCGTAGGGGTACTTCACCCGGATGGGCGAGTACAGGTACCACGAATAGGAGATGCCCCGCTGGCAGCCACGCGGCTCATACGGAGGAAGTCCCTCTTCGAGTTGGGGATAGTCGGTGGCCTGAAGCTCCCACGTCACGATGCCGTCTTTGACGTAGACCTCCCACGAGCAGCTACCCGTGCAGTTCACTCCGTGGGTTGTCCGGACACGCTTGTCGTGCGCAAAGCGGTTGCGATAGAACTCTTCCCATTTGCGAGCAGCTGGGTCGACGGTTTCGCTGATCCAAAAGTCGTTCATGGCTTGCTCCTCAGTCGCTCGACGTACGTTCGTCGCAGTCCTCGCGACGCAATGGCCAATCCGACAAATAGGACTAAGGCTCCCGCCAGTCCAAAGGCCGTCATGAAATCTGTGTTTGAAGCAGGTGTTTGGGTGCTGGCCTCAGCCAAATAGGCGACGACGTCGACGACCTCCTGCTCGTCCAACGGTTTCTCCGAGAAGATGGGTGTCATGACCGGCGACGGTGCGGCGGCCAGCCAGCCAACCAGTCCAGCTTCGCCCCCGAGGCGATCCAACACATGGGTGAGGTCGGGCCCCATGGTTGGTCCGCCCATTGCGTTCACTGTCCCGGCGACGTGACATGCGGCGCAGGCCGGTCCACCGTTGTTGAATGAGGTCGACCCGACAAACAGGGCAAGGCCCTTGGCCGGGTCGGCGGCCCCACCGTGCCGGTCGGACCTGAGACATCCGGAGGTGCTTCGGCCAGGGTCGTGACGTAGGCGACCACAGCGGCCACTTCAGCGTCGGTCAGGTTTACGGCCGGCATGGCGTTGTCGTAAGCGACCCCGAGCACCTCGATGGGCCCGGAGAGTCCTTCGCGAATGACCTGTTCGACATAGGCGGCGTCCGTAGCTGCCGGGTTGGCCGCCAACGGCGGGAACGTGCCGGCCACGCCCTGCCCGTAGGCCTGATGGCAGGAGGCGCAACTGTCCGCGAAAATCTGGGCACCATCGAGTGCTGGCTGGATGGCGTTTGCGGTGGCTTCGGCCGCCGGGGGAGCCTCGACTAAGGCCGCGGTGCCGAGCAGCGCAAAGAGCCCCACCAAAACAAATTGGGCGGTCCGGGTCATGAGGCTGTCCTCTCCTGGGTTGTGGCTTGGAGAACTGGCGTTTTGGCAAGTTCTATGAGCAGCGCTGCGCACCCTCGAACCCATGCTTCGTGCATGGGGCATTGGTCGACGTCGGGACATGGGGTTCCCTGAAGAACACACTTGCCGTCGATGGTTGGACCTTCGACGGCTTCGATAAGCGTGAGCACCGAGATGGGTGCCGGGTCTACGGCCAGCCGATAACCGCCGGTCGGGCCGCGATCGGATATCACCCAATCTGCGTCGACCAACGGCTTCATGATCTGGGCAATGAACGACGCTGTGGTGTTGATCAGGACGGCAAGGTCCTTGCCCTTGATCGGAGTTTGGGTCGTGTCGAGCACCCGAAGCGCCTGCAGTGCCAGGTGCGTTTTGCGGGTCGTCTCCAACCTCACTCGATGGCCTCCCTGATCCAGATTGGCGGGATCGCTGCGTTCATGAGGCCGCCAGCCCGTCGGCGAAAGCGCCTTCTGGCTCTTTGAGGAAAATGATTACGTAGATGAAGCTGAGAGCCGCGCCGGCCGCCAGTACAAAGAAGAAGGTTTGCGCATCGACCATCGAATAGAGCACCAGGTACAGCACCGCACCGACATTGCCGAACGCCCCGGCCATACCGGCTACTTGTCCAGTCATGCGAGGGTTGATGAGCGGGATGATCGCAAACGTGGCCCCTTCGGCTCCCTGCACAAAGATCGAGCAGATCACGGTGATCACGATCGCCAACCAGATCGGCCAGGCGGATCCAATGAAGCCCATGCCAAGGAATCCGAGTGAGATCCCCACCATGTAGCCCGTCATGACCATCTTTCGGTTCTTCATCTTGTCCGAGAGGAGTCCACCAAACGGTCGGGCGAACAGGTTGACGAACGCGAACGACGAAGCGATGAGACCGGCCGTGGCTGGCGTGACTTCGAACGTCCCTTCGAAAAAGGCGGGGAGCATGGAGACAACGGCCAGTTCCGCCCCGAAGTTGGCCACGTACGTCGTGTTGAGAGCGGTCACGCTGGCGAACGGGTATTTGTCTTCCTCGGCAACTCCCGCCTTGAGGATCGGCAGATTCACCTGGAGCGTCTTGAGTACATGGACGCCATAGAAGATCGCCAACCCGCCGTAGACCAGCCACAACATGTTGGATGAGATGAGAGCTGAAACGGCTCCGTCGGTGTCGGTGATTTCGATCCGGCTGATGCGCCACGCCAACAGGCCAAGAGCACCGAAGATCGGGAATGACCACAAGATGTATTGCACGAGGTCGCCGTACGAACTGACGGTCATCGGCTGGGTCTTCTTGGTTCCTGGAACTCGACTCCCTCCGGGGTGTCACGCACGGCGAAGTAGTAGAAGATGCCGTACAGCAGGCCGACTAGCCCGTTGAGGAAAAGCGCCCAGCGCCAGCCATCGGAGACGTTGAACCATTTCTCAAGGAAGGTCAGCGCAAACCATGGCAACGTCATGGCCGCCCACGCCGATCCGAAGTTTCCCCATCCGGCGTAGAAGCCTTCGGCGCGTCCGATCATCTTCGGCGGGAACCATTGGGCGACCATACGAATACCGACGACGAATCCGGCACCGATGGTCGACAGCAGGAGGCGGGAAACCATCAACTGGGTGAGCGTGTTGCCGAAGGCAAAGGCGAAAGCCGGGAACGCCATCGTGATCAAGAGACCCGAAAAAACGATCCGGGGTCCGTAACGATCGATGAGTGCCCCGACGACGATGCGCGCCGGAATCGTCAGGGCCACGTTGATAATCGCCAGGACCTTGAGATGTTCGGGCGTGAGCCATTCGACTTCCCGCAACATCGTGGTGGCCAGGGGCGCCATGTTGAACCAGATATAGAAGGTGATGAAGAACGCGATCCAGGTCAAGTGGAGGGTTCGAATCCGCTCCTGCTTGAAGTCGATCAACTCTGGCCGCTTCACTCGTTCTCTCCTTCGTGGTCCCTGCCGGGTCGCCCAACCGGCAAACGTCGGTGCACAATTTCTGAGTTTCTTAGTTGTTGACTACACAAATCGAAAGGTACCTTTGCGCTCGTTTGCCGGGCCAGTGCCGAAGGTCCCATTCGGTTGCGGTGACGCACGAAATGGGCTCATGGGTTCTGGTACTCGGCCTTCGGACCCAGGTAGTACCACCAGTTGAGAAACAGGCAGATGACATAGAATCCGGCGAAGGCGAACAGGGCCACTTCCGGCGTGGTCTTGGTGATCTGCTCGCCGAACTCTTGGGGTACGACGAAGGCCCCGTACGCGGCTACTGCTGACGTCCATCCCAGGACGGGCCCTGCCTGTTCCTGGTCGAACACCATGGCGATCGTGCGGAACGTCGACCCGTTACCGACCCCGGTGGCGGCGAAGAGCACCAGGAACAACAGGAAGAAGGGGAGGAAGAAATCCTCGGGTGTCGCCGACTGGTACGCCTGCCTCATGAAGTAGGCCACCCCCAGGGCGCTTCCGATCATCACCACTGACACCCACTGCGTCACCCGGGCTCCGCCCACCTTGTCAGCGATCCAACCACCCACGGGGCGTATGAACGCTCCAATGAACGGTCCCATCCAGGCAAAGGTGAGCGCTGACGGACCGTTGGGATTCACGAGATCGTGGACCATGATTCCGTCCACCATGACGTGCTGGAATCCAAAAATGACTTTGATTGCCAGGGCGAAGCCGGCCGAATAGCCGATAAAGCTGCCGAACGTCATCGTGTAGATGACGCTCATGATCCAGGTGTGTTTGTTCTTGAATATCTTGAACTGACGTTCCAGGTTTGGCTTGATGTCTCCGGGTAGGCGTCGGAGGAGAAACACCGTGCCCCAGACCACGACGACCAGGACCGGGTACTTGGCCCAGGTCCACCCCAGTCCCGTGGGCTGTGGCAGGATCACAAAGAGCCCGGCTACGGCTGGGATGGACGCCAGGCCGAGCATGCCGCTGATTTTGCCGAAGGAGTTCAGGGGAGAGCCGATGTTGGGTGAGACATGTTCGGCCCGGATGTTGTCCATCTTGAACCAGCCGAGAAATGCCAGCGGAATCAGGAGCACTAGCCATACGAATCCGGCATTGTGAATCCACGTTGCAGAGCCGGCGGCGATCTGGCCGATAAGCGTGCCTGAGGTCGATTCGAGAACCATCGAGCCGCCCCCGAAGATACCGAAGGTCATGACCAGCGGGATCAAGATCTGCATCGTGGTCACGCCGGCGTTGCCGAGGCCGGCATTGAGGCCCAGCGAGAGGCCTTGCATGCGTTTCGGATAGAAGAAGCTGATGTTGGACATGGACGAGGCAAAGTTTCCGCCACCCAAACCTGACAGGAAGGCAAGCACTTGGAAGGCCCACAGTGGCGTGCTCTGAGATAGGAGAGCGAAGCCGGTTCCTACGGCGGGAATCATCAGGAGGGCGGTGGTGAAGAAGATGGTGTTGCGGCCGCCGGCGATGCGAATGAGGAAACTACTGGGGATCCGGAAGGTGGCCCCGGACAGGCCGGCGATGGCGGACAGCGTGAAGAGTTCGGCGGTAGTGAAAGGAAATCCGAGGTTGAGCATCTGGACCGTGATGACGCTCCAGTAGAGCCAGACGGCGAACCCGACCAACAGGCTTGGAATGGAGATCCACAGGTTCCGTTTGGCGATCTTCTTGCCGGTCGATTCCCAGAACTCCTCGTCTTCGACGTCCCATTCGGTGATATCAGCCATGCTGTTCCTCTCCAGGCTTCGGGGCAGCAATCATCCGTCGGTTTGGTCGCCCCTCCGCGGCACGCTGTCCAGTTGATGAGTTCCTCACTAGGAAACTCCCCGGCCAATTTGGTGATATCCGGGGAAGGTGACCGGGGTCGAATGGCCGGGATTGATCCGCCCAGAGTTGAGCGGCGTTCGGGGGCGAGTCTTCCCAGCGAGTTCAGGGCGTCGGTCCGGTGCCCGGTTCCAGCCAGTCGGGCCGGTCCGGGGCGTCAGCCCGCCACGAATCCACGTAGGCGGAGACAGCTCGGATCTGTTCGGAGGTCAGTGGGCCACCGAAGTCCACACTCCAGGCCGCCATGGCCGTTCCCGGCACACCGTGTGAGACCAGGGCGACGATCTGGTCGACCACCGCGCTATCGAGGAACTGTTTGGAGTTGAGAGCAGGCGCACTTACCCCTTCCCCTTCCACCCCGTGGCACGAGGCGCAGCCGTCGGCGTACAGGCTCTTTCCTTCGGTTTGGAGATGGGTCTCCTGCAGTTCTCGTGCTCCGGCCCGGGCGCTCCGGCTCGTAGAACCGGTAGAGCGGAAAGGCCAGCACGTAGAGCGCCATCAACACAACGCCAGCCCACATCCACCGGTTGGTGGATGAGTCGAGGTCGACGTCAGTATGTTCAGGCATTAGTGACCTTCTCCAATACATCTGGGTCCGGCGGGTGGTTCGTCGATCGTTTCGGGTCCGAGCGGACCGCCTGGCGTGACGTTGCTTGGATCGATGACCAACGTTCCGTCAACAACCGTTGTTGCGAGCCGATCCATGTTGCGGGGCGATGGCCCTTCCCGGAATTCACCGACCCGGTTGAATAGCGATCCGTGACAAGGACATTCGAACTGTTGGGAGGATTCGCACCAGGGCACGCGGCACCCGAGGTGGGGACATCTCCATGAGATAGCGACGATCTGTTCGCCTTCTCGAGTCAGGTAGGCGCGGGCGGCTTTGACCTCGACGACTCCGGTCTCCGGGACGGCTTGGGGTGGCAGGGCCTTTACCTGGGCCGACAGGCTTGACGCGGCAGACGGGCGGAGCAGATCCCATCCGGTCCAGGCACCGGCCGCAGCCATGAGTCCGCCTCCGGCAGCCCACAACCGGGTCAGGAACTTTCTACGGGTCAGGTCGTTGTTGTGTGTCATAGTTCTCCGTACCAATCGATCCATGGCCATACCCAGCCCCAGTCGGGTCCCCGGAAAGCGAACCCGATGATGGTCAAGATGATCCAGGCCACCAGGAATATCGTGAATGTCGCTACTGCCACCCGGCGCGTCTTACCGTGTCGGTCGGGATTGCGATCGAGGTAGGGCAGGGCCATCGCCCCGAGGACTACGGCTCCCGGTACCAGGATCCCGGCCACGAGTGGGTGATAGTGGCTCAACAGTTCCTGGAGTCCCGCAAAATACCAGGGGGCTTTTTCCGGGTTCGGGGTGACGGCCGGATTGGCTATCTCCCGCAGGGGCGCATCGAAGAAGATGGCCACGAGCAGGACAATGAGCAGCACCGCCAGGGCTGCAACGGCATGGCGCACCAGCAGGTGGGGCCACACCATCACGGATTCTTGTTCCTCGGGGATTTTGCGATCGCCGACCGGCGGTACGCCGGGTACGACACCGAGGACTCGTTTGCCTTCGAAGACGAGGGGTTCCTCAGCCATTACACCGACTCCCTCTGGTCGTTTTCGGTATCGAGCATGCTGTCCTTGCGCCACCGCCACAGGTGCAGGGCGATGACCACGACGATGACGGTTGGCAGCAGGGCCACGTGTAGGACGTAGAACCTGATGAGCGTGGCCGATCCAACTTCTTGTCCTCCGATGAGAACGTTGGAAACTTGCTCGCCGATGATCGGCACGTACGACGCCATGGAGGTGCCGACCGTGACTGCCCAGTAGGCCAACTGGTCCCAGGGGAGGAGGTAGCCGGTGAACGACAGGAGCAACGTCAACACGAGCAACACAACCCCGATCACCCAGTTGAACTCTCGGGGCGCCTTGTAGGCCCCGCGGTAGAAGACCCGGGCCATATGAGCGGCTACGACCAGGACCATGAGGTGGGCTGACCATCGGTGGACGTTGCGGATGTACTGGCCGAACGGCACTTCGGTTTGGATGTACTGGATGTTGCCGTAAGCGGTTGTGGGTGAAGGCACGTAAAAGAACATCAGATAGATACCCGAGACCACCAACGAACCAAACAGGGCTAGCGAGGCGACACCGAGAAACCAGGAGTATCGGAAATAGATCTCTTCGCGGCGGATCTTGACCGGGTAAATATGGAGGAAGAAGTTCGACCAATGCCCGGCGGCCCGGTCGCGGGTCGTGACCCGGTTCGGGTTGCGAATCACCGACCTCCCGAGGGCGCTTGCTCGGAACCGTTTGCCAAGTGTCATGCTGGAACTCCAAACCCCGACCACATGCCCATGGCAAGGGCATCTGTCGGACATCGATCAACGCAGAGAGCGCACCGAATGCAGGCACGCTCGTCCAACATCAGTGCGGTACCGGCCCCCAGCTGGGGGGAGACTTCGACTGCCGGGACGATCGACAGGACGTCGACCGGACACACATCCACGCACAGGGCGCACAACACGCACTTGCTGGTGTCGAGCAGCACGTTGGCGAAACAGCGGAGGCACCGGGCGGCTTCGCACCGGGCTTCTTGTTCGGTGAACCCCAGTTCGACCTGGCTGAGACCAATCCGGCGGCCACTGGGCAGCGAGGGGATTTCGAGGCGGTTCTGGCGATCGTAAAGGTCGACGCTGCGATGGAATTGTTCGAGCACCACCATCTGTCCGCCTGATCGTTCGGCAGGCTCCTCTCCAGATAGCGATTGGTGGATGGCCGAGGCGACCCGGCGCCCATCGGCGATGGCGTCGATGAGGTTGCGGGGTCCAGAGGCGGCGTCGCCTCCCGCCCATACGCCGGGGATCGTCGTACTCAGATCATCGTCGGTGGCAATGGTGTGTCGGGGGGAGATGGACGGTCCGTCCTCGCCGAGGGCGGCCAGGTCGATGGCCTGGCCGATGGCGAGGATCACCGTGTCACAGTCGATGATGTCGCGGTCGTCCGGGTCGAACTCGGGGGCGAACCGCCCTTCTGCGTTGAAGACCGACGTCACGCCGATCGTCTCAAGGCCTATCGCATGACCGTCTTTGGTCGCGATCCGGGCCGGTCCTCGCCGGTGCCTGAATTCGATACCTTCGATGGCGGCTTCGATCAGTTCGAACTCGTCGGCAGGCATTTCGGCTTCGGACTCGAGCGACACGACGGTGACGTGCTGGGCTCCAGCTCGGACTGCGGTTCGGGCCGCGTCCATGGCCTGGGTGATCGCTTCGCGAACCTCTCGCTCCTCGTACGGTTCCGGGCTCGTCGACACTTCGTCGTAGGCGGCGGTTCGCAAGGCGGTTCGGGCGGCGTCCATGGCCACGTTGCCGCCGCCGATGACGACGACTCTGGCCCCCACTTCGACCTGAAATCCCTGGTTGACGTTGATGAGGTACTCGATGGCCCGCAGCACACCGTCGGCTTGATGGCCTTCGATGTCGAGGTCGCGGCCCTGGGTCGCTCCGATGGCCAGGAACACGGCGTCGTGGTCGCGCCGCAGTTCGTCGAGGGTCACATCGGTTCCGAGGCGGGTGTTCAGTTGAACCTCGACGCCCAGGTCGATGATCGCTCCGATTTCGGCGTCGAGCAGTTGGCGGTCGAGGCGATATTCGGGGATGCCGAGTTTCATCATCCCGCCCAAAACGCCGGTCGATTCGATGACCGTCACGCCGTATCCGAGGCGACGCAGGTCGTGGGCTGCTGCGAGTCCGGCCGGACCGCCGCCGACGATGGCCACCGTTTCGGTTCGTTCAGGGGGTGGCGCCGAACGCGGGTCGTCCCACTCGGAAGCGTCTCCGGCTTCTACCCCGTACTTCTCGGTTACAAATCGTTTGAGGGCTCGAATGGCGATGGGACGGTCAATCTCGCCCCTCCGGCAGGCGTCCTCACACGGAGCGGCACACACCCGGCCGCAGACGGAGGCAAAAGGGTTTGGCAACCGGGCGGTCAGATACGAATGGTGGTCTTCGCCGTCGGCGATGGCGGCCACGTACAGGCCGGCGTTGGTGTGGACCGGGCAGGCGGCCAGACACGGAATGTTCTCATCGAAAAACTGGAGTGGTTCGATCAGATCCATCCTTTGGCCTGAAGGCTCCGAAGGGTCCACATGCCGGCGACGAGGAAACCAAACCAGACTCCGGATCCGACCAGGTCACGGATGGTGGCCGGGGCAGTGCTTATGAACGAGACGCCCAGGAGCCGCGACGGAAGCCAGACGGTGGCGATCACGAAGTAGGCGAAGATGAGCGCTGCCTTGCCATAGGCTTGTGGCCATGACCAGGGTTTCGTCGGTGGCACGACAGCTCCTCCTGTTTGATCAGCGCACGGAACTCAGAAGCGGCCCTTTATCGAGCCGTCAACCGGGTCATCATATGTCCCGGGAAGGTGCGCAGATGGGGGATACCGAGGCCGAAATCTTTTAGGGACTTTCGGCCCTGATCGAGCCAAAGCTCGTTGCCGGCACCGCCAAGAGCCACTGAAATCGCCCTACTTGAGTGGACCCCGAACGCCGATCGCCTGCCTCCTCGGCTGCGACTGGGGAAGCTTTACGGCCAGGCCGCTCCGACGATTCTGGTGGGCAGGCTTGACCCGCGACCGCTTGCGTCTCAGGGTCGGGGCCTATGCCTCTGGGAACCTCCCCGTGACTTCCGCATGCTTGAAATGAGCAACGGGAAGGAGGCGTATTGGCCGTTGCAGAGGGGTTCCAGGACATTAAGGGGAGGTACCAGGTTTCCGAGGTTGCGCCCGAGTAATGTCCTGAACGGGAAGGGGTCAACATCCGGGCGATCGAACGACCTAAGGCCAAGACCGAGCGGGACGGATTTGGACAGGGCTCGGTGGTGTCTTCTTGTTCGTCGCCGCTGGATATCTTGTCCCACGTGGATTCATTGTGTTTCCCAATGAGCAGATCGCCGGATTCATGCAGATTCTCGGTTTGTTCGTTGGGCCTTCGGCTCGTGTGGATAGCGGTGTTGGGTCGGAGTGACCCGATTTTCGGCTTCTACATGGCCGCCCCCGTTCTGGAAACGCAAGCCTTGTGTGGTGACTGCCTGCACACTTGGGTCGTATCGACCGAAGCGCCGTTAGAGACGCCGGCCCCGGTTCATCCTGAATCGCGCAGCGGCCGATTGACCAAGTCGGCTCGGTGGCGGTCGCATGCGGTTCAGCAGGTCGTAGTCAGCGCTTATCCCATTGCGACGGACGTACGCCAACGTCGGTTTCGCTCTCGCAGGGCCGCAACGGCCGCTCCCGGCGTCATCGACAATGTCGGAAGGTCGACGTTCCTTCCAGCCGAAGGCCGGGAGTCGAACGAGACGGTTTCTGCGATCGTCTGTTGCTGCTCACGCCACTGACCCGAATCAACTTCGACGTTCCTCGCACTACCATCGCCTGCCGTGACGAACGCCAATGTTTTCTAACCTCTTCCATCCCGAGCGATATCACGGGCATAGGCGCCGACCACCGTATTTTGAGGGCTGGTACTCCAAGTTCGTCGACGCCCGAAACGCGCCGGTACACAGTGATTCCTCGCATCTTCCTGAGCGACGACCCGGATCGTCATCATGCGTTTCTGCAGATCCTCGACGGGTCGACCGGCGAGGCCACGTATCAGCGGTATGCGGCCGACGGTTCTGGGCCGCCACGACAAGTTCGAGGTCCGATCGGGACGACCGGTTTCGAGCGAACGGTGCTGCTCGACATCGCCGACGATGCCCGAACGATCAAAGGCGAACTACGCTCGGTACTCCGACACCGTGGCCAGTGACGCCGACCCGTTGGGCATCATCGGCGCGTATGGGTGGGGCCACGCATGGAATGTAACCACGGTCTCGTCAGCTTCGATCATTCGGTGGCCGGAACGCTTCGAGTCGACGGCCGGCGATCGACTTTGATGGTGGGCGCGGGTACGGCGAGCAGACTGGGGCAAGTCATTCCCGGCCGGATACGCCTCGATGCGGTCGAACCTTTCGACACCGCGGGGATCAGTTTTGTTCGGGTCGATCGCCATCGTCCCCTGGCGGTTCTCAGCGTTCCCGGCTTCATCGTTGGCTCCATCACGGAGGGGAACTTCCACCAGAGTCGCCACGTACACGGGTCCAAGACGACCGAATGACTTCTCCGACGAGGCGATCGACTGGACGGTGGTCGATCGCAAGATCGACGTTGAGGTCCACGCCGACCGGGCCACCAGCAGCCTGCTGCTACGGTCCGACGCGAACCGACATGAGCGACCGGGTGGGCGGAGACGATGCTCGCCACGGTGACCATCAGCCTGACCCGGACCACGCCGGCGGCCTCATCTTTGCCGGTGAAGGCCACGACGCCGGACTCGAGGTCACGGCGACCTCGATCGATTGTTAGCGCTGCAAGACCCAGGGACGGGGCGGTTTAGCACCACAGGTTGAACGGGCCTAAGCGGGCGACGCACGTCGGTCGGGTCATACAAAAACTCGTCGGAACTGGACGTAATGCTCATGGGACTACGCATCAGGCCCGAATGACCGTTAACCGATGGGGCGCTGGGCCGCTGTACTTCGCCCATTTGCGTATCAACTTCGATGCCCGGCGTAGTGGCTCGAAGATGCCGGGACGAGGGTATACGCAACTGACGTGGATCTGGTCCACGGATACTTCGCTTTGGCGGACAGGATTCCGGATGCCGTCGTAGGTGCTGATTCTTACCGCCAGGACATCGTTGTGGGAGGTGTTCAGCCGGTCAACGATGTCACCCCATTGATCGTCCTTGGTGCGTTCGTAGATTACCTGGTTCGAACCCGGGGTCTCAGCAACGTGTATCCTCGGCCGGGATGGTGGGTGTCTCGCCGGCTTCGCCGGCTCTTTCCCCAGCCGATGCGCCATCTGTGCCACGCGTGAAGTCGGCAAGCAGGTCTTTGACCGACCAAGTCGTCGCCGGCACCGGCAACCTCTCGGTGGTCGTCGCCAACGGTTCTACACGCCTCCACAACCGGTCGAATTCCGATTCGGCAGCGGCGAGCAGGTCGGCCTTGCTGGTCGGGCGGGGCGTAATCAATCATCCTCATGGAGGCCGCCGCCACCAGAGCCGATGCACGTACAACGCCTACAAGGACGCTGCGAGCGGATCGGCCGAACTACAGACTTCGAGGTTCCCTCGAGCTCGTGAACGGCGGCTGCGTGGATCGACGACCTTGGCGGCGATCGGTCCACCGATCGCCATGATCAGGACGTCAGCCCGCAGCCAGGGCGGCGAGTTCGTCGGCCCCGGCAACACCGGCTGCGAGCCCGGCGATGATCGATCGAGACTCCCACGCCGATGCCGCCCGACTCCTGCTCGCCACCGCCAGAGCGCCCGATGCCGGCGCCGCCCGCCGCCGGCCAGAGCCTAGAAAGATCTTGGTGCCGGTGACCCCGACGGCCAGGAGTGCGGCAAGAAGCTAGGGAGACTACCTGGCAGCTGCACGAGGATCGGTTCGAGGCCGATCCACCGAAGAACACCACCACGAAAAGGTCACGTAGCGGAGCAGACCAGGGTATGTGCTCGTACAGCGGCCTCGCCGGAGAGACCAATGCCGACGAGCCACGCACCACCCGCCCGCCGAGATGCTCGCTCCTTCGGCGAGACCTGCGACCACCAAGGTGAGGCAACACCATGAGCAAGCTCTGCGAGTCCTCGTCGGACTTGTGAAAGACAGCACCACCGAGACAGTCGCCCCCCTGTTGGTAGCTGAGACGAGCGCCGCCGTTATCACCAAGGCGATTCCGATGCTCGGACCGCCCTGATGTGCTCCCGCCGAGGGCAACGGCACCGAGGACGGGTAGCGGCGCGCCAGGGCCTCGCCACATCCTCGACACGAGAATCGAAAGGACGATTGGAGTCTCCCGGTCGCCGTCCATCCGAGGTCACCGAGAACTTTGGCGATCACGCCGCTCGAAGAGATGTAGGTGACCCCACCCAGGAACAAGGACGGACCGGACCCCAACCCAACAGGAGCCGGCGACCGGACCGGGGGTGAAATTCAGGGCGACTGTCGAGGTCGCCAGCCGGCGCGATCGGAGGCGCATGCCGGCGACGAGTTCGCGTGCCGAGTATTCAAGTCCGAGCATCAATAGGAGGAAGATGACGCCGATTTCAGCGCCCACCTCGATGATTTCCTCCGATGTGACGGCGGATCAATCCGCCTTCCCCCACGGCGAGGCCCCCCACCAGATCGAGGGGGATTGGCGAAATGGCGAGGCGTCCGGCCAGTCGGCCAAAATACCAAGGGCCAGAATGACGCCACCAAACTCGACCAGCAGCGGGGCGGAGGGTCCGTGCGCAGCTAGCCGGCGGTCGAGGAGTGCGCGAACCAGCTCGACGTTTTCTGGGGTGCCGACGACCACGAGGGTATGCCCCCGCTTCGATCCTGAAGTCGGGGCCGGGGCGGGGTGGGCGTCGCTCACCCGGATCACTGCCACCACCGATGCCCCGGTGCGGGTGCCGACTCGGCGTCGCCGATGGTCTTGGTGGCGTACGGTGACTCGGCGTCGACGGGCAGCCAGGCGATGGCGAGTCCCTCGATTTGATGTTCGAGGGAGGCGAGGGTCTGGCGAGCGAGACGGTGGAGCCTGCGAGGGCGTCAACGAGCACGTGGCTCTCTCGTCGGAAAGATTCAGGTTGAGGGCGACTGCGTCTCGATCGTGCGCCGTACAACGAAACAGCTTTCTTTGCGACCGAGTGCGGTGATGCACCGCACCCACCCGGCTGCCGTCTTCTACGACGAATTCGACACGCACGCCAACGCCGGGAAGTACCGTTTCTTCGACTCTGGGCACGCAGCCTCCTCCTGTACTTGTCAGACATTCTAGACCGCAAGAGATACGCGCCGAATGGCGGCTGATGCGTCTATCAGCGCGGTCACCCGCTCGGTTCGCTCAACCCGTACATGGCTGCGTCCTCGGCGATGGGTTTGCGCATCTGGTTACCCCACCGGGGATCGGACGAAAGCGTCCGGACGAATACCATCGTTCTCTCAGCGACAACCGGGTGCCGGCATGGAGGCAGCTCATGGCCCTTTAGGTGGCGCGAACTGCGGCAACCACCTCCAGAACCATCGTCGTCAAGTCGGATCCAACAGTTTGAAAAGGTCCGCTACTCACGCATGATCGGAGGCGTGAGTACTACCTTCTCGGGCAAACTCTCTACTGGGAGGCTCGCCATGAGTAGGACGTTGGTCGTAGTTACGGCTTTCGCCGTCCTCGTTTCGGCATGCGGCGGAGCAGACTCCGTCGCAACGACAACCACAGCCCTTGCCGTCGATCCGGCGACACCAGACACGACGACAGCCGCGGTGGTCACGCCACAACTGAAGCTGCCACGACGACCACAACCGAACCGGCAATTACGTTCGCATCTCTGGATCAGGATCGACAAGAGGTGACGAATCGGATCTGTCTGGCGGCAACCGACCGGAGTCAACGGGAGATGGTCGGAGACGTCACCATCCTGATCGTCATCTCAGGCGAGATCGGTCTCCCGGCCCTCGAGGAAGCCTGGGCCGAGTTCGGCCAGGACGCCAGCGCCGAAGTTTGGGATGCTCGCCTCGATGCGACCGTTCCCATCTGCCAGGACATAGCGTGGAGTCCCCTGGTCCCCACAACAACCACCACGGCGGTCGCCAGTTCGGCTGCTGCGATCGTCCAGATCGGTGATTTCATGATTGAAGGAGAGACCGAAGGATGTCCCTCAACGGAGATACTCGCCGGAGAGTATTGGGTTGGTCCCAACCGGGACACGTGGACTGACAGCGATGGCGAACCCTGGACGGTTTCCATGTCGGTCGATGCCTCCGATGGTGACCTCAAGTGGAGTTTTTCGCTTGACGGAAGCCAGCGTTGGGTTTCGTATCACGTGAACCAGTCCACGTTCACATCCGACGTAACCACCGACAAAGCAGTATTCGAGACGATTTTCAACGATCAGATCGCTTCGATCTCAGGCGGCAAGCCCGACACGGCCGGGACCGTGACCATCACCTGCCCGTAACTCGCAGGCCAGGGCGTCTTCGAGGGCGAGGATGGCCGACTGCAGGGCGCCGCGATCGAACCGGGCGAGGGGCGTGCCTTGTTCGAGTTTGCGTTCCATCTTGTCGACGAGGACCGTGAAGCGGTCGCTGTCGTGATGGAGCGGTGCGGCATGCCGGGCGATCGCGACCAACGTGGCCAAGCTGGCGGCGTCATCGACGGCGTTGGCGTCGTAGACGGGAGCTGGGCCATCCGCCAGCGAGTCCAGCACCTCGGTCAAATGGTCGGCGAGTCCGACCATCTTCGGGTAGTCGAGCTTCTCGGCCGTGTCCCGGGGGGTGTGATAGTGGCGGTCCCGACCCATCGAATAGAACAAGAACGGGATGCCGATCTGCTCGAAGGCGTAATGATCTGACAGGGGAGGGATCATGTCGCCATCGAGGCGTCGGGGGATGATCCGATCGTCCTGATCGGCCAGGTAGTCGACACGTGACCCAATCCAGCCCGTTCGGCGCCCATCACGAACATGGATCGACGGACCTCGTCGGGCATGTCGACCGGTCCGAGTGCGTGACCGACCAGGTCGAGGCAGATCATGGCGTCGAGGCGATGGAGGTCGATCGTTGGCCGGTCGACCCAATGCACCGACCCCATTTCTTCGGTGTAGAAGTAGGGCGGTTCTTCGGCGTCGAAGGAAGTGATGAGCACCGTGCGTCCCAGGTCGTCGCGTTCGGTGAGTCGCTCGGCGACGTCGAGCAGCACGGCCACGCCCTGAGCGTTGTCGTCGGCGCCGGGATGAATCTCACCGAAATACTCGCCGAGGTGGTCGTAGTGGGCGGCGATCATCAGATTCTGCTCGGCCCGGGGTCCGTGCCCTGGAATCGCCCCGAGCAGGTTGGCGCCGTCGATTGACGCAATGGCATGTTCATAGCTGCCGTTGTCGCCAGCCGGTACCAGGCCTAAATCGGAGAAAGCGGTTCGCACGTATTCGCGAGCCAGCAGCCCGCCTTCGGTGCCGGGGGCGCGTCCGGTCAACTCGTCCGAGGCGAGATACTCGACCCGGCGCTCCATGAGTTCGGCTCGTTCGCTCGTATCAACCATGTCTCTATCTCCTTCGGTCAACTTGCCTCAGAACCTGAATCAGGCTCAGCCCCGGCCCGTCGGGTTGCGTCTAATGCTCGAACATCACCCGGACACCCGGGAGTTCGTTCTGAATCCGGTCCTGAAGAACCTTGCTTTCTGTTTGGTACCAGACCTCAAGTTTCTTGAGATGCGGAAGGATGCTGAGTCGGCCCGACTCGCGAGCCAGGACGTTCGTGCCGGTCAGGTTGATATGTTCGAGGCTTTTGATCCTCGCCACCTGATCGAGGCCGTCGTGGTTGACCTTCGTAGCCCCGACGTTGAGCACTTTGAGGTCGGGTAGGTCGGCGAGGTAGTCGAACGCCCGATTGGTGACCTCCGAGCCCATCAGGCTGAGGTCCTCCAGTTGATGCATCGAGCTGATTTCGGCCACGAACCGGTCGGTGATGGCGCTCTGCCCGATCGAAAGCTTCTTCAGGTTCGGCAGCGTGCGGAGATGTTCGGCGCAGCGGTCGGTGACGGCCGTACCCTCCAGATACAGCGTGTGCAGATTGGGCATGTCCCGCAGGTGGGCAACGCCGTCATCCGTGACGGCCTCGGTGACCCCAAAGCGTTCATCCGGAGAATTGTGGGCCACGTCCAGTTTGGTGAGGTGGCCAAGAACGCCGACGTGCCGGAGTTGGGCGTCGTTTGTTCCCGAGATGCGCAGGCCGAGAGTCTCAAGATCTTTGCATCGTCTGAGGAAACCGAGGTTGGTGCCAATCTTGATGGTCCACTCCACCGTCAACGACGTGAGTTCGTCGATCGGAAGCCCTCCTAGTCCGGTCGGCGTCACCTCGGCATAACAGAGTTGAAGGGATCGAAGCGGCGGCAGTTTCGCCAGGACAGCCAGGCCACGGTCGGTCACCAGTCTGGACTTCAGACCGAGTTCCTTAAGTCGTTCGAACCTGGCAAGGTGCCCCAGACCCGCTATCCGAAACGGGGTGTGCCGACCCATGTCCGAATATCGGCCCGCCTCGTACGTGTAGCCGATGCTGAGTTGACGGGTCTGGTAGAGGTCGGAGAAGGCTTCCATGTCGTCGTCGGTGGTTTTCGGTCCCATCTGGGTGGCGACGATCCGGTCGAAGAGGTCTGGGGGCAGTCCCTGGAATGGTCGTCCGTACCTGCCGGGTTCATAGGCTTGCAGCGTGAGTCGCCGGTCGATAGGGACGGTCAGTTGTGCTTCGGCGTATCCCACTTGTTCGAGCGGCGCATCTCCCAGTTGGGAATACACGAGCCCGTAGAACGGACGAAGGTCGCCGTCTTCGGGGAAGTGGATCACCATGTTGTCGCCTTCGACGTCAAACGTCGCTGGTGGTAGCCGGGTCTCACCTTCGAGTCGATCCACCCTGGCTGACGCGGCGATGCAGCCGGAACGAGTCGCCCACCCGGGTCAACTGGCCTTCGGCTTCGAGCCAGGCAAACGAATCGGCGACGTTCGAGCCAGAGATTTCCA
>CAWKAG010000020.1:0-4682 GCA_963847455.1 uncultured Acidimicrobiia bacterium
CTGCTCGTAAGCCGGCGAACGTAGCCCAGACGTATCCACGGGCCAGCATTCCCCGCGGCTCCCGGTGCACGCCCGGCCGACTCTTCCGAGGCTAGGTACTCGACCCTGCGCTCATGAGTTCGGCCCGTCCTATCGCGTCAACCATGTTGCGGCCCCCACGAGTCGAGGACCGAGACCGGGATCGGATCATCGACGCTCAGGCCACTGGCTATGAGACGTGGTGGAACGCCGGACAGACCCAGGTCAACCCCGATCGCGCCGAGGTCGACGAACTCGATGCTGGCGCCTACCCCGTCGGCGATCGGACCCAATACTTGGTTTGCCGATTCGAGCCAACCTTCGAAGTCGTCCCACTGTCGCCAGTAATCCGTTGGGCCCGCCACAAGAATTCGTTGAGCGCGCACTGTCCCGGAGTCGGCACTGGTGCAAATACACTCGTCGATCCCATCGAGTTCCTCGTCGATTGCTTCCCGGTTGGCCAGGAGAACCGCCGAATATGTAAGGCCCTCAAGGACCGCACGAAGTGGCGTGTCACTGCGTCCTGACTCTCCGGCGATCTTCAGTTCAACGATGACGTGTCGGCCATCGGTGTCGACTCCAAAGATGTCTACCTTGCCGAGTCCTGCATCGCCCTGGCGAGCTTTCAAGGGGACCTGATAATCGACCAGTCTGACTGGCCTGCCGTCGGGGAAGTCGAGCGTCCGGTTCGTGAGAGCGACGGCTAGGTGTTCCTCGAACCTGTTGGAGGACTCACCGCTCGACGTGATTCCGGTGTGTCCAACAAAGTACTTCTTGTTGCGTTCATGCCGCCGGGGCGCCTGTTCCATGAGGGCGTGATACAGGTCTATGACCATGGTTGGATCGAGCTGGCTGAATGTCTCGTTGATCTTGCGCCTCGAAGCCATGGACGATCGGGCCATCGACGGTAGTGAGCGCTCGCTGTCGGGCTCTTCGAGGATTGGAGCGAAGTACCTTCCTTCGAGGAATTCGGCATGGCCGGGCTCCGAGGACGGGCCGATAATGACGCGAGCGCCCGGTAATCCACGGCGGTGAAGTGAATGTCCTGGGAGGCTAGAAGTGTGAAGTCCTCGATCTCGCTGCGGTGGGCTTCGCTGACCGCGTCTGCGCCATCGAACCACACGTACTTGAGCGAGAAGCCGTACGTTTTGTGTGCGCGGCTGAGCCCGAGGGCATGCTTGATCAACTGTGCTGCGTGCAGAAACTCATACTTCAACTCGCCGCTCGTGAGCGCCAGCGCCATCTCACGTAGGTGAGGCAGGCCTTCCCACAGAGGATCACTTTCGAAATACGACGGGCGAAACGTATTGGCCGGACGCCGGTGGTAATACGGTTCGGTGAACTTGGCTTCGATGGCAATGACTGGTCCGTCACCGCCGTCGAGTACCACGTCGAGGGTGGGATTCGTGCCCGGCAAACCGGTCGGGAACTGCACTTCGAAGCGCATGCGGTCGACCCACGGGGCTCCTAGCTTGGCTCCTAGGTCTGGGATCTGGGGCTTCCAGGCTGCGAAGAAGTTCACCGCCAAAGCGGCGCTCGATATCGGATCGAGAATCTTGCCCGATGAGATCTCCTTGCCGCCACCATCCTCGAATGAGGCTTGGATCTCAGCGTCGATCCACGGCATCTGCTCCCGCAAGGATGACGCCGGTATCCGCCGTCCACCGACACCCAAGCGGTCGAATAGCTCGCGCTGATTGGCGGCGATTTCGGCGTCGGTCAGCGACGGCTGGCTGTCCGCATCAACGGAATGGCTGGGCGGTGGCTTCTCGGGCCCGTTGCTCATTTGGCAACCGTATACGTTGGGAGTGACAGAATCTGCCGGGACAACCTTTCGTGTGCAACGCGAGCCGGCCGCCTCTTCCTAGGTGCCCGCAGAGCCTCGAAGTCAGTCACGACTGCTCAGGCACTTCGAGTCCGAGGACCGTGAACGTCACATCGCGCATTGCGAGCAGGTCATGTCGGTTGTGGGTGAGGATCGTCTCCCAGCGTCGGATGGCCCCGGGGGTTACCGACTTCAGTCCACGGATGTATCGAATCGAATCACCGACGTCGTATGGCTCGTCCGGCCGTTCGTAGCCGATGAACGTCTCGTAGCGGCACAGTGCGTTTCTCCTCGCGTCGTCGTTCTGTGGACTGTCCGTGATGTTCCCGGCGTCTCCTCCCGGTAGCGCCAACCCTTGGCGGTGCGAATGGCATTGCGATATCGGAACGCCCGGTTGTCGCTGATCCGCTTCATGATGTCCCGATCGTGCTGGGACCACGAAATGAGGTGTCGGCCCTCTGCGTCGGATCGATCGATCACCGACGCAACCGCTTCCTCGATGGACAGGGCTGTACAGGTCGCGCCGGCCGCCTCGTCGACTGCTTGCATCTCGGGATCCATGACGAACTGTTCGATGACCCACGGACCGGTCCCGTCGCGGTTCGCGTTGAACAGGATCCCGAGCAAGACCGGGTCGCCGGCCTTGCGACCTTCGAAATCGACGTAGATGCCAGCTTGGGCCTCCCACGGCTTGATTCTGCGGGTCGCTGTTCTTCGTGGGGAAGTTTGAGCGGACATCGGTCGCACCTTTCGTCGGTGGCTAGTCCAGCGGTTCTGGACCTTGCCGGCCCTACCTCTACACCCTCGCCGATGAAGCCGTCAAGACCCCACCGGCGGTTCCCCAACCCCTACGGGGTTTGGGAAAAAAACTTGAGTTTCCATCAGATCCGTGACTCTCGCCCCGATCACCCTGCGTGAGAAATTTCTCAGACTGAGGGTGTTATTCGAGGAATCTGTCACACCCTTCGTGGTATAATGAAACCTGCATCACGAGTGGTCCGCAGAGCGGGCCCGGCAACCTGGGTTTCGACACCCAAGGTGCTTAGCCATAAGGCAGATGCGGCCGGAACGCCGGCAACCAAGTGTCGAAAGGAGGGGCTCATGGAGCCTCATGGAAATGATTTCAAATCGTATGGACCGATCGGACCTGTCGTTAATGGACGGGAACTGGTTGGCTTCATCAAACCGACCGACGAAGGCGCGATCAGCGCTTTCGCACAGGCGATCCGTCGCACGGTCGAAGCCCAGCACGTCGGCCCGCACGGTGCCGATCTCGATTTCTGGTGGCGACACCTGTCGAAGGTCGCCCCCGGTCTGATCGTGACCGGTAGCTTCCCATCGGATCCGGATTGCCGAAGCGCTCACCCAACTCCAGGTATGGGTCAAACACGGGGTGACCCACGTTCTCGATTGTCGGGTCGAAACGCGACGACGAGGACGTTCCTCGCCGAGCACGCTCCGGACATCGTGTACCACCGGGTCGGCGTCGACGACGACGGGGCTCCCCGGGAGGATTCGTGGTTCTTTCAGGGCCTGGCCTTTGCCCGTCGACGCCGCCAAAGTCGAAGACGGCACGCTCCTCGTCTACTGCCAGATGGGCGTCAACCGGAGTCCGTCGATGGCCTACCGGATCCTGTTGGATCGGGGGATCCCCTTCGATGAAGCCTTCGTCCAGATAGCCGTCAGCCGGCCGATCGTCGGGATGGGCTACGCACTTGATGCGTTGGTCCATCACGCCCGATCCAGCGACTGGACCGAGGTCCGGACAGAAGAGGCGTCCGAGCGGATCGCCGCGCTACTCGACGTCGAGCCAGCCCACTTGTGGGCGGCGGTCAACCTTCCCGGGGAGGTCGCCCCATGGTGAAGGACCGTCCCGGGTGATGGCCGGCCGCCAACCCGTTCAGCACACAGATTTCTACACCCAGCTTTTTGAAAGGAAGCACCATGCCAACTAGTACGCCAGCACCCATCCATATCTCGGTTGTTCTCGACCGATCCGGTTCGATGATCGGAATCGCCGACGAGGTCGTCGGAGGTTTCAACGAATGGCTCGCCGACCAGCGCCAGGTCGAAGGTGACACGACGATCACCCTCGCCCAGTTCGACTCGGGAGACCCCTTCGAGGTCCTCATCGACGCCATACCCTTGCGGGAAGTGACCGATTTCGAACGGTCGTCGTTCCAGCCGCGAGGTGGGACGCCACTCTATGACGCCATCGGACGGATGATCTCCTGCGCCGATGCCGGGATTGCCCGCCGACTCGAACTCGGCATCGAAGCCGAAGACCAGGTGATGGTCATCATCACCGACGGTTATGAGAACGCCAGCCAGGAGCAGACCCGCTCGACGGTCTTCGATCTTATCGAGGATCGCAAGCAGCAAGGCTGGGTGTTCGTCTTCATCGGCGCCAACCAGGACGTCTATGAAACCGGCGCAGACCTGTCTGTCTCGAGGGGGAACTCCCTGCGCTTTGAGGCCTCCGGCGAAGGCACCAAGGGCATGTTCGCCTCGTTGTCCGAATCGACGGCCAAGTACCGGACAAGCACCAAAGAGCAACGTCTCGGGCGAGCTCTGACGTTCTTCTAGACCGACGATCCGTCAGAGGAGGAAGGTGATCGCCGTGGCTAAAGAGATCACTCCGATGTATCGCCAGGGTGACGTGTTGCTGATCAGAACTGACCAGCCGCAGCAGAAAGGCTCTCGTTCGGAACGTGATGGGCGGGATCGGATTGTGCTGGCCGAGGGCGAGGTGACCGGACATGCCCATGCCATTGCCGACCCCGAAGCCATCTTCTGGGAAGGCGTGCGAGAGGCGTTCCTGGAGGTGACCGCCGAAGTC
>CAWKAG010000021.1:0-8344 GCA_963847455.1 uncultured Acidimicrobiia bacterium
TTCCTTCGGCCCGAGACATCGCTTCGAGAATGGCTGCGACTGATAGCGGGGCGGCGGCGATGACGGCCGCCGCCAACTCTTCGGCGGCAGGCATAAGCTCATCCGGCCCGACGACACGATTGATGAGCCCGAACTGGAGAGCTTCATGCGCGCTCGAGTCGGCGAGTACCCATGAGTACTTCCGTAGCGAGGGCCTTGGGTAACAGTTTGGGGAGTCGGATAAGGCCGACATCCGGCACGATCCCCGCCAATGCCTCCGGCAACATGAATTCGGCATGGTCCGCAGCCACGACCAGATCGGCCGCTAGGGCCATTTCGAAGCCGCCCCCGACCGCTAGTCCGTTCACGGCAACGATGACCGGCTTTCGCAGGTTCGGTAGTTCTGGAAACCCGCCGAAACCTCCCGGTCCGTTGTCGGCTTCGTACGCTTCTCCTTCGGCAGCCGCTTTGAGATCCCAGCCGGCTGAGAAGAAGCGATCGCCCGCACCGGTGACTATCGCCACCCGATAGTCCAGGTCGTCGCGGAACCGTTCGAACGACGCCCCCATCTTCCGACTGGTCGCCGCATCAATCGCATTGGCCTTGCCCCGATCGATGGTCATGGTCATGATCGGGGCGGCCCAATCGGTGGTTATCCCGTCATTCATGTCCAAACCTCCATCAATGCGTCGGCGATCCATACGCCGTTGGGGCATATGAGTAGTGGATTGATCTCGATTTCGGCCTGGTTGGCGATAGCGAACTCGGCGAGTCGAAGAATCGTTTCGACGGTCGCATTCATGTCGCCTGGTGGTTGGGATCGATACCCATCGAGGATCACGTTAATGGCTAGGGAACCGATAGCTGCCCGGACTTCGGATTCCGACGTCGGTAAAAGGATGGTCACCGCGTCGGCAATGATTTCTGTGAGAACGCCGCCCGCACCGATTGTCAGAGTCCATCCAACCGGCCGGTCGATTTGAATGCCGACCAGCAGTTCGGCGATTACTCCACCGATCATCTGCTCGACGAGAAACTCGTCGGCGAGGTCCGCCATGGATTCAAGCGCCAGCAGTACTTTTTGCTCGTTGTCCAGACGCAGCGCCACACCGCCCGCCTCGGTCCGATGGGTGATTCCCTGTGCTTTCAGAACAACCGGGTAACTGATTTCATTGGCTAGCGCGACGACTCCGCTTTTCGGTGTCGATCGGCCTTTCGGGGTCGGAAGCCCAAACGCAAGCATTTTCGCTTTGGCGTCAGCTTCGGTTGGCTGGACGCTGCGGTTCGCCGTCAGAGGCCCGGAATGAATAGGTCCGACGCCAGGTGATGAGCGCCGGAGTCGGCTCATCGTCTGGAGACATAGCGACATGCCCGGGAGCGGCGTGACTCCCCGCTCAACCAGGTACTCACACACCGCTTTTGGCAGGCTTTCGGACATGGTTGACGTCACGACCCCTGCACAGTCGCTGGAACTCACCGCGGCGATGAATGCGTCGAGGGTTGGCCACCAGTCGGCGTCGGCACCAGGAGTCGGGAAGTCAATCACCAGGATGGCTGTGTCGAATCCTTCGCTACCGGCGCGGAAACACGCCTCCAAACGGTCCCGATCTCCCCAGATGAAGGTGTGGTAGTCGAGGGGGTTTTCGATCGCAACCCGACCTTCGAGAATTTCGATTCAGATTTGAACGAATCTCAGGGCTGAATGGCGAGAAATCGACATCAAGGCCCTCGGATAGGTCGGCCATGAGTTGGGCTTCACCGCCCGAACAGGAGAACGACACCATCTGTTTGTTGGCGGGCGACCCGTTCGTGTGTAGGAAGGACAACGCGCCGATGAGCTCCTCCGGAGTTGTCACTTCGGTGATCCCATACCTTTTGAACAGTGCACGGTGTGCGTCCGCCGGACCCGACAGGGAGCCCGTGTGCGTGGTGGCGATCACAGACCCCTGCACGCTGGTACCGGTTTTGAGGACAACGATCGGCTTGCCGGCTGCGTGAGCTCGCAGCGCAGCTTGTCCGAAACGCACGCTGTCCCGGAGGCCTTCAATATGAATGCCGATAACCGTGATCGCGGGATCGTCGATCAAGGCTTCAAGACAATCGGTGATCGTGACGTTGGCCTGATTGCCCGTCGTGATCATCGTCGCGATCGGTAGGCCGCGGTGTTGCATGGTGAGATCGATGGCAACGTTGCCCGATTGCGTGACGATTCCAACGCCTCGATCGACCCTCAGGCAACCGTGAATGTCAGGCCAGAGCACGGCCCCGGAACGGGCGTTGACGAATCCATGGCAATTAGGTCCGATGATTGGCATGCTTCCGGCGGCTGCCACGAGACGCGCCTGTCGATCGGCGCCTGCTTCGCCTGACTCGGCGAACTCGGCTGCGTACACGACCGCGCCGGCGACTCCGAGCCGGTTAGCTTCTCCGACGATGTCGATGGCCCGCTGTGCGGCGACCCCAACAAAGACAGCGTCCGGAACGACGGGAAGGTCACCCAATGTTGGGAAGTCAGAGTTGGGATGAACCCACCAGATGTCTCCGTCATAGCCGAACTTGGTGGTCTGGTCGGCGGCGAGCTGGGCTCGGGCACCACCGACAAACGCCACCGATCGCGGGTGGAGCAGGCGGGTTAGTCGATCATCCGCCATGGGGGCGCAACATGGCTCGTGAGATGATGTGCCGTTGAATCTCTGAAGTGCCGTCCCAGATCCGCTCGACGCGCGCGTCGCGCCACATCCGCTCAAGCGGGAGTTCATCCATCAGGCCCATACCACCGAGCACCTGAATGGCTTCGTCAGTGACGAATGCGAGCATTTCGGTCGCCACCAGCTTGGCCATGGCGGCATCGGAGTCGGTCATCGTGCCCTGGGACGACTTCCAGGCAGCTCGGTAAGTCAATAGCTCGGCCGCATCGCGACGAGTGGCCATGTCGGCGAGCTTGAAGGAGACGCCCTGGAACTTGCCGATTTGCTGACCGAACTGTGTGCGGGTGGCCGCCCATTGGGTCGCGACCTCGATGGCGCGGTCCGCCCGCCCCAACGACGTGGCAGCTACCTGGAGGCGGGTCGCTCCGAGCCATTCGTTGGCAACATCGAATCCATGATGCACCTCGCCAAGTACGTTGCTTGCCGGCACCCGGCAGCCGTCGAAGTTCAGCACGGAGTTGTGATAGCCGCGATGTGAGACCGAGTTGTAGCCGGTGGCTACTTCGAATCCGGGCGTGCCCACGTCGACGAGAAACGTGGTGATCCGTTTGCGAGGTCCCCGATCGGTCTCCTCTTCGCCGGTGGCCGCAAAAAGAATGACGAAGTCGGAGACGTCGGCATGGCTGATGAAGTGCTTGGTGCCGGTGATGACGAATTCGTCACCATCGGCAACTGCCCGACACTTCATACCGCGAACGTCGGAGCCGGCGTCGGGTTCGGACATAGCAAGACATTCGACTTTTTCCCCGGTGATCGTCGGCACGAGATACTTGTCGATCTGGTCGCCGGTGCAAGCTCGGAGAATGTTCGAGGGCCGGGCGACGATCATTTGGAGGGCGTAGCCAGTGCGACCGAGCGCTCGTTCGACCATGGCGAGGGTCAGGTCATCGAGGCCGCCGCCACCAAGTTCTTCCGGCATGTTCGCCGCATAGAGTCCAGCAGCCAGAGCCTTCGACTTGATTTGGTTGGCTAGCTCTGGCGAGACCTGGCCGGTCCGTTCGACCTCGTCCTCGTGGGGAGCCAGTTCCTTGGCCACGAACAACTCGACGGTCTCCACAATCATCTTTTGTTCGTCGGTGAGATCAAAGTCCATTTTGGTCCTATTCGTGGGTGATCGTCATGACGGCGCGGTCGGGTCGGGCTGCCTGGCCGTGAGAAATCCTGATCTCGTTGAGAACCGATTTCGGCCCGTCGAGCGTCGGAGAGCTTTTGCCCAGGGCCATGTCGACATGGACGAGGATCTGTTCGTTCGTGCACAGGAGTTCGCCGGTCTCGGCATGGAACATCGAATGGAAGATGTGGAGACGCTTCTGATCGTGCCCGAGCAACTGGGTGGTGAACTGCAGCGGTTCGCCCGTCGAAACTTCCTGGTGATAGACGAGATGGCTCTCGACCGTATAGAACGAGTGTCCATTCGAACGATACGTTTCATCGATTCCGATATACCGGAACAAGGCGTCGCTCGCCCAACCGAAGGCGAGCAGGTAGGCGGACTCAGTCATATGGTTGTTGTAATCGACCCAGTCCGGGATGACCCGGGCCCGGTATAGCGCCAAAGGGCACTCGACGACGGCGCCGGATTCCCAGCGGACCGGGGCTCCCTGGTCGACGGAGCGGCCTTCGCGGCGGTTGATGATCTCACCAGACGCAAGGCGGGACTCTCTGAGGGCATACATGACGGCGACGAGCGCGTCGTCACGCGTTGCTTCGAGCTCGGCGATGGATCGGCCAGCTGCCTGATCCTGGGTGCCGTCCACCATGCGGTCGATCAATTCGTCGGTTAGCGGGGGAGCGACGAGCTTGGTCCATGGCCATTCAAGCGCAGGTCCAAACTGTTCGAGCATGTGACGCATTCCTTGTTCGCCACCAGCTAGATGGAAGGTCAGGTTGGTTCCCATCAAAGCCCACCTCAACCCGGGGCCATACACGATGGCGTCATCGAGTTCACCGGTCGTGGCCACTCCGTCAGCAACCAGGTGAAGGATTTCTCGCCACATCGCCTCCTGAAGTCGATCGGATAAAAAGCCGTCAATTTCGTTCCGAACCCGAAGGGGGAACATGTCGAGGTCCCGGTAGACCGCCTCCGCCGTTTCCAGTGACTCTTGCGACGTTGTCCGCCCGCCGACGGTCTCGACGAGGGGGAGGATGTACACCGGGTTGAATGGGTGACCGACGACCAGTCGACCAGGATGCTGAAGGTCTCGCTGAAGTTCAGACGGGAGAAGCCCCGATGTCGAGGACGCAACCACCGTCGTCGGCGGGGCAGCGGCGTCGATTTGTCCGAGGATGTGGCGTTTGAGGTCCATGTTTTCAGGGACCGCTTCCTGAACGAAGGCCGCGTTGACGCCTACCGCTTCTGGTGAGTCGACGAACCTGATCGCCGTTGGATCGGCGTCCGGATACAGACCGAGCTTGCGCAACGCCGGCCACGCCCGCTCGACGGCAGACGCCATTCGTTCTTCGGCACCTGGCGCCGGGTCGAAGGCGACCACTTCGTACCCACGACCGAGCGCACGGGCAGCCCAACCCGAGCCGATGACACCTCCTCCAACCACTCCGAAGGGCCCATCGAGTGCCCGTTGCTCCACTAGAAGTTGACCTGACTGGAGCCTTTGAGGCCGAGAATGTCCCGTGTTTCGTCCGGAGAAAGAACCTCGCGTGAGAGTTCGTCGAGGATCCGGACGATCTTCTCAACCTGTTCGGCATTCGATTCGGCCAGCTTGCCCTTCCGCAGGTATATCGAGTCCTCCATGCCGACCCGCACATTTCCTCCGAGCGTGGCTGACGTCGTGATGAGATCGAACTGGGCGCGCCCTCCGCCGAGTACTCCCCACTCGATGTCGTCTCCGAACAGGCGGACGGCAACTTCTTTCATGTGGAAGACGTTTTCAACGTCGGCGCCGATGCCGCCGAGCGTCCCGATCACAAACTGAACGAAGATCGGGCTCTCGACCAGTCCCTGGTCGGCGTAGTGGGCAAGGGTATAGAGGTGTCCGATGTCGTAAGCCTCGAACTCGAACCGGCACCCTGTTTCGGGAGCGAGCACTTTGAGCATGTATTCGATATCTGAGAATCGGTTGATGAAGGGCTCGGAGCGGGTCGACTCAAGGAACGGTTCCTCCCAGTCGTACTTCCAGCGTCCTTCGTACTTGGGGATCATCTGGAACAAGCCATAGTTCATGGTGCCGAGATTGCACGTCGCTAATTCCGGACGCAGTTGCTTGATGACGTTGAGCCGTTGCTCGATGGTCTGACCGGTTGCTCCGCCGGTCGTGATTGAGATGACTGCGTCGCTGCGATCCTTGATGCCTGAGCAGTATTCCCGAAAGAGTCCGACGTCAGCAGACGGACTTCCATCCTCGGGATTGCGGGCGTGAAGGTGAATCACTCCCGCTCCGGCCTCTGCCGCCGCTACGGCGTCGTCGATCATGTGCTCGACGGTCACCGGGAGATCTGAATTCATGGTCGGGGTATGGGAGCTGCCGCTCGTCGCGCAGGTGAGGATGACCTTTCCGGCTGGTCGCATGGTTGTTGCCCTTCATCTCTAGCCGTTTGGAATTCCGTATTGTGGAACGGACCGTATAATGGTTTCTACTGTATCCGGTTGCTCGAGTCGAGGTTGGAAAAGTGGCAGAAAATGTTCAGTCTGTCGTTCGGGCTTTCGCATTGGTGAGGGCTTTGGCTCTGGCGAGTGAACCGATGGCGCTGGGAGACCTCGCCCATCAAGTAGGTCTGCCCAAGAGTACCGCCCGGCGGCTCCTGGCGACTTTGGAATCCATTGGGGTGGTCGATCGTGGGCCGGAACCGGGCAGCTACCTGGCCGGGGCGGGACTTACGTCGCTGGCCGGGACCGGGCATGGGATCGGGTCGCTTCATGCGCTGGCCGGTCCGTTTCTGCGAGACATCGTCGAGTTGTTTGCCGAGGATGCGACGCTCGCCATCGTTGATGGGACCTCGGTTCTGTTCACCGAACAGGTGGTAGGTCCGAATCCCATCCAGGTGCCCGACGGCACGGGCATCCGGTATCCGCTTCATACCGTTGCGTCCGGCTATGTATTCATGGCTCAGTGGCCCGATGACGAGATTGCAGCGTATTGCCAAGACCTGGGCATCGATCCTGGTCCAGTCGCCGACAAGGCGGGCGTGGCGAGGGAACTCGGGTACGCGTGGCATGACGGGTGGATTGAAGGGATCAGTGCGGTGGCTGTTCCGATACAAGTGGACTCCGGCGCAGTGGGGACTATCGGGGCCTTCGGGCCCAGTTATCGCTTTCCTGGCGAGCGATTGCGCGCTGATGTTGGTGAAAGCATCGGCCAGGTGGCGGCCAGGCTCAGCCAGCTACTTGGCTAATGGTCCGGCTGGCAATCGGACCGGGCCGATCGGTTTTGGATCCGGGAGCGGTACAGTTACGCCAACACTTACACATTGAAAGGTACGGACATGGCTCTTGATTCCACGGCGTCGACACATTGGGAGGGCGACCTTATGACGGGCGCCGGGACCACAACCTTGAGCTCGGGAGCCGCCGCGCCGTTGCCGGTCGACTGGAAAGCCCGATCTGAGGCGCACGGTGGAAAGACCAGCCCCGAGGAGTTGATCGCCGCCGCCCACGCTTCGTGCTTTTCGATGGCGCTCTCTAACGCGCTTGGCAAAGCCGGCATGCCCCCAGCATTCCTCGACGTGAAGGCCACCGCCACATTCGTGCCCGGCCAAGGCATCACCGGTATGGCACTTGTCCTAACCGCCAGTGTCCCAGGTCTCGATCATGCCGGGCTTCACGAAGCCGCCGAAGGGGCCAAGGCCGGTTGCCCGGTGTCCCAAGCGCTCGCCGGAAACGTTCCGATCACGCTCGAGGTCCACGAGGCGTAACCAGGAGCTAATCGGTCCGCAGAACCCGATCGATGATTTGACGGCTCGCCTCTGAAGGGGTGATCCGTCGATCGGTGAGAGCGGCGACGACGTCGGCTCCACCGTTGGAGGCGAGTTCGTTATCGAGCGCGTCCAGCAACACGTCTGAAACCCGCGATCGGAGTTCGGCAAGCTGCCGCTTGGCGCGCCTGGTCTCGATCTGATTGGTTGCCACAAGATGCTCGCCGTGGTCGACAATTGCCGACCAGAGTTCTGCTGCTCCCGATCCGTCAAGGGAGTTGGCCATGACGATCGGGGGACGCCGACCGGTTGAGTCTTCCTGTCCGGTCATGTGGCTTAGATCGAGCATCAACTCGAGATCGCGGCGGGCGTCGCCCGATCCGGGGAGATCCGACTTGTTCACGACAAAGATGTCGGCGACTTCGAGCAACCCGGCCTTGTTGGCCTGCACCGCGTCGCCGGTGCCCGGATTGGCCACGACGATGGTTGTGTCGGCTGAGGCGGTCACGTCGACTTCAACCTGTCCGACGCCGACGGTTTCGATGATTACCGGATTGAAACCGGCGGCATCCAGGACCCGAACCGCGCCGGGGACAGCCAATGCGAGTCCGCCGCTGTGGCCCCGGGTGGCGATCGATCGGATGAACGTTGCGGTGTCTGTGGCGTCGATGCGGACCCGGTCGCCAAGGATGGCGCCGCCGGTGAGCGGCGAAGAGGGATCGACCGCGATCACGGCCGGGCGAAGGCCGGATGCCGCAATCACCTTGAGGAGATGACTGAGAAGTGAC
>CAWKAG010000022.1:0-9468 GCA_963847455.1 uncultured Acidimicrobiia bacterium
ACATAAAGGTACGTCCCGCAGGAGATATTTGCTTAGGGCCGAACGACCCATGGGCCAGTGCCAAGGGTCGAAATCAGTTCAGACATAACTAGGCCAGGCTCCCCACGAGCCCGGCCTAGTTCCTGGAATGTGGCGGCCGTTAGGACCTTCTGGAGGCGGCTGCGGCTGCGGCGCTCTCTTCGGTGTCTTCGCCAGCTGAGACCAGAACGCCGTCGACGTTGGCCAGGTGGGCTCGAACAAACCACTGGTACAACTCCAAAGGTCCAAGCTGTTGCGTAAAAAGGTCGGTCGTAACGGGGTCGAGCGACTCAGCCTTCGTGAGAGCTTTCCGGTGGTCTTCGATAACCCCCGTGTATACAAGGTTGAGGGCCGCCAGGTGGGCGTCGACGCTGGCTCGCCCAAGTCCGTAGTCGTCCCAATCGCGAGCGTCGACGAGTCCGCCGGCGAGACCATTCGGTACAAAACCAAGGGTGGCGATGCGCTCAGCAACTTCGTCGACCATCTTGCGGATCGAGACCAGGTGTTCATCGAGCATTTCGTGAACGGCGATGAAACCGACCCCGACGACGTTCCAGTGAGCGTGCTTGATGACGAGGGTCAGGTCGAGCAATCCGTACAGCCGGTCCTGGAGAAGCTTGCGCAACTCCTCGGCATCCTTCTCGGTGAGGCCGGCTGGCCGAAAGTGTGATTCTATTTGGTCTGGCATTGGTGTCAGCCCCTTACTAGGTCTATTGGTGACATGGACCAGAGCCGCTCAACGGCTTCGGTCACCGTGATGCCACGATTGGATTCGACGACGGCTTTGATAGGTCGGTCGGTCGGTGTGCGAAAGGTGGCTCGCCAGGCTGGCGATTCACCCACCTGGGTGCGAGCCCAGGCGGCCCCGAGGAGTGCGGCGGCGATAAAGACTGCGGCAATCGTCGCAACGTCAAGCTGGCCGAACCGGCTCAGTAGTGACAACAAGGCGAGGGCCAGGCCGGTTGATCCTAAGCCGACTTTCCAGCGCAACTGGCGTACCCATGCGGGATAGCGGTCCGGGTCTTTGTCGGTTGATACGGCCACATCGGGGATCGACAGTTCTTCTGGCTGGATCCCCATTCGTTCGAGGGTTCGAAGCGCCCGTCGGGCCCCGGCAGGTCCCCGGAACAACGCCGTAACACGGTGCTGTTCCGGGAACTGATCTGCGGGTGTATCCATCAGGCCAACCGGGAATTGGTTGCCGCTCGGAAGACCAGCAGAGCAACGATGGCGCCGAGCACCGATCCGATGAAGCCGACGGTGGTCAGTTCGAATCCGCCACCGTTGAAGAGGTTGGCGAGGAATCCACCGACAAACGAACCGACAACACCGAGAAGCATTGTGGCTACCCAGCTCATTGAATCGCTCCCGGGGATCAAGAATCGGGCAACGGCTCCGACGATGAGTCCCATGACTAAGAAAATGATGATGTCCATTTCTGTTTTCCTCCTGAGTGGTGTGTAACTACCTCTACCCATCCGGGATCAGACTCAAACATCGCCTTGTGCCGGAACCCCGGGTTGTTCTTGGGGCCCCAGTGTCCGAAAATGGGCATACGAACCCTGGGTTCAACCCAGGGTTGCAGCGTCCGGCTGGTTGGGCGGAGCCGCGGGGGTTTAGAGGGCGAAGCGGGCCCACACGGAGGAGGGTCCGGTACCCCAGGTGCTGGCGAGCGCGGCAACGATGGCAAGGCCGCGTCCACCAACCCTTGGCTGGTCCGGGGCCCGTACTTGAGGCGCGGGGCCCGACTGTTGCACCTCAATGCGCAGTTCGCTGTCGGCGACCTCAAGTAAGACGTCAATCGGCTGATCGCTCGAGCGATGGATGACGGCGTTTGTGACAAGTTCGCTCACCACGAGCGCAACATCCTCGCGTTTCGTCTCTGGTGTCCGCCGGGCTACGAAGCGGCGCGCTTGCCTTGGAGCGCTGGCATTCGGTTGGACTTGTAATCGATACGTCAAGGTCAAGGCTGTGGTCAGTTTCTGTTTCGTATGTGCGCTATACCCAGCGCACCGATCATTCAAACTGATCGGCACCGTTCGCTCGGGGCTTTACAAGGTCATAGCCGCACGAGCTCATGGCCCAAGGCTGGGCTCCTAGAACAGCAGATTCCGATGTTTCGTTTTCTGACCAGACGGGTACGGGTTGGTCGACCTACGAGTCATTCGACCTAGAAAGGCTGGAAACATGTCAGATCAAGTTGTTGTCAAAGAAGCAGAGAAGAGTGGCTCCGGCGCCATTGCCGCGGTAATCGTGGCTTTGCTGCTGGTGCTGTTCGGATGGTGGGCGATCAATACGTACGTTGCTGCCGACGGTGGGGATGTTGTCCCTGACGAGATCGGGATCACGGTCACCGAAGAAGAACCCGCTCCGTAAGCTCCGGGTCTCATCTGACGAAACTCACTGAAGGCGCCCCAGCAGGCGCCTTCAGTTTTTCCCATAGCTCATCGCTATCGTTTCTGAATGAGTGATCCGAGCATCTTGGGTAACTGGCGGTGGGACGGAAACGATTTCTCCGTTGTGACAGTGGCCGGCGAACTGTTGGTGGTGACTCCGGAAACGCCTGTTGGCTATGAACCTCGCCTGGTCCCGGAAGGCGATGGCTGGGTCATCGTCGGCGGTCCGTTTTCGGGGGCCGACGTCAAGCTGGATGGCCCCGACAACGGTTCGATTGGTGGCACGTGGAGGCTGGAGCGCGCCGATCATCCGCCTGATCCTGTACCCGGTGACGGTCAACGAGCTCCCGATCTGGTGCCTGACTCGGACCGAGATGCTTACTTCGACAGAGTGTGGGCCGGAGGCCCCGCCGCTGGTGGAGACCTCGCCGTCGCCGGCTATCCCAAGCACCAATTTGTCCAATGGTTGATGGCGCGTGATGAGGTCATTTTCCACGGATCCGGAGAGCTTGATATCGAAGAGTTCCGGCCGATCCGGACGTCAATGGAGCTGAACGACCGGACCGGGCGCGGCAATCTTGGAGCCACCTATGGCACGCACGATGGCCTGTGGGCGGCGTTCTTTGCAGTGATCGATCGACCTCAACTCCAAGGGACCATTCGCAACGGAATCGCCGACTACACAAGCGCGGACGGTGCCACCGTTCGGATCTATCGGTTCTCGATTCACGCGGATTTGCTGGTTACCCGACCGTTCCGTTCAGGGGCTCTCTACCTGCTGCCCAGAGACAGGTTTGCCAGGATCCCCTACTACGAAAGCGGTCCGCTGTCGGACGAGTGGGCATGTTTCGAACCGGTGGCGCCTATCGCCAAGATCCTGCTCGACGCCGACGACTTCCCCTTCCTGGAGACGATCGGAGGCCACGACGATTCCGAGATCATCGCCTTCGGAGAACTGGGCGATCAGGTGTGGGACGGCATGATTTCGGCCAACCGCAACGGCGACTACATCCGCATAGTCACGACGGCCGATCGAGGAGTGATTGACGAGTTCGTTCGGCTGAGCCTGGACTTCTACCCTCAAGTAGAGCGGGTGGTGACCAAGGTGGACGGCGGTCACGCCATCGACATGAAGGGTCCTCCGGCGTTTATGCACGCAATCGAGAAGCGCCTCGCCGACGACCTGTGAGTGACCGACTCGGCTAGCCGATGAGCAAGACGCCCAGCATGGTGCTTACTGAAGCCGCCACCGTATAGGTGGGACCGCGACGGAGTTTTCGTTGGCGGGATCGCAAGGACCGGCGGCTGGTTTGCTTCGGGCGCCGCCGTTTCGGCCCACGAACGTCGATCCGGTTCATGGCTAGGGTCGCACGATCACCATTGGCTGCCGCGAACGCGTCCAGCTGGTCTAGCAATTCGCCGGCGGTGTGAAACCTGTGTTTTGCGTCGCTTCGCAGGCAGCGCAGGACGATGTCGTCGAGTTGTTCGGGGACATCGGCGATCAAACTTGGCGGGGCCGGCGCTGCTCCGCGCTGTTGGATAACGATCTCGACGGGGGTCTTGCCTTTGTAGGGGACCGAGCCGGTCAACATTTCGTAGAGCACCATGCCGAGGGCGTAGACATCGGTTGACTCGTCGCCGGGTTCGCCAAGCGCGCGTTCCGGAGCCATATAGGGAAGCGTGCCGACCACCTTGTTCTCGGTGGTGATGCGGTCGTCGAGGTTGGGAGATGCCGCAATGCCGAAATCAACAATGACGACCCGATCGGCATCGATCACGATGTTGGCGGGCTTGATGTCCCGGTGTACAACGCCGCGACCATGAGCGTAGGCGAGGCCGGCGGCTGCAGCACGAGCGATGCGGCTGGCTTCGATCGGATCGAATCTTCCGTGGCCTTCGATGAGGCGTTGCAGGTTGCGTCCCTCAAGAAGTTCCATGACGAGGAATGGTCCGTGCTCGTCTTCGGTGTATTCGAAAGCCTCGACGATGTTTGCGTGGTCGAGGCCGAGCATCAGGTCGGCTTCAGTGGTGAACCGACTGCGGGCGGCCTCGTTATATACGAGGTGAGGGTGAAGGGCTTTCAAAGCGACTCGGCGGCCGGTGCGAAGGTGCGAGGCTTCCCACACCGTGGCCGAGCCACCGGTTTCGATTTTGCGTTCGAGCTTGTAGGCGCCGCGAATTCCGTCCATGTCCCGTCCTACCCGTCTGGTAGATATTTCAAACGGTCAGACGTCGCGCGAGCCCGTCGCGGTTCCCGGCTCAGTCGAGTGTGCTTACAAGTCGGATATAGCGTCGTGGATGCACACTCGTTAGTGGGTAAGGCTTTGTCGGTTAGGTCTCCAGACCGATCGGGATTGCGGAGGGGGCGAGGATGGTGTCGACCAGTCCGTACTCGAGGGCTTGTGGGGCAGTCAGCCAGCGATCCCGATCAGTGTCACTCTGAATCTTGGCCACGTCATGGCCAGTATGGCGGGCCAGAATCTCGTTGGCTTGGGTTCGTTGGCGGAGGATTTCGGCGGCATGGATCTCGATGTCGGAAGCCTGGCCGCCCAGATTGCCGACATGCGGTTGATGGATCATCACCCGGCCATGCGGCAAGATAGATCGAAACCCGGACTCGCCGCCGGCGAGGATGAGCGCAGCGGCCGAGGCGGCCATACCGATGCAGGTGGTGTGTACCTTGGGGCGGATGTGTTGCATCGTGTCGTAGATCGCAAACATGGCGTCCATCGAACCGCCCGGCGAGTTGATGTAAAGCGCGATGGGCTTCTCGTCGTTGTCGGACTCAAGGTGGAGCAGCTGAGCCACGATCAGGTTCGCCACTTCGTCGTCGATCGGGCGTCCAAGGAACATCACCCGATCTCCGAGTAGCCGGGAGTAGATGTCGAAGGCTCGTTCGCCCCTGGAGGTCTGCTCAACAACGGTCGGTACCAACATGATCACGCTCCTTATGCAACTGGCGAGTTGCACAACCATACCAGACTCGCAACTGCTAGGTTGCAGGTTATGGATCACGTGCCTGAAGAATTGCCAGAGATTGAACGGAAGCTCGACGTGCCTGCCACGCCAGAGCAGGTGTGGGAAATGGTCGTCGACGGTGATCTAGCCGAGGAATGGATGGGAGTGAGGGTAGAGCCGCGCGTTGGTGGCGCGGTAACCGTGCCCGGTCGCCAGGTGCTCGGTACCGTTGAGGAGGTCGTCCCTGGCAAATCGATCACCTGGTCGTGGCGCGAAGTCGACGGCGAGCCGTCGCAGGTCACGATCGAGCTTGTCCCTGCCGGCGAAGGAACGACGGTGTTGATCGTCGAGCGGCTGCTTGAGTATCGGATCGCCGAGTTCCCGCCGATCTTTCTCGGTCTGGCGGCATGACCGATCCGCAACCGGTTCTGGCCGCTCTGGCCGACCCGACCCGGCGCGCTGTCTTCGAGCGGCTGACGTCGCAAGGTCCCGCTTCGGCGTCTCTGTTGGCCGAAGAACTTCCTGTTTCACGCCAGGCGATTGCCAAGCACCTCGGTCAACTCGACGCCGTTGGCTTGGTGGAGCGATCCGAACAAGGGCGCGAGGTGGTCTATTCGGCCCGGGTAGCGGGCCTTGGGCAGGTGGCGGGCTGGCTCGAGTCGGTAGGCTCTGCCTGGGACTCCCGACTTGAACGACTTCGCCAGTCCTTCGATGCATAAACGCGCCGCGGATACGCTTTCATGGCGTCGAGTGTGCTTACGATGTGGATTATCCGTCGTGGATGCACACTCGATGACAGGAGAGCGATGCCGGTAGACCCCTTTACGATTGCCGCTCAGGCCGGCGGCACCCACGAGAGCTCTGCTGGTCTCGACAGCGGGATCGTTCCGGCGATGCAGCCATCCACCACCTTTCGGCGCGCCCCGGGATTGACCGATGAGTTCATCTATCGCCGTTACGGGCATCCCGGCGCGGTGGCAGTCGAGGAGACGGCCACCCAACTCGATGGCGGTGCTGCCGCCTTGGTTTTCAGCTCCGGAATGGCGGCGTTGAGCTCGGTACTCGACTCGGTCCCCATGGGCGGTCACGTCGTGGCTCCCATTGTGATGTATCACGGCGGCCAAGATTGGATGCGGGCGCAGGCCGACATCGGCCGGATCGCCCTCACGTTGTTCGACTCCGATGATCCGGACGCGCTTGAGAGTGCCCTCACCGACGCGACCGATCTCCTATGGCTGGAAACGCCAACCAACCCGCTCTGGGGTCTCATTGACATTGCCGCAGCCACCAAGCTTGGCCACGCCGCCGGTGCCACCGTGGTCGTCGATTCGACCGTCGCTCCGCCCGTTACCACCCGCCCGCTTGATCTTGGGGCCGATCTGGTCTTTCACTCGGCAACCAAGTATTACAACGGCCATTCCGACGTGCTCGCCGGCATCTTGATTACCAAAGTCTTCGATGATCGATGGAAGCGGATCGAGGCCATCCGGGGGAGCCATGGGTCCATTCTCGGCGCTTTCGATGCCTGGCTGTTGTTGCGGGGTCTCCGGACGATGCCCCTGCGCTACCGCCGCTCGTGCGAGACCGCGGCCGCCATTGCCGCCGTGTTCGAAGGGCACCCTCAGGTCGACCGGGTGCTTTACCCAGGTTTGGCGTCTCATCCCGGCCACGACATTGCCGTTCGCCAGATGACGGGAGGGTTCGGAGGCATGCTTTCGATTCTCGTAAAGGGTGGATCGCCACAGGCTCTTCGAGTGGCGGAATCAACCCGGCTGTTCGCCAACGCCACGTCACTTGGAGGGGTGGAGTCGCTCATCGAGCATCGCGCTTCCTACCAATCGACGCCAGTCCCTGAGAACTTGTTGCGGATTTCGGTGGGCATCGAGGACCCTGATGAACTGATCGCCGACCTGAGCCAGGCCCTCAGCGGCTGAAACCCCCTGGCTAGGGTTCTGGGCGATGAGCCCGGGAAACCACCATCTCTCAGTTCGGATCCTCGCCGACAGTGTTTCGGCCGGTCTCGTAGGTGCCGTCAGGTCGCTATCCCTGGCTGCCCTCGTGTTCGGTGGTCTGGGTCTTTCCGAAGCTCGAGCGTTTGGTCCCATCCTCATCGGTGCCGGGATTCTCGGACTCGTCATTGCCTTCATGTCTGGACTGGTAGGTACCCCCCAGTCGAATGCCGCCGCCGTGGTTGCTGTGGCGACGGGTTTGGTGGCAGCCTCGGCAACCGGTTCGACCGACGAGCAATTCGCCCTGGTGATGGCCACTCTGGCGGTGGCATCGTTGGGCACCGGACTCGTCCTATACCTGGCAGGGGCGTTCAAACTGGGCCGCTTGATCCGCTTTCTGCCCTATCCGGTCGTCGGTGGGTTTCTGGCGGCCACCGGATGGCTTCTGCTGGCGGGTGGCTGGCGCCTCGCCCGGGCGTCGGAGGTCGGTTGGATCGCAATCGCGGCGCTCGTGTTCGGCGTGGCCATCGCCTTTGCAGCTCAGATCAACAGCCGTTGGATGCAACCCGTCGTTGTGGGGGTGGCCCTCGCCACCTTCTTCGGGGTTCTGCTGGCGGCTGGCATTTCCGTTGATGAGGCCGGAGCACGGGGATGGCTGATCGGTCCGTTCGCTCCCGACCCGGTCAGCTTTTCGGATCTCTTCGTCTGGGTGTCGGCGGATCTGACGCAACTGGCCCCGGCTGTACCCATTTTGCTGACCGTCCCGGCCGTGGCCGTTCTGTCGCTTCTGCTCAACGCCAGTGCGATCGAAGTGGGTGAACGAGTCGATCTCCCGTTCGATTTCGAACTCAAAGCCGCCGGAGTAGGCAACGTCGTCGGGGGCCTGGTCGGGTCGTTGCCAGGATGGCAGTCGCTAACGCTCCAACGACTTGTGAAGTCGTCGCGCACCAACAAGGTCGGAGCCGTCATCGTTGGACTGGTGACTTTGTCGGCTTTGGCAGCTGGCCCGCGAGTTATTGGATATCTACCGGTGTTTGTCGTCGCCGGTGTCGTGGCCGGTTTGGGTCTCGACCTGTTGTACGAATGGGTGGTTGCCTCTCGAGCCAACGTCACCGCCACCGACTACTCGATCGTGCTGATCGTCGTCGTCGTCACCGCCGGGTTTGGCTTCGTGTGGGGTGTCATGGTTGGCGTACTGGCGGCGATTGGCTTGTTCATCGTTCAGTACTCGAAGATTGATGTGGTGCAGGCGGCGTTGTCGGGCGATTCGTATCGATCGAACGTGGACCGGCCGCTCACCGACACTGATCGGTTGGCTGAAACCGGGAACGCTATCGCCATTTTCCGGATCCACGGGTTTGTCTTTTTCGGGACGGCTAACCGGCTGATCGGTGAGCTTCGGGAGCGCATCGCCCCCGAAGTGGTCCGGTACCTGGTGGTTGATGGTGTTCGGGTCACCGGTTTTGACGGCTCGGCCTTGCATACGTTCGAGCGATTCCTCGAGGTCGCGGCCGAGGAGGGGGTCACGACGGTGCTGACGGGATTCGGCCCGCTCGGCGCCAAGGTCGCTGCGGCCGAGGCCGCCGAAACCGTCTTCCGGTTCCGTACGCTCGATGAGGGTCTTGAATGGGCCGAGGATCAGATCCTTAGCAACGAAGACTCGTTGTTCTCGTCGGTGGAAACCCAGCTTGCCGAGCTTGCTGGACCCTGGGCCGACGAGGTCTTCGCGATGATGGAGCGAGTTGAGTTCGGAGCAGGCGAAACCATCATCGCCGAGGGGTCGGTCGGCCATCCGTTGTTCGTTATCGAATACGGTCGTGTCCGGGTCGTGCTGGAGTCGACCGGTACCCGGATTCGCACCATGCGGCCGGGGGCCATCGTGGGGGAGATGGCCTATTACACCGGTCAGCCGGCCAACGCCTCGGTGATCGCTGAAACAGAAGTTGTGGCCTACGCGCTTTCAGAAACCAAACTCGACGATCTCCTCGCCACCAACCCGCGCCTCGCCGCCGAACTCCACCGACGTATGGCCCGGTCCCTGTCGCGCCGCGTCACCGAAACCAACACCGCCCTCCGCAAAGCGATGGATTAGCCAGGCCGGTCAGCTGGCGGGTTTGGCCTGCATGCTTGGGGGACCGACCTCCGTT
>CAWKAG010000023.1:0-12226 GCA_963847455.1 uncultured Acidimicrobiia bacterium
TGGTCCGCTCACCGTCGGTCGGTTGACAGTGCCCGCCTCGGATCGCAAGTATGGCGCAGTGCGGGTTGATCTGGAGATGGCCGAGGAGGTTATCCGCTGGACCACCACCGCAGTCGATGCCCATTGGCAACGGTCGGTCATTCGAGCCGTGGAGGTTACCGACGCGCACGCTTTCATCATGGTTAGCCGATCGTCGGCGCTGATCTTGCCACTGCAGCCTGATCCGGAGGGCCACCGCAGGCGCCTCGTTGATGAACTGAGCCTCCGCCTGTAAAGAGTTGCTGATTCAGTGAGACGCTGACCTCGGAATCGCTAGTGTCGGCGGGGAGGCAAACGTTTGGCTGGTCGGTGGAACCGACGTACGAGGAGTCTGGTGTCGTGGAGAGTTCGCAGGTAGCGGTCGTCGGGTTGGGACGCATGGGGAGTGCCATGGCGGAGACCCTGTCGAAAGCCGGATTCTCGGTAGTCGTATGGAATCGGTCCGGCGAAATCGCCCGATCAGTTGCCGAGCGTGTCGGCGGCACTGTGGTCTCGTCACCTCGCGAGGCCGCCGCGTCGGCCCCGATCATTCTGACCAGCCTGGCCGACGATCAAGCGGTTCGCGATGTCTACCTCGGTGAGGACGGCGTCGCGGCCGGCATCAACCGTGGCTCGGTCGCCGTCGAGATGAGCACGATCGACCCGTCAGTCATACACGAGATTGGTGCGCTAGTCGAGGCGGTTGGGGCGGATCTGCTCGACGCCCCGGTTTCGGGCTCGGTGCAGCTGGTCGAGCAGGGCAAGCTCACGATCATGACGGGTGGCACAGCTGAAGCACTTTTGAAGGCGCAGCCGGTGCTTGAAGCACTCGCCGCCCGCGTCTTTCACGTTGGTGGTCGTGGGTCCGGGGCAACCATCAAGTTGGCTGTGAACGCGCTTGTGCACGGCATCAATGGTGCGCTAGCAGAGGCCCTCGTGCTGGCTGAAGCCGCCGGGGTAGATCGGTCAGCTGCTTATGAAGTCTTCGCAGCCGGAGCCGGCGGCGCCCCATTCGTCCAGTACAAGCAAGCCGCCTATGAAAACCCGGAGGAAGCGGCGGTAGCGTTCAGTATTGACTTGGTCGCCAAGGACCTTGACCTGATAACCGCCCTCGGAGTCCGGTCCGGGGTGGAGATGCCGGTCTCGGACGCCAACTTGAAACTTGCTCGAAGAGCCATTGAAGCAGGACTCGGCGACCGCGACATGAGCGCTCTGGCGGTCTATCTCAGAGATTCGCGAGACACATAGCCAGCCATCCAATCAGAAGGCGAGGACGTAGATGTCACATCATATTGTGCGGGCCGGGGGAGACCTCGTCTACCAAACGCCTACCGAATTCGTGGGGCGGTCAGTCGGATTCACCCGCGCCCCGGCTGTCGACGAAGCGGGCGGATCGGTCCAGATGGGTTTCGGGATCTGTGCTTTGGACGGCGGCGGGATGATCGACACCCATGTGCACTCATTCGAGGAGAGCTTCTACCTGCTCGAAGGCGATGTGGTGGTCGACACAAATGAGGGCTCCTTCCGACTCCAACCCGGAGACTACGGAGTCGTTCCGGTTGGCGGCCCACACGCCTGGCGCAACCTGTCGGACGCCCCGGCGCGCTGGGCCGACATGCAAGCTCCTATGCCCCGCGAACGCTTCGGCAACGACACGTATTTCCCGCAGCCGATAACCACTAGCGAACCGGTTCTGATCGACGCTCGCGACCCGCGTACGTTGTCGTTCGGTCACATTGCCGACTCGAACATGGATCCGTCGAAACAGACCCAGGACATGTTGGCGGTGTCGGCCTCGATGCGCACGGCCCTGCTGGTGTACAGCGGGATCTCAGTCAAGATGATGGTGGATTCGGATCTCGGCGCCCAGCTTTCAACCATGTTCATGGTTCAGTACGAACCGAACGGGTTGGCTGGAGCTCATGATCATCCGTTGGAAGAGGCGTACCTCATTCTCGAAGGTGACGTCGAGGCAACCTTCGACGGCGAGCCGTATCGGCTGGTCCCCGGTGACATTGCCTGGGCTGGCGTTGGATGTGTTCACTCATTCACGAATGTTGGTACCGGAATTGTGCGCTGGCTGGAAACCCAGGCGCCTGCCCCGCCCGCCAGGCATTCGTACCGCTTCTCCCGAGACTGGATCTACCTGTCCGAGCAGCTGGACGGGTAGCGACTCGGTTGATCAGGCGTGGCCGTCCGCGTCGGTATGCCAGTCATCGGGAAAGAATGTCGCCCCGTTTGGCGGCGGTGCCGGTGACTGAACTTCGATCCACCGCATCGGTTCTTCGCTGGTAACCGAATATCCGTGAAGGTCGTTGACGCCGCAAAAGACGATGTCCCCGGCTGAGACCGGAATGTCCTCACCCTCGAGGTGGGCGATCGCTGATCCCGCCAGGAAGTAGTACGCCTCTTCGAACGGATGGAAGTGATCGCCGGCAGGTCGGCGATCACCGCCTGATTCGAACTCGACAATAAACATGGTGTGGTGGATGGCACCCACCAGCTCGTCGACAAGCATCCAGATTGATACTCCGCCAATTCTCGGTCCCCGATAGCCTTTCATGTTCAAAGGCCCAGGGGGAGGTAACTGGCTCGAATCGAAACGACCGACCGGACGGTGGGGAGCAGCCACGGCGCGCGGTGGATCGATTCCTTCTCGATGCGGGGTGGCGTCGTCCGTCGGATACGTGGGATCTTCCCCGCGCATGTGACGCGGCTGGGGTGATCGGACCCGGAGTAGTTCGAGTGGTTGATCGTGTGGGTTGGCCCAGGCATGAGCGTGCCCGAGCGGGACGAGACCAAAGTCGTCGGCGCCAAGTGCGTAGGACGTTGATCCAATCGTCACAACACCGTTGCCAGCCAGTACGTAGAACGACTCTTCAAAAGGGTGCCGGTGGCCGGCGATCTCCGCTTGAGGCTCGATGGTTACTTCGCTGATTTCGAGATGGATTGCGCCGGTGTGGCTGCCGATGAGGATGCGTTGGGTAGACCCAGGCAAACATTGCGCTGTTTCTGCTTCGCCTTTGTGAACCACTTTCCATGCCATTGCTTCCCCTTACATTCCGAAATACGACGCCTGCAACTCCTTGTCGTCGAGTAAGTCTGCGGCGGCGCCTTCCCGAACGATCCGTCCTTCCTCAAGGACGTAGCCGCGGTTGGCCAGTTCCAGACCCTCGACCACGTTCTGCTCGACCAGCAGGATCGACGTCCCGGTCTTGTTGATGTCCCTGATGATGTCGAAGATCGTTTCGACGATGACCGGTGCGAGGCCGAGAGACGGTTCGTCGAGGAGCAGTAGTTTTGGTCTTGACATCATGGCCCGGCCGATTGCAAGCATCTGCTGTTCCCCGCCGCTGAGACTGCCCGCTAGTTGTTCGCTTCGTTCGGCCAACCGCGGGAAGATCTCGCAAACGTAGTCGTATGTTTCGTCCCGATATTTGCGCGCCTCCCGGTGATAGGCACCCATGTCGAGGTTGTTTGTGACAGACATGTCAGGGAACACGCGTCTGCCTTCCGGCACAACTGCGACTCCCGACGCACACACCCGATGGGTGGCTAGACCGGTAAGTTCTCGATCGTCAAGCACGATGCTGCCGCTCCATGCGGGCTGGAGGCCACCGATTACGTTCACCAGGGTCGACTTGCCCGCTCCGTTCGGACCAACGATGGTTACGATTTCGCCCTCGGCGACTTCAAGGGAGAGTCCCCAGAGAGCCTGAGCTTTGCCGTATCCGGCTGTGACATCGCGAACACTAAGCATGTTTCCACCTCGACCCTAGGTACGCTTTCACGACCTCAGGGTCGCGCATGACGTCGGCTGGCAGCCCTTCGGCAATCACCAGTCCCTGATTGAGCGCCATGATCCTGGTGGACAGCGCGTTCACGACCCGGAGCACATGTTCGACGATTACGAGGCTGATCCCGAGTTCGTGGATCCGGCGGATCATGAGGATTGATTCTTCGATCTCGGTGGGGTTGAGTCCCGCCAGGACCTCGTCGAGGAACAAAACCCGGGGTTCGGAGGCCAGGGCCCGCGACAGCTCGAGGTACTTGAGTTGATGGAGGTTGAGTTCGGAGATCGGTAGGTCGGCATGGTTGGCGAGTCCGGCGAAATCCAACCAGTGCACGGCCCGTTCGGTCGCTTCCGAGGGGTGCAGGTTGGCCCGGCCAAAGATCAGAGACACCGCCACGTTTTCGCGGACGGTCATCCGGGTGAACGGCCGGGGGATCTGGTAGGTCCGCGAGATACCTTCTTTGAACCGATGATGCGCCTCGGTTGCCGTTATGTCGGTGTCGGCAAACGTGATGCTTCCTTCGTTTGGTTCCGCGAACCCGCTCAGGACGTTGATCAGGGTGGACTTGCCTGACCCGTTTGGGCCAACCAAACCGAGAATCTCTCCTTCGGCAACTGAACCGTTCACCCCGCCGAGCGCGGCAACGCCGCCGAATCGTTTGTGGATGTTTTCGAACATGAGGAGTGTCATACCCTGGCCGCCTCGGGAGGTTTATCCACAGGTGTGTCGGGTGGAGTTGATCGTTTGCTCCAACGGCTCACCAGAGCCGGCGAAGGCAGAAGTACGAGCACCGCGGACAGTTCGCCGACCACAAACTTGGCGATGGGGGACATGTCAGGTATCCAAATGCGAGCCGCCAGCACACCGAGAACGAACGCCGCCAAAGCCGCCCAGCGGCGCCTGGCGAGTCGCGGCCACAAACCGTCTTTCACTGCCAGAACCATGACGATGAGCAGGAGTCCGATGATGACGTCGTTGAGGTGGCTGAGCGAAAGGGTCAGATTGCCCCCGAACAATTCGAGATCTCCTGCCCGGTTGAGCCGATCGGTCAGCGTGTGGATGATTGTCGCTCCGACTATCGGCCCCATCCAGTGCCGCATACCACCCAGGACACTCATCACAATCACGAACAGCGGTATGCGAATGCTGAAAACGTCCTCGATGGTGATGTAGCTGATCTGGACAGCATGGACCGCGCCGGATAGCCCCGCGAAGAAGGTGGAGATGCCAAAGGCCATCATCTTGTGCCGGAACGTCGGGACGCCAAGGCCCTCGGCCACCGCCTCGTCGTCGTTGATCGAGAACAGCCCCCAGCCGAGACGAGAATGTTGCATCGTTGCTGCCGCGAACACGGTGAGTACCGCAATGATTAGACCGAGTCGAAACATCATCGAAGGGAAGGTCCCGAGAAATTCGGGCAGTTTCACCTCGTTGAGGGCGATGCCGCTGCCTCCGTCAATCTTGGAGCTCACCCGGGCAATTGCGGCGACCACGAATGCTACGGCCAGAGTCACCAGTGCAAAGATCTCGCCTTGAAGTTTCCGAAGTCGAAAGACGACAAGACCGAGTCCGAGTCCCAGCAAAGCTGACAATATCCCGGCGACCGGTACCGCCGCGATGAGTGGCCAGCCTCGCTTGGCGGCAAGGACGCCGGTTGTGTACACACCTACCCCGAAAAAGGCACCTTGGCCGAAGCTGAAATAGCCCGAGTAGCCGGTGAACATATTCCAACTCGATGCTTGGGCGAACCAGAACAGCAGCGAATACCCAAACAGGAGATAGAAGATCGGGAAGCCCATTGGCCCTTGCAGGGCTGGTAGAAACCACAGCGCCGTGGCTCCGGCGGTGAAAGCAGCCAGACGGATGGCGGTGCGGCGACTCATACGGACGCCTTGCGGGTAAAGAGACCCTCCGGCCGGAACAGCAGCGTGGCGATGAGAATCACAAACGTTGCGAGCGGTGCGTAAGACGGTCCCCAGGTAACTGAGGCGATCGCGGCGACGACCCCGATCGTTACCCCCGCTCCGAGTGCTCCGAGCGTGCTACCGAGACCCCCCAGGATGACCACGGGAAACACAATGCCGAACCATTCGACGGCCAAGCCGGGGAAGAGCGCCTGCGACATCGCGATGAAGACGCCAGCGATCGCCGCGGTCGCTGATGCCAGGCCAGACAGAAGGACGGCCACCCGGCGATGATCCACGCCGAAGGCCCGGGCCATTTCCCGGTCCTGAGCCAGGGCACGGACGGCCTTGCCGAAGTAAGTGCGGTCGAGCAAGAACTTTACGAGGAGCCCCACGACGATCGCGGTAATAAAGGCGGACAGTTGAGGCGTGGCGAAGGCGAAGTCACCGATCTTGAGTGAGCTCGATGCATAAGGGTTCTCGGTTGAAGGTATTCGTCGGAAGTCGGCTGACCAGATCGAACTCGCCACACTCTCGAACATGATGAAGAGACCGAACGTAACGAGCAACGATTCGAACTCGCCAATCTTCACCTTCTCGAAAAACAACTGGAGGAGAGCTCCGGCAACGATCGCGACTGGAACGACAGCTACAACGGTAACGAAAGGATCCCAACCTTGATTGGCGGCCAGCTCATAGGAGCCATATCCCGCCAAAAGGATGAAAGAAAAGTACGCCAGGTTGATGATCTTCAGGACGCCCCAGCTGAGCGAGATTCCTAGAGACATCATGGCGTACAGGCCACCGATGAGAACTCCAGAGATGATGGCTTGTCCATAAAGCGTCATCTAACGGCTCCCGGTGTCCGGCGGCTGCTTCTGTGGTGTAGATCCCGGCCGACTGAGGACCGGCCGGGATCTAGAACCGTCGTTTCGAAGGGTCATCCCTCCGGCGAGTATTCCACGCTGACCCCGTCGGGGGCCCCGTTGGTGGGCCACACGACAACCCAGTCACCGTCTTGGATTTGTTTTACGTAGGACAGGTCGCCGTAGTAATTGTTCTGGTCTGGATCGAACTCGACAGGTCCGAACACGGTATCGATCGTGTTGTTGAGCAGGTAGTCGCAGGCGGCGGCCTGATCGAGACCTCCCGACCCCTCGATACTGGCAACCAAGATCTGCCACGCTGCCCACGAGGCCGAAGCTTGTGTTTCGAATGCCGTGTATGGGAGGCCAGCAGCCGTCGCTGCGTCTGAGAACGCTTGAGCGATGGCTGCGTACCCAGGATCATCGGTGAACGGCGGATGTGGCTCGAAGGCCGTAACCGACATGGCTCCGTCGGCGGAATCGCCCGCTCCGAGCATTGGACCAGGAGCCGGCCACTGGAGGAACATGCCTGGAACCTGATAGTCCAGAGCGTCCATGGCGGCGATCAGATTAGGTCCGTCAACCCCGAGGGCTCCGAGGAACAGGAAGTCCGGATCAGCATCGCGAACCTGAGCAGCGATCGGTCCCCAGTCGGTCGTGTTGCTCGGATAGTTGATGTCGAGAACGACGTTGTACCCACGGTCCTCGGCGATCGATACTGCTCCGCCTTCGTCAGTGTCGGGCTGTCCATAGGCGACGTACATCGTGCCAGGGAACTGGTTGATGACAAAGGCGATTGACTCTGGGGGCGTTCCGGTCGACTCGAGGGCGTCGTAGACGAGCTCCGAGTTCGTGATGTTCGGGTTGCGTCCAGCCGGCCAGGCCGGGAATTGGCAGTCGTATCCATAGGTGTAGGTCAAGCTGCCCGTGTGTTGCGGCATGACATATCCGTAGCGCTCGGCCACCTGCATGGCAGCCGTAATGGTGCCGGTTCCGTAGGGGCCAATGATGGCATCCACGCCGTCTTCGGTGATGAGTCGCTCATAGAGCGACGCGGCGGTGTCGGGCACGGACTCGTCGTCGAGAACCACCCATTCGACAGGCCGTCCCAGTAGTCCGCCGTTGTCGTTCAGTTGTTCGACGAAGAGGTCGCCTGCCACTTTGTGGATGGCGGCAGTCGGAGCGAGGAACCCGGTCAGGGCCAGGGTGCTGCCGATCACGATCGGGTCGCCAGATGGTCCAGCCGCGGCCGTCGTGTCCGTCGTGCCAGTTGCCGCGGTGGTGTCGGGTGTTCCCGCAGCGGCGGTCGTATCCGGGGTCGCCGCAGCGGTGGTATCGGTCGTGGAGCTTCCGCAGGCGGCGGCAATCATGGCGAACGCTACGAGCAGTATGAGCCCTCTTAGAAACTGACTTCGAGACGATGTTGTCATGTCCTGTTCCTCCTCCGTGCCGGGAGCTAGGTGCCCCCGGGTAACCGTGCAGTACGTTCCCAGGCATCATGCCAAACGTTTGCACTACACTACCAGAAGCATTCTTCGCACGCCCTGGCGAGCGGTGGAAATCGATTGCAGCCGATCGACGGCTAAGCAGTACCTATCGAAGGGTGGTTAGACATGGCCGGTTCTGGAGCAGTCCTAGTTGTCGGAGGTTCTTCGGGTCTGGGTCTAGATGTGGCCCGCCATTACGCCGATGCTGGCGAGCAGGTATACCTAACCAGTCGTGACCTCGACCGTGCCCAAGCGGCGGCCGACGAGGTTGGGGGTAACACGACCGGTCTCAGCCTGGACCTGGCTCATCCGGAGTCCATCGGCGATAGCGTCGCCGACCTCGGGCCGATCAAATACCTCGTCATCACCGCCGTGCTACGCGACGAGAACACCGCCAAGGATTTCAAAATTGAGGGAGCAACGGCTCTCGTCACGATGAAACTGATCGGACCGTTGGAGCTTTTTCGGGTGCTCGGGGACCGTTTGGGAGAGGGAAGCTCCGCCGTGATTTTCGGCGGCCTCGCCAAAGAACGGCCGTATCCTGGTTCGACCACCATCACGACCGTCAATGGCGGAGTCAGCACCATGATCCGGTCGCTGGCAATCGAGTTGAGTCCGGTCCGGGTGAACTCGATTCATCCGGCTGTCGTCGGTGACAGCTGGTACTGGGCAGACAAGCCGGCCGCCATGCTGGAAGGTCTCAAGGCGCGAACTGCCAGTGGCCGCCTCATCACCACCTCCGATGTTGTCGGTGCGACGGTATTCCTGCTGGAAAATCCCGGCATGAACGCCCACAACCTGAACATTGACGGAGGTTGGCTGGTCACCTGAGCCGACCTCCGTCAGTCAGGTACCGCTGCGACTGCTCGCAACTCAAGAACGAGGCGCGGATCGGTGGCCAGTCGAACCACTTCGACCGTAGTGCTGGCTGGTCGGTGGTCGCCCATCGCTTGACCAAGGACCCGGTTGATGGCGTCCTGGTTATCGGCGATGTTGACGATGTAACGGGTCATCTCAACGATGTGCTCGAGTCCGCCTCCGGCCGCTTCAAGTACTTGCCGGATTGCTTCAATGGCCATAGTTGCCTGTTCGCCAGGGTCGAGCGGGATGTCATCGAACTCTGATGCAATATGGGGATGGCTGTGATAAACCGGTGCGGCCGTGACCCCCGCCAAGTAGACCATCTTCCCGGCAGTCACCTTCACCGCTGGCGTGTACGGCATGTTGAGTCTTGGTTCGTTCTCGGCTGTGTGAATCATTTCGAATGGTTGTTCCATAGGAACCGACCTTACGCTTTCGTTTGTGTGGACTGCCGGACGACGAGCTCAGGTTGGAGCATGACATCCTCCACCGACTCCCCGGCCAGCAGGTTCAAGATCATTTCGCCGGCGATCCTGCCGACGTCCATGCTCGGATAGTTCACTGTCGTGAGACTGGGGCTGACGTGGCCGACAGTTGGGAGATTGTTGTATCCCGCCAGTGAGACATCGTCGGGGACCCCGATGCCGTTGCCCCGCAACAGTGAGAGTGCTCCGAGTGCCATGAGGTCATTTTGGGCGAAGATGGCCGACGGCAGTCCGTTCGCTTGATCTATCAGGGCCTGCATGATCCGTCGTCCTTCGTCGATGATTGGCAAGGTGGCTGCTTCATGAACATGGACTTCTTCGATGCCTGCTTTGGCGCATGCAGCCGAGAAACCGGAAGCGCGACGTGGGAAGTTCGCAACGTCAACGGGCCCGCGGAGTTGGGCAACCCGACGGTGACCGAGGTCTGCGAAGTGTTCGGCAACCAGGCGACCGCCTGTCACTTCATCAACAATCACCTGCGGCAGGCTCGTATCGTCAAGTGGCCTACCGGCGACCACAATTGGCACGATCCGACCTGCCGATTCGAGTGTCTCGCGGTCAGCAGAACGGGCGCTCGTGACCACCATCGCGTCGACTCGCCGGCTGAGCATGTGGTCCAGGATATTTGAGAAGCGGTCATGATCGTCTTCGGTCTCGGCGATCATCGGCATCATCCCGGCCGTCTCGACGGCGGCTGTCAATCCGTGGATCACCGGCGTGATGAATGTATTGCCGAGGTCAGCAACGATGACACCGACGGCGGCGGTACGGCCACTCTTGAGACCGCGAGCGACCATATCCGGGCGATATCCAAGTTGGTGGGCGACCGCCTCGATGTGGAGGCGGGTGGCATCCTTGACGCGGGCACGATGGGCAGGGTCAAGGGCACGGGAGACCGTTGACACGTGAACGCCCGCCTCTCGAGCCACGTCCAGCAACGTCACACCGGTACTTCCGGGGTTCCTAATGCTCATTGTGGCCTCTTCCCTGCAGTCTCTTATCGAGTCATGCCGTGTTGGCTGGACTTTCGTCGACGCCTCGCACGACGCTGGCACTTGCGGATAATAGGATGCGAACCAGAGCGACGCTCAACTATCGGTTCGCACATGGTGTGGGATCGGCAGCCTTTCCGAGAGTAGGGGATCCACCGTGTCCGTAAAATCAGGCGATCGAATTTTGCTGAACGGCGCGATTTGGACCGGTGCGAACCACGTAGAAGCAATCGCAGTGCGGAACGGCAAAGTGCTCGCTACCGGTTCTAGCGAAGAGGTCCGTGACCAGGCAGGTGCCTCGGCGGAGGTAATCGACCTCGGGGGAAGACGAGCCATTCCCGGCCTGATTGACTCGCACATCCATTTCTTGCGGGGCGGCCAAACCTGGGACGACATTGTGCGATGGGATGGGGTCACTAGCCTGGAGGAAGGGCTTCGGCGGATATCTGATGCGGCTTCGGTGATGCCAGCCGGAACCTGGCTCCGGGTGCTGGGAAGCTGGCATCCCGGTCAGTTCTCCGAAGGCAGAGGGCCGACCCAAGCCGAACTTGATCGAGCAGCGCCGGATCATCCGGTTTACGTTCAGCTTCTGTACGAATGGGCGCTCTTGAGTTCTCGGGCGGTCGGTCTGGCGATCGGCGAGTCCGACCCTCCTGGTGGCCAAATTGAGCGTGATGGCGCCGGCATCCCAACCGGTCTCATCCGTGGACCAGGAGCCTTTGGATCCGTGCTCGGCCAGATACCACCTCCGGACCGATCCGCTCAGACTGCTTCGACGCGATCGTTCATGTCCGATCTCAACGCACTCGGTATCACCGGGGTGATCGACCCGGGCGGGTTTGGCGTGGTCCCGGAGTCGTACGGCGCTCTGTTCGATACCTGGCGGGCGTCGCAAATGACGGTTCGGGTCGGGCTGTACGTCGTTCCCGGAGGGCGCGGCACTGAGGTCGAGGACCTGCGTCAATGGGTTCGGTACATCCAGCCGGGCTTCGGAGATGACATGCTCAGGTACGTCGGCGCGGGTGAGATTCTTACGTTCGGATGTCATGACATGGAAGGAGTCCGACCGTTCGAGGTGTCCCCCGAAGCCAAAGCCGACCTGCGCGAAATCACCAGACTCCTATCAACGGCGGGTTGGCCGATTCACATGCATGCCGTGCTCGATCCAACCATCGGGGCGATCCTCGACGTTTGGGAAGAGGTGGCGGCCGATATCGGTTTGGGTGGGCGGATGTCGTTGGCTCATGCCGAGCCGATCGGCCAACGGAATCTGGAGCGGGCCAAAGCGCTGGGTGTTGGGATCGCCATCCAGGACCGCATGATCATGCGGTCCGCCGACTCGGCTGCCTTCTGGGGCGACGAGGTTGGGGCCAACGCCCCGCCTCTCCGGGACATTCTTGAACTTGGTATCCCACTCGGTGCCGGGACCGACGCGACCGTTGTCGCCTCCCACGATCCCTGGCAATGTATCCATTGGCTGGTGACCGGTGAGTCGGTGGACGGTGCACCGCCGCGGTCAGACCGGCATCGCCTCACGGTCGAAGAGGCGCTGTCGGCGTACACCTCGGGAAGCGCCTGGTTCTCCCTTGACGAGCACAAAAGAGGGAAACTCCAGCCAGGCATGCTGGCCGATCTGGCGGTGTTGACGGACGATCCGTTCAACCTCGATCCAGACCGCCTAACTGACATCCAATCGGACCTGACCATGGTCGATGGTGCAATCGTGCACAGTGCGGGGCCGTTTGCGGGGGCATAAGCCACCAGCTCAGCTTGTCCCGACACGGCGACGCTCGGTCGGATAGGCTCAGACAACTCAATT
>CAWKAG010000024.1:0-9533 GCA_963847455.1 uncultured Acidimicrobiia bacterium
CTGATTGTTCACCCGAAGGGGTCTGTCAGATCATTAGCCCGTGATGGGCGATTGATGAGCTGGTCAGCCTGGCAGTTGGCCGTAGGCGCTGGCGATTCGTAGGCGAATGACGAGCCGGTGGTCGTCGACCATCGCCTCGAAAAAACTCGTCGTTGTCCGGTGAGGCTTGTAGGCGCTGATGGCGTTGTACACGGTAAGTAGCTTTTGGCCGGCTGCGTCTCCGGGGGAGGTCGTCACGTCGCTGAACTCGGCGGTCCCTTCGGCGACCACAAAACGCCAGAAGTCTTGGGAAGTTACATACGAGCTGCAGGCGGATCGCGCAGAGGTTCCGGGTTTTGGCCCGGCTGTCCGTCACCGAGATTCTGGCGACTCCATCGCGGTAGTGATAGGAGATGTTGGAGGCCTGCGGACGCCGAGTCCCTTTTGAGGGTCATGAGCACCCCACGGTTGTGTTGGCTGAGAAAGGCTGCCGCGTTCGAGAGATCCATGATGCGAGCCTACCGATCCTTCTCGAGCCACCGGCTGTGGAAGTGCGCAAGTGGACGAGTTTGGCTGATGATCAAGGAGTTCGAGACGGCTACGCTTTTGCTTGCGTGGACTGGCGGATGACGAGCTCAGGTTCGAGCACGACATCTTCCACCGGATCTCCGGCCAGCAGGTTCAAGATCATTTCGCCTGCGATCCTGCCGACATCCATACTCGGATAGTTGACCGTCGTGAGGCTGGGGCTGACGTGGCCGACAGTTGGGAGGTTGTTGTATCCCGCCAGAGAGATATCGTCCGGGATCACTATCCCGTTGTCACGCAACAGCGATAGTGCTCCGAGCGCCATGAGATCATTGTGGGCGAAGATGGCCGTCGGCAGTCCACCGGGTTGGTCGATGAGGGCCTGCATAATCCGTCGTCCTTCGTCGATGATCGGCAGAGTTGCTGCTTCATCAACTCGGACTTCTTCCATGCCCGCCTCAGTGCATGTAGCCGAGAAACCGGTGCCCGACGCGGGAAGTTCGCAACATCAACCGGCCCACGGAGTTGGGCAACCCGACGGTGACCGAGGTCCGCGAAGTGCTCGGCAACCAGGCGACCTCCGGCTACTTCATCAACAATCACCTGGGGCAGGCTCGTATCGTCAAGTGGTCGACCAGCGACTACGATCGGCACGATCCGTCCCGCCGATTCGGGTCTCTCGCGGTCGCCGAACGGGCGCTCGTGACCACCATCGCGTCGACTCGCCGGCTGAGCATGTGGTCCAGGATGTTCGAGAAGCGATCGTGGTTGTCCTCGGTCTCGGCGATCATGGGCATCATCCCGGCCGTCTCGACTGCGGCTGTCAAACCGTGGATCACCGGCGTAATAAACGTGTTGCCGAGGTCAGCGACGATCACACCGACGGCCGCAGTACGGCCGCTCTTGAGGCCGCGAGCGACCATATCCGGTCGATATCCGAGCTTGTGGGCGACCGCCTCGATGTGGAGGCGGGTGGCATCTTTGACACGGGCATGATGGGCCGGGTCAAGGGGGACGGGAGACCGTTGACACATGGACGCCCGCTTCACGAGCCACGTCGAGTAACGTCACACCGGTACCGCCGGGGCTCTCATGCTCATGGTGGCCTCTTTTCTGCTGTCGCTAGTCGAGTTATGTCCTGTTGGTGATGTGATTTCGTCGACGCCTCGCATGCCGTGGGCACGCCGCGGATAATAGGATGCGATCTTGAGCGACGCTCAACTATCGGTTCGTACGATGCGTTAGTCCGACAGGTTGCCAATGTCGGGGCAGCAGTCATCGACCTTCACGGACCGCGGGTGATTCTCGTCCCGATCGACGGTTTCATCTGGGCGAAAACCGACCTGCACGCGGACATCAGCCGCCAGCTCAGCTTGTCCCGACACCACGACGCTCGGTCGGATAGGCTGAGAAATCTCAAATGGGGGCATCGGTGTCAGGTTCGTTGCCTCGGGATGTCGAGCGGGAGGCATGGCCATGGGTCGAACGATAAAGCACGGTCTGGTAGCGCTAGCGGTGATACTCGCCGCGTGCGGCGGGGGCGGCGATACTGCGGCACCGACGACGGCGGCAGCATCGAACAACACTGGCGGAACCGATCAGGGCTCGCCGACGCCAACCGACGCGCCGACGATTGAAACGCCGACGACCGTGGCGGCGGCACCTGATGATCAGCCGACTTCAGGCGACCCAAGTGGGTCGATCGATGGAAGTGACATCGACTGGGCAGCGGTCGATCTCACCACGATCGACTGGGTGAACATCGATATGCGGACGATCGACTTCCAGGCAATCAGCGCCAACCCGACTGCGGCTGACCTCGACGAAGCTACGTCGGCGTTGATTGCGTCCCGCATCTTCCCCGGTTCAGCCACCTTGACCATCGGCGATGAGGTCTGGGAGTTTGACAACTTCGTGTGTGCGTTTGGTCATGAGAACACTCAGAGCGACGTGTTCTCCTTCTCCTCGAATTCGTTCGGCGAACATTCGGATGGAACCCGGGTACAAATGCAGGCCGATATCTGGGACAGGTCCGGACAGGGCCGGTACGAGGGCGACGACCTTACGCACGAGACTTATATCAACGACATCGAGGACTTCGACAACCCGGTGGTTGATTGGAGTATGAGCGCCCCGACCGGGGTTACCCTGAACGGAGATTTTGTTTCGGTTGCCGGTGAGTTCGATAACGGACTGACAGACGAGGTCGAGGCCGTTCCTGGCACGCTCGAAGCGGAGTGCGGTACGACTAGCCGTCGCTGATTTGGTCCGGGTTGGCCGGGCCCTGGATGATCGTCCGGATCGGGAACGGGATGTTGACGCCCGCTTCGTCGAATCGCGCGCTTGACGGCTTTGGCCACATGATGGGACACGATCCGTTCTTGGGATTCCCGGGACCCGTGCCAGAAGAAAACCTTGAAATCGATGCTGGAGTCGCCGAACTCATCCAGGACTGCAAATGGAGCTGGCTCGGTAAGGACATTTTCGACCGACCGGGCAGCGGCAGCGAGGAGTTCCTCGACTTGATCCAGATCCGAGTCGTAGGCAACTCCGACGGATAAGGATGATCGGCGGTGCCCTTCCTCGGTCTGGTTGATGATGGTGTTCTTCCAGACCGATCCGTTCGGGAGATAGGCGATCGAACCGTCCGGCAAGGAGATCACCGTCGTGCGAAGGTTGATGTCCCGAACCGTGCCGAACACGCTGTTGGTTTCGATCTCGTCGCCGACTCGAAACGGTCTTCTGGCCAGCAAATAGGCGCCGGCGATGAGGTTCTCGACGAGGTCTTGTAGTCCGAGCGCCAACGCCAATCCGGCGACTCCGGCGAGGGCAAAGACCGGCCCCAGGTCGATCCCGAGGGTGCGGAGGGCATAGGTGATACCGACGAGGAAGACGACGTAACCGGCGATCCTTCCCAACAGCTTTCCAACGAACGCGCTGTCGGTGCGCCCACCGACGATCGACTGAATCGCCCGTCTGACCATCCACCCAAGGAGGATTGCCACGATGACGATCCCGCCGGCGGTTATCCATTGTTCAGTGCTGACCGAGGACAGTCCTTCGGTTAGCGATGACTCGGTGCTCAATGTCAAGTGTTCGTTCTCATGGTTCGGTGAAACCATAGGTCATACGACCCGGATCATGGCGGGTTAATCGGTCATTCGGATGCGACAAATTGTCGTCGGATGTCGGGGACCTGTAAGTCGTCGCCCGCGACCGGTCTCCAACTTGTAACCTGGCAGCCCTTGAGGAGGCGTTAGATGGACAATCGCATGGTTGCAACGCTGGGTGTAGACATCAATCGGCCCGCCGACGAAGTTTTCGATTACCTGCGCGATGTGCATCGCCACAATGAATGGTCGCCGAAGCCGTATCGGGTTGAAAGCATCGAGGGCTTGGTTGATGCCGGGAGCAAGTTCGTTTCCTATGGATGGCTGCCCGGAAAGCCAGACAACCGCAACGACGTTGAGGTCACAGCCTTTGAGCCAGGTCGCAAGATCGAGTTCACCGCGACGCAGGACGAACACAAGTTTCTAAACACCTTTGTACTGACGCCCCATGGAGACACGACGAGAGTCGAGAAGACCATTGACTTCTACAAGCCAGGCGGCTTTGCGGGCTTGGTGGTAATGCCGATCCTGTTCCCGGCACTGATCAAGCCCGCCACGCAGAAAGCGATGGTCATGCTGAAGGATCAACTTGAAGGCTGATCGACCGATTGGGTTGGTGGTCTGAGTGGCGTTCTCAGGGGAAACCTGGGTGATAACCGGGGCGTCACGAGGAGTTGGCGCAGCAATCGCTGATGGTCTTTGGGAACGTGGTGCCCGGCTCGTATTGAACGCCCGCAACGAGGATGTTCTCCGCGGCGAAGGCAGCCCCGTTCGATGACCAGGATCGGATACGGCTGGTAGTTGGTGACATCGGGTCCGCCGAAACAAGCGTGCGCATCGCAGCTGCGGCCGTCGATCTCGGTGGCCCGATCGGCGTTGTCCACAACGCGGGTGTTGCCGGTGCCGGCCCGATGATCTGGGAAACGACAGCAGGCCAGTCTGCGGCAATTCTCGGTGCCAGTCTCGACGGAGGTCTGCATCTGGTCCGATCGCTCGTCCCCGCCATGGTGGATGATGGGACCGGGTGTTTCGTCTTTGTTGGTTCCGGTATCGCCGACCGCAACATGACTGGCGTTGGCTCCTATGGAATTGCCAAGGTTGGCGAGGAGTACCTGGCGCGCCAGCTTGCCCTCGAAGCGCCCTGGCTTGTCAGTTTTGTTTGGCGGCCCGGGGTCGTTGATACGGATATGCAGACCGAGGCCCGTTCCGCCCCCGACGAGGTGAGCCGCGTCTTCAAGTCCTTCCAGGATGAGGGGCTCCTGACTACGCCGGCGGAGGCAGCGGCGGATCTGCTGCGTCACCTCGCCGGCGATCGATCGGCGCTCAGCGGAATGACCGTCTCGGTGCCTCGCAAGGTCTGACGCACGTCGGAGACGCCAGGCCGGTTGGTATCCGCCTACGTGAGCCGGTTGTTCGCTAGGTTTCGAAGTGGAGGACTGGTATGGATACAGTCAGGGATCTGGCATCTGGACCCTCCTTCTCGCCCTACCAGTCCGAGGTTCTCGTTCTCGGCGGCAGGGAATCCCTTGAGGTTGTCGGCGAGTCTCGTCATCAGGATGCGTTGTGGCATATTGTCGGCGAGCGCCCCGGGGGACCGGATCGGATCCGCGTCAATGTCATTGGGGTACTTCGACCCGAACCGAACAACCCGCACGACGAATACGCGGTGGCCGTTGTCGTGACCGACCACCGGGTTGGCCATCTGTCTCGAGAAGACGCCGCCCTCATGCAGCACGCGGTGATTCGTCTCGAGCGTGAGCACGGCCGAGCTATCGGGTTGCATGGGGTGATCGCCGGTGGCGGGCGGCGGGCGAACGGTCCCGGGCAGCTTGGCGTGTTCTTGTCTTTTGATCCCACCGACTTTGGTTTGCCGCGGTCAGCCGATGCTCCTGCCGGACCTGCCAGACGTTCGACGGTTCGAACCGGCCTCAGCGTTGCTGCGGCGACCGATCGCGAGGACCTCCGATACGACCTTTCGTGGGTGGATGGCCTGGCCGGAGATTCGACGCGAAGAATCGGCCAGGTTCGCAAACTCTTGACGAACGAGGCGAACCCGATCGATCGTCATTTCATGTTCGCTCGGCTGGAGAAGGACCTCTATTACTGCCGCGATACGTTCGAGTCGGCGTTGTCAGAGTACGACGAAGCTTGCGTGGCGCATGACGCGGAGATGGAGGCGATACGGCCCGCTCTCATCGCCAAATTCGGCAAGATTCCGATGCTGGAAACCTATCGGCAGATGTGCATCCGACAGCAGAAAGCCAAGGCTTGGGAAGCCGGACTCCTGTGGGCTGAACGAGGGATTGCCCTATATGGATCTGAAGCCGCCGACCGCCGATTGGGTGGCTGATCTCGCCGATCGGGCATCCCGGTTTCGACAGAAAATGGGTGACGGGTAGCTCGACGGAGTCCGCTGACTGTCTCGCCTACGGATTGACTGGGACGTGTTCGAGCAGCCTTTCGAGGCGGGGAAACGCCCGCGCGTAGAACTCGGCCGGGTCTTCGCCGAGGTTGAGCATGAAGTTGATGAACATGATGGTTCGAGCGGCTACAAAGGTCTCGATCTGTCCTTCGTATTGGAGCGGCCACGGTGCCACCGTCGAATACCCGGCCTCGAACGCCGCTTGCAGCTCGTCGAAACCCGGTTCATCGCGTTTGTAGAACAGTGTGATAGCGATGTCCTGAATCCTGTGACCCCAGGCGACGTCTTCGAAGTCGAGGGCGATCATCCGGGATCGGGCGATGTGGACGTTCCAGGGATGGAGGTCGGCATGAATTATCTGGGCCTTCGACGGGTCGAGCGCTCCGAACGCTGGAGTGACCGCCGCGATGGCAGCGTTCCAGAATCTCCCTTCGACCCCCGACGAAATGATGGGCGTGTTCTGGCAGGTGGTAGACGACCGGGTCGACCGGCTCCTGCCAGTAGAACACCTGATCCCAGGCCATCGGCTGGTGAGGCGGCTGGTAGTCGGCGCCGGCCAAATGCAGTCGAGCAGACAGCTTGCCGAGCTGTTCGTATCTAGTTGGCGTCATGTCCTCGGCGAGCGGTTTGCCGGGGATCCATTCGAAGAGCACGCACCGCCGAGCCCCGGGGATACCTTCGGATGAGGCGTGGACCGAACGCTCTCCGGAGGTGGTCGGGACGACCCGGCAGACGTCGATTTCGGTGTTTTCGAGCGCTGCCAACCAGGCCAGTTCGACGGCCACATCGGCGTCGGTGTGGTCCTGGAGATAGTCGACCCGTAAGGCATAGGTCGCCGAGTCTGTGTCGATTCGAAAGATCACGTTGGCGAACCCGCCGACCAGGCTCATGCGGTACGGCCCGATCGGGTAGCTCCTGAGCGCCTCGGCGGCGAGAGAACGAAGCCGTCGAAACTTGCCCGTTTCGGTGAGTTGCCCCCAGTCTTTCATCGTGGCCAGGCTACCGGAGGGCCTCTCGATCAATCGATATCTCGTCCTCTCAGGATCTGGCCCATCATGATCGGGGCGGCCTGGCTGAGGCCGAAGAGGATGGCCAAAACGATGACGGTCGCTCTGGCCGTTGACACGGTTCTCGCTACCTCGGCCTGCGTGGTCTCGATGGCACCCCGGGCGTTGGCGGCAGTCGTTTCATAGTCGACGAGCAGGGACTCGGCCTCGGCAAGATCACGATTCATCTGGCCGACGTTGTTGGCGAGGTCGCTTGCGTCTCCTGAGAAGGAGTCGAAGTCGGAGCCAATCGCGGTGATGGCTCCGGCTTGCGTACGAAGGCGTTCTTCGAGTTGGGTCAGGTTGCTCTGGATCTCGATGATCGGCTCGGCGAGTGGTTGGGTTGGGCCGGTATCGATGCCAAAGATCGACAACGCTCCGATCGCGTCGGTTATCGACTCGGCGCTGCTGATCAGGGGCGGCAAGGCTTGCCGGACGGAGGCGATGCTTTCGGGGAGGTCGGTGGCGGCCACGTCGGCTGTCACGTCGAACAGGTCGCTGGCATTCTCAAGTGTGGTTGGAGGCATCACCAAGCGAGCCCTCGACTGTGGCGAGACCGTCCCCAAGCGTTCCGACGGTTTCGCGGACCACGACGATGGTTCGGTCAATGGTTATTAGCGCTTCAGCGCTGAGGGCGAGGCTCTGCTCGGCGGCATTGCCCAGATCTCCAATCAGTCTCCAGCCGAGGATTCCGATCACGATCGACAGCACGATCCCGATGATCCCGATCGCGGTGAGCGCGGACCCCGCCAGAGATTTTGCGGACACAGGCCTCGGATCGGAGACGGAATCAGCCAGGTCCGACTCCTCGTCGGCCGGGACGTGCAATTCATCTGGCGGCTCGTCTGGCGAGCGGAGGGTGTCTTGTTGAATTTCCCGGCCCTGTGGCAGCATGGTGATTCCTAGGAGACGAGTTGGCGGTAACGGTCTTCGACGCGGTCCTTGCCACGCACCCGATCAACGGGCACGCCGGCGACCTTGACCTCGTACCAACCACCCCCGACGTGAGCGATTGCGGTCTCCCGGCTCTTCTGGTCGGCTGCGCCTTGGCCGGCGTAGGCGGCCAGAGAGTTCCCCGGCCCGCTCTGCGGCAGGCTGTTCGCCCTGGAGGCGATCGATTTCAATGCCCGCAACTTCGACCGAGTACCAGCCGCCTCCATGGTGCTGATAGGAGATAACCGGTTCCGATGAGCTTGAAGTATCGGCGTCGCTAGCAGCCTTCTGGCGGTTGGCCCCGGCAGTGTCAAGCGAAGGTAGACCGAGGTCTGCGAGGCGGCGCCCGGCCTTCATGGCCCGATTGAACAACTTCTTCTGGCCCTGCTCGACAGCCTTGGCCATCACCCCGAGCCCCGCCATGATCAGTTCTTCTTCCGACAGCTGCGCTTCCGCCACCCATCGGTCAACTTTGGACGCGACCTTGGCTCGCTTCTTCTGCTTCTTGCTCTTCTTGCCCATAGGGTCTCCAATCAGTCTCTGATTGCTACCTACCCACTGGTGCGTTCTGCGAAACGTTGTGACCCAAGCACTCCGAGCTCGCGGCAAGTGGGTCGCACGGTACGGCGGTGGTCAAATCGAGGAAGGGCGAAGCCGCTGACGGCCTCGCCCTTCTCGATGTCTATTCAGTTGTGTATTTGGTTGTTATTCAATTGTTGGTTTGCCGATCGGGACCCGGGACCTTTCTTGGGGCCCCAGTGCCCGAAATCGGGCCTACGAACCCAGGGTTCAACCCAGGGTTCGTATGCTCATCGGTCAGACCGGTTTTCGTCCGGTGACGAGCGACACGACGAGGAGGACCACGCCGATGATGATGAGCCACCGGAGCGCCTCAACGGCCAGCCCCACTCCTCCAAGCACGAGTGCGAGGACGAGGAGCAGGATTGCCCAGCCCGGCATTATGAGCTCTCGCTGTCGCGAAGTCGACGAACCTCGTCATGGGCGGCCTGAATGGCCTGGGCCTGACGGGCGACGACCGCTCGGACATCACTGGTGAGGTCTTGCTCGAGTGCGTCGTTGTACTCGTTGACAGCGTGGTCTTCACCGGTCTCGGCGGCACCAAGAATGGCTTCGGCCGAATCCATCGACACGGCGTCTTTGAAGTTGATCCAGGCCCGGTGGACGGTGCCACCGACTGATCCGGTCTCTTCCACGAAGTCGCCATTGGATGCCGACACCTCACGGAGCTCAGTGGAGAACTGTTCGCGCTGGCTGGAGTATTCACGGAACTTGTCGGCGAGGTCGATACGTCCGGCATCGGCCAATCGCTCGGCGGCTTCGGCGAACCCCTTCTTACCGTCCTCGAGAGTTTCAACGAGGTCTTCAATGACTCTGCTTACTTCTGTGGTCTGCATGTTCACTCCTTCTGGTTGGGTACTCATCCGATACCCGGACCCAAAGAGGTTGAAACATTTCAAAACCTGGCCGGCCCGGAAGGTGGGTGCTGCTTGAAGC